>NZ_CP119862.1:3686588-4301019 GCF_029338175.1 Citrobacter enshiensis
GGCAGAACCGCCGGTCAGAGAGATGGAGTCAGAAACCAGTCGGGAATCCGCTACATTGACCTGAGAGCCGCTGTTGATGCTCAGCGTATCAATCAGAGATGCTTTGGTGGTATCCCACTCAGAACCGCCGTTCAGCGTTACGTTGAACAGACCGCTTTGATAAACTTCGTTGCCAACAACGTGACCGTCTTCATCATAAGCGGTACCGTCACTGTTAATGCCATAGGTGGACGATGGCCACAGGCTATTGGCTGCGATATCGATCAATGTTGCAGTCGCATCAGTACCCGCAGCTACGCTGTCATATACACCATCACCATCGGTATCGACCTGATGTACGGACATTGCCGCACCGACCCATTTGCTACCATTATTCAGGGTAACATCCATGCGGTCAGTACCATCCCAGCCGTTGGTGTCGACATTGGCGTCAGTATCACGATAGGAATCAGCACCGTTCGGGAAGAAGTTTTCGTCGAAGTTGCTGGAGAACACAACATCGCCCATCAGAGTAGAATTGCTGAGATTGACCGTCGTCTGCATCGCATTGTCTGCATACGGATTCGCAATTGCGGCAATCGCAACGTCATTAGCAGTCAGAGTATTGCTATAGTCACTTGCGTTATTGGTATTGCCGAACCAACCTGAAGTTCCTTCATCTGACCATGAACCTGAAGTCACGGTAGAATCAGTTACAGTGATGGTATTGTTGAACACTTCGCCGCTGTTTACGCCAGTGCTAACGGTGTTGTCGTCAATATCTTCCCACTCGTAGCCCTGGGTCAGAGTGATTCCCGCAACGTGTGAGTTATTTTGAATCGCCAGATCGACTTCCTGATCCAGCGTGATGGCGGTACCCAGGTTATAAACGTCTACAACGTGAGTATCGGCGGTACCATCAGTGTTAGTGCCATTATAGGTATAATGCTCGTAATTATCGTCGATCGTTGAGTTATCAACGGTGAGCGCCAGGCGATCATAAACATAGCCCGTATCACGACCATCTGCACAATCGCTTGTCATGCACTCGGAAGTAATCATTCCGTGCACGGTGCTGTTTTTGATTGTCAGGCTATTACTATTGGTATTCGTTGAAAGACCATCATCCAGATAGTAGGTTGAGATGACGCCGTTAACGGTCGCGTTATTGATTACCGGGTAGATATCACCGTTATAAACGCTATCGGTCGCGTAGTTGTTCCAGCCGACGTAACCATCATAATAAACGCCATCAGCATAAGTTGCGTCGTTATAGTGCGTAAACGTTGTGTAAGTAGTACCAGAAATGTCAGTGGAAGCATTTGCCTGAGAAGTGATTGCCAAAGTGCAGGCTAATGCTAATTTTGAGACTACGAGTTTCTTTTTCCAGGAGTGCATTTGTCATCCCTCCT
Organism: Citrobacter enshiensis; assembly: GCF_029338175.1. Taxonomy (NCBI): domain Bacteria; kingdom Pseudomonadati; phylum Pseudomonadota; class Gammaproteobacteria; order Enterobacterales; family Enterobacteriaceae; genus Citrobacter; species Citrobacter enshiensis. The sequence continues at coordinate 3,687,980 of NZ_CP119862.1, forward strand.
CAGGGACGTAATATCGTTGATCCATCAATTATCAATGCGTAGAAAACATTATGTTTCGCAAGAAAGATTATGCGGTACCCACACTAAAAGGTTCAATTATTCTTTCCCGGCAGTCCGAAATCGGACAATAAACAAAAGCATCAGAAACCATCTAATAAAAACCAAAAAACACCATTAAAAATTAATGCGTTACATGTAAATAAAAAGGAGGAAACATACAAACCATCAATAATAAACCCAAGTAAAAACAAAACAACCAATAAATAACCAACGACCATTTAAATAATAACACAATAAAATATATTGACGTTTGAAATATGCGACAAATAACAATTCAACACACCAATATAAATATTTAGCCAGCTATAACAAAATATTGCTCAAATATTTATTTAATTAATCATGCAAGCAAAAGCATAAGGCCAACTTTCGTAAAACACTCGCGCGCAGGTTCAGGTATACTACCGCCTTCGATTCCACAAACATCAGGCATACCATGACAGACTTAATCCAACGCCCTCGCCGCCTGCGCAAATCTGCTGCGCTTCGCGCCATGTTTGAAGAGACAACACTCAGCTTAAATGACCTGGTGTTGCCGATCTTTGTTGAAGAAGAACTCGACGACCATAAAGCAATTGAAGCGATGCCCGGCGTCATGCGCATTCCAGAAAAGCATCTCGCGCGTGAAATTGAGCGCATTGCTAACGCGGGCATTCGTTCCGTCATGACCTTTGGCATTTCACACCATACCGATGACACCGGCAGCGATGCCTGGAAGGAAGATGGTCTGGTGGCTCGTATGTCACGTATCTGCAAACAAACTGTGCCGGAAATGATTGTCATGTCTGACACCTGTTTCTGCGAATACACATCACACGGTCATTGTGGCGTACTGTGCGAACACGGCGTCGATAACGACACAACGCTGGTCAATCTGGGTAAGCAAGCGGTCGTGGCTGCGGCGGCGGGCGCTGACTTTATCGCCCCTTCCGCGGCAATGGACGGTCAGGTACAGGCAATCCGCCAGGCGCTTGATGCCGCAGGTTTTACCGACACTGCCATCATGTCCTATTCGACGAAATTCGCCTCCTCTTTCTATGGCCCATTCCGAGAAGCGGCAGGCACGGCGCTGAAAGGCGATCGTAAAACCTACCAGATGAATCCGATGAACCGTCGTGAGGCGATCCGCGAATCACTGCTCGACGAAGCGCAGGGCGCTGACTGCCTGATGGTGAAACCGGCTGGCGCATATCTGGATATTTTGCGTGATATCCGTGAACGCACCGAACTGCCGATCGGGGCTTATCAGGTAAGCGGCGAATACGCGATGATCAAATTTGCCGCCATGGCTGGCGCGATTGATGAAGAGAAAGTGGTGCTGGAAAGCTTAGGCGCGATCAAACGTGCTGGCGCAGATCTGATCTTCAGCTACTTTGCACTGGATCTGGCTGAGAAAAAAATCCTGCGTTAAGTTGTTTTGCCGGATGGCGGCTTCGCCGTATCCGGCCTACAAAAATGTAGGTCCGGTAAGCGAAGCGCCATTAGTCATTCATCAGCCCGCCCGGAAGTAAGGCTTATCGCCCAGGATAGTCGCCCGGTGCATAATGCGCCGCTGCGGCGGGTAATCGGCGTTGGCGTAATGTTGCGTCACCCGATTATCCCAAATCGCCACATCATCGGGTTGCCAGCGCCAGCGCACCTGGAACTCAGGTTTTGTGATGTGGGCAAACAGGAGTCCGAGTAGCGCTTCACTCTCTTTTTTCGTCACATCGACAATCCTCGTGGTAAAACCTTCATTCACAAACAGCGCCTGCTTACCGCTCACCGGATGGGTACGCACGACCGGATGCAGCAATGGCGGGTGTTTTGCCACCGCCTCTAACCAACGCTGATGATCGTCTTCGCTTTTGCGATATTTATATTCCTGGAACGATTTGCGGAAATCATGCTCCGCGTGAAGGCCGCTCAACAACTGGCGAAAAGGCGCTGAAAGAGCTTCGTACGCCGCAATCCCACTGGTCCATAATGTATCACCGCCAGTTGACGGCAACTCTTTGGCCGCCAGAATCGCCCCGGCAGGCGGCGTTTCAATAAACGTCACATCGGTGTGCCAGTTGTCGTTGTCTGGCGGATTGTCGTTGTGGGTATCCAGCACGATAATCTCATCGACCCCTTCGGCATGCGGGTAGACCGGATGAATATGCAGCTCGCCGAAACGCAGCGCCAGCGCGCGCTGTTGCTGCGGCGTGATGGCCTGCTCGCGCAGGAACACCACCTGATGGCGCAGCAACGCGTGATACAGCTGTTCAAACTGGTTATCGCTCAGCGGGCGGGTTAAATCCGCACCGGAAACCTGCGCGCCAATATACGGCCCCAGCGGGGTAATACTCAGACGTTCACTCATTGTACTTCTCCATGCCAGGGCGTCAGGCGTCGCTGGAGCGCACGCAGACCCAGTTCTAAAAGAAAGGCAATCACCGCAATCACCGCGATCCCCGCCAGCACCACATCGGTCGCCAAAAATTCCCCCGCCGACTGCACCATAAAGCCTAAACCTCGCGTTGCCGCAATCAGCTCCGCTGCGACCAGCGTTGACCAGCCAACGCCCAGCCCAATACGTAATCCGGTGAGAATTTCCGGTAACGCGCCGGGCAGGGTAACAAACCACAGCACCTGCAGGCGGCTGGCGCCCAGCGATCTTGCCGCGCGAAGGCGAACCTGCTGCGCGCTTTTTACTCCCGCCAGCGCCGACATCGCGACAGGCGCAAAAATAGCCAGATAGATCAGCAGGATCTTGGACGTCTCGCCAATGCCAAACCAGATAACCATCAGCGGTAGATAGGCGAGCGGCGGCACCGGGCGGTAAAGCTCAATAATGGGATCAAGAATGCCGCGTACCGTCGGACTTAACCCCATCGCGATCCCGACCGGAATACCGATAATCACCGCTGCCAGCATCGCCAGCACAATACGGGTAAGACTGGCTGCCAGATGTTGCCACAGCGTGGCGTCCATAAAGCCCTGTGGCCCGGCGATGGCGATCAGCTTTTGCAATACCTGCTCCGGCGGCGGCAGAAACAACGGGCTGATCAACTGCAACGCCGCCACCGTCCACCACACGGCGAGGATAACCGTCAGCGTTGCGAGACTTAACGTTATCTGTCGCGAGAATGGCCAGCGCCATTTCAACGTCCGCTGACGCGGTTTATCACCAATCACCACACTCATGAAAAGGCCTCCCGTTGCTCAAAGACGCGGCTTAACACATATTCGCGGGTCTCAATAAACTGCGGATCGGATTTAATGCTGCGACTCGGTTCGCCCGCAACAAAACGGCGGGCAAAGTCCAGCGGCAGGCGTTCCAGCACCCGGCCTGGCCCTGGAGACAACAGCACCAGTTCGGTGGCCATAAATACCGCCTCCTCAATATCATGCGTAATCAGCAGTACCTTTTTGCCCGTCTCATGCCAGAGCGTCAGCAACAGGGTTTGCATCTGCTCGCGGGTAAAAGCATCCAGCGCGCCGAAAGGTTCATCCAGCAACAAAAGCTGCGGATTCGCCGCCAGCGCGCGAGCAATCCCCACCCGCTGGCGCTGCCCGCCGGAAAGCTGCCAGATAAAGCGTTTTCCCGCCACTTCCAGCCCGACCTTTTTCAGCATCTCCTGGGCTACCTGCTGACGCTGCGCTTTCTCTACGCCCGCCAGTTGCAGACCAAAAGCGACGTTATCCTGCACGTTACGCCAGGGAAGCAGACCTTCGTGCTGAAAGACCACACCACGCTCTGCGCCCGGGCCATCCACCGGTTTGCCATCCAGCAGGATGCTGCCGCGCTGATACGGCACAAATCCGGCAATCAGGTTCAGCAGTGTGGTTTTTCCACAGCCCGACGGCCCCAGCACCACCAGCAGTTCGCCGCTGTCGAGCGTCAGGCTGATATCGTCCAGCGCCGGTTTACCGCCGTAATCCGCAAAGAGATGGGAAATTTGCAGCATCAACGCCTCCTTTATTGCACGAAGCGGTCGGTGACGTACTGGCTGTAATCTGTCGCCACGGCGGGCACTTTGCCCTGCTCTTTGAGGAACTGTGCGGTGTCGATAATCGCTTTGTTTACCGGTCCGGTGAGTTCAGCCGTCTGTTGTTGCGGCGTCAGATAGGTGTTGCCTTTCACCAGTCCCGGCACGTCAGCTTCGGGTACACCGCTTAAGCGCGACAGTTTGCTGATGTTTTCTGGCTGTTTCAGCCATTCTTCAGGATTCGCGAGATAGGGTTGCTGGGCATCGATGGCGCTTTTGGCGAACGCTTTCACCACCTCCGGATGCTTCTCGGCAAAGTCTTTACGGACTACCCAGACATCCAGCGTCGGCGCGCCCCACTCCCCCACCTTTTCGGAGTCGGTCAGCACCTTGCCGTCTTTTTCCAGCGCGTTCACCGCAGGCGCCCAGACGTAGGCGCCGTCGATATCCCCGCGCTGCCAGGCGGCAATAATCGCAGGCGGTTGCAGATTCACAATCTCCACCTGGCCGGGCTTAATCCCCCAGTGCTTTAACGCCGCCAGCAGGCTGTAATGGGTGGTCGAAATAAAAGGGACGGCGATCCGTTTGCCGATCAAATCTTCGGGCTTGCTGATGTTTTTCTTCACTACCAGTGCTTCAGAATTGCCGAGCTTTGACGCCAGCAGAAAGACTTCAATCGGTACCTGCTGGCTGGCGGCTACCGCCAATGGGCTGGAACCGAGATTGCCGATCTGCACATCGCCGGAGGCCAGCGCACGAACGATGCTCGCGCCGCTGTCGAACTTGCGCCAGTCGACGGTGGCCCCGCTCTCTTTGGCGAATGTGTTGTCTGCCTGCGCCACCTTCGCCGGTTCCGCAGATGTCTGATACGCGACGGTGACGTTAACCGCCTGAGCCTGAAAAGCGATGAATGCCAGTGCGGCAATGACGGTGTTACGCGATGTTAAAGCCATATTGTCTGCTCCCCTGTCTTGTTATGGGGGCAGTATTTCGTGGTGGCGGGGTTTGATAAAGGAATTAAAAATTCTGGCTAAGAACAAAGCGTTTTTAGAAAAAAAGTGGCAATGGTTAGCGATTTTGCGCAGTAACAAGAGACACGCCTGGCACCAATGCCGGATACAGATGCCCCAGACAAAACATTGCAATTTTGTTACATTCATTACATAAATACGTCCCGGTGATTGCCAGCACAGTGCTGACAGGCATCATAGGGTCATAATTTGGCTAGAGAAGATGAATATGATTCGTGTTGTGCTGGTGGATGACCACGTGGTGGTTCGTTCCGGCTTTGCGCAATTATTAGGCCTCGAAGACGATCTCGAGGTCACCGGTCAATACAGCAGTGCTGCCGAGGCATGGCCTTCTCTGATACGCCATGACGTCAACGTCGCCGTAATGGATATTGCCATGCCGGATGAAAACGGCCTGAGCCTGTTGAAGCGACTGCGCGCGCAAAAACCCGACTTCCGCGCCATCATCCTCAGCATCTATGATACGCCAGCCTTTGTGCAGAGCGCGCTGGATGCCGGAGCCAGCGGCTACCTGACCAAACGCTGCGGACCCGAAGAGTTAGTGCAGGCAGTACGTTCCGTCGGCATGGGCGGCCATTATCTGTGCGCCGACGCGTTACGGGCGTTACGCGGTGGTAACCAACAGCCGCAGGTGCTGGATGTCCTCACCCCACGAGAACGCGAAGTGTTTGATCTCCTTGTGAAAGGTGAAAGCGTAAAGGAGATCGCCTTCCGACTCGATCTGAGCCATAAAACGGTTCACGTGCATCGCGCGAATGTGCTGGGCAAACTACAGTGCCACAGCACTATCGAGCTGGTGCATTTCGCGCTCGACCATCAGTTGCTGACGGGGCATTAAATGTCACGCAGCGTTCGTCACTGGGTGATCTCACTGTTCATTGTGTTGGCCTGGGGAACGGGCTGGTTGATGCTGTGGACGCTTGGATTTTATCTGACCCATAACGGTCAGCAGGCGGCGCTGTTTTTGCCGCACGGCGTCTATCTTGCGCTGCTGATCCTGCTGTCGCGCCGCTACTGGCCCGCTTTGGTGCTGCCACCGATACTGATGCTGCTCTGGCTACACAACGAGCAGTTGCTGAATGGGTATATTCTGCTGGCCGCACCGCTCATTAGTCTGATCCCCGCCAGCATTACTCAGACTTTCTGGCACCGGTTTCCCCTTTACTGGCAACGGCTAACGCTGCTGCTAGCGGCGGTTACCGCGACCTCATTACTTAACACCGCCCTGCTTTCACCGTTTATGAAAATCCCGGCGATGCTGCCCGGCCTCGCCTCGTTTACCGGGGGCGTGCTGCTGACGCCGTTCGTTTATCTGATCTTCGAATTTTTGCGCCAGCAGCATCGCTATCATCTGCTGGGGCTGGATACGAGTAACCCTCCGCTGCGCACGTCGCTCATCATCTGGTGCAGCCTGTTCTTTATTATCGGTATCGGCACTCAAATGGTGCTATCGCCAGAAATTGAACGCCTGCTGCTGATTGTTGTGTTTTTGCCCAACGTGGTCATGGCGTGGAAGTTTGGCTGGCAGGGCGGCGTGCTCTCCGGCCTGTTAGGAAGCATGATGATCACCATTGCCCGTCAGGTCGGCGTGGGATTCAGTAATCTCATTGAGCTGGAGATCTTCCTGGCAACTCAGGCGCTGCTCGGCATTGGTCTGGGAATTGCCATTAGCCGCCAACAGCATCTGGCGCAAAACCTGCATCACTATCGTCAACGCCTTGAGGCCGAATTAGCAGCCCGACGGGCGTTGACTGAAAAACTGATCCACACCGAGGAAGACACGCGAAAAAACCTCGCGCGCGAACTGCACGACGAAATCGGCCAAAACATTACCGCCATTCAGATCCAGTCACAGCTGGTGAAACGGGCGCGCGATCCAGAGCAAACGCTGGCTGCCGCCGCTCAAATAAACGATCTTGCCCGACGTATTCATCACTCGACCCGCCAGTTGTTACGCCAGTTACGTCCGCCCGCCCTCGATGAGCTGTCGTTTAAAGAGGCGTTGCATCATCTGGTCAACGAATTTGCCTTTACCGAGCGCGGCATTACCTGCCGCTTTGATTACCAGATAGCGCAACCGCCAGAGAGTGAAACGGTGCAATTCACCCTCTACCGCCTGTTACAAGAGCTACTGAATAACGTCTGTAAACATGCCGGTGCCAGCGAGATATCCATCGTGTTGCGCGAGCACAACGCACTCTTACATCTGGAAGTGAAAGATAACGGCGTGGGTATCATCTCAACAAAAATCCCCGGATTCGGTATTCAGGGAATGCGCGAACGCGTGAATGCGCTTGGCGGAGAATTGACGCTGGAATCGCAGCACGGCACGCGGGTAATTGTTAACTTGCCCACAGTTTTGCAACAAACCCCGTATTAACCAGGAAAAAGTCTTAGTCACTGCGGACTTTCTCTCATCCCCTTTGGTTTTCACTTTCCTATAGTCAGCGCAAACGGAGACGCCATGCACGCACGCCCAGCTACTGAAACAGACCAACAATACCGGATGCTACGTCCCCGGTTGCTGATGTGCATGGTCATCGGGTACGCCGCGTTTTATCTGACGCGTAAAAGCGTGAACTACATACTCCCGGCGCTGCAAACGGATCTTGGACTGGATAAAGGCGATATCGGCCTGCTGGGGTCGCTGTTTTACCTGACCTACGGCCTGTCGAAATTCACCGCCGGGCTATGGCACGACAGCCACGGGCAGCGCTGGTTTATGGGCGCAGGACTGTTCGCCACCGGACTGCTGAACGTGGTATTCGCCTTTGGCGAGTCACTGACGTTGCTGCTGGCGGTCTGGACGCTAAACGGATTTTTTCAGGGCTGGGGATGGCCGCCCTGCGCCCGCTTGCTCACCCACTGGTATTCGCGCAACGAACGCGGTTTCTGGTGGGGCTGCTGGAATATGTCGATCAACATTGGCGGGGCCATTATCCCGCTCATTAGCGCCTTCGCCGCCCATTCATGGGGCTGGCAGGCGGCGATGCTGACACCGGGGATCATCAGCATGGCATTAGGTATTTGGTTGACGCTGCAACTGAAAGGTACGCCCCAGGAAGAGGGATTACCAACGGTAGGTGAATGGCGACATGACCCGCTGGAACTCCGTCAGCAGCAGCAAAGCCCGCCGATGGGGTTAGGGCAAATGTTACGCACCACAATGCTGAAGAACCCGATGATCTGGCTGCTGGGCGTCTCTTACGTGCTGGTCTATCTGATTCGTATTGCGCTCAACGACTGGGGCAACATCTGGCTGACGGAAAGCCACGGCGTCAATCTGCTCAGCGCCAACGCGACGGTGATGCTGTTTGAAGTCGGCGGGTTGCTTGGCGCACTGTTCGCCGGATGGGGCTCAGATTTACTGTTCAGCGGCCAGCGGGCACCGATGATTTTGCTGTTCACGCTGGGGCTGATGGTCTCCGTCGCCGCGCTCTGGCTGGCGCCTGTGCATCACTACGCGCTGCTGGCGGTCTGTTTCTTTACGGTGGGCTTCTTTGTCTTTGGCCCGCAAATGTTGATTGGCCTCGCGGCTGTCGAATGCGGACACAAAGCGGCAGCAGGCTCCATCACCGGTTTTCTCGGCCTGTTTGCCTATCTGGGCGCCGCGTTGGCTGGCTGGCCTCTGTCGCAGGTGATTGAACACTATGGCTGGTCCGGGATGTTCAGTTTGCTCTCGGTCGCCGCCGTATTTATGGGTTTATTGCTGATGCCGCTATTGATGGCGGGTATTACAACCTCTCCCGGTCAAAGGATAAAACAATGAAAAAAACGCTGGTCACTACCCTGATTGCTTCCGGCATTGCGCTGGCAACCTTAAGCGGTGCAGCACAGGCCAAGGGTCGCCTGGTGGTTTACTGCAGCGCCACCAACGAAATGTGTGAAGCGGAAACCAAAGCCTTCGGCGATAAATATGACGTGAAAACGTCGTTCATCCGTAACGGTTCTGGCAGCACGCTGGCGAAGGTCGATGCCGAGAAGAAAAACCCGCAGGCCGATGTCTGGTACGGCGGCACCCTCGATCCGCAGTCTCAGGCCGGTGAAATGGATCTTCTACAGCCTTACAAATCGCCGAATCTGGAGCAGGTAATGGAGAAATTCCGCGACCCGGCGAAAGTTAAAGGCAACTACTCTTCTGCGGTCTACGTCGGTATTCTCGGCTTTGGCGTTAACACCCAGCGTCTGAAAGAGAAAAATCTGCCGGTGCCGAAGTGCTGGAAAGATCTGACCAAACCTGAATACAAAGGCGAGATTCAGATTGCCGATCCGCAAAGTTCCGGCACCGCTTACACCGCGCTGGCGACCTTCGCCCAACTGTGGGGCGAAGACCAGGCCTTTGATTACCTGAAACAACTGAACGCCAACGTCTCTCAGTACACCAAATCCGGGATTGCCCCGGCGCGTAACGCGGCGCGTGGTGAAACCGCCATCGGCATCGGTTTCCTGCACGACTATTCGCTGGAAAAAGAACAGGGCGCACCGCTGGAGCTGATCTCCCCGTGCGAAGGGACCGGCTATGAAATTGGCGGCGTCAGCATCCTGAAGGGCGCACGTAACCTCGACAACGCCAAACTGTTCGTCGACTGGGTGCTGTCGAAAGACGCACAGGAACTGGCATGGAAGAAAGGCAAGTCCTATCAGATCCTGACCAACACCACTGCTGAAACCTCACCGAACTCGCTGAAGCTCGATGACCTGAAACTGATCAACTACGACATGGATAAATACGGTTCTACAGATGTACGTAAAGCATTGATCAATAAATGGGTCAGCGAAGTGAAGATGGGTAAATAAGCATCACGATGACTTTCTCCAGGTAAGGTTACGTAGGCCGGATTAGGCAACGCCGCCATCCGGCAATTATCGTCACCCTGAATGCCGGATGGCGCCTACGCTTATCCGGCCTACGTCAGGATTGAGCACCGGAAAACGTATGTCACACACACTTGCACTCCATCCCGTGAAAAAACGGGATGCGATATTCCTTTGGGTTTTGCTGGGCTGGCTGGCGTTTGCCCTGCTGCCAAGCTGGAGCCTCGATTACGGCCTGCTGGAATCCACGGGCGATGAAATTCTTGAGTCCTACGGCTGGTCTCAGTTCAATATCAGCTGGTTATGGTATCTGCTGCCGAGTCTGCTGCTGGTACGCCCGTTCCAGGAGGCGAAACGCGAACAGCGTAGCCGCCATTACCTTGACGCGGGCTGGGCGCTACTGTGCATGGCGTTTATCGTCATCAGCGCCACCATTGAAGGGCGCGGTTTAGGCTATGCGACTATCGTGCTGTTTGTCGCGCTGGGCGCGATCATGACGCTGGCGCTGACCCGCCTCGAATGGCTGGGCGGCGACCGTTTTGTGATCGGTTCACTGGTCGCCATCGTGGCACTAATCGGCGTCTTTATCGTCTGGCCGAGCATCGCCATTTTTATCCCGATGTTCACCAACGACGCAGGCGAATTCGCCCCGCTGGCGTTTATGACCGTGCTGTCGCAGGCGCATATTATTCAGGTGATCCTCAACTCCATCGCCCTGTCGATTGCGGTGGGCGTAGGGTGTACCTTCTTCGGGCTGGTGCTGGCGATCTACACCACCCGCATCGCCAAACGCAGCGCCATTATCGGGCGCATCTTCTCCATTTTGCCGATCGTCACGCCGCCGTTTGTGGTCGGGTTAGGCGTCACGCTGATGATGGGCCGCTCCGGCTATGTCACCGAGCTGATGGTCGACTGGTTCGGCTTAACCAATACCAACTGGCTGTACGGTTTTACCGGAATCTGGCTGGCACAGGTGCTGGCGTTCACCCCGATGGCCTTTATGATCCTCGACGGGGCGATCAAAACCATTCATCCCTCGCTCGAAGAGGCGTCATACACTCTGCGCGCCAGCCGCTGGCAGACCTTTAACGGCGTCTTTGTTCCGCTGCTGAAACCGGCGCTGGCGAACGCGTTTTTGATCGTGATCGTCCAGTCGCTGGCCGATTTCAGTAACCCGCTGGTGCTCGGCGGTAACTTCGACGTATTAGCGACGCAAATCTACTTCTACATCACCGGCTCGCAGCTCGATTATCAGGCTGCCAGCACCCTCGGCGCGTTCCTGCTGCTGTTCTCACTGCTGGTGTTCTGCATCCAGTACATGTGGATCGGCAAACGTTCTTACGTCACCGTTTCTGGTAAGTCCTACCGTGGCGACGTGCAGCCGCTGCCGGTGACGCTGGTGTGGAGCGTGATCGCCATTCTGGCGGTGTGGGTAGCCTTTAACGCCCTGCTCTACGGCAGCATTTTCTACGGCAGTTTCACCGTCAACTGGGGCGTGGACTACACCCTGACGCTGGATAACTTCATCAAGCTGTTCGGCCAGGGGATGAGCGACGGGGCGTGGCCTTCACTGCTTGATACCCTGCTCTACGCCGGCATCGCCGCGCCGATCACCGCCGCCTTCGGTTTGCTGATCGCCTGGGTGGTGGTACGCCAGCAGTTCAAAGGTAAAAAGACCATTGAGTTCACCACCATGCTGTGCTTTGCCGTACCGGGTACCGTGGCGGGCGTCTCGTATATTCTCGCCTTTAACAGCGCCCCGGTTTACCTCACCGGAACGGCGGCGATAGTGATTATCTCAATGGTGATGCGTAACGTACCGGTCGGCATCCGTGCCGGGATCGCTGGCCTCGGTCAGATCGACAAATCACTCGATGAAGCCTCCCTCAGCCTGCGCGCCGGGAGCTTACGCACCATTACGCACATTCTGCTACCGCTGCTGCGCCCGGCGATCCTTTCGGCGCTGATCTACAGTTTCGTACGCGCCATTACCACCGTCAGCGCTATTGTCTTTCTCGTCACGCCGGACACCCGCGTGGCAACGGCCTACATCCTGAACCGCGTGGAAGACGGCGAATACGGGGTGGCGATCGCCTACGGCTCGATTCTGATCGTGGTGATGCTGGCGATTATTTTCCTCTTTGACTGGCTGATCGGGGAAGCTCGAATCTCCCGTTCAAAAGCCAAAAACCAGGCGTAATGGAGCGCACTATGAGTCAGAAAAATTTTGTTGAACTGCGCAACGTCACCAAACGTTTCGGTAACAACACGGTTATCGACAATATCAATCTCACCATCCCGCAGGGGCAAATGGTGACGCTGCTCGGCCCTTCTGGCTGCGGGAAGACCACCATTCTGCGTCTGGTCGCCGGGCTGGAGAAGCCGAGCGAAGGGCAGATTTTTATTGATGGCGAAGACGTCACCCATCGCTCTATTCAGCAGCGCGATATCTGCATGGTGTTTCAGTCTTATGCCCTGTTTCCGCATATGTCGTTGGGCGAAAACGTCGGCTATGGTCTGAAGATGCTCGGCGTATCACGCAGCGAAGTGAAAGCACGCGTCAAAGAGGCGCTGGCGATGGTGGATCTGGAAGGATTCGAAGACCGCTATGTTGATCAGATCTCCGGCGGTCAGCAGCAGCGCGTGGCGCTGGCCCGCGCGTTGATCCTCAAACCAAAAGTGCTGCTGTTTGATGAACCGCTGAGTAACCTCGACGCCAACCTGCGCCGCAGCATGCGCGATAAAATCCGCGAGCTGCAAAAGCAGTTTGATATCACCTCGCTGTATGTGACCCACGATCAGAGCGAGGCCTTCGCGGTGTCCGATACCGTGCTGGTGATGAACAAAGGGCATATCATGCAGATAGGCTCGCCACAGGATCTCTATCGCCAGCCTGCGTCGCGCTTTATGGCGAGCTTTATGGGCGACGCCAACCTGTTCCCGGCCACCTTCAGTCAGGAGTTTGTTGATATCTACGGTTATCGCCTGCCGAGGGCGCTGCATTTTGCCAGTCAGGGAGAAGGTACAGTCGGCGTACGCCCGGAAGCGATTACCTTAAGCGATCGCGGCGAAGAGTGTCAGCGCTGTGTGATTCAGCATGTAGCCTATATGGGACCGCAGTATGAGGTGACGGTAGAGTGGCACGGGCAGGAGATCTTATTGCAGGTTAACGCCACTCGCCTGCAACCGGACGTCGGCGAGCACTACTATCTCGAAATCCACCCGTACGGGATGTTCGTACTGGCAGATGCGGCGTGATGTTGTGCCGGGTGACGCTAAGCTTACCCGGCCTACATTTCTTGCCCGATAAGTGATGTTTTCGCAGGCCTGATACATTTGTAGGCCTGATAAGCGAAGCGCCATCAGACAATCAATGCCCGATGGCGGCTAACGCCTTACCGGCCCTACCGTCAGCTTCGCGTTTTTAAAGCGGCAATATCCTCTGGCGTGGTGCGACAACACCCGCCAATCAACCGCGCCCCCGCCGCCAACCACTGCGGCAGGTAATCCGCCAACCGTGCGCCGCTTTCGCCGTGCTGATGCCAGCTTTTGCTCACCGCGTCGTAATGCTCGCCCGAGTTCGGATAAACCACCAGCGGCAGCGCCGTCAGCCCCTGAAAATGCTGCAACGCGGCGGTGGTATTTTCCAGCGCAATGCAGTTGACGCCAATCGCCACCACCTGTGGGAAATGGCTGAGGAACGCGACCACCTCGCGCAGCGGCGTGCCGTCGCTCAGATGCTCGCTGTCGCGCAGGGTGAAAGAGAACCACGCACGGGCGCGCGGCCAGGCCTTCAACAGTTCTGCCAGCGCTTTGATCTCGACAAAATTCGGCATCGTTTCGCAGGCCAACAGATCGGCACCTGCGTCAAGCAACGCTTCCACGCGTGGGCGATGGAATGCCTGAAACTCTTCGCGGCTACGCAGGTAATCGCCACGGTATTCAGAACCATTGGCAAGAAACGCGCCGTAGGGCCCCACGGAGCCTGCCACCAGCAGCGTGCCCGCCTGCGGGTTTTCCGCCAGATATGCTTCCCGCGCTTTACGCGCCAGTTCAACGCTCTTTCCGATGAGCGCTTTTGATTGCGCCTCATCGAGGCCGCGCGCTGCTAAACCTGCTGGTGTAGCCTGATAGCTGGCGGTAATGGCACACTGCGCGCCCGCGCGATAGTAGTCCAGGTGAACCTCGCGGATCACTTCCGGGTTTTCCACCAACACTTTGGCGGACCAGAGCCTGTCCGCTAACGTACAGCCACGCGCTTCCAGTTCCGTTGCCAGCGCCCCATCCAGCAACAGGAAATCTTGCTTTTCGAGGATGGCGTTCAACGGATTATGCTGCGACATGTTGTGGCTCCTGTAGGGATTTTCGAAATTAATAAGCAGAAAATCACCCTATCACAATGACGCAAACGATAACCTGTACCATCGCCCATTTTTAACGCCCGTTCAAACCGGTTGCTGATGCCACACCCTAAGGGCTGGCGCTTGTCAGAGCGTAAGACGTAATGATTAGAAACAAAAAGGTGCGCCACCGGAGTGCCCCGGAATCCCGTCACCTTTATCGTCGGCTGGCCCCTCTCAGTGGTAGAGTAAAGTGTATTCATAGCAACCGGCATTGGCTGGCGTACGGACACAGGAATTAATGCGCATGGGAAAATCATTCACCGAAGTCAGCAAATTTTTAAGCTATGTCTTACGGCATCAGCCTGACGCGATCGGTCTGGAATTAGACAGCGAAGGATGGGCCGACATCGACATCCTGATTCGCTGCGCGGCCCAGGGAAATAAGCCTCTCGATCGGCAACTGATTCAGTCCATTGTCGAAACCAGCGATAAAAAACGGTTTGCCCTCTCTGCGGATGGACAACGGATACGCGCGGTTCAGGGCCATTCATCCCAACACGTTGATATCCAGTTTGTCGAAAAAATTCCGCCTGCATTGTTATTTCATGGCACAGCAACGCGATTTGTCGACGCCATTCATCAACAGGGACTCATCGCCGGTTCCAGGCAGTATGTCCATTTATCCGCCGATGAAGCGACGGCCACGGCAGTTGGCAAGCGACACGGAAAACCGGTGGTATTGAAGATTGATGCGCGCTTGATGCACGAGAAAGGGATTACATTTTATCAGGCAGATAATGGCGTCTGGTTGACCAAAACGGTGCCGGTAAGTTTTATTTTCTGGGAGGCGTAAGCGGTGCCGAAATTCTGCTTATCTGAGCCACAGAATTTCGGCACGGGTCAGTCCGAATGATTTCAGATCTTGAGCATTTTTACCGTGGCCTCGATGTCTATCTCATCTTCCGAGAAGATTAACGTCGTGCCCTGGAAGGTGGTGATTGCCAGTTTTTTCACCGAGCGCATTTCGCCAGGCTTCGCGTCTGTTTTGGGTCTGATATTGCTCATCAGGATCCCCACCGACAGCACCGCATTCTCTTTATCAATGCCGGTATCGACAGGGACTTCTTCGCTGTACACCAGGAAAGACTTGATCGAGGTGAGCTTAAGGCGCTCGCCCGCAATATAAATATGTTTGCTTTCCGGGACGACTTTCACCGCATACGCGGACAAGCCCTTGTTGTTGGTGGTCGGTTCGAAGGTCACCGCCGCATCTTTCTTGATAAGCTCCGGATTGGCGACCTTAATCACATGAAAATAACGGTTATCACCGTTTTCATCTTTGATAAATCCAAAGCCTTTATCTTTAAACCACGTTGTGATCGTTCCGTTCATCGCCATTACCGCCTGATTAATCGTTTATCTACTCAGTTTTGCAGCGCGCAGTGTAAAGCACAATGCCTGCACAGACTATGCCTTTGGCTTAAGTCTGGATGATCGTTGTTTACCACATCAAATCATCAGGTACTTTAAAGTCGGCATACGGATCTTCTTCATCCTGCTCTTCTGCACTCAGCGCGCTGTGTAACACAATACTGCTCACATCCCGCTGGGCAATCTTATCGGCTACGCTCGCGGGGATAATCGCGTATTCGCTCTCGCTACTGTTATCAACAACCAAACGCGCAATCGCAAGACGACCGTTGATCAGCTGAGCCTGGGTTAGCTTATCCACCATGATTTTTTTGATTAAATTATTGTCGGTGAAGTTAAACCCAATATCGCCTCTTGAAATGTTGATGCGGTTCATTTCAATGAGTTGCTTTACCTGAGCTTTATACTCTTTAGATAACGCAGCCTGTTTTTGTTGTTCGCTGAGCTGCTTGTCACGCTCAAGTTGCGCTTTTTTATTCTCTTCCACGGCCTCTCTTGCCTCACGAGCCTGAACGCGTGATTTTTTAGCCGTTCTCTGGACTTTGGCCATTTTTTTGCTGGTCACTAATCCAGCTTTAAGCATCTGCTCTTGTAAGGTGAGTTTCGTCATCTTCGTATCTAAACCGGTTGAATATTTATGGGGATTATACCTGTATTTTTTGAGGCTGTATCGGGTTGACGTCCCGGGTCACAGCTCATCTTATGGAGTCAGCCCCACGGACGTCCCGCCAGATTTTAGAGCTACGCTGTTCATCTTCTGGGTCAGAAAAAAGAAGATCTCTAAATGTGAATGGCACGATTATGCGGAATACTTACACTGAAGCTCTGACTTTGGGTGGTGCCCGCCTCTTTCAGGTCGTGCGTCGTTTTACTGCTACCGAGGGTAAAACCGATGCCACCGGTGCCCATCAGGCCGCTTTTTTTGGTCTCTTTAAAGCGCCAGGAGGTATCGGTATTGGTGGCGGCCACGATATCGACGTTGTTACCTGCGTGCAGGTTAACAGCATTATCAGCCACAACTGAAGAGCCTTTCACCAACAGATTCAACCGCAAGAAGATGGTGCAGTGGCTGGAGACGTTTCCGGGAGCGCTGAACGACACCGCCGATGTGCCGGTGTATAAGCGCGGGGACGGGCGCTGTATGTAACGGCGGATCGTGACAGATAAAAAGATCCCGGCGACTTGGCCGGGATTTCCGTTATTTCAATGTTTGATATCTTAACTCTATGTTGATTGATTGCAGAACATTCGATATTTGATCTAAGAAAGAAACAACCTGTTCTGGAAGGTCATATTTGAAATAAATCTCTATGATCTTTCGCGTTGTTCCTTGTGATGCTGGGAACACATCATATATCTCTCCGCTTTCAATAAAACTTATGTAAGTATTTATTTTTTCTTGAATTTTATACAAGTGTTCTTCAATGGGCACATCCCAAGTTAAATGATCCGAGATCGCCAAGCTAACTGTATTAGGGTTGTCGCTCGGTATACCAATAGAGTCAATTTTGCTCACATCTTCTACTGACATATTTACCTCTTTGGTGTTTTATCTGGTCTGATAATGTCAATTTTTGTCGGTGGTATCATAGTCCCACCTTCAAATCCTGGTTTTCCAGCTCCTGTTACAGTGGCGCCATTCTTTTCTATTTCAGGGTAACCAACTTTCTGATTGGGAGTCAGTGGAGCAGTCGACGAGCTCTTACACTCAATGCACGTAATATTACCTTGCTTGTCCTTGCTGATGATATCAATCCTGACATTCGTCCCACCTGGAGTTTTCACGGTAATCTCTCTTGCAGACACCGACTTATCGACACTATGTTCTTGGTAAACCTTATCCTCAAAAACCTTACCTTGTTCGTAATTCTGACGAACTTGATTTGATGGATTTGGTGAAGAAGTACCAGACTTTGCGCCCTCAGTGAAAATGTAATAGCCACCGTTATTCGAATAAATGACATTTCCGGCGGAGTCTACTTTACCAGTGTTGTTATAAACACCCCCCTTGGGTCCGACGACATTCCCGGAAGCGTTTGCTGCATAGCCTGAAGGTAGCTTTGTAGCAGCAGTGCCGGGCTTACCTGCTTTAGATGCACCGATGTTAACAGTATTACCATCCTCATCAACAAGGCCAGGTTTCATCATCGGGTTTATGTCAAAGATCTTTAATGGGCGATTACCATGCAGGCTCTTGATTTCCTCTTCATCGTCGCTGAGCGCATTATTCTCCGCAACATTCTTCCCGGCACTCGCCCCGGCAGCTGCACCAGACACATTCCCGCCTGCAATACCGCCAGCCATGCCCGCTGAAAGTGTTGCCAGTGTGCTCACGGTTTGCTTCTGGTCTTCCGTCAGCTTCGACGGGTCTGTGTTCGGGTAGAGACTTCTGGCGATAGCTACCGCGACCAGCTCACCGGACCCCGCGCCGACAGCGCCTGCCGCCGCGTTGTTACCCTGAAGCGCCGCCGTCACACCGCCGAGAATGGCGTGGGCAATGGCTTTTGCTGCTGTGTTGTCGTCAATACCCGCATGATGGCCGATGATGTTCGCCAGCTCAGGTGCCGAAGCCCCCGCCAGCGCGCCACCGATATTGCCGCCCGCCAGACCCTGCAACGCCGCCGTGGCCGCCTGGATACCGCGCTGGATATCGCTGCCGGTGCCGAACTTCTCCATTTCCTCTTTGTAAGCCTGCGAATTCCGCAGGCCAGCAAGATAATCCTGGCGCTGTTTCTCTGTCGCATTGGCTGGCAGTGTGGTTTTCGAATTGCTCTGGGCTTTCTTCAGTCCGTTCAGATCACCCTGCGTCCGCGCTATGTCCGCCACCTGGCTGCCGATTTCGCTGATCATCCCCACCGCTTTCAGGCGGTTCTGCTCTTTTTCCTTGTCGAAAATCGGGCTGATGCTGTCGTTGGTGTGCTCCGTGTCGCGGCTCAGATCCGCCACGTCCTGTTTCTGGTTTGCCGTGTCGCGGACAGTGATAGTCCCGTCAGCGATTGCCGCCTGGGTGGTGCCTTCCGCGTGACCGCTGTTGCCCGCCGCCGAAATCATCCCGCCCGGCATGTTGCCCTTGAACGTCTCCCCGAAGCTGCCGCCACCGCTCAGACTGATGCCCGAGTGCTGGGTTTTAAAGTCCGCCTCATTGTGGATATCGCTGAAGCCCAGCGTCCCGGTGTCGAGGCTGTTTTTATCCGCCGTTGCCGTGGATGCGATAACCGCCCCGTCAAGCTGCGTGTGGTTGCCGACGGTGATGTCAAAACCACCGTCTCCGGCAAACAGCCCGGTCTGCTCAGACACCGAGTCAAAGCGACTCTTCATCTTGTCCTGGCTGGCGTTGATGTAACCGGAGCCAGACATGCTGCCGAAGGTGAAGCTGCCGCCTGCCGCCACGCTGGTCTGCTTGCTGTCGTACTTGTTGGTGTCCTGCAGGCTGCTCATCAGCAGGTCGTGACCGACGTCAGCAATGATTGTATTGCCGTTGACCTGCGCCCCGTCGAGCACCGTGTCGTTCCCGCTTTTGATGGTGACAGTTTTGCCGCTGTCTATCGTGGTCTCGGTCCAGTCGGTGCCGTTGCCTTTGTCTTTCCCGTGCGTTGGCAAACACGCTGATGCCCCAGTTGCCGACGCCATAGGAGGTTGAGATAAGGAATAATAGATGACATCTTAACGAAATTATTAAAAACGCAACGTTACATGAATCGATATTAATTTCTGAAGCGGCCTCGCAATTTTTAATATTGCCCAACAACTTTATACTGTGTTTTTATTCAGCAAGGTATAATAGACACAGAGAAAAATAAGGTCACAACAGAAAAGTAACATAAAACGATAAATTCAGATTATTAAAGAACGCGATATGAAAGTGTAACCAGCACCTTCATACCGCTAACCACAAACAACTAAACAGGAGTTGAATATGGCTGACACAAATATTAAGCCAGAAGTTACTATCGCCAAAACAGATTCTGAAACTTTGGCCAATATTTCCAGAAATCGCGAAGCGGTACGCAAAAATGGCGACTGCGCGCTGGAAAAGAAAGCAGAAGGTATTTCTAAAAGCGTACGACGTATGACGGTGAGTTATGTCAGCACCCGCCACTACGATCGCCAGACCAAGAGAACCCGGCGCTACACCCGCTGTGCCAGCCTGCGCCTGAACGGGCGCTGGATGGAAGATGCCGGGTTTACTTCCGGAACCGAACTCGATGTTCGCGTGATGCCGGGCTGCCTGGTCATCACCACCCGCCCGGTGGAGACATCGTTTATGAAAGACCTGAACAAGATCAGTCGTTTGCCGGAGAAAGAGCAGGAGCATGTGAGGCGGTTTTTGCAGGGGGTGGCGGCGAAGGTAGTGCTTGAGGCGGTGTGAATGGGGAAGAAAACCCGCTGGATAAGGGCGGGTTTATCCTATTGTAGTTTTGATATATTAATTAGTCTTTCAGCTATTTTTTGTTCAGTACAGCTATCTCTGCCGAAAAACTGTTGACACCCACGTTACCGCCCTACTGATATTCACATACCCCTGAACAATAATAACTACTCTTGGGTAATTATCTTAATACTATTCCCATCCGGAATATCTCTTATTTGCAATGCAAGATTTGCTCTTGCTATCAGAGATTTATAAGTACATTCCAAATACAGGTTCTCAATATCATATGAACCTCCAGTGACAAATGGAATTTTAGGAACCAATCGATGACATGGTGGAATAGCCCCATGTAATTTTTGCCATGAATGCGCCAAAGAATAACCAGTTAATACATTATAATCATTCAATATCACATGACACCAGTCATTAATAGTTTCTGCTATTTTACTAAAATCTGCGGTTTCTGGATCAAAGCTATAAATCCCATCGTCTCGTACGCAAAACTGACTGCCAAACACATCCTCCGCAAAATACAATGCGTCAAGAGCCATATCATTGTAATAAGATATCCAAAGCGATTTTTCATTCCAGTCGAGCAAACCTATTTCTTCATCTGTTGATTCATAGGGGAAAACATGCAAAGCCGACTCAAAACCATAAAATCCATTTTTTACTGCTAATAATTCCTTCAGTTGTTCACATACGGATGAGCTAGTTAACGCAGAAAAATTATGGCTCGCTTGTTTAGTTGATAACTCATCACCACAAATGGATACTAATTTTTTAATATAAAAACTCATTTTTTATTTCCTCCATCAGTTTTAATGGTAACAGACGTGCCATCCGGTAAGTTACGACACTGTGCACCAATACAAGCTCCCGCTCCTCGGTTATCAGAAGGCGTGATTGGTCTAACAGAAGAGCCCGCCCCTCCTTCTTTAAACATTGCCGGTGGGTATTCATCGCGATCTAATCCTTTTACTGGAGGAGTATCTTGCAATGATTCCCGTCGCCGTTGCGCTGCACCACTACGATCTATAGTCAATACGGCTGGTTTACCCGCAGCCTGAGCATCTTCAATATGCTTAGCAGATTCAGGATACTTAGATTTGTTGATGATTATAACCTTACCACCATTACCCTGCACGTCTCCATCTTCATCCGTCAGCCCAATTTTCAATGGATTAATCGGAATAATTTTTATTGGACGATTACCATGCAGGCTCTTGATTTCCTCTTCATCATCGCTGAGCGTATTATTCTCCGCCGCATTCTTCCCTGCCTGCGCCCCCGTCGTTGTGCCGCTTGAGTTACCACTAACGATATTCCCCGCAAGCCCTGACGCTATCGTTGCCAGATTGCTGATGTACTGCTTATCGCTTTCGCTCAGATCGCTGTTCTTTTTACCCGGGAACATCTGGTCTTGAATGGCTCGGGCAGCCAGTTCTCCCGTCAACGCTCCCGCAGCACCTGCCGCCGCACTCTTGCCCTGTAACGAGGCCACCACACCGCCCAGCAGGGCATGAGCGATCAGCGCATCATCGTCGCTGAGGCCAGAACGATGCCCGATGATATTTGCCAGCTCCGGAGCCGATGCCCCTGCCAGTGCGCCCGCCAGATCTCCACCGCCAGCCAGCACGGTCAGTGCGGCAGTTGCCGCCTGGATACCGCGCTGAACCGCACCGCCCGTGCCGTAGAACGTCGACGCATTGTTGTACGCACGTTCTTCCACCGCAGCATCTGTGACCGCTTTTCCTTCCCCAGCCAGCTGCTGGCGTGCTTCTTCCAGTGATGCCGGATCTTTCGCCGCTTTACGCCCGGCCAGCTCACCCTGAGATCTGGCAATGTCTGCGGCCTGGCCACTAATGTCGCTGATAAGCCCGATTGCTTTCAGGCGGTTCTGCTCTTTTTCCTTGTCAAAGATCGGGCTGATGCTGCCGTTGGCATGCTCCGTGTCGTGGCTCAGGTCTGCCACGTCCTGTTTCTGGCTGGCCTTATCGCGGATGGTGACAGAGCCGTCAGCGATTGCCGCCTGAGTCGTTCCCTCTGCGTGGCCTTTGTGGCCACCGCCTGCCAGCAGCGTACTCGCCGCATTGCTGGCAAACCGCCCGGCGATACTGCCCCCGGTGTTAAACGAGCCGCCCGCGTGCTGGGTTTTAAAGTCCGCCTCATTGTGGATATCGCTGAAGCCCAGCGTCCCGGTATCGAGGCTGTTTTTATCCGCCGTCGCCGTGGATGCGATAACCGCCCCGTCAAGCTGCGTGTGGTTGCCGACGGTGATGTCAAAACCACCGTCACCGGCAAACAGCCCGGTCTGCTCAGACACCGAGTCAAAGCGACTCTTCATCTTGTCCTGGCTGGCGTTGATGTAACCGGAGCCAGACATGCTGCCGAAGGTGAAGCTGCCGTCTGCCGCCACGCTGGTCTGCTTGCTGTCGTACTTGTTGGTGTCCTGCTGGCTGCCCATCAGCAGGTCGTGACCGACGTCGGCGACAATTTTATTGCCGTTGACCTGCGCTCCGTCGAGTACGGTGTCGTTCCCGCTTTTGACAGTGACAGTTTTGCCGCTGTCTATCGTGGTCTCGGTCCAGTCGGTGCCGTTGCCCTTGTCTTTCCCGTGGGCCGCATTGACGTTGGCAAACACGCTGATGCCCGCGCCGTTGCCGCCCGCACCGATACTCACGCCCACACCGCCGCCGCTGCTGCTGTTCTTGCCGCTCGACTGCTGAGTATTCGCCGCGCCGCCCAGCAGAATGTCGTTCTGCGCGTCCAGCGTGGTGTCGCCGCCCGCTTTCAGCTGGCTGCCGGCAATCACGATATCGCCGCTGTTCGGACCTTTGCCTTTCCCGTTCGCGGTGATGGAGAGGTTATTGCCCGCGTTCAGCGTGCTGCCCGTCACCGCATCGCCGATATGCGCCAGGTTTCCCGCCGAAATCGCCACGCTACCGCCCGTAGAGCCCACGGTGCTGAAGCTCTGACTTTGGGTGGTGCCCGCCTCTTTCAGGTCGTGCGTCGTTTTACTGCTACCGAGGGTAAAACCGATGCCGCCGGCGCCCATCAGGCCGCTTTTTTTGGTCTCTTTAAAGCGCCAGGAGGTGTCGGTATTGGTGGCGGCCACGATATCGACGTTGTTACCTGCGTGCAGGTTAACAGCATTATCTGCCACAACTGAAGAGCCTTTCACCAGCAGATTCAACCGCAAGAAGATGGTGCAGTGGCTGGAGACGTTTCCGGGCGCGCTGAACGATACCGGTGATATGCCGGTGTATAAGCGCGAGGACGGGCACTGTATGTAACGGCGGATCGTGACAGATAAAAATATCCCGCCGGGTTAAGGGCGGGATTTTTGTTATTTACGAACGGTTTATTAATTGCTCTCTTGCTTCATTCAAGCTCGGAGAGTTTGCACCACCGGAAAAATCAGGATCAGCTGATTGAACAGGGTCATCTTCCCATCCACAAATAGGGCATATTTCATAGCAACCAAGCTCATCTATTGTTTTATTTCCACAGCATGGGCAAGGGTAAGTTTCACTATTCATCATTGCTTATTCCAATATTCGAGGCCTTTCTGTGGTTTAAACATTGTACGTGGCACACCATTTACGTCTTTCGAGGCAAATGTGTTAGTTGTTGGATTGTAATACAGAGTATCTCCATTAGGTCTGGTTTTAGTCAAAGTGCCTGCTGGCGGAGTCGTTACGAAGTTATGTGTAGCATCAACATATTGCTTCGAATTCTGGTACTCAGGGAATTCAGATTTATGTTTTTCCCAATGTCCATAAGCATTTGGCACTGGTTCATCTTTCTTAGTTTTGGTCCAAATTTTAGTATCTTTGGATTTTCCGCCTTTAGCTATCCCGCCGCCAGCCAGACTTTCCTCACCATTCTCATCAAGGACACCGACCTTCAGCATCGGGTTGATATCAAGGATGTTAACTTTATCCTTTTTACTCAGCGCATTATTCTCAACCGCATTCTTCCCGGCGCTAGCGCCTGTCGCCGCACCTGCCGTATCACCACCTGCAAGACCACCCGCAATACCTGCCGAGATGCTTGCCAGAGAACTGATGGTCTGCCGTTGATCTTCCGTCAGATCAGAAGTTTTCACACCAGGGTAATAGATTTCCGCAATGGCTCGCGCAATCAGTTCACCCGATGCAGCTCCAGCAGCGCCTGCCGCCGCGCTGTTCCCCTGAATAGCAGCCACTGCACCGCCCAGGATCGCATGCGCTATCGCGTTGACCGCAGGATCACCTTCCGTCGATTTCAGCATATGCGCCAGCTCAGGTGCCGAAGCCCCCGCCAGCGCGCCACCGATATTGCCGCCCGCCAGACCCTGCAACGCCGCCGTGGCCGCCTGGATACCGCGCTGGATATCGCTGCCGGTGCCGAACTTCTCCATTTCCTCTTTGTAAGCCTGCGAATTCCGCAGGCCAGCAAGATAATCCTGGCGTTCTTTCTCTGTCGCATTGGCTGGCAGTGTGGTTTTCGAATTGCTCCGGGCTTTCTTCAGTCCGTTCAGATCACCCTGCGTCCGTGCTATGTCCGCCACCTGGCCGCCAATTTCGCTGATCATCCCCACCGCTTTCAGGCGGTTCTGCTCTTTCTCCTTGTCGAAGATCGGGCTGATGCTGTCGTTGGCGTGCTCCGTGTCGCGGCTCAGATCCGCCACGTCCTGTTTCTGGCTGGCCTTGTCGCGGATGGTTATCGTGCCGTCAGCGACAGCCGCCTGGGTGGTCCCTTCCGCGTGGCCGCTGTTGCCCGCCGCCGAAATCATCCCGCCCGGCATGTTGCCCTTGAACGTCTCCCCGAAGCTGCCGCCGCCGCTCAGACTGATGCCCGAGTGCTGAGTTTTGAAATCCGCCTCGTTGTGGATATCGCTGAAGCCCAGCGTCCCGGTATCGAGGCTGTTTTTATCCGCCGTTGCCGTGGATGCGATAACCGCCCCGTCGAGCTGTGTATGATTGCCGACGGTGATGTCAAAACCACCGTCACCGGCAAACAGCCCGGTCTGCTCAGACACCGAGTCAAAGCGACTCTTCATCTTGTCCTGGGAGGCAGAGATGTAACCGGAGCCAGACATGCTGCCGAAGGTGAAGCTGCCGCCTGCCGCCACGCTGGTCTGCTTGCTGTCGTACTTGTTGGTGTCCTGCTGGCTGCTCATCAGCAGGTCGTGACCGACGTCGGCAATGATTGTATTGCCGTTGACCTGCGCCCCGTCGATTACGGTGTCGTTCCCGCTTTTGATGGTGACAGTTTTGCCGCTGTCTATCGTGGTCTCGGTCCAGTCGGTGCCGTTGCCTTTGTCTTTCCCGTGCGTTGGCAAACACGCTGATGCCCCAGTTGCCGACGCCATAGGAGGTTGAGATAAGGAATAATAGATGACATCTTAACGAAATTATTAAAAACGCAACGTTACATGAATCGATATTAATTTCTGAAGCGGCCTCGCAATTTTTAATATTGCCCAACAACTTTATACTGTGTTTTTATTCAGCAAGGTATAATGGACACAGAGAAAAATATGGCCACAACAGAAAAGTAACATAAAACGATAAATTCAGATTATTAAAGAACGCGATATGAAGGTGTAACCAGCACCTTCATACCGCTAACCACAAACAACTAATACGGAGTTGAATATGGCTGACACAAATATTAAGCCAGAAGTCACTATTGCCAAAACAGATTCTGAAACTTTGGCCAATATTTCCAGAAATCGCGAAGCGGTACGCAAAAATGGCGACTGCGCGCTGGAAAAGAAAGCAGAAGGTATTTCTAAAAGCGTACGACGTATGACGGTGAGTTATGTCAGCACCCGCCACTACGATCGCCAGACCAAGAGAACCCGGCGCTACACCCGCTGTGCCAGCCTGCGCCTGAACGGGCGCTGGATGGAAGATGCCGGGTTTACTTCCGGAACCGAACTCGATGTTCGCGTGATGCCGGGCTGCCTGGTCATCACCACCCGGGCCACGGAGACACCCTTTATGAAAGAACTGAACAACATCAGCCAATTACCAGAAGAAGAACAGCAGCAGGTGATGGCATTTTTGCAGGGCGTGGCGGCCAGAGTGGCGCTTGAGTCGGCGTAAGTGAGATAAAAAAATCCCGCCGGGTAAGGGCGGGGTTTATGATTGTGAGGATCAGTTGGGATCTGAGGGCGATTTTTCTCGGGCCTTGCGCTTGCGTTCGTCTATTTTAGCGAAGATCCATGAACCCACCCCTCCTGCAGAACCCGCGATAGTGCTTACAACGATGATATCTATAATTACGTCTCGCGTTAAATTCACCTTGCCATCAAAAATCAAGTCAATAACAGCACTAGCTATAAAGAAAAAAATGAAACAACAAGCAACAAGATAAATAACACTTAAAAATAAAAGTTTTAAGCTTATTTTTTGATTGTTTTTATTCATCAGCACCATTCGCCCCCTTCTTATTTATTTTATCTTTAACTTTATTACCAATAAATTCGCCGCCAACAGAACCAATTACATCACTAACAAAGCCAGAGTTTGGGCCTAAAACTGGTTTCAATACAGGCGGTGCAATCACACTAACCGTACTACCAAATGCCCAACCAGCCCCAGTCCCGGTTAAAGCACCTTTATCAGGCCCATCAGTAAATAGAGTTCCACCTGCCGCGATCCCTGCGTTCTGCCATATACTCCGTCCTGGTGCCAGTGCTCCAGTAATGCCTGCCGAGGCACTTCCCCAGTAATCCCAGCCTTTGTTTTCGTTGCCGGGTTTGCTCAGGTCGTACCACTGATACATACCATTAGCGCTTTCCGATATTACGGCACCGCCCACAACTTTTCCTACTGATGCTGCCGGACCCAAATAAGCGGCTCCTGCTATCAGCACGCCATCCTTATAACCATTCACGATCACTTTCGTGATATTAGTGCTGTCCGGCATATCGCCTTTTGCGATCTTATCCAGCCCGGCCTGCGTTTCTTCCGGTGTCAGGTTATTGTTTACCGCATACTGGTTCCATGATGCAGCCGCCGCAGCATTGCTTTCAAAACCATTACCAAAGCTCAGCGCATTATTCTCAACAACAACTCTTTCCTGTGCGGCTTTCTGTCGCTAACCCGGCTTTTCCCTGTCCTTTCCGTAGGTTACAACCTTTTTTGTCTGTTATACCTTCGCCCCAGGGATTTTTTGCACTGTTAAGCGTTTTTTGTCTCACCAACACCACAACCCTTGCAGTGACTTTTTGTTCTCATGATCCACTTTTTAGAATAAGTGGAAGATGAATGAGGTTTATGAAAATTCCCGAAGTTGATTAATCACACTATGTACCGTTCCTCGTGGAAGTATTGCTTCTTTAACTTTTCTTCCACAATCTGTGCTCCATACTAACCTATCGCCATTGCTTGTTTTGAGAAAATAAAGATAACAACCGTTATCACCCATCGCAGTACATGTTAAATCAAACAATCCATCAATTAGCACTTCGCCATCTCCGATAAAATAATTTCTGGCATTTTTGTAAAGAGCGATTGCATCAATAGATAAATCATTGACACTTAAGTCGGTGATGGTTGCCTTCGAATAAAAGCTAAACGTTGTTGTCAATTCAAAAACATCTACAACATCAAATAGTTTATTGCCCTCAATATATAACGAAAACATCCCATTTCGCCATATGTCTCCGGGTGTATTCCAAGATTCAACCACATCGAACTGAAATGCAAAAATAAAAGGATCACCGTAAATCATTTAATTCTTACCCCTAGTTGTTTCTGAACAGCACTTGGTATTTGGTCACTTGTCAGAGCATTTTTATCACCAGTGCTGCCGTTCCAGTGATATTGGCCATTTGTTCCTTCAAATCTATGCACATTTCCCTGATTATCAACAGCAAATCTAACTTCTTTATTCGAAAATTGCTTTGTACTAGGGATCGACTGCTCAAAGAGGCTAATCGAATCCTTAGGCTCAATCCCAGCATTAGGCCTATTACCCTGTTGTCCTAATGTATGTTTGGGATTCGACTTGTAAACCAAACCATTATTGGCCGTAACTGGCTCAGATACAGGGATCGCGCTTCCCTTACCTTTTCCAATCCCGCCTCCACCTTTCAGTGGATCGCCATTCGCATCTTCGATCCCGATTTTCAGCATCGGGTTGATATCAAAGATGTTAATTTTGTCTTTCTTGCTTAGCGCGTTATTCTCCGCCGCATTCTTCCCGGCACTGGCTCCCGTCGCGGCTCCAGCGGCGTTCCCCGTAGCGATCCCACCAGCCATGCCCGCTGAAAGACTCGCCAGTGAACTGACCGTCTGTTTCTGCTCTTCAGTGAGATTTTTCACGCCCGGATATAGCAGTTCGGAAATTGCACGTGCCGCCAGCTCGCCACTCCCTGCACCAATCGCTCCTGCCGCTGCACTGTTACCCTGAATAGCAGCCACTGCACCGCCCAGGATCGCATGCGCTATCGCGTTGACCGCAGGATCACCTTCCGTTGATTTCAGCAGATGCGCCAGCTCCGGCGCCGAAGCCCCCGCCAGCGCGCCACCGATATTGCCGCCCGCCAGCCCCTGCAACGCCGCCGTGGCCGCCTGGATACCGCGCTGGATATCGCTGCCGGTGCCGAACTTCTCCATTTCCTCTTTGTAGGTCTGCGAGTTACGCAGGTTTGCAAGATACTCCTGCCGCTGCTCTTCCGTCGCATTCGCCGGAAGATCGCCGTATTTCTCTTTTGCTGCTTTCAGTCCGTTCAGATCACCCTGCGTCCGCGCTATGTCCGCCACCTGGCTGCCGATTTCGCTGATCATCCCCACCGCTTTCAGGCGGTTCTGCTCTTTTTCCTTGTCGAAAATCGGGCTGATGCTGTCGTTGGCGTGCTCGGTATCGCGGCTCAGATCAGCCACATTCTGCTTCTGATTGTCCTTGTCGCGGATGGTTATCGTGCCGTCAGCGACAGCCGCCTGGGTGGTCCCTTCCGCGTGGCCACTGTTGCCCGCCGCCGAAATCATCCCGCCCGGCATGTTGCCCTTGAACGTCTCCCCGAAGCTGCCGCCACCGCTCAGGCTGATACCCGAGTGCTGGGTTTTAAAGTCCGCCTCATTGTGGATATCGCTGAAGCCCAGCGTCCCGGTGTCGAGGCTGTTTTTATCCGCCGTTGCCGTGGATGCGATAACCGCCCCGTCAAGCTGCGTGTGGTTGCCGACGGTGATGTCAAAACCACCGTCTCCGGCAAACAGCCCGGTCTGCTCAGACACCGAGTCAAAGCGACTCTTCATCTTGTCCTGGGAGGCAGAGATGTAACCGGAGCCAGACATGCTGCCGAAGGTGAAGCTTCCGCCTGCCGCCACGCTGGTCTGCTTGCTGTCGTACTTGTTGGTGTCCTGCTGGCTGCTCATCAGCAGGTCGTGACCGACGTCAGCAATGATTGTATTGCCGTTGACCTGCGCCCCGTCGAGCACCGTATCGTTCCCGCTTTTGACAGTGACAGTTTTGCCGCTGTCTATCGTGGTCTCGGTCCAGTCGGTGCCGTTGCCCTTGTCTTTCCCGTGGGCCGCATTGACGTTGGCAAACACGCTGATGCCCGCGCCGTTGCCGCCCGCACCGATACTCACGCCCACACCGCCGCCGCTGCTGCTGTTCTTGCCGCTCGACTGCTGAGTATTCGCCGCGCCGCCCAGCAGAATGTCGTTCTGCGCGTCCAGCGTGGTGTCGCCGCCCGCTTTCAGCTGGCTGCCGGCAATCACGATATCGCCGCTGTTCGGACCTTTGCCTTTCCCGTTCGCGGTGATGGAGAGGTTATTGCCCGCGTTCAGCGTGCTGCCCGTCACCGCATCGCTTTCGGCATGCTGCTGCGATTTGGATTTCTGGGTAGTCAGCGAGAGGCTCACGCCCATCGCGTTCGGGTCGCCCGTGGTCGCGGCCATATCCACCGCCTGCCCGGCCTGCACGCCCGAGAGGGCAGCTTTGGTCGCCTGCAACGCAGCCAGACGGCCATCGCTCTCCTCATGCGCATCCTGCACCGCGCTCACCGCGTTGTTAATCGCGCTGCCCACCGTGCCGGAGAGTGCCACCGTCAGCCCGCTTTTCTTCTGCTCGAAGGTTTCATCACGGGTGCGTTTGTCGTGTCCTGGTTCAATGATGACGCTGCTGCCGCTGAGGCTTAAATCTTTCCCGGCGACCAGATCCGCACCGCCGATATGCGCCTGATTTCCCGCCGAAATCGCCACGCTACCGCCCGTAGAGCCCACGGTACTGAAGCTCTGACTTTGGGTGGTGCCCGCCTCTTTCAGGTCGTGCGTCGTTTTACTGCTACCGAGGGTAAAACCGATGCCACCGGTGCCCATCAGGCCGCTTTTTTTGGTCTCTTTAAAGCGCCAGGAGGTGTCGGTATTGGTGGCGGCCACGATATCGACGTTGTTACCTGCGTTCAGGTTAACAGCATTATCTGCCACAACTGAAGAGCCTTTCACCAGCAGATTGTTCCCTGCCTGCACCTGCACGTTGTCACCACTCAGCAGCGTGCCCGCTTCACGGGTAGCGCTGTCTTCCTCGATGGTGTGCGTGGTTTTTTTACTGAGAAGTCCTTTTTTGGTTTTGGTTTTTTCCTGGTAGTGGTAATCGCTTTCGGTGGCGGTGGTGAGATTCACATCCCGGCCTGCCGCGACGCCGATATCCCCGCTGGCCGTCACCTGTGCGGCTTCCGAGTTCACATCCCGCCCGGCGATTATCGTGGTGTTGCCGCCGCTGGCAATTTCAGTTCCCTGCTGGCGCACCGATTCATCGATAACCGTTTTCTTTTTCGAACGCGAGCTGCTGCCGTCGGTGGTTTCTTCCGCCAGCAGGTTCACATCCCGCCCGGCCTGGATGCCGACATTCTTCTCCGCCGCCAGCCCTGCCGCCTGCGAGTTGATGTCCTGCCCGGCTGTCAGCACCAGGTTTTCGCCTGCGGAAACCGTGGTGCGGTCAAGTCCGCTGCTGTGCGACTCGCTGCCGCCGTTACGGCTGCTGTCGCTGGTCTGCTCCGCGTACAGATTGAGATCGTTGCCCGCCGCAAGCCGGGCGCTGCTGCCCGCTTTCACATCGCTGGCGGTCACACTGAGGTTGTTTCCGGCACTGATACCAAGATTGCCGCCCGCGCTGATGCTGCTGCCCTGCCAGTCCACTGATGAACGGTGGGTATCCGCGACCCAGCGTCCGGAGCGACCCTGCGCGTCGTTAATCTGGTTGGCATTGACCGCAATATCCCCCCAGGCATTCATCAGCAGTGAATCGCCCGCAGCAAGATTCGCGCCGGTGACGGTGATATCTTTCCCTGCCGAAAGCGACAGCCCGTCCTGTGCGGTAATCGACGCCGTTGCGCCCAGCAGTGTGTCTTTGAAGTTCACCGTGCTGTATTTACTTTGCGCGGTGATGTCAATCTGCTCTGCCAGCGTCAGGTTATTGATGCTGCCGTCGAGGCTCTCCAGTGCCACCGTTTTTCCGCTGATGGTGGAGCTGATGTTATTGATATCACCAATGGCGCTCAGGTCGAGGTTTCCCCCCGCCTGTATCAGGCCATTGTTGAGGTTGTTAATACTGTTCTGGCTGTCGAGGGTCAGATTGTTCTTCGCCAGTATCGAACTACCGGAGTTGGTGATATTGCCGCCCGCAAGCTGAACGTTATTCCCGGAAATGACGCTGCCGTTGTTCACGGTCACATCTTTCGGCGACAGGTAGAGCTTCGGTATCATCACCGTTTCGCCGTTGATGGTCGCCGTTTCCCACCACATCATGCTCTGCTCAAGCGAGGCTATCTGCTCAGCAGTCAGGGCCACACCAAACTTCAGCCCCAGTGACTGCTGCGCACTGGCAGCGTTGTCCATCAGGTAGCGCATCTGCTCGAGGTCTGAGCCAATGCCGTTGATGTAACGACTGCCCGTCTGGTTCAGCATGGCGTTACTGACGTAGCGCGTGTCGAACGCCGCATCGCCCAGGAAACGGTAGTCGTATTCCGGGTTCAGTTTGAGGCGATCCAGCATGTAGGCCGAGCCCAGGAACTGGTTTTGATCGGTATATGCGCTGTTGGTTTCACGCGGCGCATCGCCCGGTTTAATACCCAGTAATGCGTTCAGATCGCCAAACAGACTTTGATCAAGCTGACCCAGCCCGTTAAGTTTTGGGTTAACGTTGATCAGGTACGGGCTTTTCGGGTTATCAGAGACAACAAAGTATCCATTATTACCAGAAGGCAACGGATACGCGCTGATATCCACCGTTTTCCCCTGATAATGCCCCGATTCACGGCCTTTGGTCGTATTCAGAGAGGCGTCAGTGATATCCGCACGACTGAGTCCATTCAACTGCCCCAGGCTGGCGTTATTTTTCTCTGTTACGGAAATCGAGTCCAATGCAGTATTCGCAACGCTACCGCTATCCAGCGAACCACCACCGTTGATTTGTTGCAGCGCGTTTTGTAGCTGATCATTCCACTGCGGGGAGTTGACGCTAACAGCCTCGTTGCCCGCCAGCGTTTGCTTTTGCACCCCGCCGCTGATGCCCTGGTGGCTTAGGGTGTTCAGGGTTGGGGTCAGGATAGTATTAACCACCCCACCCGCGTTGGACGATGTTGTTTCATTGCCAATAGCGGTAGAGAAGTTTGCTGCTACATTACCACCGGCCTGAATAACCGAACGATAGATATCCCCATTTTCCTGGACACGGTCATGTCCTTCCAGAGTGAACTTTATCGTCGTCTCTTTTGGCAGCAAAATAGTTTCACCATTACTGGTCCTGCCTTCGTTATAGCGAGGAGGTAAAACATCTACGCTGTCTACAGCAAATTTTTTGTTCGAATACTTATCTGGGGAATATTTATAAATAAAATAATCAGTTAACGTTCCCGACTGCCAGCTTTGATTATTTAACGTGTTACCTGAAAGGGCGATATTGTTGTTTGCAAGAATATTACTGGCCAGGTTATCCAGAGAATAAGCACTCATTGTCAGATTGCGCCCGGACGCAATACGAGAGGCTCCCCCGGAACTGGTGACATCTGTTCTTATCTGGCTGGAAATGAATTTTTGCGGCGCAGAGTCTGCAAAAGGTGCGTAGTAGTACTGGTAATAATGATGGTAGCTACAGGCTCCATGCGCATTGCAGGCACCTGATTCTTTTGTGTAGGAATATCCATTGACGCCGTAGCTTCCTTCCGGTAATTGGTTGATATCGACATCAAGAGTCGCGCCCCCCATTCCAGGAATACTATTTGATCCTGCAATTTGCGTTTGGTTTGCTTTCAACCCGTCCCGCTGATTCAGCAGATGCCCGGTTTTGATCGTGATATCACCGTTCTGCGTTTCAATATTCCCGGAGGTGTTGATGACTTCACTGTTGGCATTTCCCGCCGCATCTTTCTGCATCCACAAGGAGTTACCCGCAAGAATATCGCCGCGCTGGTTGGTGATGCTGTTGGCATACAGCGCCAGATTATTTGCCGCATACAGCAGTGCCGTATTGATGATGGCACCCGGAGCGTTAAGCGTGAGCGTTCCGCGCGTACCGGTGAAACCGTCCACGGTAATATTGCCGCGACTGGTGACAGCAATGTCGCCACCGCCCTGCACCGTTCCGGCGGCATTGAGCATCACACTGCCGCCGCTGAGCGTGCTCGCGCCACTGCCGGTAGTGATTTGCCCGTTATTACTGAGCTGACCGCCCGCCGTCAGATTAACCGCCTGCCCCTGAATGACGCTTCGGTTGTCAATGGCGCCATCACTGGTGACGGAAAGCGTTTTTCCGGCGGCAAGTGCACTGTTAGCGGTAAAGGCATTCGCCAGCTTCAGGGTCATATTTCCCAGCGCGACGACCTGCCCCAGCGCTGCCAGACCTTTACTCTGAAGAGACAAATCGCCGCCGCTGAACAGTTTGCCTGTCGCATTCTGGTTTACCTGATCGGCGTTGACGGTCAGTCGCGCATTACCCAGCAACGTGCCGTTGTTGGTCAACTGGTTGTAATTGACCGTCAACTGGCCTGCCTGTGTGGTGCCCTGGTTGGTAAAATGGTTGCCCGCAAGCGTTGCACTGTCGGCAAGCCAGGTCCCACCGTTCGTCGCGGTTGTTGCATTAAGGATGAGTTGAGTCGCCTGTAGCCAGCCTGCGCCGGAATACTGTGGAGTGGTCAACGTCAATCCAGCGCCGGAAAGCAGTTTGCCCTCGTTAAGCGCCCGGGTCGTGGCGTTAAGGCGGGTATCACCGCCGCCCTGTATCAAGCCGTAGTTGGACATGACAGGCGTGGTCACTGCTAGCCCCTGACGGCTGACAATCTCGCCGCCTGCGTTATTGGTCAGCGCACCGCTGAGGCTCAACGTCGCGCCATTATCGCCCTGCAATCGCCCGCTGTTGGTCAACGCGCCAGACGTAATGCCCAGCGTCGCTCCCTGAATTTTTCCCTCGTTAGCCACAGACGCCGCATTCAGATTCAACGCACCGCCGGTCAGCATACTGCCCGCTTTCTGCTGCCTGACCGCGCCTGACATCGCTAGCGTCAGACCGTTTACCCCGCTGACAGCCCCAGTGTTATCAAGCGTCGTTCCCTTCAGCGTCAGATTCTTTGCCGCCCATTGCCCGTTATTCGTCAGGGAAAGCGCCTGTAGCGTGCCGTTGCCCAGCGCCGTAATTTTACTGCCAGCTCCGGAGGTCAAATTATTCGCCAGTATAAGCTGCAGCGCATCGGCGCTTTGTATCGCCCCGTGGTTAGTCAGCGACTGCGCACTGAGCAGAACAGACTGCCCCTGCCACGATCCGGCATTGGTCACATCACCAGATGTCACCTTCAATGTTCCCTGCGTCAGCAGTGAGCCGCCAGCACCGTTAATCAGTTCCTGCTGAGGTGTGGCCATCGCCATCCGCGCCATAAGGCGCTGGCGGGCTTCCAGCGTCAGACTTTGCAGGCCGGTCAGCGTTCCCTGATTGTTAATACGATTCTGGTGTACCGCCAGGTTGTTTCCCTGCACGGTACCGCTGTTGGCAAGCTGTTGTCCGTCGAGGGTAACTTCGCTTTCACTCAGGATTTTCCCGCTGTTATCAAGTTGCGACGCGGTCAGTGACATCGCCCCCTGACTCATCAGCTCGCCGGGATGGGTAAGGCTGTTGCTGATGTTCGCCGTAAGCTCACCAGAGCTCACCAGCGAGCCTTTGTGCTGCCAGTCATTAGCCGCCACCGATACCTGTTGCCCCTGCAACGTTCCCTGGGTAGCGATATTCCCGGCGTTAAGGGTCAGCACGCCGCCGCTCAGCGTACGAGATGTCGCGCCAGTGGTGAGCGTATCGCCGGAGAGCGTCAGAGCGTTAGTCCCCTGCCACAGCCCCGCGTTATTTAACATCGCAGCGGAAAGGGTAAGCGTATCACCCGCAATTCGCCCGGCGTTGTTCAGGTCATTCGCCGTGAATGAAAGTGCGCCCCCGCTCTGAATCTGCCCCTGGTTGGCGAGCTGCCCGTTCAGTATCCCCTTCAGGCCATGTTGACCGTTGAGCACGCCGCTGTTATTCAGTGAGTTTGCGGTAAGCGCGATCGTATCGCCCTGCATCACGCCGTCGTGACTCACCGCCTTCGCGTTAACCGTTAGCGCGTTGCGGGTTAACCATTTGCCTGTCGCCTCCGTTGTGAGGGTATCCGCAGTCACCGAAACGCTGTCGTTGCCCTGCACCAGCCCGCTGTTACGAAGGGATTTTCCGTCGAGAGTGAGATTCTGCGCAGCCAACGTGCCGTCGTTATCAAGCCTGTTTGCGTCGAATGAAGCAGTATGTTTCGCGATCAGCTTGCCCTGATTATTCAGCGAATCATTAAGTGTAAAACCGAGCGTATCCGCATGGATTTCGCCGTCACTGGAAAACCGGTCGCCCGCCAGCGTAAAACGGCCATTCGCCAGTACCAGCCCGTGGTTCTCCAGTGAATGGAGGTCCAGTGCCAACCCGGTACCGCTCACCATTTGCCCGGATTTGCCGTTAATCACATCGCGCGTGGTCAGTTGCAGTGCACTGTTGCCCTGTAATAGCCCATTGTTCGTCAGTTGCGGGATGTTCAACGTCAGGGTGTTTGCCGCCAGTTGACCGTCATTAAGCACCTGCGCCGCCGCCAGTTCAAACACCCCCTGGCTTAAGAATGCCCCCTGGTTTTCCAGTGCGTTGGCGACCGTTACCCGCAGATTGTCCTGCGCCTGTATGCCGCTGCGGTTGTGCAGAGTGTCCGTCTTCAACGTCACATCACGGCTTTCTATCTGCCCCAGGTTGTCCAGCGTTTTTCCGGTCAGCGCCAACATCTGCGCACTTACCACCTGTCCACCCGCCTGGTTGGTAAAACTGTCGCCATCCCAGCTCAGCGACTGGTTGCCCTGCAGAATGCCGCTGCTCTGTAAATCGCCATGCAGCGTCAGTACCTTCGCCATCAGCGTACCGCTGTTGTTGGTACGGACTGCACGAATATCCATATTCTGCTGACTAAGCACTTTCCCCTGGCTGGTAAATGCACCGCTGACATGTGCGGTCAGCCCCGCTTCACCCAGCGCGTTGCCTGTGTTAATCCACTCCCCGGTGGCCAGATTCAGTGTATTCCCCTGCAACAGGCCTGCATTGGTGAGCGAACGGTTATTCAGCGCCAGTGTTCCGGCAGTCAGCAGTTTGCCGCTTTTCTGGTTGACCAGGCTGTCGCCTGTCGCGGTCAATAATGTGAGCCCCTGCAACGTACCACTGTTGTTAACCGCACGACCTTGTAGTCGGAATGCATTCCCGGTCAGCAGACCGCTGTTCATCAGTTCCGGCGTCGTAACTTCAAGCCCGCCATCAGCAATCACATTGCCGTCAATACCGTTATCCAGCTTCCCGCTCAGCGTCAGCAATAACGTGGTGGCGCTAAGCTCCCCATTATTGGTCAATACCGCGCCATCTAGCGCCAGGGAGTGGCCTGCATGCAGCACACCGCTGTTAACGGCCTCTTTCGCAGTGAGAACAAGGTTCGTTGTTCCCTGTATGTTGCCCTGGTTTTTCAGTGCCCCAACGGTCAGTGACGTCCTGTCTGCGGCGATTAACCCGCTGTTATCCAGCGCATCGCCAGTCAGGGTCACCAGGTTATCTGCCAGTAACCGCCCCCCAGCGTCGCTGGTCATCGTGGCGTAATTGCCGTTGATATTAACACCGTTGATTTCACCGGCATTGCTCAGCTGGTCACCGGTGAGGTGCAGACTGCCGCCTGTGGTGACCAGCCCGCTATTGTTAAACTGCGGGATGTTAAGCGTCAGGTCGTGAGCACTATAAAGGGTGCCTTTTGCGAGGTTATCCAGCGTCCCGGTATTCAGCGCCAACGTCTTGTTGCCCTGCATCAGACCGCTATTAACAATGTGCTGGCTCTGGAGGGTTAAGGTATCGGCTATCAGCGAACCGCTGCTGGTGATAAGTTCAGGTGCAAAAATCGAGATGTGGTCCGCACTGGCGCTCCCGCTATGAGTTATCTTCGCGCCGCTGAGCGCCAGGGTATCGGCCAGCAGTTCGCCGTGGTTATCAACAGACTGCGCCGCACGGAAATCAACGCGAGTCCCCGTGGATTTTCCACCGTGACTGAGCCTATTAGATGTCAAGTCCAGGGCGCCTTTTGCTGCCTGCACGCCGTCCAGAATTACGTTTTCTGCGTTTATCGCGAGGTCTTTTCCGCTCTGCAGATGGCTATCC
Source organism: Citrobacter enshiensis (assembly GCF_029338175.1). Taxonomy (NCBI): domain Bacteria; kingdom Pseudomonadati; phylum Pseudomonadota; class Gammaproteobacteria; order Enterobacterales; family Enterobacteriaceae; genus Citrobacter; species Citrobacter enshiensis. Next base: position 3,725,664 of record NZ_CP119862.1, read on the forward strand.
GTGCCCGTTGTAAGTTGTTTTCCTTTGACGCCAAGCGCACCACCAGCGTTGACCTGACCGTTCAGACTGACGTTTTGATCAACATTAATCTGCACATCCCCTTGCCCGGTGGTCAGTGAGTCTTTCGCTCCCGTGAAATGCGTCGCACTGACCGTCAACGCCTGATCGCCGGAAAGGGTGCCATTTTGTTCAACGACACCGGCCCGCACCGCCAGTGCGCCGCTGGACAGCAAACTGCCCTCATTACGCAGTGTACCGTCTGCCAGAATGTTCGCATCGGCCATTGCGCTCAGTGTGCCCTGCTGGATAAGCGTTTTCGCTTTCACCGCAAGTGCACCGCCGCTTGCCAGCGTCCCCCGGTTCACCAGCGACTCGCTGTTCACCGAAACACCGTTACCCTGCAGCACACCATTGTTTTCGATGTTTAACGCGGACGCGTCAAGACGACCTTTCGCCGCAAGTGTGCCGCCGTTAACGACATGCGAACCAGAAAGCGTCAGGTCGCCACCCGCGTTAACCTGCCCCTGACTGTTAATATCGCCGGCACTCAGGTTTAACGACCTTCCGGCATCGGCCCGACTGGTATTATCCAGTGCGAGCTGTTGCGCCTTCAGCGTCAGCCCGTTGTCGGCGGAGATCGCACTCCCACTCGCCGACAGGCGACCTTTACTGTTAAGAGCGACGTCGGCATTGCTACCCAGCGTGGTACGTGCCAGTGTCAGCCCGTGAGTCCCTGCGACGTCCAGTTGTTTCTTACTGGTCAGGCTGCCGTCGGTGATTGTCAGCGTACCGTCGCTACCAAGCGATGCGGTATTCTGACTGACGAGAGTGGCACCGGTAATCGTGGCATCCTGTTTAGCGGCAACCTTCAACCCACCCGTTGCGGCAATCCCACCGCCACGGATTGTCATATTGCCATCGCTGGCAAGTTGCACGTCTGCACCACTGGAGAGATTTGCCTCCTGCAACGCCAGTGCCCCAGAGCTACTGATGTCCATCCTGCCACCGGTTTTATGGCTCCCGGTCAGCGACACGCCGTCTCCCCGAGCGGTAAGCGCACCGCTGGCAAGGCTGGACTTAACGGTTAATTTGCCACTGGCATCAAGGGTGATATCCCCCTGACGGGCATTGAGATTGCCCAGGTTAACCCCCAGACCTTTTTCACTGGAGACCAGGCGAATTCGGTTGGCATACATCCCGCCTAACGCGCCGGTATCTACCGCCACTTTCGGCGCGTCTCCCTCGCCTTTCAGACTGCTTATCTGACCATTTGCCGCTACGCGGTTGCTCCCGGCGATGACATTAAGATTTTTAGCGTGCAGTTGCGCGTTGATTTCCGTGGCACGGGCAATGATTGACACCGCGTCGCTCTGGCTGCCATCCAGCCCCTTACCTTCAATGGTGATACTGCCTTTGCTCACATCTAACGACTGGAGATTACCGTTAGCATCCAGCACCGGTTTACCGGTGGTCAGGGTGACGTTTGGCGTGTTGATAAATCCACAGCCGTTACAGGTAATCCCATAGGGGTTGGCAACGATTACGTTGGCGGCTTTGCCCGCTACTTCGGTGTAACCTTGTAGCTGCGAACGGTTGGTCCCTGTGACTTCGTTGATGATCCCCGCAGCTTCCCTTCCGGGCTGCAGGTTCGGGTTGTTCTGAACGATGCCGCCAAGTTGGGTTTGATTAAATTGCCCGGTGGTGTTGTTAAGGATCAGCCCCTCTTTGCCCACGTTGTAATCATTGTATTTGTTATGTGAGATTCCTGACTGATTCGGTGTGGCAATATTGACCACCGGCACTCCGTTGGCCGCCTTATCCATCTGCGTATTACCGGTCGGGGTGATCGTGGCAGCAATCGCCGGGAATAACGGCTGAGTCGTCAACAGCACGCTCAGTAAGACGCTAATCGCGCGTTGAGAAAAACGAACCTGATCCTTTTCCATCGTCCTTGTCCCTTAAAATGCCACTGATACGCGGTAATACACATTGAGGTGATCCGGTGCCAGCCAGTCCGGATAGTTCACTGGGGTTCCTACGGTAAACTGGCTGGAGAACCAACGACCTGAACTGGTTAATCCCAGCGCGGCTCCCCACAACGTGCCGGAAGCATAGCGATCAAAGCTATCCTGTTTCAGCCAACCGCCGTCGAATGCCGCCATTGCACCAATCTGCCCGAGCATGGGTAGCGTAAAGAGTGAATAATTCACTTCATTTCGCCAGTAGCCGCCATTGTCCCCGGAAATGTATTGCTCTTTGTAGCCGCGTACTGACGTCTCGCCGCCCAGCGTTAAACGTTCGCTGCCGTAAAGCCGGTCCGGAGACCATTGAAAATAGACGCTGCTCAGCCACCACAGTTTCTCTGCCAGCGGGCGCTGAAAACTGCCGTTAACGCTCCATTTGCGAAATTCCGCTTTTGGCACATCACCCTGTTTGTGGTTGTCATCCTCTGCGCCAAGCCACGGCACCCCCTGAGTAAACGTGGGGTTGAGCGTAGCAACGCCGGAAGCTATTTTTTGCGTATGGTTGATGCCCACTGAAACGCTGGAAAGTTTGCGACTGCTGGTCTCCAGCAACACGTCATTCAGCTTGTTGTGGTTAATTCGATGTGTCAGACCCAGCGATGATGCCGTCTTGATATCGCCATTACGAAACAGCACCCAGGAGCCATTCAGACGATGCGTTTCGCTATCACCACTGGAACGCCATAAATAGCCATTGTTATCGATAGTGCTGAGGTAGTTACTCCAGCTATAGCTGTAATCAAGCAGTCCGTAACCGTAAGGAAGACTCACGCCAGCGGCAAAATTTTGCGCATCCTTGCTGTTGGAAAAATCACTACTTCGCCCGCCGCTGATAAACCATTTATCCGCCAGGCCGAGCATATTGTTAGCGAATAACGCCCCGCTCAGTTGCCCCGTCCCGGTACTCTTTTGGCCGCTGTTATCAAAGCTCACTGAGCCATTAAGCGGAAATTCTGGTGCGGCAGTCAGGTTAACTATCGAGAACCCCTGCTGGCCCCCCGGTAAAATTTCGATTTCAACCGGTGTCTGACGAACCCGGTTAAGTTGTTCCATTCCCTGTTCGATATCGCGCAGATTAAGAATTTTGCCTTCCAGCCCCGGGAAGGTCATCTTCAGCGTGCGCAACGGTACGCCTTCCAGACGAATTTGCTGCAGTTTTCCCTCAAGTACGGCAATGTGCAGTACACCGGATGAGAGGTCTTGTTCGGTTAAAAAGGCGCGACTGGTGATATAACCACGACTGATGTACCAGTCAGAAATCGCGTTCGTCAGTTCAGTCAGTCGGGGGACATCCAGGCATTGATTCACCCACGGCGCAGTCAGTTTCGCGGCGGCAGAGGCTGACAATTTCGTTGTGCCGTCAACGTCAATCCGCGAAATCGTAAAACACCGGCCTTCGGACGCGGTGGGGGCCACCGGGGGCGTCGCGCCGGGAAGGGTAACACTCCGCTCTAACTCTTCACGTTGACGCTGGTTGTCATCGAGCAACTGCTGCTGTTGCTGCTGAATAGTATTACGATCGGCTGGTGATAACGGTGCGGCAGAAACGGGGGCGAAGGACACTAAAAACAGTCCTGCCAGTAAAACTGCCATTTTTTCTTCCCTGAACTTCACCACAACCCCCAATTAAAAGTCCGATCATGGACTTGACTGTAATTAAGTCACGCAAAAAAGCACAATATGCAAATAAAAGTAAAGGCATTAAGTGCTATTTCATTTATATCCTATTGCTTTTAAGAATAAATTGTTTTTTAAGTTAAATTTTCACTCCGTCCATATGGCCCAATCCCATCGTTACTTGCCCATTTGCCCACATTCATCTTCTGGACAACACTCTACGATGGCACCACTGACTCACCACGTGGAGTAAACATCATGAACATCACCCAAATCCGTAATGCCACACAGCTCATCACCTTTGGCCACAAAACGTTTCTGGTAGACCCCATGCTGGCTCCGCAAGGCGCATATCCAGGATTTGCCGGAACGGCGCGCGCGGAGATCCGTAATCCGACGGTGGAATTACCGTGCGATATTGACACGCTGTTGAAAGTCGATGTCCTGATCGTCACCCACCTGCATGAAGATCACTGGGATGAAGTCGCGGCTCGCACAATACCCAAGGACAAACCTGTCTACGTGCAAAATGCCCAGGATGCACAAACGTTGCGGGATCAGGGCTTCACCCGGCTTACCGTTTTGTCGGATAATACCGTGTTGGGCGACATCACCCTGCGTAAAACCGGCGGTCAGCACGGTTCGGATCGCGCTTACGCGGTTCCGCAAATGGCGGAACGTTTAGGGGAGGCTTGTGGGGTCATTTTCCAGCATCCTGAGGAGAAAACGCTGTATCTGGTCGGCGATACGATCTGGCGCGACGAGGTGGAAGCCGCGATGTCGACCTTCCAGCCTGACGTGGTGGTCGTGAATGCAGGGTTTGCGCACGTCCTCGGTTTTGGCCCGATCATTATGGGCGCGGAAGATGTGCTAAAAACCCACTTCGCGCTGCCGCAGGCACAGATTGTGGCCACCCATATGGAAGCCATAAACCACTGCCTGCTCACCCGTGACGCGCTCAGGCAGTATGCCCGGGATAACCAAATTGCAGAATTCGTGAACGTGCCGGAGGATGGTGAAACGCTCACATTTTAATGACTCACGATGAGGAATCTTATGCACCCTGTCACCGTCGCCATTATCGCCGTTGAAGATTTCAGCCCTTTCCACTTCTCGGTACCCTGCATCATTTTCAGCGAAAAAATGGCTGCGAAAAAACGATTTGAGGTACAGATCTGTGCAGAAAAGCCAGGAATTGTCAGCTCACAGGATGGATTTTCGGTTACCGCCTCTCACAGCTATGAGGCGGTGACCGATGCAGACATCGTAGTCATCCCTTACTGGAACACCACGGCGAATCGCCCACCGCAGCGTTTACTTAACGCGCTGATTAGCGCGCGGAATAATGGCGCGCAGATTGTCGGGCTTTGTCTGGGAGCCTTCGTTCTGGGCTACGCGGGTTTGCTTGACGGTAAACGCGCCGCCACCCACTGGGAATTTGAGCAGGATTTTCAGGCGCGCTTCCCCACAACTCACCTTGATATTAACGCTTTGTACGTGGACAACGAGGGCATTATTACCTCGGCAGGAACCGCCGCGGCACTGGATTGCTGCCTGTACGTTATCCGTCAACGCTTTGGCAGCGTGGTAGCTAATCAGATTGCCCGGCGGATGATTGTCCCACCGCATCGCGAGGGGGGTCAGGCACAGTTTATCGAACAACCCGTGCCAAAAAACACCCAGGATGAGCGCATCAACGCGCTAATCGATTATTTACGCATGCACATCCACGAACAGCATAACCTGGACTCGCTGGCGCAGCAGGTGATGATGAGCCGCCGCACCTTGACGCGTCATTTTATGAAAGCCACAGGATCGAGCGTGGCCGAGTGGCTAATTACCGAGCGTCTGCGCCGCAGCCAGGAACTGCTGGAGTCCAGCCATCTCCCGGTCGAGCGGATTGCGGAACAGGTCGGGTTTCTTTCACCGGTGACCTGGCGCCAGCATTTTAAATCTCATTTTGGCGTCAGCCCCGCTGAATGGCGCAAAACCTTCCAGGGCGTGGCGTGAGCGAGCGCTTAACCTCGTTTTTTCGCCAGCCAAATGGTATGCCCTGTGCAGTGGGGATCTTCCATCATCATATCTACGACCTCAAAGCCGATCGCCGACAGGAGGGCGCGGTACTCTTGTGGGGCAAGACTGGCATGGAACAACGGTTCACCCTCAAATTGCCCCATGGAGATCCCGTTTTCGGGGCCGCTGGTAAACATTAACGCACTGCCAGAATGGCTCAACTGGGCAAAAATCGGGAACATCTTTTGTTGGTCCTGCTGGGTTAAATGGAAAAAGCTGTCCCACGCAATCAGACCGTCAAAGGTTTCATTGAGCGTTAATTCGCGCATATCCTGCTCCAGCCAGCGCTGACTGGGAAAGGACGCCCGGGCGCGCGCCAGCATCGCCGCAGAACCATCAACACCGGTAAGCTGGAAACCTTGCTGGATAAAATAGTCAGCAATCGGCTGACCATTCCCACAACCGATATCGAGAATGCTTCCCTTCCCGCCAATGACGGCGATGAATTTATCCAGCCAGCATTTTTCGAACAGTGTCCGCGAGCGCTGGCTGGCATAGGCATCAGCGTGACGTCGGTAGATAGACAAAATGTTCTTTGCCGCAGAGTCACTCACATTTCCCTCACTATTTTCTGCTGTTCTATCATTAGGTTAAGCATAAATACTCCAGATCTGCCATCACGAGATCCATTCCCCTGGAATGAGCCTCGCAGAACAAGAACCACAAATAACCAAAACCGTCTGCGTTGTGGCATGATAGCGCGTGGATAACGTAATGATCAGGGTGATGAGTGTGAAACCGGTAACACTTTACGATGTGGCAGACCATGCAGGTGTCTCTTATCAGACTGTCTCCCGCGTGGTGAATCAGGCCAGTCACGTTTCCGCCAAAACCCGTGAAAAAGTCGAAGCCGCGATGGCGGAGCTCAATTACATTCCCAACCGTGTCGCCCAGCAGTTGGCGGGTAAACAGACCCCACTCATTGGCGTTGCTACCGCCAACCTTGCGCTGCACGCCCCTTCGCAAATTGTCGCGGCGATTAAATCCCGCGCCGACAGTTCTGGCGCCAGCGTGGTGATCGCCATGGTCGAACGCAGCGGCGTGGAGGCCTGCAAAGCGGCGGTGCATAACCTGCTTTCCCAGCGTGTAACCGGGCTGATTATCAACTACCCGCTGGAAGAAAACGATGCCATCGCTGTCGCGGAAACCTGCGGCAACGTTCCGGTACTGTTTCTCGACGTATCCGACCTCTCCCCGATTAACAGCATTATTTTTTCCCATGACGACGGCGCGCGTCTGGGCGTTGAACATCTGGTCGAGTATGGGCATCAGCGCATTGCGCTACTGGCCGGGCCGCATTCGTCTGTTTCCGCCCGACTAAGGTTGGCAGGTTGGCATAAATATCTGGCCGACTATCAGCTACAGCCGGTCGCAGAAAGACAAGGGGACTGGAGCGCGATGTCCGGTTTTTTACAGACACAGCAAATGCTCAATGCGGGGATCATCCCCGACGCGATGCTGGTGGCTAACGATCAGATGGCACTGGGCGCGATGCGGGCAATCAGCGAGTTTGGTCTGCGCGTGGGAAGCGATATCTCCGTTATTGGCTATGACGATACCGAGGACAGTGCCTGCTACATCCCGCCGCTCACGACCATCAGACAGGATTTCGCGCTGCTCGGGCAGACCAGCGTCGACAGACTGCTAAAACTCTCTCAGGGTAAAGCTGTCACGGGTAACCAATTGCTACCCGTTAGCCTGGTTAAGCGCAAAACGGTACACCATCCCGGTTCCCAGGCAGCCTCTCCTCAGGCGCTGGCTGATTCACTTATTCAACTGGCGCGGCAGATTTCGCAGCTCAAACCAAAAATGTGAACGCATAACAATTATGTGAGTCAGTTCACTCATTGAGCGTCCCATCCTTTACAGCAAGAATCCATTGTTCGTATTTTGTTTTAAATTGTGAGCGGATAACAAATTTAAACAGGATACAGCTATGACCCTGAATACAGATTCACTCGTCGCCGTGCTGGCTCGGCGCGACTGGGAAAACCCCGGTGTCACGCAGCATCATCGCCTTGAAGCGCATCCTCCGTTTTATAGCTGGCGTACTGCTGATGAAGCGAAAAATAATCTGCCGTCAGGGCAACGACGAAGCCTCAACGGTGTATGGAAATTTGCCTGGTTTGCCTCCCCGGAAGCGGTCCCGGAAAGCTGGCTTTCGGGGGATTTGCCGCATACTGATACCATTACCGTACCCTCAAACTGGCAAATGGAAGGCTACGACGTCCCCATCTATTCGAACATCACCTATCCGTTCCCGGTGAATCCCCCGTATGTTCCGGCTGAGAACCCCACGGGATGTTACTCGCTCACATTTGATATTAATGAAAGCTGGCGGCAGTCAGGGCAGACCCGCATTATTTTTGATGGCGTGAACTCAGCTTTTCATCTGTGGTGCAATGGCCGCTGGGTGGGCTATGGCCAGGACAGTCGTCTGCCCTCCGAATTTGATCTCAGCGATTTTCTGCTCACGGGGGAAAACCGACTGGCGGTGATGGTGCTGCGCTGGAGCGACGGCAGCTATCTGGAAGATCAGGACATGTGGCGCATGAGCGGTATCTTCCGCGATGTCTCTTTGCTGCATAAACCGGATACGCAAATCCGCGACCTGCGCGTCAACACCCATTTTAACGATGATTTCAGCCGTGCTGTGCTGGAGACGGACGTCAGACTGGCGGGCGTCCCGCGTGACGATCTCCGCGTCACCGTACAACTGTGGCAGGGAGACACGCTAACCGGGACAAGCACCTCACCGTTTGGCAGCGATATCATTGATGAGCGCGGCGCATACGCAGACCGCACGACGCTGCGCATTAACGTCGAGCGCCCGGCGCTGTGGAGCGCAGAAACGCCAAATCTGTACCGCGCCGTCGTTCAGTTGCACACGCCAGACGGTACGCTAATTGAGGCGGAAGCCTGTGACGTCGGCTTCCGCCAGGTCTGCATTGAAAATGGACTGTTGCTGCTGAACGGCAAACCGCTGCTAATCCGTGGCGCCAACCGCCATGAACATCACCCAAAAAACGGTCAGGTGATGGACGAAGAGACTATGGTGCAGGACATCCTGCTGATGAAGCAGAACAACTTTAACGCCGTGCGCTGCGCCCATTACCCGAATCATCCGCTTTGGTATACCCTGTGCGACCGCTACGGGCTGTATGTGGTGGATGAAGCCAATATCGAAACCCACGGTATGGTGCCGATGAATCGCCTGAGCGACGATCCGACCTGGCTGCCTGCCATGAGCCAGCGCGTCACGCGTATGGTACAGCGCGATCGTAACCACCCCTGCATTATCATCTGGTCGCTGGGCAACGAATCCGGCCACGGCGCTAATCATGACGCGCTGTACCGTTGGCTGAAATCCGAAGATCCCTCTCGCCCGGTTCAGTATGAAGGCGGCGGCGCGAATACTGCCGCAACCGACATCATCTGCCCGATGTATGCCCGCGTCGATCAGGATCAACCCTTCCCCGCCGTCCCGAAATGGTCGATAAAAAAATGGCTGTCGATGCCCGGCGAACAGCGTCCGCTGATCCTCTGCGAATACGCCCACGCGATGGGCAACAGCCTCGGCGGTTATGCCAAATACTGGCAGGCTTTTCGCCAGTATCCACGCCTGCAGGGCGGATTTGTCTGGGACTGGGTCGATCAGTCACTGATCAAACATGACGAAAACGGTCAGCCCTGGTCCGCCTACGGCGGCGACTTTGGTGACACGCCCAACGATCGCCAGTTCTGTATGAATGGGCTGGTATTTGCCGATCGCACGCCGCATCCCGCGCTGTATGAAGCGAAACACGCACAGCAGTTTTTTCAGTTTTCGCAACTGCCGGGCGCAGAATGCACGATTGAAGTAACCAGCGAATATCTGTTCCGCCATAGCGATAACGAGATTCTGCACTGGTCACTGGCGCGGGAGGGTAAACCGCTGGCCGCAGGTAAAGTGACGCTGGATATCCCGCCGCAGGGATGCCAGGTCATCACGCTACCGGAACTCCCGCAACCGGAAACCGCAGGTCAGCTGTGGCTGACGGTACATGTAGAGCAACCGCAGGCAACCGCCTGGTCGCAGGCCGGACATATCAGCGCCTGGCAGCAGTGGAAGCTTAGCGAGAAACTCTGCACGCAACTGCCTTCGCGCGCCAACAAAGCCCCGCAGCTCACCGCCAGCGAGACAGCATTCAACATTACGGCGAACGATAAACGCTGGGAATTCAGCCGCCAGCAGGGGGTACTGACACAGTACTGGATCAATGAAGAAGCGCAGTTGCTGACCCCGCTTATCGACCAGTTCACGCGTGCGCCGCTGGACAACGATATCGGGGTGAGTGAAGTCACGCGCATCGACCCGAACGCGTGGGTTGAACGCTGGAAGGCCGCCGGGCATTACCAGTTGCAAGCAGTGCTGCTGCAATGCGACGCCGACGCACTCGCCAGCGCGGTGCAGATCACGACCACTCATGCCTGGCAATATCAGGGCGAAACGCTGTTTATCAGCCGTAAAACGTACCGAATCGACGGTCATGGTGAGATGCAGATAAGCGTGGATGTTGAGGTCGCCAGCGGTACGCCGCATCCGGCGCGTATCGGTCTGAGTTGCCAGCTCGCCCAGATCGCAGAACGGGTGAACTGGCTGGGACTGGGTCCACACGAAAACTATCCGGATCGCCTTTCCTCCGCCTGTTTCGACCGTTGGGATCTCCCGCTGGATGAGATGTATACCGCCTACGTCTTCCCCAGCGAAAACGGCCTGCGCTGCGGCACCCGCGAGCTGAAATATGGCGCACACCGCTGGCGCGGCGACTTCCACTTCAACATCAGCCGCTACAGCCAGCAGCAACTGATGACCACCAGCCACCGCCATTTGCTACAACCGGAAGCCGGGACCTGGCTCAATATTGATGGCTTCCATATGGGCGTCGGCGGCGATGACTCGTGGAGTCCTTCCGTCTCGCCGGAATTCCAGCTCAGCACCGGGCGTTATCATTACCATCTGGTCTGGGGTCAAAAATAATAATAATCGGGCAGGTTCGCACCTGCCCGCATTCATCGTAAGGAAGTCCACTATGTATTATTTAAAAAACACTAACTTCTGGATGTTCGGCTTTTTCTTCTTCTTTTACTTTTTCATTATGGGTGCCTATTTCCCCTTCTTCCCTATCTGGCTACACGATATAAACCATATCAGCAAAGGGGACACCGGTGTCATTTTTGCCTGTATTTCGCTGTTCTCACTGCTATTCCAGCCGATATTCGGTCTGCTTTCCGATAAACTTGGCTTGCGTAAACATTTGCTGTGGGTCATTACCGGAATGCTGGTAATGTTTGCCCCGTTCTTTATTTACGTCTTTGGCCCACTACTACAAGCTAATATTTTACTGGGTTCTATTGTCGGCGGGATTTATCTCGGTTTTATTTACAACGCCGGTGCCCCCGCGATTGAAGCCTATATTGAAAAGACCAGTCGCCGGAGCAACTTTGAATTTGGCCGCGCGCGTATGTTTGGCTGCGTGGGTTGGGCGCTGTGCGCCTCAATTGCCGGGATTATGTTTACCATCAATAACCAGTTTGTCTTCTGGTTAGGCTCCGGATGCGCGGTCATTCTGGCAATGCTGCTGTTCTTCTCGAAAACAGATGCGCCTTCTTCCGCAAAGGTTGCAGACGCAGTGGGTGCTAACCACTCCGCCTTCAGTCTGAAACTGGCGCTGGAGTTATTTAAACAGCCTAAACTCTTGTTCCTCTCCCTATACGTGGTCGGTGTTTCCTGTACTTACGACGTGTTTGACCAACAGTTCGCCAATTTCTTCACCTCGTTTTTTACTACCGGTGAACAAGGCACTCGCGTATTTGGCTATGTCACCACCATGGGGGAATTACTCAACGCCACCATCATGTTCTTTGCGCCGCTGATCGTGAATCGCATTGGCGGAAAAAATGCCCTACTGCTTGCGGGTACAATCATGTCGGTGCGGATTATCGGCTCCTCATTCGCCACCTCCGCACTGGAGGTTGTCATCCTCAAAACGCTGCATATGTTTGAAATACCGTTCCTGATCGTCGGCTGCTTCAAATACATCACCAGCCAGTTTGAGGTGCGTTTCTCAGCCACGATTTATCTGGTGTGTTTTTGTTTCTTCAAACAGTTAGCGATGATTTTCATGTCTGTATTAGCCGGAAACATGTATGAGAGTATTGGTTTCCAGGGGGCTTATCTGGTACTGGGCATCATTGCGCTCAGCTTCACGCTGATTTCAGTCTTTACCCTCAGTGGACCGGGGCCGTTTTCCCGCTATTTCGTACAAACAGAAAAGCAATTCTGAAAATAAAATACAAGGATGGAATATCACCAATGAACATTTCTATGAGAGACAGAATAATAGCAGGAAAACTGTTTACCGATATGTGCGAAGGTCTTCCAGAAGAGAGACTGCGCGGAAAAGAGTTAATGTATGAATTTAACCACTCGCGTCCATCTGAGGTTGAAAAGAGGGAAAAACTGATTCGCGAAATGTTTGGGACCGTCGGAGAACATGCCTGGATAGAGCCCCCTATTTATTTCTCTTATGGCACCAATATTCATCTTGGCGATAACTTCTATGCTAATTTTAACTTTACCATTGTAGATGATTATACGGTCACTATTGGTGATAATGTTCTGATTGCGCCGAATGTCACTATCTCTGTCACTGGACACCCCGTTCACCATGAATTGAGAAAATCCGGAGAAATGTTTTCCTTTCCAGTCACTATCGGCAATAACGTATGGATTGGGAGTAATGTGGTCATCAACCCCGGTATCACGATTGGAGATAATTCCGTTATTGGTGCGGGCAGCGTAGTCACACAAGATATTCCATCTGATACTGTTGCCGTGGGTATTCCCTGTCGAGTGATAAGAACCATTAATGAAAGGGATAAAGAATACTATTACAAAAATTATAAGGTGGAGCCGTCAATTTAAGACGTAATGCCGGATACACCACTGACGCGGCTTATCCGGCCTACGCTTAACATGCCAGGCTACTCCTCAATCGCCTGACGGATCTGCTCTAACGACGCGGGATCGTCAATGGTCGTTAGATCGCCCGGATCGCGTCCTTCGCAAATGGCCTGGATCGTACGCCTGAGCATCTTCCCGGATCGCGTCTTCGGCAACTGAGAAACAAACCAGACATGTGCCGGACGACCAAAATTGCCGATCTGACTGTCCACCAGCGCCATGATCGCTTTCTCTTCGCTGTGCGCCACATCGCGGTCTTCCAGACTGTCGCTCAGTTTGGGAATAACAAACGCGACCGCCACCTGCCCCTTCAGCGCATCTTTCACCCCCACCACCGCCACTTCTGCTACGTTCGGGTAGCTGGAGATACTCTCCTCGATTTCACGGGTGCCCAGACGGTGTCCGGCGACATTAATCACATCGTCCGTTCGCCCAAGGATAAAGTAATAGCCGTCGGCATCGCGAATCCCCCAGTCAAAGGTGGCGTAGACCGGGCGGGAGAAAAGCGACCAGTAGGTGTCCACAAAACGCCTGTCATTGCCCCAGATGGTCTGAATACACCCCGGCGGCAGCGGCCCCTCAATGACCAGCATTCCCTTTTCGTTCGCCTGGCAGGGTTCGCCGGTCACCTCATTAAGCAACTGTACGTTGTAGCCATACATGGGGACACCGGGGCTGCCGAGGCGTGACGGCCTGTCGTCCAGTCCACGGGCAATCGCCATAATGGGCCAGCCGGACTCCGTCTGCCAGTAATTGTCGACAACCGGTACGCCTAACGTTTCAGTCACCCAACTGGCGGTCGGTTCGTCCAGCGGTTCGCCCGCCAGGTAGAGCACTTCCAGCGAGGAGAGATCGTGGTTGCGAATCTGCGCGGTCGGGAATTTCTTCAGCACACGAATGGCGGTCGGTGCGGAGAACATCCGACTAACCTGATATTTTTCGACGATTTTCCACCACACACCGCAGTCCGGATACGTCGGCAGCCCTTCATAAACAACCGTTGCCATCCCCGCCAGCAGCGGCGCGTAAACAATGTAGGAGTGTCCGACCACCCAGCCGATATCCGAAGCGCAAAAAAAGACGCCGCCCGCTTTACCGCCAAAAATGGTGTCCATAGTGGTCGCCAGCGCCACCGCATACCCCCCAACGTCACGCTGTACCCCTTTCGGTTTTCCGGTGGTGCCCGAGGTATACAGAATGCAGGAAGTTTCGTTCGATTCCAGCCAGACGACAGGCACCTTCGCGCCGAGATGCTGCTGGCGAAGTGTCGCAAAATCACGATCGCGCCCCGGCACGCACGCCATTTTCGCCAACCCGCGATCCACCAGCAGGACATGGCGTGGCTGATGCTCTGCCTGCGCGATGGCCTCATCCAGCAGCTTTTTATACGGCAGGATTTTACCGCCCCGCGCCCCGGCATCGGCCGAGACAATCAGCACCGGTTTGGCATCGTCAATGCGCGCCGCCACGCTGTGGGAGGCAAAGCCGCCGAACACCACCGAGTGAATCGCGCCAATACGCGCGCAGGCCAGCAAAGTAATGTGCGCCTCGGCAATCATCGGCATATACACCAACACCCGATCGCCACGCTGTACGCCAAGCGACTGTAGCATCGACGCCACCACATTCACTTCGTCATACAACTGGCTGAAGGTGAACGTACGCTCTTCTTCGGTTTCTGATGAGACGGCAATCAACGCCAGCGCGTTGGGTTGCTTCGCCACCCAACGGTCAATGGCGTTATGACACAGATTGGTCGTGCCGCCGCAAAACCAGCGGGCAAACGGCGGATTGCTGTGGTCCAGCACCTGAGTAAAGGGCTGCTGCCAGTCAATACGCTGGGCCTGTTCGGCCCAGAATGATTCAGGTTGTTCGATAGAACGCTGATAAAACTCGCTAAAAGACATAATGCTCTCCTGTTGAACTTACGCCTTACTGCGCGTTGTTAGATCACGTACAGATCCAAATACTCATTAACGGGCATCTGCTCCAGGCGAGTTCTGTCCAGGGAGACTTCCAGGATGCGCTGCTGCTGACGGGTCGGGAACTGACGCGCCAGGTTGATTTTGAATTTATCGACCAGTTTTGGCATGCCGTCTTTACGACGACGCGCGTGACCGATCGGGTACTCCACCACCACCTCTTCAAAGCGCGAACCGTCGGTAAATTCAAGGGTGATAGCGTTAGCGATAGCGCGTTTTTGCGGATCGTGATACTCAGCGGTAAAGGCCGGATCTTCAAAGCAGTTGATCTTCTCGCGCAGAGCGTCGATGCGTTTATCCTGGGCCACGCCGTCTTCATAGTCCGCCGCCGTTAAGCGCCCGAACAACAGTGGGATAGCCACCATATACTGGATACAGTGGTCGCGGTCAGCCGGGTTATTCAACGGCCCTTTTTTGTCGATGATGCGAATACAGGCTTCATGAGTACGGATTGTCACCTTCTCGATGTCCGCAGCGGTTTTACCGGCGGCCTGCATTTGCGCATGGAGGGTCATTGCCGCTTCCACCGCCGTCTGCGAGTGGAATTCCGCCGGGAAGGAGATCTTGAACAGCACATTCTCCATCACGTATGAGCCGTACGGACGCTGGAAGCGGAACGACTCGCCATTGAAAGAGACATCGTAAAAGCCCCAGGTTTTTGCCGTCAGCGCCGACGGATAGCCCATCTCGCCGGTTTTCGCCATCAGCGCCAGACGGACCGCGCGAGACGTGGCATCCCCTGCCGCCCACGATTTACGCGTGCCGGTGTTCGGCGCATGGCGATAGGTGCGTAGCGATTGACCGTCAACCCACGCCAGTGACACCGCATTGAGGATTTCGTCGCGGGTCAGCCCCAGCATTTCGGCAACCACCGCGGTAGAGGCCACTTTCACCAACAGCACGTGATCCAGCCCGACGCGGTTGAAGGAGTTTTCCAGCGCAATACAGCCCTGAATTTCATGGGCTTTGATCATGCCGGTCAGCACTTGCTTCATGGTCAACGGCGCTTTTCCGGCGGCGACCGCGTTACGCGAGAGCCAGTCAGCCGTCGCCAGAATGCCGCCGAGGTTGTCGGAAGGATGGCCCCACTCCGCCGCCAGCCAGGTATCGTTAAAGTCGAGCCAGCGGATCATCGCACCGATGTTAAAAGCGGCCTGTACCGGATCGAGCTGAAACTGGGTGCCCGGCACGCGAACGCCGTTGGGCACCACCGTGCCCGGCACCACCGGCCCCAGCAGTTTTTTACAGGCCGGATATTCCAGCGCTTCCAGGCCACAGCCTAATGTGTCGAGCAGACAGTAATGCGCGGTGTCATACGCCACCTTTGAGGTGATCTCGTAATTCATCACGTAATCAACGATATCAACGATTTCACGGTCAAATTCCGGGCGGACATTCGAAATATGTGCAGACATAGGGTACGTTTCCTTTTTACCCTTCGTCTTTCAAGCTGCATCTGTCCTGGCTTCCTCGCTCACCCCAGTCACTTACTTGTGTAAGCTCCAGGGGATTCGCTGCGTCGCCGCCTTGATGCAACTCGAAATCCATTGGGTAACTATTTAGAGGTTATTAATTAATTGCGTTCATCCAGTGGAACGAAGAGGCGATCTTCCGGGCCGGTGTAATTGGCGGAAGGACGGATAATTTTATTATCCTGGCGCTGTTCGATGATGTGCGCCGCCCAGCCGGTGACGCGGGCTATCACAAACAGCGGTGTAAACATTTCGGTCGGGACGCCCATCATGTTGTAGGAGACCGCCGAGAACCAGTCGAGATTCGGGAACATCTTTTTCGTTTCCCACATCACCTCCTCCAGACGGTCGGCGATGTTGTACATCTTCAACGACCCGCCTTCCTGAGAAAGCTGCTTCGCCACCGTCTTGATCACCTGATGACGCGGATCGGCGATGGTGTAGACCGGATGACCGAAACCAATCACCACCTCTTTGTTTTCCACGCGTTTACGGATGTCGGCCTCGGCCTCGTCCGGCGTTTCATAGCGCTGCTGAATTTCCAGCGACACTTCGTTCGCGCCGCCGTGTTTCGGGCCACGTAGTGCGCCAATCGCGCCAATAATCGCCGAATAGACGTCGGAGCCTGTCCCTGCAATCACCCGGCTGGTAAAGGTGGAAGCATTGAACTCGTGCTCGGCATACAGCACCAGCGAGATGTGCATCGCCTTTTCCCAGCTTTTCGACGGTTTTTCACCGTGCAGCAGATGCAGAAAGTGCCCGCCAACCGAGTCATCGTCGGTTTCCGGCTGGATACGTTCGCCGTTGTGGCTGTAGTGATACCAGTAGAGAAGGATGGAACTGAGCGAGGCCAGCAGCTTGTCAGCGATGTCGCGAGCGCCGGAGACGGTGTGCCCCTCTTTTTCCGGCAGCGTACAGCCCAATGCGGAAACGCCCGTGCGCATAACGTCCATCGGGTGCGACGCCGCAGGCAGCGCTTCCAGCACGGTACGCACATTGGCAGGTAATCCGCGCAGCGCTTTTAATTTGATTTTATACGCCTGGAGTTCATCGCGGGTCGGCAGCTTGCCGTGAATCAGCAAATGCGCCACTTCTTCAAATTCGCAATGCTGGGCCAGGTCGAGAATATCGTAGCCGCGATAGTGCAAATCGTTACCACTTTTACCGACAGTGCACAGCGCGGTATTTCCCGCCGCGACTCCAGAAAGGGCCACTGATTTTTTCGGTTTAATGACATGGGTATTATTTTGCAGGATCGTCGTGTCGCTCATAGTGTCCTCGTCATTTTTTTATATATGTAAGGTACAAATTCATCTTGTCGACCGGATAAACGCAGTGCCATCCGGCATTGCCTGATGGCGGCTTCGCTTTATCAGGCCTACGAATTACGTTTGGCAAACAGCGCGTCGAGCTTCTCTTCGTACTGGTAGTAATTGATGCTCTCGTACAGTTCGTTACGCGTTTGCATAATGTCGATAACGTTCTTTTGCGTTCCTTCCTGGCGCAGCACGTTATAGACACGCTCGGCGGCGCGGTTCATTGCGCGAAACGCAGACAAGGGATAGAGCGCCATGGCGACGTTGGCGCTGCGCAGTTCATCAGTGGTAAACAGCGGTGTTGCGCCAAACTCGGTGATGTTAGCGAGGATAGGTACCTGTACCGCGTCGGCAAACTGGCGATACATTGAAAGCTCGGTGATCGCCTCCGGGAACACCATGTCGGCCCCGGCTTCAACGTACGCCCGGGCACGTTCGATAGCCGCATCCAGACCTTCGACCGCCAGCGCATCGGTACGCGCCATGATGACAAAATCGGGATCGGTGCGGGCATCGACCGCCGCCCGGATCCTGTCCACCATCTCCTCTTTCGAGACAATGGCTTTATTGGGGCGATGACCACAACGCTTGGCACCCACCTGATCTTCAATATGCAGAGCAGCGGCACCGGCTTTGATCATCGATTTCACCGTACGCGCAACGCTGAACGCTGAAGAGCCAAAACCGATATCGGCATCCACCAGCAGCGGCAGCGGGCAAACGTCGGTAATACGGCGAATGTCGGTCAGCACATCATCCAGCGTGGAGATCCCCAGATCCGGCAGTCCCAGCGAACCGGCCGCGACACCGCCGCCAGAGAGATAAATCGCCTGATATCCGGCGCGCTGGGCCAGAAGAGCGTGATTCGCGTTGATGGTGCCGACTATCTGCAATGGGTTTTCTTTGGTGAGCGCGGCGCGAAACGCCTGCCCCGGAGAATGTAGAGACATATTCCGTCCTTTTGTTATCAACTTGTTTCTTTGGTTGATTCACATAAAGCAAGGGCTATGCCAACGCAGGCGGGAAGACAATCATTCTATTTTTATTCGTTTTAAAACAATAAATTAGATGTTTGAATGATATTCAAAGTGAAAAAATGCGTGCCAGTTAACGTTTCATGAAACGCGTGCTGCTGTTTCATTGCAACATTTATGAAACAAGACTAAACCCAATACTCTGTTCCTTCATTTTTTTGGGCGACTATGGCGGATACGCACCTTCCAACGCGGGTAAATAATGATGATAAACCGGTGATCTGGACGGTCTCGGTGACGCGCCTGTTCGAGCTGTTTCGCGACATCAGTCTCGAGTTCGATCACCAGGCGACCATCACCCCGATCCAGCTCGGCTTTGAAAAAGCCGTGACCTATATCCGCAAGAAGCTGGCTAGCGAACGCTGCGATGCGATTATCGCCGCGGGATCTAACGGCGCGTATTTGAAAAGTCGACTGTCCATTCCCGTGATCCTGATTAAACCCAGCGGCTTTGACGTCTTACAGGCGCTGGCGAAAGCAGGCAAGCTAACCTCTTCGATCGGCGTAGTGACCTATCAGGAGACGCTGCCAGCCCTGATGGCGTTCCAAAAAACCTTTAAGCTGCGCCTGGAACAACGCAGCTATATCACCGAAGAAGACGCGCGCGGGCAAATTAATGAACTGAAGGCAAATGGCACTGAAGCCGTGGTCGGCGCGGGGCTGATCACCGATCTGGCAGAAGAAGCGGGTATGACGGGGATCTTTATTTATTCGGCCGCCACCGTGCGTCAGGCTTTTAGCGACGCGCTGGATATGACCCGTCTGACGCGGCGACAACACCGCCCGTACGCCTCTGAAAACGGGTTACGCACCCGTTATGAATTGGGCGATATGCGCGGTCATTCGCTGCAAATGGAGCAGGTTCGACACACGATTATGCTCTACGCCCGTTCCCGCGCGCCCGTTCTGATTCAGGGGGAAACGGGCACCGGGAAGGAGCTGGCAGCTCAGGCCATTCATCGCGAATATTTTACCCGTCAGGGCGGTCGCAGCGGCAGGCGTTCCCCGCCTTTTGTCGCCGTCAATTGCGGGGCGATTGCCGAATCCTTACTCGAAGCGGAGTTGTTTGGTTACGAAGAGGGAGCCTTTACCGGTTCACGGCGCGGAGGACGTGCCGGACTGTTTGAGATAGCCCACGGCGGGACGCTGTTTCTGGATGAGATAGGCGAGATGCCCCTGCCGCTACAAACCCGGCTATTGCGCGTACTGGAAGAAAAAGAAGTGACGCGCGTCGGCGGCCACCAGCCCATCCCGGTGGATGTGCGGGTGATTAGCGCCACCCACTGCAATCTGGAACAGCAGATGAAACAGGGACAATTTCGTACCGATCTGTTTTATCGTCTCAGTATTTTGCGCCTGACGCTGCCCGCGCTACGTGAGCGCCATCCCGACATTGTGCCGCTGGCGGAAGGATTTTTAAAACAGTCGCTGGCCGCATTAGAGGCACCGTTTAGCGAATCGATACGCGAAGGCTTACAGCAAAGCCAGGCGATCCTGCTGCGTTATGGCTGGCCAGGGAATATTCGTGAGTTGCGCAATATGATGGAACGTCTGGCGCTTTTCTTAAGCGTTGAGCCGCAACCTGCGCTCGATGTCCATTTTCTACAGCGACTGTTACCGGAACTGACTGTCACAGACGAAGCGCCCTCCTCCCCCACATCTCTCACGGCGCAAGAGGTTCTCGCACAGTTTAACGGGGATAAAACCGCAGCAGCACGGTATCTGGGTGTGAGCAGAACAACATTCTGGCGGCGATTAAAAGAATAACCCGCCAGCGAAACCGGCGGGTTTTGTATATCAGAGAAGCGCGTTATTTCTTTTTATAAATATTGGCGGTGCCATGGATTTTATTATCCGTCTGGCCTGATGTAAGTACGACAACATCGGCACCTTGTTCATCTGCCTTCTTCAGCAGATCTTCCTTCGCATCAGAAGTAGAGACTTCGTTGCTCGTAGAAATGGTACCCACTTTGGTATACTGTGATTCTACTTTTTCAAACTCGACTTTCGTCATCAACTCAGCTGCATACGCATTTGAAACCACTAACGCCAACGCCCCAATCAATACTTTATATCCTGTCTTCATATAAAAACTCCCATTTTTGTTATTACGCTATCATCACACATGAATGTTACGGCACCCTTCAAGGATGATTAATAAGTAGTTCATGTCCTACAAAAAATCCAGCGCGAAAAGCAGTATAAATTGATTTTGCGTGGCGGCAGCGACAACCCCGCCTGCGCCAACGCCTGCCGGGCTAACGCCACCGCCAGAATCCGGATGACTTACAGCATGTTGAGACCAATATCACCCTGCGCTTCAGTGGCGGGCGGCAGCCATGCAACATCGGCATTCAGAATAATACAAACTCCGCCATAATATATTTGCAATTCTCTTAAAGAAGAGACCTATTATCTTAACTCTACGCTATTATGTCATTTTATTATTATCAGCAAAACACAGAAACGGTGCTGGCGATATTATTTTATATTTTAAACACTCAAAAAAAACACCTGATATAAAAATCAATAGACCACCATTATCTGTTTATCTACACACAGAATAAACGCCAGCCTTTTCTGATACAGCAAATACAGAAAGCGGTAAGGATCTTTTCAGCAGCTTCAACGTCGGGTGACGATCTGCAACCGTCATTCTTCCTGTCAGAATAACCTCACTTGTTTGTGATCCCTCTCTCACTCGCGCCGTTTTGCTACCAATAAGATGATGTTAATTCACCCATTATTCGGAAGTGTTACCTATGGACCCCATCCACGCCGTTGTGCTCACCGTGAGCCTGTTCGTGTTAACGTTTTTTAACCCTGGTGCGAATCTCTTTGTGGTGGTGCAAACCAGTCTGGCATCCGGTCGGCGGGCTGGCGTATTGACCGGTCTGGGCGTGGCGTTGGGAGATGCGTTTTATTCCGGTCTTGGGTTATTCGGTATGGCAACATTGATTACCCAATGCGAGGAGCTATTTTCAATTATCAAAATCGTCGGCGGGGCCTACCTGCTGTGGTTTGCATGGAACAGTATTCGCCACCAGGCGACGCCGCAAATGTCCGCCCTTTCGCAACCGATTTCCGCCCCGTGGTATGTCTTTTTTCGCCGTGGGCTAATCACCGATCTCTCCAATCCACAGACCGTATTGTTTTTTATCAGTATTTTTTCTGTAACGTTGAGCGCAGAAACACCGACATGGGCCAGGCTGATGGCCTGGGCTGGCATTGTGCTCTCCTCCGTTATCTGGCGAATTTTCCTCAGTCAGGCTTTTTCTCTGCCAGCGGTTCGTCGCGGTTATGCGCGGGTTAATCGCGTCGCCAGTCGCGTTATCGGCGCCATTATTGGTGCTTTCGCCCTCAAACTCATTTACGAGGGCGTTACGCACCGGTAATTCATCCTCATCGTCAGATGAAAAAAATCTACAGCCCCCCTGCTTCGCTGACATCCTCTATAATTTCAGTGAAGTGCATAAGCGTTAGACAATGAGTGCCTCAGCGCGCCCTGGCCTCACTCTTTAGCTTGACCATCGCACTGAAATTCCTCGTAATATCCACCCAACTCTTTAATGGTATTTACATTCGGCGGAAAGATGGAACAGGTAGAACCCGGTAACGACAAATTACTCCTTACAGAATGGCAGACGTTGCTACACCAAACCTCCCCTGAGGTTCACGAGATTTTGACCTCGTTAACCGACGAGGAGATCCGTCATCTGGTTACCGTCTTTTATGACTATATGCTTTCACACGCCGAGAGCGCGCTGTTCCTCAATACCGAGCAGGTGGCAACCCGACTCAGCCACAGCATGTTTCACTGGTTACGCAGCGTGCTGGGTAGCGCGCACGAAGATCTCCACCAACTGCTGGCCAAACAGCGCGATATTGGTGTCGTTCATGCCCGTATTGGCCTGCCGATAGATCTGGTCGCCCGTGGCGCGCGTAGATTGAAAGATGAGCTGTATCGCCTGCTGAAGGCAAAATCCGTTTACCCGACGACCGTGCTTAGCGATGCGATTTGCTTTAGCAGTCTGGCAATGGACACGGCGATAGAGGCAATGACCGTCTCTTACTCCCCCAATTACCAAAATTCAATGAACACGCAGGAACAGTATCGCCTGTTGACGATTTACGATGATGTCAACGTAGAGCGGGAACGCCAGATCCGCTCCCTGACGGACTGGGAAAATCAGTTTATCTACAATATCGCCACCGGCTTGCCTGTCGAAGAGCTGATCTTTCTGTCGAAATCTGACTTTGGTATGTGGCTATCGCATAAGGGAAAACACATTCTCGGTAACGGAAAACTACTTTCCGGGATGGAGCAGCTTATTCAGCAGATCGACGGCAACCTGACTCAGGTATTACTGAATGGCCAACAGCCTTCAGCAGAAGAACGGATGAGTTTGTTACAGGATATTCGCCAGTTATCTGCGCAAATCCACTTCCTCCTGTCCTCCATGTTTGAAGAGCTGGTGAAACAAGAGAACGGCAAAGATTCGCTGACGCAGTTGCTTAACCGCCGCTTTATTCCCACCATTATGCGCCGTGAAATTTCCCTTGCACTGCATTCGCGTAAACCGTTCGTTTTGGCCATGCTCGACATTGATTATTTCAAACAGATCAACGATCGCTATGGGCATAATGCCGGAGACACCACGCTAAAAAATGTCGCCGCGGTCATTTATGAACATATCCGCAGCAGCGATTACGTTTTCCGCTACGGCGGCGAAGAGTTTATGGTACTGCTTGTCGAATCCGAGGTGTCGCAGGCGAGCATCATTCTGGAAACGCTGCGGACAAAAATTGCCGCTTTACGTATTTCAGCATCACCGGTTGAAACCTTCTCGGTCACCACCAGCATTGGCATCGCCGAGTACGATTATCACCCGGACTACAAACAACTGATTGAGAAAGCGGACCAGGCGCTTTATCTCGCCAAAAGCAACGGACGAAATCGCGTGGAAATTTATCGTCGCTAGCCCCTTTACACCTCTGACTTTTCGGGTGGCATTGCGGGTGATGCGTACCAATTTTCCTTTGCCACCATCACCGCCCCTTTCGGTTGCATAACAAAGTTCGGCGACATAATTTGCACATTAAATTCGTTGAAAACGTCCTGAATATTGCTATGCAACGCATCGCGGGCGGTCGCCAGCGACGTATCGGGCTGCAGACGAACCTGTAGCTCATAAGCGATATACCAGTCCATCAGGCTGAGCTGGCGCACCAACGGCGGCTGCGTATGATCGATGCCCTGGGCGCGATTGGCCGCCAGTTCAAGCATGGCATGCACCTGACGCCAGGGGGTGTCATAACCGATAGTGACGCCCACGGTTAAGTTGACGCCGCCGTCCGGATTTTGCGCGCTGAGATTGGTAATTTTGCCACTGACTACCACCGCATTGGGAACCGTCACGACGTAATTTTCCCGGGTAATAATCTTGGTAGCCAGCATACCGATTTCACTCACCAGCCCTTCATTATCGGCAATACGGATAACGTCACCTTTGCGCAGCGCGCGTGAATAGATGAGTACCAGCCCGCTCATGGCGTGATTCATCACCCCCGCAGAGCCGAGTGTGAGCATTAAACCGAAAAAGACGCTAATGCCTTTAAACGCCAGTGAATTCGCGCCAGGAAGAAAAGGATACGCCGCCGAGAGCGCAAACAACCACACCACAACAGATATCAATTTTCGGGTCGCGCCGACCGTTTCAGGGTGAATGCCAGGCAGCGTCAATCGCCCGGCCTCCACCTGATTCAGAATCACTTTGAGCAATTTTAAAATAAGCGCGGTGATGGCAAAGATGAGCAGGACAATCATTAACCCCGGTAATGCGGAGACAATCGACAGCGCGATTTCCCTGACCACACGCACTGACCAGTCGCCCAGCGATTCCCCCCACACACGGGTCCATGGGAACAGACTGAATATCCAGCTTAGCCAGACATAGAACGCCATAATACCGAGCAAAATCATCAACAATGCATACAATCGGGTTTCAATCGCACCGACGAAACGCCGCCAGTTTTGCGGGACCCAACTGCGGTTTTCGAAAATTTTACGTCGATAATGACGACGTACCCACCGCCAGGAGCGGTAAGCGCCATACCAGAACAGCGTGAGTCCCAGTAAGCCTGCGGCGGTTTTCACGGCGGCGAGGGCAAGCCAGCCGCGGTCATACTGGTCGCGCAGCGAGGTGCGCTGGATCTCCATTCGCGCCAGTACGCGCTGCGCCGCCTGGTCGAGCGTCAGGTCATCCCCTTCATCCAGATCCCCTTCCGCCAATAGCATGACCGGCTTACCGTTCATCACGATCAGCCGCCCCTGCTGGCGATAGCGGGTAACAGGCACGATTTTCAACGGTTCGCGCACGTCCGCCTGGGTAAAATTTCGCAATGTATTGTGGATACGTAGAACGCGTTCTTCTGGCGTGGTCAGGCCAAACTTCGCCTGTAACATGACAATGGGCTGGTGAAAAATATAAACCGTGCGCGCACGCTCTTGTTCTGTGGGCTGCTGCCGGGGTTCCGCCGCCCGGGAAGGGAATGCCAGAATGACCATAAAACACGCCAAAATAGTGAGCAGCATCCTGTTCATCACCACCACCTAAAATGTGCAATTATCGTTATTATTCATAGAGTCAAAAAATAGAGGTCGTTATTACTCTTTTTGAGCATAGACCAGCCTGGTGCTTTTTCATCTACCAACACGCGATCACATTTCAGCGTTGCCCGATAGTATTCCGCTCTTTTTCGATGCGATATAAACCTTATATTACGTTTACATTGCCTCCTGTTGACGCTATTCCCTTTATCGACTACCACCCCGCCCCTGACACTTTAATCCTGATAGATTAGCCACAATGTTAAATTAAATTTATCAAATCAATTATTCATATGGATTAACTGGCTGAATGTTAACAGCGGGTTATATTTAATTGCGAGGGTTACAGAATGTAACTTTAGGGATCGTACTGATATTCACCACTAAACCTAAAAAATGTGAGAATCATAATGAGACTAAAACCCATCGCCAGAGGGCTTGCTCTGGCAGGCTTGTTAACAACACTTATTGTTCCAGCCTACGCCGACACCGCCTCTAAGGATGCCACATCCGCCACTAAGCAAGCTAACGAACAACTCTACAACCAGCTTCCGTTCTCCGACAACACTGACTTTACCGACGCCCACAAAGGTTTTATTGCTGCCCTTCCTTCCGACATTATTCATGGCGAACAGGGGAACGTGGTCTGGAACCCACAGCAGTATGCCTTTATTAAAGAAGGGGAAAAAGCGCCTGATACGGTAAACCCAAGCCTCTGGCGTCAGGCCCAACTTATTAACATCAGCGGCCTGTTTGAAGTCACTGAGGGTGTATACCAAATCCGCAACCTTGACCTGTCGAATATGACCATCATCGAAGGGAAAGAGGGGATTACCGTCGTCGACCCGCTGGTTTCTGCTGAAACCGCAAAAGTCGGTATGGATCTCTACTTTAAAAACCGCGGTAACAAACCGGTGGTCGCTGTTATCTACACTCACAGCCACGTTGACCACTATGGCGGCGTGCGCGGCGTGGTGGATGAAGCCGATGTGAAATCCGGTAAAGTGAAAGTGTATGCGCCTGCTGGCTTTATGGAAGCCGCCGTCGCGGAAAACATTATGGCCGGTAATGTAATGAGTCGCCGTGCCAGTTATATGTACGGCAACCTGCTGAAGCCGGATGCCAAAGGTCAGGTGGGTGCGGGGCTGGGGACGACGACCTCTGCCGGTACCGTCACCCTGATTGCGCCGACCAATATCATTGAGAAAGACGGCCAGAAGGAAGTCATTGATGGCCTGACCTATGACTTTATGCTAGCACCAGGCTCCGAAGCGCCTTCCGAAATGCTGTGGTTTATCGAAGAGAAAAAACTCATTGAATCCGCAGAAGACGTGACCCACACCCTGCACAACACCTACTCCCTGCGCGGCGCGAAAATTCGCGAGCCGCTGCCGTGGTCAAAATACATTAACGAAGCGATTGTTCGCTGGGGCGACAAAGCTGAAATTCTGATGGCGCAGCACCACTGGCCGACGTGGGGTAACGAGAATGTCGTCAAACTGCTGAAGAGCCAGCGTGATCTCTATCGTTATATCAACGACCAGACCTTGCGTATGGCCAACGAAGGCCTGACCCGCGATGAGATTGCCGCCAACTTTAAACTGCCTGATTCACTGGCGCATACGTGGGCTAACCGTGGTTACTACGGTTCGGTCAGCCACGATGTGAAAGCCACCTACGTGCTCTATCTCGGCTGGTTTGACGGCAATCCGGCGACCCTGGACGAACTGCCGCCAGAAGAAGCGGCGAAGAAATTCGTCGAATACATGGGCGGCGCGGACGCCATCCTGCAAAAAGCGAAAACCGACTTTGACCAGGGTAACTACCGTTGGGTCGCCCAGGTGGTCAGTAAAGTGGTGTTCGCCGATCCGGGTAACCAGGATGCGCGTAACCTGGAAGCGGATGCGCTGGAGCAACTGGGCTATCAGGCCGAGTCCGGCCCGTGGCGTAACTTCTACCTGACCGGCGCGCAGGAACTGCGTAATGGCGTGGTGAAAGGCCCAACACCGAACACCGCCAGCCCGGATACCGTACGTGCGATGACCCCGGAAATGTTCTTTGATTATCTGGCGGTGCATATCAACGGTCAAAAAGCCGGTGATGCGAAATCGGTGTTCAACATCGACCTCGGTAGCGACGGCGGCAAGTACAAGCTGGAGCTGGAGAACGGCGTGCTGAACCACACCGCTAATGCCGAAGCGAAAGAGGCTGACGCGACCATTTCACTGAATCGCGACACGCTGAACAAAATTATCCTGAAAGAGGTCACGCTGAAACAGGCACAGGAGAGTGGCGACGTGAAGGTGACCGGTGATGGCACCAAACTCGACCAGATGCTCGGCTATATGGATAAATTTGAATTCTGGTTCAACATCGTCACGCCTTAACCCCATCCCCCCCCCCCCCCCCCCCGCGAACACATCACGGGGGTGTTGCGATTCCTCTGTCGTAGCGACCCCATGAGTTAAGGGAATGACTCCCCCCTCCTCCCGGATGCCTGAGGATAAGCGGTTGGCAGCGCAGTATTGTTCAGATTAGACTGAACGCTCCCAACGACTTAGTGAGATACTCCATTGAATAAAAACATTCTTTCTTACTCACTGCCATTGCTGTTGGCGGCAGTGGTGACATCAGCCTGTGCGAAGCAACCCGCCGCGCTCCACTCTCCAGAAGCGGGCGTACTGTGCGACCAGTATATTTGCGCCGACAGCGCGAAGGGCGTTTCCCGCGATAAGACCGAAAAATACCTCGGTGAAAAAGCCGCAAAGAGACTGTTTTCACAGGGGGAATTTGATACGACCGAGTTTACCTTTGCCAACGGTACTTTCTGCGATGTCAAAGAACGCTTATGCCGTGAAGACCGGTACTACGGCGCAGACGGAAAACGTAGCGGCGCGATTTCAACGAAGTATACCGCGCTACTTTTCGGGAAGTGAGGGTAAGGCGGCAGGACGGGGGAACGTTCATCTCTGCCCCACTCTGCCGGAAGCCATTCTGATTAAAGGCTCCCTTCAAAAGGCAAAACCGGCACATTGCGTGCCGGTTTTTTTACGGATTTACATCACCACTTATCAGGCGTTGGTCACCGGTTTTGGCTCAGTTTTCACCTGGGCGTTTGCCAGCATACGACGCACCGGAACAATAAGTACGGTCAGCACCGCAGCACAGATCAGCAGCGCAATGGAGCAACGCGCGAAGAGATCGGGCAGCATATCCAGTTGATCGGCTTTCACATGACCGCCAATCAAACCTGCCGCCAGATTGCCCAGCGCGCTGGCGCAGAACCACAGTCCCATCATCTGACCGCGCATTCTGTCTGGCGCCAGCAGCGTCATGGTGGCCAACCCAATCGGGCTCAGACACAGTTCGCCAAGCGTCAGCATCAGGATACTCCCGACCAGCCACAGCGGCGATACACCTGCTCCGTCGTTACTCAGGACGTTTTGCGCAGCCAGCATCATCAAACCAAAACCTGCGGCGGCACACAAAATACCGATCACGAACTTGGTAATACTGCTCGGACGCACGTTTTTCTGCGCCAGCTTCGGCCATACCCAGCTAAATACCGGCGCCAGCAGAATAATGAACAACGCATTGATCGACTGGAACCACACGGCAGGAATTTCAAAATCGCCGATCATGCGGTTGGTATAGTCGTTAGCAAACAGGTTGAACGACGTTGGCTTCTGCTCAAAGGCAGACCAGAAGAAGGCGGCAGAAACCAGCAGAATAAAGCAGACCAGCAGTCTGGCGCGCTCTTTGCGGCTAAGACCGGCAAACACAAACAGATAAATGAAGTAGAGCGCGACTGAAGCCGCAATCACGTAAACCAGCATACTGGCCACCGCGACCGGGTTAATCACAATCACACCCTGAGCGATCAGCGTCACGACGATAGCCATACCGACCGCCAGCGCCAACAGCCAGCCCCCCACGCCCTTCTTCTTCGCGACAGGACTATTCCAGGTTGAATCCAGGCCCACTTCACTGTCATAGCGTTTCATCGACGGAACGGCAAACACGCGGAAGATAATCAACGCCACCAGCATTCCGATGCCGCCGATACCAAAGCCCCAGTGCCAGCCGTGGGATTTAATCAACCAGCCGGAGATCAGCGGCGCGATAAACGACCCGATATTGATCCCCATATAAAACAAAGAGAAACCACCGTCACGACGCGCATCGCCTTTCTTATACAGCGTCCCCACCATCACCGAGATACAGGTTTTGAATAAGCCGGAACCGAGGACGATAAACATCAGGCCGATAAAGAACAGGTTATCTCCCATCCAGGCGGACAGTGCGATAGAGAGGTGGCCGAGCGCAATCAGAATGGATCCGTACCAGACGGCCTTCTGCTGGCCGAGCCAGTTATCCGCCAGCCAGCCGCCGGGCAGAGCGGCAAGATACATGGTACCGGCAAAAATACCCACAATGGCGGAGGCATTTTCACGGGCCAGCCCCATACCGCCGTCGTAAACGGTCGCAGCCATAAACAGAATCAGTAAGGGACGAATACCGTAAAACGAAAATCGCTCCCACATTTCTGTGAAGAACAGCGACCCCAACGGATAGGGATGGCCGAAGAACGTTCGGCTTTCGTTTTGATTAACAGTGGAAGACATAAATTCTCCTGGAGAGGTGTTGTCGTGTTTGTAAACACCAGAATGCACGCCGTCCTTTATGACGCTGGTCGTTGCTTTACATTCGGCGAAATATTATTTAACCATTTGATAACCGGTTGCTAGTTTTGTCTAGTACCAAATAGCATAATTTAAGATGAAAAGTCGACAAACATCTACTTACACAGATTTTATGTCGGCAAACGGTGAATAATAATTGACATCGAAATTTGTTCAAAATCCGGACGAGTTTTCTTTAATAAACATAGAGTTAATAAATATGTTTTTGCATTTAACGTTTGTCGACATGGAATAACCACGTTGGCTGTGTTGATGTAAACAAGATGACGTTGGTTCCATGTACTCCTCAAGAGAGTGGGCTAATTCCCCTGATACCGATCAACGTGTTCTGGTAAGGAAGGTCAAAAAAGGGGCAGGAATAAATGCGGGAAGAATGACAGGATAATTTTATATTTATTTGATTTTATAGAATTTTTAGATGATACGTAGCAGCAAGGGTCAAACAAATCAGCAATTCTGGGTTTATCGGTATACAAAAGACGTCACTCGCCCGTAAAACGTGAGCAATGCCTCATAAATACAATAATCTATAAGCAAATCCCCGGAAACTGATCCAATCAGTCGTCCGGGGAGCGGATTATACTGTCGCAGGCGTACTCTGCGAATCGTAGAATTTCAACGATTAGAAGTTGTATTTAATCCCTAAACGATAACGGAATTCCATTTCATCTTCTTCGTCCACGGTGTTATAACGTGGTACATAACCAACTTCAGTATAAGGCGTCCATTGCTTATTAATCGGCATTGCCGCCGTCAAGTTGAACAACCAGTAACCGTTGTCACCCTCATAATCATCATAGTTAGTAAAGCGACGCTCTACATCACCCATAACTGAGAAATGAGAGTTTGCGTATCCTAACTCCCAGTTAAACTGGTTATAGTTTTTGTTAGCAACGTTTGGATCTTCATCATTCTGGATACCACCACGCCAACGAAGAGTTGTCACCCAGTTCTCGTTGAGTTTATAAATGGCTTTAACCTGTGCACGATAGCCAACAAATTTATCACCATTATCGAGGTTTAACGCTGGCGCTAACGTCAGTTTATCGTTGATGACGTAGTTCTTGCCTAATTCCCATTCACTGCCGCTACCAGAGAAAGAACCGTTACCTTCTTTGAAACCATCACTCTGAACCTTTGTGCTTTCTTCCATTTTACCTTCAACGCTGGCGAAAACACCATTTGGCGCCGTGTGTGAAAGTTTTAAACGGTTAGCTTGTGTCTTACTGTCTTGTTTATACTCGTGGCGATAATCAAGTGTTAATGCCTGAGCGCTTGCGGAAGACAAAACTAATGCAATGCAACTCAGTTTAAAAGCACGCGTCATTATTTATTCCTATTTTATTAAACTAAAAACGCACTCCGAAACAATTTCAGAGTAAAAAAAACAGACTATAAATTAACCATTGTTGGCAGCTGCCTAAGAGCAGACGACACCTGAGTAAAACGCGCCCATGACCCGATCATGAGAACGTTAAACAAACGGGGAGATGTCATTAGATTGCAATAAAAAAACAACAATCACAGTAATCTTTCGGTTACATAAAAACGGTCTTAAAACCATTATCTAAAATTAAAAAAATAACACCGCAAGAAAACAAGAACATCAAACCTGACAATATAAAACACCATTTCACAATTAAGAACTGTGACTTGTGAAATGGTTTTTTTATCTCTAAAATTAAATAAATTAGGTTATTTAAACATTGCATACAAATTATTTACAGACATGAAAAATTTAATCAAATAATGAGTTTGGAATAGTAAACAATTCAATCAGCAGTAATGATGAACGCCGTTATTCTCAGGATATTGACGGTTATTCGTCCTGGTATACTGTTTGCACAGTTCCATTGAAAAAATGTTACAGTTAGAGAATGGATTAGTTAAATAAAGGGTCAGAAAGCAAATTAGTCATTAAGGCGTGGAATAAAAAGCGACCTGCAAGGGGAAGCTGCCATTATGTCGACGTTTAATAATGGGTCAGTAATTCATTAACTGATTTGATGTGCGCTGGAGATAGTCTGTGAAAGCGGTGGCCAGTTTTCGTTGACCACCGTAAACCCATGCCAGGACACTGCCTAATCGGTGAATATCAGGATAAAGTGAGCCCCGCCCAGAGGGGAGTTCTCAACCCTGATTTGCCCGCCATAGCTGTGCACGATTTCGGTCGCCACGGCGAGGCCTATCCCCTGGCCGGATGAGCTGTCGGCACGCACCCCGCGCAAGAATATGTGTTGCAACTTGTCCGGCGCGATACCAGGACCATCGTCCTCGACCTCAATCTTCAGCCGATCGTAGTGATGGCTGACGGTCACCTTGATTTCACTGATAGCAAACTTGAACGCATTATCGAGGAGATTGCCCATCAGCTCCATCAGATCGCCCTGTTCGCCTGCAAAAAAGACATCATCATCGAATAAAAAACGGGTCTGCAATTTCTTGTGGCGGTAGACCCTGGAGAGGCTCGCCAACAGTTTCTCAATGAGGGGCACCGGTTCAGTTCCCTTGCTGGCGAGGCGCTTACGCCCGGAGACCGCACGACGAAGCTGATACTGAATAATCTGATCCATAATAATGATCTGATCTTCGATATTGTCATGGCTCTCCCGACCGGACCTGAACTCCTGCGTTGTAATCTGTATCAAAGACAGACGGGTCTTCAGGCTGTGCGCCAGATCGTTCAAGGCGTGCTGGTAGCGTTGAGTCTGTTGTCGCTCATTTTCCAGTAGCTGGTTGACCGATTCGGTTAAGGGCAGTAATTCCCGCTCGTAATTATGGGAGAGCGCTTCCCGTTTACCTTCCCGGATCTCATCTATCTGACGCGCCATGGTGCGCAGAGAAGAAAGGCTCCAGAAACAGGCGAGCATCAGCAGGACACCGAGTAACGAATAGGCCAACAGTGCCTGGCGAATGCACCAGTAAAGATAGGCACGCGTGTGGGCACGGAAGTCTGAGTCGGAGTTGAACATCACCACATAGTAGGTAGTGGGACCATCACCATGGTTGCGCTGGAAGCGCAGGCTGTAGATAAAGTAGCTCTCGCCACTCTTGATGGTGTAATGCTTGAAAAAATAATCCTGAGATAACCCCCCAAGGTAGTTCATCAGATCCTGACACAGGGTTTCTTT
The DNA here is from genome assembly GCF_029338175.1 of Citrobacter enshiensis. Lineage (NCBI taxonomy): Bacteria > Pseudomonadati > Pseudomonadota > Gammaproteobacteria > Enterobacterales > Enterobacteriaceae > Citrobacter > Citrobacter enshiensis. Next base: position 3,758,632 of record NZ_CP119862.1, read on the forward strand.
GGACTTGATCACCTCCGGTATAAACAGGCTCGACCAGCTCAGTTGGCCATCGGCGCGACAGATCAATGTGTCCAACTCAGGATCGCTGATATCCTGCCTGGTGTTGTCAAAATTCTTGAACCCGTGCGAAGCCGGATGCCCGGCAGAGAGTAGCCTGGAAAGATTCTCCTGCATGCGGGTGCTGACCTTCTGGGACTGTTCTTCGGCGTGCCCCAGATAGAGCACATAGACCGAGAAAGACATAATGACCGCAATGATCAACATGGCACTCATTATCAGCTTGAAATGGAGGGAGCGAAGGATCAGTTGCATGGGTTCTCGACAGCAGATATAAAGCCGGATAGTCGTACTCAGCTGCAGGAAATATTAAAAATATAACCCTGACGACGGATAGTGGAAATGGGCAGAATGGTTCCTTCTGGATCCAGCTTTTTGCGCAGACGGCTTACCATCACCTCCACGACATTCGGATCCCCCTCACCATCGCCATAAAGCTGGTCAAGCAGTTGTTGCTTAGAGACGACCTGGAGGGCATTTCGCATCAAATACTCCAGGATCTGATACTCAAAGCTGGTCAGCACGACCGCCTCGCTACCGATGGTCAACACTTTACGGGAGAGATCCAGTTCATAATTTCCCACCTTCACTCTGGGAGAAATGAAACCGGCGCTGCGCCGCACTAAGGCGTTAAGCCGCGCCAGCAGCTCATCTTTCTGAAACGGTTTGACCATATAGTCATCGGCCCCGGCCTCCAGCCCTTCCACTTTATCCTGCCAGTTGCCACGGGCGGTCAACACAATGATGGGAAAGGGGATTCGCCGCGCTCTCAACTCACTAATGAGTTGCACACCACTTAGATCAGGTAAACCGAGATCGATAATGGCCACATCAATAGGGTAATCGGCCGCATAGTGCAGTGCTACCCGGGCACGATCTGTGCTGTATACCTGATTGTCGGACTCAGTCAATAAACTGGTTAAATGATGATTAAGCAACTTGTCGTCTTCGACCAGGAGTATTTTCATAAGGCACACACACTTGCAACACTAAAGTTGCCAATTAAAGAATTTAACTTAGGGAGAGTCAATCGAATTTTAATCAAATAATCGAAACGTTGTATCAAAAATATGGGATGCAACTCACATAAAAAAACGAACACTCCTTAAAAAAAGTTATGCCCCTCCATATTATGTTTTATTGCCAACCCTCTATTTTTACTTTTCGGCCAATAAGTACACCTGTTTATTATAAGGATTTACCCTTGAAATGGGACATATGTCTTTTTTCAACGGTATGCGTTATTTCCGACCATGCCGGTGGTTTTACATCTCTATTTAATGGCAAACGTGAGGTCATCGTCGGGTCATAATGATTTCCGCAATGTCGAAATCCAACATACTATCAATATCGATAGAGTCATCCTGCCTCATAATGTAGGCGTATGATTTATCGCCATAGATACGGGTTAAAGAACCCACAAACGTCCTGTCAAAAATATAGATAGCCCCATTAATCCTGTAATGGTCTTCTAATTCCTGGCTTCTGACATTATATTTTTCCTGAACAAATCCAGACATAGAATGATCTGCCGACAGTTTATTACATAACTGGACAGGATGCTCCATTTTACAGACAGAAATAACGCTCAACGCGTCCATTTTCTCATACAACTCGTGAGCCTCAACAATGTTTGAGGCTGTCCGTAGCGGTGATGTAGGCTGCAGTAAGGTGATCGTATTCACGTTTCCCCACTGCGCCTCAACAATCGCAACCATATGAGAAATAACGTCATTTGTTGTTGCCGTATCACTCGCCAGTATCGCAGGTCTTAAGCAAGGCACAATGGCGCCATAGTGCTCTGCGATATCCGAGATTTCCTGACAATCGGTACTCACCAGCACCAGATCAAATAATGTACTGTTTAGCGCAGCCTCAATAGACCAGGCGATCATGGGTTTACCGGATAAATTTTTTATATTCTTGCCGGGTAGACGCCTGCTCCCCCCACGCGCTGGGATGATGGCTATTTTCATTTACCACACCAACTGATGAATATCGGCCTGAGCACGATGGAAATCATCAAGACGACCAATATCTAACCAATATTCGTGAATGGGAAACATCAAGACACTGGAGCCATTATTGATATTCGAATCCAGCAGCGCGGGCATATCAATGGATATCCCTTTGGGCACGCTTTTAAGAACCGTCTGGCTTAACATATAAATGCCCGCATTAACGAAATAACGGTGGATCGGTTTTTCTGTCATTTCGATGACTTTTTCACCATCGCAATTGATGACGCCATAAGGCACCTGATATTCATACTGGCGAATACACATGGTGGCTGCCGGTGAGTGCGTATCATGAAATAGCATGAAACGTTCAAAATCGAGCGAGGTCAGCACATCGCCATTGATCATAATCAGGGGTAAGTCAGGGATGTTGTCGGGTAGCAACCCCAATGCTCCGCCGGTGCCAAGAGGCGTTTCTTCGTGCACATATTCAATATTAACCCCCCAGTGACGCCCATCACCAAAATAATCCCTGATAATGTCTGGCAAATAGTGGGTTGAAATATATATATTTTTGAATCCGGTTTTTGCAAAACGCTCAACCAGGATTTCCAGCATCGGCTTTCCGCCAATTTTCAGCATCGGCTTTGGACAATGATCCGTCAGCGGTTTCAGGCGTGTACCGAAACCACCCGCCATGATAAAGACAGGATTTTCATATCGCCGATGAGCCGAAGCCGTCTCCCAGGTTTCCAGGCCGACCAGGCGACCATCATCTGCCACCACCGGAATAGAAAGAATACTGCGCGTCTTCATTTCTGAGAGGACTTCATTTCGGCTGCAATTCATGGGAGACGTCACGGGATTGCAGTTCATGACCTCTGCAACGGCAGTGCTCAGACTCACGTCAGCCAGAATTGCGCGTCTGATATCGCCATCCGTGACGACCCCCAACAGCCTCTCCTGATCATCAACGACCATGGCCACGCGCAGGGCTTCTTCATTGACGATAGACAAGGCATCACGCAGAGAATCCTGGGGTGATAACAAGATCTTTTTCCAATCTTTGCTCATTGCAATATTATCCCTGTTTATTATTCCGCTCGGTCAGATAAGGACGGGCAGGATAGACAATGTGATTTTCAGGCAAATTACGGGTCAATATCGCCCCCGCGCCGACAACAGCCTCGTTACCCAGTTGAAGCCCCTGGATAACGACGGCTCCGCTACCAACATGCACGCGCTCTCCCAGAGTCACGCCACCACATAGCACGGCGCGCGGGGCAAGATGAGCGTGGCTGCCCACCACGCTGTCATGCTCGACAATGGCACCAGTATTGATGATGGTGTTGTCACCAATCTGCGCACCGCTTTGTACAATGGCACCCGGCATCACCTGCGCCCCCTGTCCGAGGCTTGCATGGGGAGAGATAACCGCTTCCTGTGCAACTACACAGGCAAAGCGATATCCCTTTTCTCTATAGCGCGAGAAGATTCGGGCGCGCAGTTCGCATCCCGGTAGTGAGCCAATCCCGTTGACCAACACGCATTCTTCGGGGGGGACCGTCATACAGAGTGTCTCGTCCTGCCACAGCGGTAACCCAGCCAACGCCCCTTTGCCTGATGAGCCCGGCGCAACCAACGCAAGGATCGTCTGTCCCTGTCGGGTGAGGATATCGGCCAGTACTGAAGCATGGCCCCCTGCGCCTATCATAATCAGCGGCTTATTCACGAATCAGATCTCCCGCCAGGTAGGCATGGCTTGCTCGCTTGCCAATAACATCCCACCAGGAATAGGGGCTCATGCCATCGCCGGGTCGCATGATCGCCACGTTATGCTCATTGAGCACCACACCCGGAGCGATGTCGCAGGCCGCCACCAGGCTCTTTCTGGCAATGGCTTTGTTTTTCAGCTCACACGGACGCGGTCCCTTGATGCCATTGCCGAGCGCCATCTCCACATTGCGGATCGCATTGACCATGTCGGCCAGCTCAGACGGCTCCAGTGACGCCTTGTGATCGGGCCCGGCCATCGTTTTATCGAGGGTAAAGTGTTTTTCGATAAGACAGGCGCCGCGCGCAACTGCCGCAACAGGCACCGTTATTCCTTCGCTATGATCGGAGTAACCCACCGGTAAGCCGAAGGCCTGAGCCAGAGTGTCCATCGCGTTAAGATTGATATCAGACATCGGCGCCGGGTATTCGGTGGTGCAATGCAGCAGCGTCACTTTTTCGCGCAGCGCCGCCTGCCCCTGCGGTGAGGCATAGTCCGCCATAAAGGATTCCATCCCCGGCGTTGCATCGTGTTCCCGGACCATGCCAAAGGCGATGACCGCCAGGGCTGATTCCACCTCGGCCAGGGTCGCCATTCCAGTGGACACAATCAGGTTGCAGCCACTGCGGGCATGCCTGAGGACAAAGGGCGCATTGGTCAGCTCACCAGAGGGAATTTTCAGGGTTTGCAGCTTGAGATCCCGGACCAGGAAATCAAGACTGTCGTCATCAAAAGCCGTGGAAAGAAATCCGATCCCCAGCGTTTCGCAATGGCGGATGAGGCTAAGATGCGCGTCAAAAGAAAGCTCTAATCGGGAGAGCATGGCGAGCTGGCTTTCCGATTTACCCGTATTGGCCGTCTGGTAATGGGCTTGCCGGGCATTGCCGGTGACCAGCTTATTTGCCCTGAATGTTTGAAATTTCACGATGTCTGCACCGGCCTGATGGGCGGCATCGACAAGCGCATGGGCCAGGGACTCATCACCATTATGGTTGACGCCTGCCTCTGCGATAATGCGGATCATTGGGGTAAACTCCTGGCGATATCATGAAAAGCTTTGGCTGATGTCAGCGGAAAACGACGCAGCACAGCCACAATGCGGGTGCTCACATCCCCCATGCCATAAGGATTAGCAAAGGCACTGGCGGGGAGAGGACACAGCGCGTCCTTGATGGCAGACGAGATAGAGGCGTGAACGGGCTGGCAATTCACCACGCTGGCAGCCGCCATTCTCCCCTTCTGCCGCTGCCCTATATTCACCGTTGGCACCCTCAGCGAAGGAACTTCGATGATGCCGCTGGAAGAGTTGCCAATAACGGCAGCGCAATGTTTGACCGCACTGAGATATCGCTGGTGGCCCAGGGAGGGGATAGCCAGTACCCGCCCGGGCTGTAACGCCGCATAGTGTTTAAGCAGCGGAATGAGTTGTCGCCCGCCATCATCCGCGTTGGGATACGTCACGATCACCTGGTAGCCAGGATAATCATCCAGCGCGTTCAGCAACGCCTGAAAGCTCTCTACCGCGGGTTCTGCAGAGAGGGTGACAGGATGGTAAGTCAGCACGAAATAGGGTTTGTCGAGTGCGAATCCGAGGGATGCGCTCAACGCATCCCTGGACATCAGCGCTGTCCTGTTGATGTTTTCAAGCCCCACAGCCCCCAGATTGAACACGCGCTCAGGCGCTTCTCCAAGCTGGATCACGCGCTGACGATAGGCTTCATTGGCGGTGAAATGAAGATAACTTAGCTTGGTGATCGCATGACGAATGGCATCATCGTAAGCGCCTTCGGTAATTTCACCGCCATGCAGGTGAGCAACGGGAATTCGCATGATCATCGCCGCCTGTGCCATCGCCAGCGCCTCGTAACGATCCCCGAGGATCACCAGCACATCCGGCGTAAGTCGTGCCAGGGCATCGGCCATGCCGATCAGTGCAAGCCCCATGCTTTTGATGACGCCCACCGCGGTGTCAGAAGAGAGCAGCATCTCAACGCGCTCATCTATCTGAAAACCATCTTGTTCTATCTGCCGGTAGGTCAGTCCGAATTCGGGTGACAAATGCGCGCCGGAAACCACCGTTTTCAGTTCCAGATCGGGAGCCGCAGCGATCTCTTTCATCAACCAATAGAGCAACCCATACTCCGCCCGGGTGCCGGTAAAGACAGCAATTCGTCTCATTGCGTCAGACCTCAACAGGCGAACTGGGCAGGTTAATCACCCGGCTTTCAAGCCACTCGGAGACCTTCAGTTCCCCGCGAGGCGCACCAGCAAACATGGGCAGTCGATGCATCAATTTCCAGACGGGGCGAGTCATCACGCCACTGGCGTTGGTTTCTGTCAGCAACGCGTCACGCTGAGCCTCGCTCTCGCAGATGATGGCGTTGAGCCAGTAGTTGGAACTCGCGTATCCAGGTTCCCGTACAAACTGACAGTCTTGCCCCCGGAAGAACTCCGCGTAGTGGTGTGCTAATGCCCGTTTCTGTTTCAGGAACGTCGGGAGTGCCTCCATCTGAGCGCACCCCAGCGCAGCATTGAGGTTCGGGAGGCGGTAGTTAAACCCCGGTTCATCGTGGAAGAATTCGTAAGGATGGGGCACCTTAGCCGTCGTTGTAACATGCCGGGTATGAACGCCCTGCTCTACACGCCGACATAACACCATGCCGCCGCCACCCGTGGTGATTATCTTGTTGCCGTTGAAACTGAGGGTGCCAAAGTCGCCTACCGTCCCCGTATGTTGGCCCATGTAGAAGGATCCCAGGCTTTCAGCCGCATCCTCGATCAGTATCAGACGCCATTGCTGGCACAGCAGCAGTAATTCATCCAGTTCAGCAGGGTGGCCGAAGGTGTGCATCGGCACAACAGCCTTGATACGCTGCCCCGTTCGCTTGTGGTAGCACCCCAACTCGGTCAGCACAGCATGCTCTTGTAGATACTCGTCAACGGCTCGCGGGCAGAGGCTCAGACTGGTTTTCGAGACATCGACAAAGACAGGTTGCGCTCCCATGTGGTAAAGCGCATTGCAGGTTGCCACAAACGTCAGGGCCTGGGTGATCACCAGGTCGTTTCGCTTAATACCGGCCATGTATAAGGCGGCATGAAGCGCCGCCGTTCCGTTGACGGTAGCAACCGCACGCGTACTGCCGGTAAACGCTTCTATCCGGCGTTCAAATTCACCGACATAGTTACCCACGCTGGACACAAACGAACTCTCAATCGTGTCCGTGACGTTAATGCGTTCCTTTTCAGAAAAAACCGGCGCATGCAACGGGATAACCCCATTGGTTTTATAAATATCGCGAATAAACGCGACCAGACGGGATGATTGCATTTGATCCACCTTACATCTTTGCATCAAGGGACTTACCGGTTTCCTGATGACCAAAATCGGGTACCACCTCAAAGAAAAGGGAAACGAGGTCGTCCTTGCTCCATTGACGATTTGCTCTCATCGCATGAATTTTTTGCTCAAATATTTCCAGCAATTCTGACGGGTATATGGCCGCATTTTTAATCACGCCGATATTGTTGAATCGCGCCATATCCAGAATTTCTTTTTCCGTGAAGAACTCTTCAACCTCTTTTTCGCCTGTCGTATCGCTGGTGGTGAACAGGCAGGGCCAACGCCCCTGCTCCGGCAATGTCTTTGCAAGCTCGCGCGCCTCATTTTCATCCCGACAGAGATACGGCTCATATCCCCGCTGTTTGAGGTATTTGGCGGCGATCTCAGCAAAGGTGATGAGATGCTGTTCTTCGCGCAATTTAGGGAAGAAAATGTCTCTGTTTTCACCGAAAATGCATGACATCAAACACAGTTCACCGGCTTCCTGCGGTGTCACGAAATAACGTTTTATATCGTTCGGGGCCACTATCGGTTGATGCTTCTGCAGCCTCTGATTAAAACCGTGAAGCAGGGAACCATCTGAGAACGCCACATTGGCAAAGCGCGCGGTAGAGATAGCGATTTGCTCACTTCTGCGCATCAGGAACATCTCCATAATTCGCTTGGAAGCGCCCATCATATTGACGGGGTTGGCCGCCTTATCGGTGGACACACAGAAGTATTTTTTAACGCCTGCCGCAATCGACTGTCGAAGCGTCTTGTCAGTATTGAAGACGTTGACGTCGATCATTCTCATCAAGGTATATGGATCTTTTTCACTGCGTACGTGCTTGAGTGCAGACAAATTAAGAACATAGTCATACTGGCCATCTGCCTCGATAAACGCGTCATACTCGAGAGAACCGATATCCAGGGCAAAGGTCTGAAAATCCCCTTCGATATAGCCCAGTGAACTGCGGATATCACGAACGAGTTCGACGATGTTGTTTTCACTAATATCAACAACATGCAGTTTTTTTGGCTGACGTTTGAAAATCTCCCGGGTGACGGCCTGACCGATAGAGCCTGCGCCCCCTAAAACAAGAAAGCGGGACTGGGAAACGCGTTGATTCAGCGCTGATCCAACATCGCCTATGTCATCAACAAACAAGGCGTCGGTTCGCCCAATGAGGGGAAGTATTGAAAGCATGGTGATTCCTGGCAAAAATTGTAATGTGTTTATCTCAACAGCCCACATCCCGTTCCGGGCAGCTTATTTACGGATCTCAATGACCCGGCCCGCGTCATCCTGACGTTGCCTGATGCTGGTTTTCTCTGTATCGCCTTCACGCAACCACCCCAAAGCGCCGTTTTCAGTCACATCGTCCAGCACACCGCAGCGGATAGTCTCTGTGCCGTTCTGCAACTCAGCACCTTCGGAATAGCGTTTACCGTCGAAGTAACAGGCACGTTCGCTCAGGCTGTCGGTATTAATGTTGAATTCAGTCCGGTTCGCCACAGCCTGTGCGGACAGCAGCGATAACAGCGTGAACATCAGGCGCGTTCTCATCGATTTCCTCACTTCACATTAGAATCACATATTTCTTCTGGGCATTAAGGATCCCCAGAATCATGTGCTGCTGAGTGCCCTGACTGCCCACGGGGCTATACTCCGTCCAGTGATAACCCCAGGTATGCAGGTCTTCCCGCCCCGTAGGCACGGCGAAGCAGTCGAAACGGAAGTCCGCCTCTTTGATTGCTGCGAGGGTAAATGCCTGCAGATCTTTGCGTGTTACCGTGTTCATGTGCTCGCACACCGCGGTAAAGTCCGGGCTCGTCTCATTGATAGCCAGGATGCACGGGAACCCCATCCGAATCAGATTGTCCAGGCTCTTCTCCAGGGCGATGAACTCATTCGGGTGGCTGATATAAAAACCCAGCACCAACGTCTTTTGCGGAAACGTCAGACCCGATCCCCGCTGGATATCGCTCATTGTCCTCATCCCCGCTAAAGACTGGCTGGTGTATTTATCCCAATACGGATAAGGGATTTCACCACGTCGATAGAGTTCGCTATAGAGCACAATCTGCCGTTCTTCCACGATACCCAGCAGCAGCGCCAGTCGTTGCAGGGGCCACTGACGCAACGCCACCTCGCGCGGCACGTTTTTCTCAGGCGGCGCGAGAATGAAGGGGATCTGCTCCTTGCTCAGGCTAAGATGGGTGCTGGACATAAAGCCGCAGATGCCCCGAAAAGGGGTCTTGAGCATTAGCAGCAATTCCATCGGCATAGATGCCGGCAGGGGAATCAGCCGGGGATATTGGCGAACAATATGGTCATTTACGATGTACCCCGCCGGATGACCCTTAAAGAGCAAAACAGGCTTGCCGCTAATATGAAGGGGGGAACCCGACTTGCGGATATGCTTGAGTAAATCGTGATGGAGTCGGATGATCCCGCGCGCCGCCAGGCCTTGTGCGTCCTGAACGTTTTGCGACGTTCCCAGCACGATGATCGCCTCCTCGCACCCGACCAGCAGACGCTCCAGAGATGCCCTGTCAACCCCAACGGCGCGGAACAACCATGCCTGCTGATGGGGGGCCAGCAAATCAAAATCCCCCCAGTCGGTCCGCTCCATATGGGAGAGCAGTTCGTCGGCCAGCGATTTTAAGGCGGGCAAGCGGGTCATAATGTCAGGTCGTACCATGTGGTAGCGGGTAGGATAGAACCGGTGCCACCCCTGCCCCACGATTATCTTGTCCTGTCCGGGACCACTAAAGCCGACGCTACGAGGAGATTCATAGAGATAGCTCTCGAGACGAGACAGTATCGCTTCCCTTTGTGTCAGCCGCTCCGGTTCATCGCTTAACTTGAGCAACTCACAGTAGTCGAATGTTCCATCTTCATAGAGATGCAGCATCCGCACCGGATATTTGAGAAAGTGCAGCGCATTAAGCAGCGGTGCCAGCGCATCCGAGCTATAGATAAGATTGGAGTGAATCTCAACCTCGATGCGCCCATGCTGCTCGCACAGCGCAATCAATCGCTCGTAAACCCCAATGACAGGGGCGATGCCCTGCTTAAAATGCTGATGGCGCGGGTGCAGCTGTTCGCCATCCTGCAAGGTCGAACGTCCCCAGGTGGTGAGGGACGTTGTGTGCTCTTCTTCGCTATGACGGCAAAAATGGAGCAACTGTTGCAACATGGGCATCGTAAAGGGATCAAGGTAGATCCGCACCAGATGGGGGAGAGGCTGAGTCATCAAACTTTTCTCTGTCTTCGCTGACGTTCACGGCATTATTGTCTGGTAAAAAGCAAATAGCGTGCCAACAATGAATCATCCTCCAACTCCCCCGGCCTTACGGAAACACGTCGGCAATTTTCGGCCGGACTCTCCCCACACCTGACCACCTGAATTGTTGTTTAAACAGCCAGACGGAAATTACTGAAAGTCAGAATGCGAAAGCGACACCACGGTCCGGCTGAAAATCGATGAGACGTTGACGGCTGACCGGGGCCGCCCGCAGGGACGCGGGCGGAGGGGACGGCCTGCAGGGATGCAGGCTCGACCCCGACCCGAAAGGCAGACGGAATAAGGCGAATATATCGCGAAGCGACGATTTTCCCGCCGGGAGCCAGGGTTGCAAGGGAGGCGGCGGCGAGCCTCCCTTGCACGTTCACGGGTAGGGTGGTTTCAGAAAAGCAGTAGGCATAAGGTGAACGGAACCCTTCGCAAAATCAGCATGTTGTCCGTTCCGGGTAAATGCCACATGGCTTTTTAGTTTGCCAGCGCTGAACTCATCAGCATTACCCCATCTCCCCCTCTTTTTCGTCGTTATCGACCTGCCCAAATAAAAATATCTCTCGTCATTTAAGTTACTGCCCCAACCTGCCGTTTTTTCACTAGATGGACAGGTAGCCCGGCCAGCCGGGACCTTCTTCGATATGCGTAATGTCGTATTACGTTTCAGCTAGCTCTTAATAAGGAATATTGTCATGGCTATTTCTATTCAAACTAACTACGCCTCCCTGGTGGCTCAGAACTCCCTGGCCAAGTCCACCGAATCCCTGAACACCTCCATGGAGCGTCTGGGTACGGGTTTTCGCATCAACAGCGCCAAAGATGATGCCGCGGGCCTGACCATCGCCAACCGCATGAACACCGACATGGTGGGTATGAACGCCGGTATCAGTAACATTGAAAAGACCCAGGACATGCTGCAAACCGCTGACCAGGCGATGGCTGAACTGACCAGCATCACTGACCGTATGACCGAACTGGCCACCCAGGCATCGAACGGCACCAACTCCACCGCCGACCTGGCAGCCATGGATGAAGAGTTCCAGAAACTGGCCACCGAAGCTAACCGTATCTACAACGACACCCAGTACGCGGGCAACGACCTGTTCGGCAAGCTGTCTGCCGGTTCTATGAATGTGCAGATCGGCCGTAATGGCTCTGCTGACTCCATCAGTGTCGATGTTTCTGCCGAAATGACAAAAATGGGCTCTTCACTCGCTGCATTGAGCGGTATGTCATTCGTTTCCGGTAGCGGCAGCTCAATGACCACGACCGGCAGCGCCCAGGATATCCTGACCGAACTGAGCGACACCTCTGACGACATCTCGGCTGCCCGTTCTGCCACCGGTGCTTATATCAACTCCCTGGAACACACCAAGAGCAACCTGATGAACGTGGAGATGAACACGGAGGTGGCGAAAGGGCGAATCATGGACGCCGACTTCGCGGAAGAAGGGGCAAACATGTCCAAGCAGATGATGCTGCAACAGTCCGGCACCATGGTGATGGCCAACGCCAAATCAATGAGCGGCCTGGCCCTGAACCTGATCGGCTAATTACCCGGCTTACCGTCTCACTGAATGGACTGCCCCGGCAGTCCATTTTTTTGTGATGGTCCTGAATATGCGACGTCTACATTTCCGTAATAAAAATCGGCACGATTTTTGCTTTTACGATGTTCAGCGCTCACTGAGAGGCATACACACACTATGATTAACCCCTCCTATCTGGCCAACTACTTCACCGCCCTCGAGCGGGCGCCTTACGATGAGCGCTATCAGGCCCAGATGGCCGACGTGGACGCTCAGATTACCGCCTGGGGAGAAATTGAAACCGCTATTACCAGCGTACAAACGGCAGCAAAAGCGCTGTATGCGGACAACGACGGCTTCAACACCACCAAAGCATCGGTATTACCGGAAAACTCCGGCGCGACCGTATCAACCGGTGCGGGCGCCATTCCGGGTCACCACGAACTCTATGTCGAGCAGGTCGCCAAGGCGCAGCAGGAGTCGCTCAACTTCGGTACCAGCGGCAATGTGCCTGCCGGCACCCTGACGATTGATGGCACTGACGCCGATGGCAACCCGCTGAGTCTGGTTATCGACACCGGCACACTCACCCCGCCCACCGTTGAGTCGCTCTCCAATGCCATCAACGCCCAGGGCGATGATCTGGGGATCTCAGCCTCGGTACTGAAGGACGATACCGGCAACTACAACCTGGTGGTGACCAGTGACGATACCGGCGTCGAGAATGGGTTTACCATCACCTTTTCTGACCCTTCCGTTACCCAGAAAACGCTGAGCCAGGCGCAAAACGCCATCGTCTGGTACGGCGGTCAGAACACTGGCATCCGTTACGAGTCCCAGAGCAATACCATCAGCGACATGATCCCCGGCGTCACCATCAACGTTACCCAACCGGGCCAGTTGACGATTGATGTCATACCGGACACCGAAGCGATCACCACCGACGTACAAGCCTTTGTCGACAGCTACAACGCGATGCTCGACGTGTTCACCACCCATGTGAACACCCCGGAAGGCGCGCTGTACGCCAACGGCTCGGCACGCGGCATCCAGAACAGTCTCAAGCAGACGTTCTATACCGTCAGCCCGGACGGCATGATGATGGCCAACTACGGCATCACCTCCGATCCCTACACCGGCAAGCTGACGCTGGATACCGAAGAGCTGCAAACCGCGCTCACCGAGAACCCCGAAGATGTGGCGGCCCTGTTCAAAGACGTGGCCACGCAAATCGACGATCTCGTTTACAACTACACGTCCACCAGCGGCACCATCTACAACGCCCAGCAAAGCCTGGACAAAGAAAAAGCCGGCATCCAGTCCGATATGGACGCGCTCGATCGGCGTATGGATAAGGTCTACCAGCAGTACCTGAAAGAATTCACTGAAATGGCTGAGTACATCAGCATCATGAATGCCACCTCGGCCATGTTCCAATAACCAGGCAGGAGTCGCCATGTTTGACAATGACAACCCGCTAATCGCCTATCGGCAGAATGCCGGAGCCGCCCGTATCGCCGCCGCCAGCCCACAGCAACTGGTCGTCATCCTGCTCGATCACCTGCTCGACGAACTGGATTATATCGAAAACTATATCGCCACCATGCAGCTCAACCGCAAGGGCGACAGTATCAGCAAGTGCCTGGAGATCCTGCATGTTCTGGATGCCAGTCTGGATATCCAGAACGGTGGGAAGCTGGCTGAAACCCTGCACCAGCTCTACGACTTTTGCAGCCGCCGCCTTCTGACCGTCAACCTGCGCAATCAGCCTGAGCCTCTGCAAGAGGTACGTCGGGTGATTATTCCGCTCAAGGAAGGCTGGGAAGGTACTACGTGATAAGCCGTATCAAAGAGCATGGTGAGCAACTGCTCGCCACCATGGAAGAGGCAGCGGCAAAACGCCAGTGGAGGACATTAATTCGCCTGGATGGCCAGCTTGCCGACCTGTTACGCCGTCTCGGGCATCAGCCAGCCCTTAAAAACCAATTGCCAATGACCGAATGGCAGGCCCGCCATCGGCAGATAATTACCCAACTGGAAGCCCGCCAGGCATGGCTGGGCGAGCGCCTGCGCGGCGACAGTGAATTGCGGGAAGGCAAACGCACCTATCGTGAAGTTCAGTTGTACGGAGGAGAAAAGCAGTGATTCAACCCACACCAGGTTTGCCGTACGGAAGCCAGGCTTCCCCTGCACCCGGAAGTTTCGTTGCCTTGTCCCAGGCAAGACCAGGGGCCGCTTTCCGCTTTGATAACAATACGGGTTTCCCGGCAGTGGACGAGCTGATGGTGGAGATCGAACAACTGCGCAAAATCGCAGCGAATGAACCGGACCTGCTGGCCCGGCTGGATGAGATGCTGGAAGCGCTCCGCGCCCACAACGAGGGAAACAAAGATGCGCCCGCCAGGCTGGTGGAGACGGTAAGCCAGTTGTGGCAGCGCCAACCCCAGGACCCCGCTATCGTGGCTCAGGTACAGCAGGTTTTCTCCACGCTACAACAGGCGCTGGCAGCAGAACCCAGGAGCGAATCCCTGATTGCGCAGTTGCGGGGCATGCAGGCGATGTCTCCGGCACCCCAGCGGCAAGGCGCAGAGTTGACCGTGGCCGAGCTTCAGAAACAGGCGCCGCATCAGACAGGCAAGCTAACCAATGGCGCCCCCCTGGCCCCTCTACAGACGCAGGCGCTCCTGACACAGCCAAAACCAGACTCTCAGTTGCTCTCTTTGCTGAGTACGATGGCGCTGAATAGCGAACAACTGAGTGAGCTGACAAGCCAGGTCCAGTTGCGCCAGACGCAGCCTTTGCTCCCCGTCGCGACAAACACGGTGAGTCGGCCGATGCCTGGCTCAGGCGGGCATGAGTTTTCCCCTTTGACCCTGGACAGACAGCCTTCCCTGTGGGCCGAGCAGATGCTGGCGCCGCTGGTGGACCGCCTGCGGGTACAGAACCACCTGGGGGTAAAACAGGCAACCCTGCGACTCGATCCGCCCGATCTGGGCAAACTCAATCTCCAGGTGCGAACCGAGGATGACAGAGTCTTTATCCAGATCTCGGCCACCAACCCGGCGGTCAGGGATCAACTGCTGCAATTAAGCGACAAGCTGCGACAGGATCTGCTGTCCGGACAGTCGTACAGCCAGGTCGACGTCGAAATCGGCCAGCACGGCGATCAAACCAGCGACCGGCAGACCAGTGATGATGAAAAGCACATTGCCCTCGCCGCCGAAGGGCACGATGAACCCGAGGCTCGCTCGCTTGCAACGACCTCCGATTATCATCTGGACACCTATGTCTGATTACCCTCTTTTCCTTTTATAACGAGACAGTTATCCATGGCAAAAAATATTATTATCGGCCTTCTTCTGGTGTTGCTGGCTGGCGGTGGTGGTTATTTCTATCTCGGTGGGATGGAAGGAATACAGAAATGGCGGGAGACGTCTGATGCTGAACAAAGCGAAGGCCAACCTGAACTGCGGCTCTATACCATCGAAAAGGTCCTGTTAACCCTGCCGGAGGCGGGTCAAACCCGGCTGCATCACGGCCAGCTTGATGTTGTGCTGACAAGCTTCGATCCCCAAACCGTCGCGACCCTGAAGAAACTGGATCCACTGCTGCGCAATATCATCGTCGAGACATTCTCCGACAAGACATTCGACCAGCTCAGAGAAATGAAAAATTTCAACACGCTGCAAAAGGATCTTCAGAGTGCGTTCGTGGTGGCGCTTGCCAGGTACAAGATCAACCTCGAACTGGTGGATGTGAAAATCAGTAAGATGGTCTTGCAATAACAGGTGCCGTGATGTCGATGTTTGCCACCCACGATTCCGCGCTCTTCGAACAGTTCCAGGAGCGCAAACATATTGAAAGCGATCTGCTTCGCCAGTATCTGCCGCTCGTCCACAAGCTCGTCAACCAATTGCACAGCCATGCGGGTCCCATTATGGGACGAGAAGACATGATCCAGCTCGGGTTAATGGCACTGCTGGATGCGCTACGCCGCTATCCTGGGCAACTGGATGGCGGATTTATCAGCTATAGCAAACAGAAAATCAGAGGCGCGATCCTTGATGAGCTAAGAAGACTCGACTGGCGTTCGCGCGGCGCGCGCCAGGAAGCCCATCGCCTCAACGATGCGACCCGCCTGCTGACCCAACAGCTCAGCCGCTCTCCCAAACCGGATGAACTGGCAGCAGAGATGGGTATCACCCTTGACGAATTGCGAACGCTGGAACAGGAGTCCCACGCGAATGCCTTGCAGAGTCTGGAGACACTGCTTGAGCAAGGCGAGCATTGCCATCCCGCGAGCAGTGACACCACAGAACCCCTGGAGAGACAACGTTGGCTGGCACAGGCCCTTGGGCAACTGCCTGAGCCCGATCGACTGGTGCTGAGCCTCTACTATCAGCATGAGCTGAACATGAAAGAAATTGCCGTCGTCATGCAAAGAACCGAGGCCCGGGTATGCCAGTTGCATAAGCAGGCTATCTCCCGTCTGCAGGCGGTATTACAAAATGAAATGGAGTCGTACTGATGTTAAAAATTGTAGGCATCCTCGTGGTGCTGATCGCCGTCATCGGTGGTTATATCTTTGCGGGCGGCGCGATCCGCATGCTCTGGCAGCCCGCCGAATACATTATCATTCTGGGGGCGGCTGGGGGCGCCATGCTGCTGGCCAACGACAAGGAAGTGCTGAAAAGCATCTGCACCCAATGCAAGCGGGCCTTTGTGAAACATGATGATGGCGACCTGTACCAGCAGTTTATCCTGCTGACTATGGAGGTGCTGGAAAACACCAAGCGCCAGGGGCTTAAGTACCTGGACGAACACATTGAAAACCCGCAGGAAAGTACACTCTTTGCCAAATATCCGCTGATTCTGGATGAGATCCAGCTGGTGACTTTTCTCACCGACAACCTGCGCCTGCTTTCAATGGGCAGGATAGAAGGGTACGAACTGGAGGCCATCCTCGACAAAGAGATCGGCGCAATCGCCGAAAAACGGTTCTCCGCTTCTCAGGCCGTCGGCACGATTGCCGAAGCCATGCCGGGCTTTGGTATCCTGGCGGCGGTTCTGGGGATAGTCATCACCATGGGCAACATTGATGCCGGTATTGTCATTGTCGGTCTCAAAGTTGCGGGCGCGCTGATCGGCACCTTCTTCGGTATCTTCATGTGCTACGGCGTACTCAGCCCGCTGTCTGAAGCCATGAAAGCGACGGTCGATCGCGATATGACGCTGCTCTACGCCTGCCGCGAAGTCCTGATCAACTTCGCTGCCGGAAAATCCCCGTTGATGTCCATTGACGCCGGTCGCCGCATGATCCCGGAAAAATACAAACCCACTTTCGCCATCATGGAAAGCTGGATTGAAGAGGCTAAGGCGCGATGACCGAAAACAGCGATTCCGATAAGAGACGCAAAGGGTCGGTCATCATCAAACGGGTGACCAAAGTGAGCAGTGGTCAGCATACCGGTGCCTGGAAGGTCGCCTTTGCCGACTTCGCCATCTCTATGATGGCGCTGTTCCTGGTGCTCTGGATCATGGGGGCGACGACGGAAAAAGAGCGCAAGCAGATGGCGGAAGCCGTGGCCAGCAACAAGATAGTGGAACTGGACGGCGCCTCTGCGTTGCTGGAGGGGGCTGGCGGCAACTCTGTGCTGGAGGAGACGGTAACCTCGTCATTGCCCTCGACACAAGAGGAAGAAGAGACGCCAGAGAAGGCAAACGAGAACAAGATTAAGGAGGCTCTCGCCAGACAAGCTTCCTGGTACGAATCTCAGGCGCAGCTTGGCCAGTTGGCTGAAGATCTGTCCAGCACAATCCAGGCGATGAAAGTCAGCGACAGCGTCGTTATCGAAGTGGTTGAGCAAGGGGTGAGAGTCCGCTTTCAGGATCAGGCCAAAAAGCCGCTGTTCGCCAGCGGCAGTCGGGAACTTAGCGGCTATTTTGTCAAGATATTGCGATCTCTCGCGCCGGTCTTCGCCAGGATCAACAATCGGGTGATGATCACGGGTCACTCTGATGCCACGCCGCTCAACAATGCCTTTTATTCCAACTGGGAACTGTCCACAGAGCGCGCTATCACGGCACGTCACGTACTGGTACAAAACGGCATGAAACCTGAGCAAGTGATCCAACTGGCGGGCTATGCCGACACCATGCCTATTCAGGACAAAGATCCGTTAGATCCAGTCAACCGTCGTATTGAGATATTGATTCTGACCGAAAAAGGGGAAAAAGAGCTGAAGAAGATGTTCAGAAACAGCGCGGCCCCGATTCCCTCCGGGACTCCCTCTTCTGCGCCAGCCACACCACAGGTTAAACAGTGAAAACCAGGTTATGCGCAGCAAATGAAACTATAGCCTGAACCCGCATCCCAGCGGGTTCTTCCGGTCTTACGGAAACACGTCGGCAATTTTCAGCCGGACCAGCCCACACCAGGCCACCTGAGTTTTTGTTTAAACAGACAAACGGAAATCCCTGAAGTCAGGGTTCTTCTCGCCAGCGCTCGCCGACGGCCAGGATGTTCTGTACGGTTCCTCGCTGGACATTGGCCTGGGTCGTGAACAGCACCAGCGGATGGGATGACTCCTTATCAAAGCTGGACATCACATGAGTCATCAGGGCATCGAGTTCATCCGTTCCCAAATCGTTGGGCTGTGCCTGCAATTGCCCCATCCATTGACTCTGCATCTGCTGCAACAGGAAGAAGTGCGACTCTATCTCACGGCCCAGACGACCGATTCGCCCCTGGGCCAGGGTGAGATCCTCTTCATTGCCTAACTTCCAGAGGCCAATTTCTCGCCAGGAGATATCGGGTTCCAGTTGCAATTTAATCGGCTCCCCCGTTGGAATACGGACGCCCCCACCCCGGACGTAGAGCTGTCCGTTGACCGCCTTCCACTGCTCGATCGGCACACTAAACACCAGCCCACCCTCTTCACCGGGTCGCGAGCGGATCCCCAGTCGCGCAAATGCGCGGCCAATCTGGCGGATGCGGACATCCAGTAACGAATCCCCCTTAATGCTAAGACCGGCGCGCACCGGACGCCCCCCCAGTAATATCAGCTCGAGGTGCTCATCACGCCCCGCAGGCGTTAGCAGGTTCAGACCCGGAATGGAAAACTCCCGGATATCCTGATAACCGAGTAATGCCGGGCGAATCCCCTGGGTCAACAGACGCAGACCACGATAGTGAGTCTGGAACGGGATCCGGGCCACCAGCCGCTTCTGCTCCTGCAACTGGTTCGTCCAGCCTTTGAAGGAACCTGCCTCTTTGATGGCAGCGAAGAGCTGCAACAGATCGCGCAGCCCCTGTCTGACCAGCAACAGCGCGCGCAGGGTAATCTGCACTGCCGTCGCCTGCTGTTGGAGGGAACCCACCTGGGCCCAAAAGCGGTGTAAATCATAGCGTCCCGGAAGCGGGCGTAATAGCGGAGCAGGCAGTTGCTCCAGTTCCGGGCCTTTTCGTGATTCCGTAACGGGGGAGCCCAGAGGCGTCGTAAAACGCCGCCTCTGAAGCCCGTCAAGCTGACCGGTGCGTGGGGTAGTATTAGCAACCTTCATGCATTACATCATCTGGAATAAATTCATCTGAGACATATCCAGATAGGTTTTCTGTACCGCCTGCAGCGCGACCATCGATTCGGAAAGGTCCATTGCCGCTTTTGCGTAATCCAGGTCGCCAAACTGCCCCTGTAACTGTTGGTTGAACATCAGAACATCAGTATGAGAGAGCTGCATGTCATCGACCATGTTCATGCGTCCCCCCAACTCGGCAATCTGCATGTTAATCGCATCCTGAAAATCACCGACGGCGGTCAGCAGATCATTAGATGCCTGGGCAACCTGCTCCGGAGTGGCGTTAGGATCGCGCAGCACCTCCACCGTATCGTCAATGGTGTTGAAGATGTCATCACCGCTGCCGAAAAGGTGATCAAACGGGCTAAAGGCCGCATCAATGCTGGTACCTTCCCCCACCGGCACCGGACGCGTGCCATTGTCGCCCTTGTAGACCCAGGTGGTCTCACCGGTTGCCGGATCGGTCTCTTCAACCAGAGGAGGCGTGTCGGTCACATTGCCGCCAAACATATAGAAACCGGTCGGCGAGGTACCATTGAACTGCATCGCCAGCGCCTCGTTCAGCTCTTCCAGTTCGGCGGCATACGCCTCCAGTTCTTCCGGAGAGGCTGAACCAGAACCAATATTGATCGCGATCTCCATGACCCGATCGCAGATAGAGTTCATCTGGCTCAGGTAACTGTCGGCCGACATGAAAATGGACTCCAGATTATTGAGGTTGTCCATATAGGTGTTGATCTGGTTTTCACTGTGGCGCAGATCCTGAATGGCGCGGGCCGCCAGGGGATCGTCAGAAGGGCGCAGCAAGCGGTTGCCGGTGGCCATCTTCGCCGCCGTCTCATAGTAACTGGCGTTTGATTTGACCATCGCACTGTACATGGTCGTGTTCATCATGTTGGAACTGACACGCATAGGAGTTTCTCACAAGATAGTCTTACGCTTCTCCCACCCTCAGGCCGGAGAGGACGCCATTAGAACATGTTCAGGATGGTAGAAAATAACTCATCGCTGGTGGCAATAACCTGGGCATTGGCGACATAGTTCTGCTGATACGTCATCAGGTTCATCGCCTCCTCATCCATACTGACCCCGCTGACCGATGACCAGGAGTAATACGCCTGCTCCATGGTGCTCAGCGCCATCTCGTAGGCTTCACGCGCACTGGACGCGGCGCTGGCGACATGACTGTAGACCGCGTTATAGCTGTCGTTGAAGGTATAAGAGCCTCCTCCGAGCGAGTCAAACACAAAGGACTGGTTCTGTATGTTAAGCATGTTTTGCAGGTTGCTGTTGTCACCGGCACCGCTGGTCGGCGAAGAGGCAAAGGCCAGATCCGCATTGGTAAATCCCTCGGCCAGGGCGATGGTGCCTGCCGGATCTGCCGGATCATAGGTGAACATCGGTTTGCCCGGATTGCCGTTGAGATCGTAGCCGACCACTTGCCAGCTATTGATGGCATCGGCGAACTCCTGCGCAAACTCGTCGACATAAGCCTGCGCGGGAATCAACTCTTCCTGATAGTACTCGTAGGTTGCGCCCAGCGCGCCGCCGATATCCGGGTTGAGGTAATAGACATCTTCACCAAAACGCAGCTCCAGCTTTCCATCGGAAGGCTGAGTGCCGGAGGTAAAACCGAGGGTCGCAGCCTCCCCCTGACTGACCAGCGGCTGCCCCTGAGGCAACGTGACCTGGATGGTTCCGTCACCACAGTCAACCACGCTGATATCGAGCATTTCGGAGAGCTGCAGCACCGCGACATCGCGCTTATCCTGTAAGGCGCTGACATCCTGTCCCGACGCCATCCCCTCCTGGATCTGCATGTTTAAATCGGCAATCTGTTGGGTGAGCGAGTTCACTTCCTTCACCATCGACTGCATCGACTTGTTGACCTGTTCGAGCTGGTTTTCCAGGTTACCGTTAATGTTGTGCATCTGGTTGCACAGCTCGCGGGACGTATTCAGCACGTCCTCACGCAGGGCCGTGTTACCGGGGTCCGCCATACAGGCGCTGAGCGCGGCGAAATAGCCGTCTAATCCCATCCCCAGATTTCCGCCGTCGGTCGCGAAGGTGTTCTCCAGGGCCAGCATATAGCCCGCATACGCGCCGCTGTAGCCCACTGCAGTACCGGCATCCCAGGCCTGTGCCACCAGATACTGATCGGAGATCCGCTGTACGCCATCGATACTCACTGTACCGTCGGCATTGGAACTCAGCGCCAGGGTATGCCGGCTGTAGCCCGGCGTACTGGCATTGGCGATATTACCGGCGGTGACGTTCAGCCAGGCCTGGGATGCCTGCAAGCCGGACATCCCGATCTGCGTCATGTTGCTCATGATGTTTTACTCTCGCTACCCACTCGGTTGATAAAGGGATGATCCTGACTGGCATCCATGAGAGACACGCTGGCATAGTCATTCAAACCTTCCTCTACCACTCTGCCCGATGCGTCCTCTTCCCCTTTAAGGGCGACATTATTCTCTGCCGACTTAAATGCCGTCGTCAGTTCGCCCTGCTGCTGGGTCTGGCTGAACTGCCTGACGAGCATCTCGGCCAGACCAAACTGCCCCTGGGCGCCCAGTTGCTGCGCGAGTTGTTCATCACCCAGTTCACGATAAAAACGCTGGGTGTCGCTTGAAAACGGCGAATCTTCTGCCGCCAGTGCATCGGTGGCATCGCGCATATGCTTGAGTACCGTCTTGAGAAAATGCGTCTCAAACAAGGAAGCCGCCTGCTCCAGAGCCTCCTGCGGATTCTCCTGCTTGATCTTGTTGAGGGATTGCAGGTCGTAGTAGGCTCTCTCGGATTGCTCGATAGACTTCATGTTATTCACCTTGTTATATGACGATAAGGTCAGCATCTAACGCGCCCGCTTTATCAAGCGCTTGCAATATGGACATCAAATCGCTGGCGGTGGCACCCAGTTCATTCAACGATTTGACAATCTTGTCCAGCGACGTCCCCTCGGGCATCACGGTTATCCGTGATTGTCCTTCGGTCATGTTCACCGTAGAGCGACGCACCCTCTCCGTGGTTCCCCCTGCCAGCGCATTCGGTTGACTGACCCGGGTGTCTTCACTTATCGCCACCGTCAGATTGCCATGCGTGACCGCCGCCTTTTTCACATAGACGGTATCGCTCATCACCACGGTACCGGTCCGACTGTTCAGGACAATGCGGGGGCGCTGGCGCCCTTCTTTAACCTGAATTTCTTCCAGCATCGCCAGGAAACTCACCCTGGCGCTGGGGTCGCTCGGCGCCTTGACCCGCACCGAACCGGCGTTGTAGGCCGAGGCGACCCCACCACCAAACCGGGCGGTGATGGCCCCTTCGATATTGCGCGCCAGATTGAAGCTCGGCGTCTTCAGGTTCAGGCTGACATAAGCATTGCCGGTGGGGCTGGCAGGCACCGCTTTCTCCACCACCGCACCGCCTGGAACCCTGCCGACGGTCGGCACATTCACCGTAACGCTGGAGCCATCGCTGCCTTCTGCAGAGGCGCCCCCGACGACCAGGTTGCCCTGCGCGAAGGCGTAGACTTCACCGTCCACACCGTAGAGGGGGGTCAGCAGCAGCGTGCCTCCCCGCAGGCTCTTGGCATCCCCCACCGAGGAGACGGTGATGTCGATGACCTGGCCGGGCGAGGTCACATTACTGATCTCAGCATGAATCGACACCGCCGCGACGTTTTTGGTTTTGGCCTGATCCTCCTCCTGGATCCCAAACTGGCGCAGCATGTTGCTCATGGATTGCGCCGTGAAGGTCACCTGGTTGCGATCCCCTGAACCGTCGAGGCCGACGACCAGTCCGTAACCCACCAGTTGGTTTTTCCGCTCCCCGCCGATTTCAACCAGATTAAGCAGCGGTGTGGATTTGGTCTGCGCAAACGTGGGCAACAGGGCCAGCCAACATAACAACACTATGCGTATGCTCTGTCTCATGTTCAGAATGGACTCAAAGGACTATAGAAAAACTTGGTCAGCCAACCCGGATTGTTGCTGTCGGACATGGTGCCCTCACCGGAATAGCTAATACGAGCATCCGCCAGACGCTGGGAGGAGACACGGTTCAGGCCATCGATGTCCTCAACGCGCACCAGGCCACTCAGACGGATATACTCGTCGCCCTGATTAAGCTTGAGCCACTTCTCGCCCCGCACATGCAGATTGCCGTTAGGTAATACGCTGGCAACGACCACGGTGATTGCCCCCTGCAACGAGTTCTTCTGGGAACTCTGCGCGCTACCATCGAAGTCGCGATTCGCGTTGACACTCCCCTTGAAATTTTTAGGGGTAAACGAACTGCTGCTCGCATCGGCCCCCACAGAGACATCGCTGTTTTTGCCATAACTGGTGTCGGCCTGCTTGCTGGACGATGTTTTTTCATCCAGGGTGACCGTCAGCATATCGCCGACCCGGTAGGCGCGCCGGTCCTGAAACAGCGTCATCACGTAGCTACGGTTGTACAGGGTGCCCTGGCTCGCATAAGTGACCGGCTGAGGCGTCAGTTGAGGAGGCGCATAATTCTCCTCTTCCACCTGTTTTTTCGAGTCAAGGGAGGGCATCGTGCACCCCTGCATCAACAGCCCCATCATCACCACGACGCACCATTTTGGCCAATTGCTCATGTTATTCCTTACAGCATCCGGTTGAGGGTTTGCAGCATCTCATCGGCGGCGGTCATCACCTTGGCATTCATCTCATAGGCTCGCTGAGTGGCGATCATGTCGACCATTTCCTGGGCCACGTTAACGTTGGCGCCTTCCAGCGTCCCCTGCTTGATGATGCCAAAATAATCTTCGCCCGGAACACCTTCGTTGGGCGCGCCCGACCCCTGAGTCTCAATGAAGAGGTTGCCACCGATAGGCTCCAGGCCGCCTGGGTTGATGAAACTGGCCAGCATAATGTTCCCCAACTCTTCCGGCTCGGCAGAACCCGCAACGACAGCCGACACGGTTCCGTCGGTGCCGATACTGATCCCCGTCGCATTCTCAGGGATCGTTATCTGCGGGATCAGAGGCAAACCAGAGGCATTCACTAACATGCCATCGCTATTGACATGGAACTGACCATCACGCGAGTAAGCCGTGGTGCCGTCCGGCATCTCTATCTGAAAGAAGCCCTTGCCGATGATGGACGCATCGGTTTCCGCCCCTGTGGTGAGGGCCGTCCCCTGCACAAACATCTTCTGGGTGCCGATAACCTGAACACCGGTACCGATCTGCAAGCCGTTCGGACGCTGGTTCTGCGAGTCCATCTGCGCGCCCGCCTGGAACTGCTTCTGATAGAAGAGATCGTTGAAGACCATTCGATCCTTCTTAAAGGCGATGGTGTTCACGTTGGCCAGGTTGTTGGAAATCGCCGTCATTTTGGCGTCCTGGGCCGTCAGACCTGTCTGACTAACAAAAAGGGTACCTTGCATTACTTTCTCACTTAATTAGTTATCAGGCGGGTCTGATGAGACGGGTCGACGCCTGGCTGAGTTCTTCTGCGGTTTTCATCATCTTCACCTGCAGTTCAAACTGCCGACTGGTGGTGAGGATGGCGACCATCTCTTCAACCGGATTGACGTTACTGGCTTCGAGGAAACCGCTCGCGACCGCCACCGTATCATCCGCTGGCAGGGAGGCCGCCGCGGTCCGGGGACGGAAGAACCCTTCCGCATCCTTGACCAGATTCGCCGTCTCCGGCTTCACGCGTTTGAGCGTCGCCACTTCCAGCAACACTTCGCCCCCGGAATCGGGAACCACGCTGACCCGTCCCTGCTCGGTGATGCTGATCGACCGGTAATCGGGGATCTCAATCTGCTGGCCATCCATGTCGAGTACCGGGAATTGCCCCAGCATCAGGATGCCCTGCTCATCGATATGCATGCTGCCAGCCCGGGTGTAACGCTCCTGACCGTTGACCTGCACGGCCAGCAGCCCCTCACCACGAATGCCGACATCCAGTTCATTGCCCGTATGTTCAAGCACCCCTGGCGAAAACTTGCTCCCCACCCCCATCGGGACCGCGATATGGCGAGTGGAAAAGCCATCGCCGCCCACCGCATAGCTGTGGGCCCGCTCATAATCGGCGCGAAACCCGGTGGTATTGACGTTGGCAAGGTTATTGGCGTGCACCTGCTGAGAGAGCATGCTGCGATTCGCCCCGCTCATGGCGGTGTAGATCAGCTTATCCATCAGATGGCCTGCATCAGCACTTGATCAAGCTGGCTCTGCACTGCGATGGCCTTGGTGTTAGCCTGATAGTTACGCTGCACTTCCATCATGTAGACCATTTCACCCGTGACGTTGGTAGAGGAGTTCTGCAACGACTGGGACTCAATGCCGCCATAAACCCCCGTGCCTGGCGTACCGTACAGCGGCTGACCGGAGGTCGAGGTCTGGGTCCAACTGGTATTGTCTGCCACGGCGAGCGCTTCCGGGTTCGGGAACGTGGCCAGCACGATTTGCCCCTGCAGCATCGTTTCGCCGTTGGAGTAGGTCGCATAAATATTGCCGTACTCATCGACCGTCACACCGGTCTGCTCGCCCGACGGATAACCGTTAGAGGAGTTAAGCTGATTACTGAACGGGGCCGCATACTGGGTGGTTTCGCTCAGATCGACATCGATGGTCAGCGTGTTGGCGCCCTCAAGCAGAGGATCGCCAGCAGGAATACTCAGGGTAAAATTGCCGCCGGAAACCAGGTTGCCGTTCGCGTCGAACTGCAGGGTTTGTGGCCCGGCTGGCGTACAAAAGTTATTCGCATCCTGACCATCCACATAGACCTGCACTTCCCAGGTACCGTCCGCCGTCTTGGTATAGTACTGAGAGACGGTGTGCTGGTTGCCCATTGAGTCATAGACCACCGTCGAGTTGGTGCTGTGATAACTGTTAGGATCGGAAGGGTCGAAAGTGGTGGTCGCACGGTCGATCGGCTCTGCACTCTGATCCAGGTTCATCCCCAGATCCACTTCGCTGGTTGACTGGGGAGGCATTGAACCGTTATCCAGCTGCAGATCGTCCAACTGACCGGTCATCACGTTGCCGTTTTCATCAACCGGATAGCCCTGTACCCGGTTGCCGTTGCTGTCGACGATGTAGCCGTCTTCATCCTGATGGAAGTTACCCGCGCGGGTGTAATAGACCTGGCCGTCGCTCCCCTGGGTGATGAAGAATCCATCCCCGGTAATCGCCATATCGAGGTCGCGCCCGGTGAAGGTTGTGGTGCCCAGTGCGGAAAAGTTCTGGGTGGTATAGCCCGACGATACCCCCGCGGCCTGACCGCCCGCGTAAAGCGCCGAGAAAGTGGTGGTGGATTCCATGTAGCCCACGGTTGCGGCGTTGGCGATATCCATGCTGATGGTGTTCAGGCTCTGGCTGGCGGCATTCAGACCGCTTACCGAAATTGCATAACTCATAGTCTTTTACCCTCTGTCGTTTCGTCTCCACCTTGCGTGGGAGGAGCGCTAATCTTCGAAATATCAAACAACGGCACCATGCCGACGCCCTCAACATCCAGCATTAAGCCTTCCTGACCCTTGAGGGTCACGGAGTTCACGACGCCACTGAAATAGGTCGGTGTAGTGCTAATTTCATCGCCGATCACCGTCTCGGCTTCGATACGGTACTCACCTTCGGGCAGGCCCAGAACGTTGCCATCCAGCACAAATGCTTTCTCGCCAGCCGTCTGTGGCCCCAACGTGACGGTGCCCACTTCCGCGTCAAACTCGTCATAAATCCGGATGCTAACGTTGTCGTAATCCTTATCCAGCACCAGTTCCCCTTCCAGCAGGGTATCGGGACCGAGGGTCACGGTGTCATCAGGCGCCGTGACCGTGTTGCCGATCAACTGCTCAGTCGAGACCACCAGGTTGTTTTCTGCCACCGCATAGAGCGCGTTCATCGTCATACGCATGTATTCCATGCTGGTCACCTGGGCGAACATCGCCATCTGGGTCACGAACTCGGTGCTGTCGACGGGGTTAGTGGGGTCCTGATAGGTCAACTGCGCCAGCATCAGGTCGACGAAGACGTTCGCCACCTGAGGCGGTTGGGTCGCCTCCTCCGAGCCAGAACCATCCGTTGGTTGCTCAGGATCTTCCGGGGTGGATTCCGTTACGGCGGCGGTCGGCGGTGTTGTGGCAGCCTGGGCGCCAGGCGCGCTCATGGGGGCAACCATGCCGTTGACCTGCGACAGCATGTTCTGAGCGCCCGGCAAGCGATTACCCGGATACGTATTCACAGGGTTGAAACCCGCCAGATTCATCAGACCCTATCTCCCAGACGCAACAGGCTTTGTTGCATGCTCTTAGCCTGGTTCAGCATCTCCACATTGGCTTCGTAGTTACGCGAGGCGGCAAGCATGTCGGCCATCTCCTCCACCACATTGACGTTGGAGTAGTACACATAGCCCTCGGCGTCTGCCAACGGATTATCCGGTTCGTGGCGCTTCTGTACGGGCTGATCCGTCTGGACTATTCCCTGAACCCCGACGCCGGCGGAGGCGGCGCGCTCGGTGACATTTAGCGTGGGATCGTTGTAAATCGTGCTAAACACGGGCTTCAGGGAGCGATAGGCCCCGGCTTCACTACCGCTGACCGCGTCGGCATTGGCCAGGTTGCTCGAAATGGTATTGAGCCTCAGGCTGTTCGCGTTGATGGCCGTACCCGCAATATCGTAAATTTTTCCGAAGGACATGGCGTGTTTCTGTCTCGTCTTATCTGTTTAATGTTGAATGATTATTTGCCGTCGATGGCCGTCGCGAGTCCGTTAAACTTGCTGTTGAGAAACTCCAGACTGGTCTGGAAATCCATCGCATTCTCGGCAACCCTCGCCTGTTCGATACCCGCTTCGACCGTATTGCCATCACGGCTCACCTGATAAGGCTGGCGATATTTCAGGTTCATTCCGGTCTGAGTCATGCTCATTGCCGGGATAGGGGCGACGATGTCATCCGGGGAGGAACCCTGTCCCTCGGGGACGGCGAGTCGAAACTCGAGATCCCGTGCCGCGTAGTTGGGGGTATCAGCATTGGCTAGATTACTGGCCAGGACCCTGCTACGCTCGACGCGAAAATCGAGCGCCTCGGGATGAATGCCAAGCGCTTTTTCGAAGCTAATTCCCATCCATCCTCCTCCTTACAGTTCAGTAGAGATGAAACGACATACGCACTTAGCAATTATCGGGCCAACATTTAATTTTTGTCGCACTCATCGTCGGGTTGCACAATTTCCCCCACGGCTGACGGGATTTTTTCTCGCCGCTGCGTTATTGCTGATCGGTGGGAAGAGCCTTGCTTCGACGGCATTGCCAGCCCACCCCGCGCCTGTCGATTCGACCGCCCGGAAGACCGCGCCGACGCCCGGTGTCGATCCCAATGCCCTGAAGCAGTTTGTTCGCGATTACTGGCAACAGCGCTTTACCCAGTATGCACAGCGCGTCAACTGGCGTGATTACCACTGGCAAAGCGAGATCAGCATCCCGGAGGCGGTCAGTAAACTTCCTCCCTGTCGTCAGCCATACCGGGTCGAAGACTCCCAGGTGAAGTTCCCCGTTGGCCGACACTCCCTGCGTTTGCGCTGCCCGGACTCCCCTGGCTGGGTCATTACGACCCGCAGTCAAATCTCCGTCCTGATGCCCGTCGTCGTTGCGCGGGTGGCGACTGGTCAAGATCACTATCTGCAGGAAAGCGACCTGGCTGTTACCCAGGTTCTGCTCACGCCCCAGATGGACGATGTGATGACCGACCCGGCCCAGGCCATTGGACGTCGCCCCCAGCGGTCGCTACGGGCAGGTCAGCCTGTGCGTAACCGGATGCTTGAAGCGGCGCTGTTGGTACGTAAAGGCGACAAGGTGAGTCTGACGCTGGCAGAAGGTGAGATGTCTATTTCCATGCAGGGTACTGCCCTGCAGGACGGGCAGAAGGGGGAAACCATCAGCATTAAAAACGAAAAAAGCGGAAAGGTTATTTCCGCTTCGGTCTCTGGTCCTGGTCAGTTGCTGATCGTCAATGAAACACCAAAGGTGAACCCTCAAGAATAAAACGGCATGTTTATTGCTTGTCTCATCGCCCACTCGTTGTCGGGTGGGCTCCCCGCGGGGAGCGCTGTTTTAAAGAGAGCAATAAACGATGTCTGACGCATGCCTGACCCAACATCTCGCCATCATCGCCAGCCGCTGGCCCGTGCTGGCCACAATACTTAGCCAGACGCCGCCACTGTCCTCGGCAAGCATAATGGAAGGGCATTGCGGAACCCTGCTGGTCGACGGCATCCAACTGACCAGTCGCCATGACCGGATAAGCGAAGCGCAGCAGCAGGCGAATAGCCTGCCCGTAAAGCCGCATCTCAACGTCTATGGCACTGGGCTTGGCTGTCTGCCGCGCATCCTGCTGCAACGACCCACGTTGACACAACTCAATGTCTTCATCATGAACCGCGCGCTGTTCCTGCTGACCCTGACGCTGCTGGAAAACGAGGACTGGCTGCAAGATCCGAGAGTCTGCCTGGCATTGGCCGCCGACGAAGATGAGATTCGCCTGCCCTTCTTTGCCTTGCCTGCCGAGCTACGCCTGGCGGAAGACGCGGCAAGCGGAATACGTGACCGCCTGATCAGGGAAATTTCACTTCCCCATACCAATCGTCGTTACGAGCAACATCTCCCTGCGCTGCGACAACGGCTTGCCGACAACCGTCGCCTGCTCAAGCGGGACGGTGATGTGGCCTCGCTCTTCGCCAGCGCCACGGGCCGCCAGGCGTTAGTTATCGGCGCAGGCCCCACGCTGAAGTCGCATCTGCCCCGCTTACAGGCACTGCAATGCCAGCCGGAACGACCGCTGCTGATTGCCGTCGACACCGCCTGCCGCGCCCTGTTTGCGCACGGCATCCAGCCGGACTGGGTGGTCTCCATCGACCACCTGATTGATGAAGAGAAACTTCCGCCCGCTGACTGCGGGCTGGTGTACTTCCCGCTGGTCCCCACCAAAACGTTAATGGCCTGGCGCGGAAAACGGCTGGCAGCCTGGTCCAGCAGCCCACTTTATCAACCGCTGCGTAAAGCGCTGCCAAAGGCGCTGCTCTATTCGGGAGGAAGCGTCATTCATCCCGCCGTCGATCTCGCGGTGCAGATGGGCTGTCGGGACGTTATCCTGCTGGGGGCAGACTTTGCCTTTCCTGGCGGAGAAACCCATACGGGCTGGGCAGTTGGTGCCCTGAACACTACGCTCGAGCAGGCAAAACACTGGGTGCTGAATGGGCATGATCAGCGCATCCGTACCAACATCAGCTTTACCGGCTATCGTATTCAGCTTGAACGCTATATTGCCGCGCACCCCGAGGTTTGCTTCTGGAACGGCAGTCGGGAAGGCGCCAGGATTGCGGATTGCCGTTATCATCCGGAGTTCACCTCATGACGATCGCCTCACAGCTCACGCATCTTGCGCAGCAGTTCCGCCTGGGTCTGTCTCTGGATGCGGCAATAGCGCTTCCGCCCCTGATGAAATCGTTGCTTCCTCTGCTCCCTTCGCTTTCGCCAACGGCGCAGCGCCAGTTACCGCAGATAATGTCAGCGATCCTCGCCTGTCAGGAACGCGAAGACTGGCTGGGTCTTGCCGACTGGCTGGAATATGAATTACTCCACGTGCTGTCTGACCCAGCCCCATGTCATGGCGAATGAGACATTGAATATTTTTCGTAAAAAATGCGATCATGGCTAAAGTCTGGCCGTAAAACGGTCGCTTATCTGTCTTAACCAGAGTGCCAGGTTGGTTCTGTCGGGGCTAACCAGCATATCGTTTCGTCAGCTTGTTCAGAGTGGCTTGATTATGAACATTACATCACCAAACGGGAGCTTTCCCGAAAACTCACTGCAGAATGCCTACGCTAAACAAACGCAGGTAGCGTCGGAAATCGCGGCAAGTGAAAAAAACGTTCCTCAGCAGGTCAACGCGCCGACAAACGTCGCGAAAGATCAAAAGCTCGGAACAAAGGGACCGAATGACGCGCCGTTCACCCTGCCGCCAACAGAGTGTCCTGCCGATGTGCCGGTGAATGCCCCGGTGTCCGCAGCACTGGCCCGGGCGCTTGCCGATGAGCTACGCCAGTTTCCCGATATTGATCATGCCAAAGTGGCTGACGTCATGGAGCAGCTCAACAGCGATAAGTTCGCCGTGAGCAACGATGCCCTCGCCGACGCCATGATGAACTTCTATCAAAGTGGGAGATAAGCCGACGTGAGCAACGCGACCGATCGCCTGCGCCAGTTGATTGTGGATATCAATCAGGATGTCGTCTCCTGGCAGCAGATGGAACTGTTGCTCAAGGAGCAGCACAGCAACCTGATTCGCCGCAATAATCCGGCTATCCATCACAACAATGAACAACAGGTGCAACTGTTGGATACCCTGCGTAGCCGGGCTGAACGGCGTGTGAAACTGCTGCACGCTTTCGGATTACAGGCCAGCACGAGCGATCTGCAACGGCTGGCCAACAAATTGCCTGCGGCGATTTCAGAAAAGTTGGTAGACCAGTGGCAAACCCTGGAAACCAGCGTCGTTCGCTGCAAAAAACTCAATGACCACAATGGCCGACTGCTGGCGAATCAACAGCTGTTGATCCGTAAACTGCTCAACACGCAAGAAGATTTCTACCAACCCGCAACCTGATGACGCCCGTCACTGCGACAGAGGATTTTCGCCTGTTTCTGTCGCCCCCTCCCCTGAAAAGCGTGCTTGCACGCGTTACGAAACAGCACAACCGACTTCCTGATACCGTTTACCCTTTATGAATATTGTTCAAAAATAGCGCCCTACCATAGATATGTTCAGATAAGTTCATTGGCTGGGCATCATGTCTCTCGTATGTACAGCTTCAGTTAAGTTAACTCTGCTTTAATTTCTCGTAAATTTTATTGTGATCCCGTCTCGTCACTCACGTATTTATTCGCTCATTACAGGTATTTATTCGTTCAATGATCTTGCTGCTTGAATCAGATAAAGTGTGCGCAGACGAAATTCTCACTCATCTCAGTGAAGAATATGCTCGTCGCGTAGTCTGGCAGCCAGGTTTGCTGGATATAGCCTCTCTAAGCACCACTATCCCGAGCCTGGTCATTCTGGGCCGGGGTCTGTCTCAGGTGCAGGCCCTTAGCTATATTCGCCAGTTGCATACGTTACCTATCCTGTTGATTAGCCCAATGGATCAAGCCGAATGGGCCAGCACGGCCTTAGGCAACGGCGTCAGTGATTATTTGCTCTATCCCTTTAGTCTCCAGCAACTGAATCAACAGATAACCAGCCTGCTCAATGCAAACTCGCTGCAGACCCGCGGCATGATCATGAGTTCGCCGACCTCCCGCCGTCTGTTGATGATGGCGCATCGGGTTGCTCTGGCCGAAGCGCCTGTGCTCATCAGAGGCGAAACGGGGACGGGCAAGGAGATGTTGGCCCAATTTATCCACACTAACTCCAGCCGGAAAGAAGGCCCCTTTGTGGCCGTCAACTGCGCCGCGATTCCCGAGAACATGCTGGAAGCCATCCTGTTTGGTTACGTTAAAGGGGCGTTCACCGGCGCTTACACCGGACAAGCCGGTAAGTTTGAACTGGCCAACAACGGCACCCTCTTTCTGGATGAGATTGCAGAGATGCCTCCCCCTCTGCAGGCGAAGCTGCTGCGCGTGTTGCAGGAGTGGGAAGTCGAACGACTGGGAAGCAACAAGGTCATTCCACTCAATGTCCGACTCATCACGGCCACCAATCAGAATCTGCGGGAAGCGGTGAGTCAGGGGCGTTTTCGCGAGGACCTTCTCTATCGTCTGGATATTTTGCCGCTCGTCATTCCTCCCCTGCGCCAGCGCCGGGAAGAACTGGACCGATTGATCGCTCACTTCGTGCAAAAACACGGGGATCAGGCGTTTGCTCACGCCATTAAATTAAGCCCGTGCGCGCAGAAAGCCTTATTAGCGCACAACTGGCCCGGCAATATTCGGGAACTGGAGAACCGCGTACAGCGTGCGCTGGTGATGTGCCGCAGCACGGTGCTGCTCGCGGCTGATTTCGATTTACCGTCTGTTCCACCTACGCAGGAAATTATTGTTGCCGCCCCACAAACTCAGGTTGAACTGACCCCTTCGGCCTCCCTACAGGAGAGCCGCAAACACGGTGAGTTCCAACACATTTTAGACACGCTACGCCATTGCCGCGGACACCGGAGTATGACCGCCAAAGCCCTTGGCATTACCCCCAGAGCTCTGCGCTACAAACTCGCCGAGATGCGGCAAAGAGGCATCATCACTGATGATGCGTAACCCGTTTTTTATTATTTGGCCACACTATGAACACGATTAATGACTCACAGCAGGCAATGATGCAGCGGATGACAACGATGCAAACGGCTGCCCAGCAACCGCTGTTTGCCTCCCAACAGCAAAACAACACGCAAAACACCTCCTTCGAGAGTGTCTTTCATGCGGCCCTGAATGGGGTGGACAGCCACCAGCAAAACGCAGCCAACCTGGCGACGCAAATCGAAACGGGTGCCAGCGACGACCTGACTGGCGCGATGATCGCCAGTCAGAAAGCCAGTCTCAGTTTTTCGGCCCTTACCCAGGTCCGCAACAAACTGATGACGGCCTATGACGAAGTCATGAAGATGCCTTTGTAAGGCCGGGGAAGTAGCGAGTAACGAATGAGGCAAAAATTCAAAACGATTTGGGACAATATCAGCAAGCCGCTGCCCGCAATCACCCTATTACGGAATAAAGTACCCCAGCTCATGCTATTGGGCATGTTGACCTGTCTGATAGCAGTACTCGTCGTACTGTTTCTCTGGTCTTCCCAGGGGAATTACCGGCCCCTCTATGGTCAGCAGGAGCGCTTCGACAGTGCTCAAATCATGGCCATCCTCGATCAGGAACACATTGCTTATCGTCTGTTGGATACGACAGGACAGGTGTTGGTTGAAGAAGATAAATTATCGCAGGCGCGAATGTTGCTGGCGGCAAAAGGCGTACAGGCCAAACTGCCGGTAGGACTGGAATCGCTGGAGAAAGAGTCAACCCTGGGCACCAGTCAGTTCGTTGAAAATGCCCGTTACCGTCGTGGGTTAGAGGGAGAGCTGGCGCGCACCATCATGAGCATGCAGGGGATTGATTTTGCCAGGGTCCATCTGGCTATCCCGGACAAAATGATCTTCCTGCGTGGCAATGAGGAGAAACCGTCGGCCTCCGTGATGCTTGAGCTTTCCGCTGCAAACTCCCGGATGGAGCCAGGGCAAGTGCTGGCTATCGTGAACCTGGTCAAAGGCAGCGTCTCCAATCTCACCACCGAAAACATCTCTGTCGTCGATCAGTATGGTCATCTGCTGACACAGGATCTCAACGATGAACTTTCCGGAACCCGGTTGACCAGCCATCAACTCGACTATCAGAAGCAAGTTGAGCGCAGTTATGAACGTCGCGTCAGCGAGATGCTGCAACCCGTGCTCGGTGCCAACAATTACAAGGTGCAGGTCACGGCACACCTGATCTTCGACAACGTGGAAGAGACCCGGGAATCCCTCGACAAGAGTCCTGTCGTACGCGAAGAACGTCTGCAAAAAGACGCCTCGCAGGGAGGCCAGTTGAGCGGGATCCCCGGCGCCCTGAGCAACCGTCCGCCGGTCACAGACCCACAGCAACAGGGCAATCAGGCACAAACGCCACCCGCCACGGCTGAGCGTCTGATTAATGAGAAAGATGAGCAGCAGCGTCGCTATGATGTGGGACGCACCATCACCCACACCAAATACCAGCAGGGGCGTCTGAATAATCTCAGTGTCTCCGTGGTACTGAATCAGACCGTGTCACCGGAAAAAGGCTGGAGCGCTGAGCAACTGACCAATATCCGGCAGATGGCGCTGGATGCGGTGGGCTTCGATCAGACGCGTGGCGACCAGCTCAGCCTGAATGTGTTTCCTTTCTCGGAAGATGGCATCAATCCTGCACTGGATAGCCAATGGTGGCAGGAGCCGGTTTTGCTGATCTACGCCCGTTATCTGGTCGCCACCATTCTCGGTCTGTGTCTCATATTCTTTGTGATCCGCAAGTTGATGCAGCACCTGATCCAACGCTCCCCGGCGAATGGCAGCGATAACGCAGAGAACGCCTCTGCCACACAAGTGACGTCCGACAAGAGAGAAAGCGAAGAGAGCGAATATTTCAGAAAACACAACCGCAATCTGGCGTTTGATAAAGTTCGCCTGAATGAACTTCCAGACACGAATTCGCCTTTGCGGGATAAATTGGCCCACTTGCAGTTGCTGGCGGACCACGACCCCAAACGCGTCGCCGAAGTATTAGAACAGTGGATGAATAGCAGGTGATTACCCGCCATGAATGAAGAGTACGAGCAACAACCGCTCAAAAGTGCCGAACAGGCAGGTCTACTGCTGTTAACACTGAGCGAGCACCAGGCTGGCAACATTCTGCGCAGCCTGAGTCGGGAACATGTACAGGATATCGTCCGGGCCATGGCAGAAGTCGGCCATGTCAAGAATCAGCACCTGGACATGGCTTTGCAGAGGATGTTCATCGACTATCGCGAACTTAGCGGCATCTCTCGTGCCTCCCGTGGCTTTCTTGAGAGAACGCTCGATGTCGCCCTTGGGCCAGAACTGGCCAAAGGGGTGATCAACGACGTTTACGGAGAACAGATTCGGGAGACCATGCATCAGTTGCAGTGGATCTCCCCCAGCCTGATCGCCGCCAATCTGCAGCATGAAATGCTGCCGTTGCAGGCAACCTTCCTCGCGTTGCTGCCGCAGGACGTCTCTGCCGAGGTGATGAAGCACCTGCCGCAAGCGCAGCACGACAGACTGATTCTGAACATGGCGAATTTGCGGGAAATTAACCAAAACATGGTGGCGGAGCTGGAGAAAATCATTCAGCAGTGCCTGACCATGGTCCAGCAAGGCGTTCAAACGTCGGTGAGCGGTGTCGAACAAGCGGCGGGCCTGATTTCCCGTTACCCAGGTAACAGCGCCAAATTGCTTGAGACCGTGCGCGAACATGACCAGGGACTGGCTGAAGAAATTGAGAACAGCATGTATCGCTTCTCCATTCTTGAGCGCCAGCCTGAGGCCACTATCGTCAGACTCTGCCAGGAAGTGGAGCCAGAGGTGTGGGCCAGAGCCTTCAAAGGGGCGTCGCCGTCCCTGCGTCAGGCCATACTGCGCTGCCTGCCGAAACGCCAGGCCAATGCAATTCAGGAACAGATGCAGGTCATGGGCGGCCTCCCCGCCAGCGTGGTCAGAGGTGCGGAAGCGGAGATCATGGCTAAAGTGCGTGAGCTCATCGCAGACAATGAAAATGCAGAAGGCGGCGAGCCTTTCGAGTTTCGCCTCTTTGAAGAGAAGGTGTTGGAGTAACCCATGTCACAGCCTGGCAAAAAAGACGGACCCCCACGCAGTGTCCATCGCTACCATTTTCCACCGCTATCCCAGCAGGAGCCCCTGCCGGAGGAGCAACCTTATGCCTCCCCACAACAGATCGCGGCCAAATATCAGGCCCTGATGGAAGAGGGTCGCGATGCCGGTTTTGCGCAAGGGCTGCGCCAGGGGCTGGAGCAAGGCCATCCTCTGGGCCAGGAGCGTGGATTTCAGGTGGGCATGCAGGAAGGGCGAGAAGCCGGGAGCCAGCAAGCTTACGAAGAGAGCAAACCTAAACTGGATGACGCGTTTCATCAGGTCGGCCAGCTCTATGATTCCCTTGAGGCCACACTGCAAGAGACGCTGACCGGGCAAAGGGAAACCCTCTGTCGCCTGATTTCACAGATCTGCCGACAGGTACTGCGCGCCGAACTCGCGCTCAATCCGACGCAGATCCTTGGGCTTATCGAAGAGACCCTGGCGATGTTACCGAAGCCGCAGGGCGCGATTTCCATCCGCCTGGATCCAGGCACCCACACGCTGCTCAAGGCATGTGCGCCGGACGCACTGAAACACTGGGATCTGCAATCCGATCCCCTGCTTTCCGCCGGTAGCTTCCATATTCAGACGGGGCTTGCTGAAGCGGAAAGCCAACTGGATGCACGCATCGATCTGTGTGTCGATCAGTTGCGTCGTCAGTTGGTCGATACCCCAGAGCTGAACGCGTTAGAGGCGCCCGCCATCACCGCGAAAAGCCCGACGATATCCTCCACAATCACGCCGCATAACTTGCCCTGGCGCCAGGAAGAGACCTTCTCTTCCCTTTCGCTGCCCGCAGACAAGTTCAGCGACGAAGACTTAAAAGCTTAACCCCATGCGCGCCCTGAAAACGTTGCTTAATCAACTTGAAAAGGACGAGTATCGGGTGCCTCCCGCCCGGATTTACGGGCGGCTGGTGCGCGTCACGGGCCTGCTGCTGGAGGTGACAGGGTGCCCCCTTTCTATTGGGCAACGCGCACTCGTTGAAACCAGCAATAGCACCTGGATCGAGAGCGAAGTGGTGGGTTTTAATCAGGATCGCACCTTTCTGATGCCCGTCGAGCAAGTTACCGGCCTGTTCCCTGGCGCCCGCGTCTCACCACTGCAAGAAGACAGCGAACTGGTGGTCGGGCCCGCGCTGCTCGGCCGCATCCTGGATGGTCTGGGTCGCCCTCTGGACGGTCTCGGCCCTCTGACGGGAGAACGCATTTCTTTGCATCAACCGCCGCTGAATCCGCTCGCACGCCAGCCCATCACCACCCCTCTGGATGTCGGCGTGAAGGCCATCAACGGCATATTGCCGCTGGGTCGCGGCCAACGAATCGGACTGTTTGCGGGCAGCGGCGTGGGCAAGAGCGTGCTGCTCAGCATGATGACCCGTTATACCGATGCTGACGTGGTGGTGGTCGGTCTGATCGGGGAGCGCGGACGCGAAGTTGCCGAATTCCTGCAACATACGCTCGGGGAAGCGGGACGCCGTAAGGCGGTTGTCGTGGTCGCCCCTGCCGACGTTTCTCCCTTGCTCAGACTCAGAGCCTCCCAGGTCTGTCACCGGATTGCCGAAAGCTTTCGCGATCAGGGCAAGCACGTGCTGCTGCTGATGGACTCCCTGACCCGTTATGCCATCGCCCAGCGCGAAATCGCCCTGTCGTTGGGTGAACCGCCAGCCACCAAAGGATATCCCCCTTCTGTCTTCACCCAGTTGCCGCAACTGGTGGAACGGGCAGGCAATGGCTATCACCCGGAAGGTAGCCTCAGCGCCATCTACACCGTGTTGGTCGAAGGGGATGACCACAACGATCCGATCGCGGACGCCGCGCGGGCGATCCTCGACGGTCACATTGTCCTGCGCCGTGATATCGCCGAACAGGGGATTTATCCGGCCATTGATGTCGCCGCATCGGCCAGTCGCGTCATTCCGTTAATCTGCGCCACCGCCCAGGTTCAGCAAATCCAACGGTTTCGCCGCTATTACAGCCTGTATCAACAGGTGCGCGAACTGATCCCGCTGGGCGGCTATCAGGCCGGTCACGACGAGGAAATGGACAAAGCCGTGACCCTGTTCCCGCAGATGCTGGAGTATTTACAGCAGCCTGCCCAAGAGGGGGTAAACCTGCAACAGACCCAGACGTTGCTACAGGCGCTAATGGAGGAAGATAAACGATGAAATCCTTGAATACATTGCACCGCCTGCAAAGCCACAAGCTGGACAATGAGAGCAAAGCGCTGACGACGCTGGAGACGCGCAACGTCGAACTCCAGCGTTCCCTCGACGTCCTCGGGCAGTATCGCCGCGAGATGTCGCGACTGCCCACCTACGGCTCGGCCTTTGCCCTGCATAACCGCAACATCATGCACCGCCAGTTGGGCGACCTCATTGATAAGCAGCACGAAGAAAAAGTCGCGCTCAAGCTCTCCATCGCGCAACAGAAGAAAGTCGTGCTGGATGCCTTCGTCGCCAGAAAAAGCAGCGAGATAATCCTCGAACGACAGCGGGTCCGGCAGTCCTTTGAAACGCAAAGGCAAGAACAAAAGATCCTGGATGAGCTGGCGCTCAACCAGGTGCGGCTCGCAGCGCGGGATAAGCGCTAAGCCGTAAACCCATCACAACCCTTTTTGAACCCTATTGAGACACACAACCATGCGTAAGCCACTTAAGATCGCCATCGATGACGGTTCGACCAACGTCAAGGTCAGCTGGATAGCCAACAAAACCCTGAAAAGCATCATCTCGCCCAACTCATTTCGCAAAGACTGGAAGAGTGCTGCCCTGCTCAAAGGCAAGATGGTCTACAACTACGAAATCGGGATCAACAAATACACCTACGATCCGACGTCAGAGAAGTCCCTCTCCACCACCCACATCGACTATCAGTATGGCGATCTCAACCTGCTGGCGGTGCATCACGCCCTGCTACAGACCGGTCTTCCTCCCTGTAATGTCGCGATCACCGTGACGCTGCCCATTACCGAGTACTATCAGCAAGATGACTGTCAGCGTAACGAAGCGAACATTGAGCGCAAAAAGCAGAACCTGATGCGTCCCATCAGTCTGAATAAAGGGGAGCTGTTCAGCATCGTCAGCGTTGATGTGATGCCCGAAAGCCTGCCCGCCATCCTTACCCGACTGGTGAATTCAGGGGTCAACCCGTACACCAAAACGCTGGTTATCGACTGTGGCGGAACGACCCTGGATATGGGGCTGATCGTTGGTGAATTTGACGAAGTTTCCGAGGTCTACGGCAACCGCGCGCTCGGTGTCTCCCTGATCACGGATGCCGCCCGCACCGCGCTGGCCGCCGCCGACAGCGACTCCAGCTATCTGGTGGCAAACGAACTGATCAAGCACCGCCACGATGATGTTTTTGTGCGTGAAGTGATCAACGATGAGTCGCAGATCCCCCGAATTCTGGAGAAACTTGAGCGAAAAATTGAGGAGTTGGGGCACTTCGTTGCAGAAGAGGCGAAAAAGTTTGCCCGTAACCCCAACAGGGTCTATCTGGTCGGCGGCGGCGCAAATCTGATCTACCCCACCATTCAGGCCAGTTATCCTACCCTGGGCAAACGCGTGATCCTGGTCGAAGAGTCCCAATTCGCGCTCTCTCGCGAAATCTGCCTCTACATCAGCGATGAAGATAAAGTGTTCAGCGAAACGCCGGTCGAGTCAGAGGCAAGCAATGACTAATTCAGTCAGAGAAGTCCAGGTAACCCTCACGCTGGATCCACAGCAGGCGAGTGATAATCTGGCGCTGGCGACATTACAGCGCTGGTATCAGCGCGCTGAAATCCTGAACAAAGAGACGGACAATTTTGATTTCTTCAGTCTGCCGTTGCACAAAGACATCTATCTCTCAGGGTTGCTGCTGTGCCTGCTTGACCCCAATCTGGTCAAATTTCTCTCCCGAAATCTGCAAGTTAACAATCTGAACAGCGAGTTTCTCCAGCACAGTCTGGAGGAGCACCGGCTCATCGCCGGTCGCGAGGCGTCAACGGCGGAACCGTCCGGACAGTTGACGCCGGACGAGCTGGCCACCCAGATTGCCGATAAGCTCAACCCGTTGCTCAGCGCGCTGGGTAAAGCGACGGGTCAACGTAAGCTGCGAGATGCGTTGCAAGCCAGCGTCGATATGCTGGCGCAGCAGTTGCAGGAACAAAACGGGCTTTTACAACAGCAGGCACACCTCCTCGACAAACTGACGCATGTGGGTGGGCAAGTTCAGTCAGCCCCGGCACCGGGTCATTCCCCGGCTCCCCAGGTTTCCGGAGAGGTCCAGCGGCATGATCTTTCGGAAACGGCAGCCAAAGTGCGCAAAGTCAGGGCCAAAGGCATCTTCTGATGCCCAATCCCATCAACCGCGTCGCGTGCCCTGCCGTTTGACCCCATGCGCAAGGCAAACATTGTATGACTCACGATGTTTGCCGTCGTCTCCCTACTATGATCCGGAGTTCCATCATGTATCTACTCTGTCTGTTGCTGTTACCGCTGCCCGCGCTGGCGGCGCCGCTGAACCAGGACATTAGCGCCTTCAAGCCGTGGTTTATCACCTGCCTGGCCGTTCTGCTGATCGGTGCCGTGGTATTTCTGCTGGCGAGGAAGAGAGCGCGCGCAAACTGGCGAAGCGGAGGTGAGATGCGAGTGCAGTCGGTACTTTCATTGGGCATGAAAGAGAAACTGGTGCTGGTACAGGTGGAAGACCAACGTTTACTGCTGGGAATCACCCAACAGCAGATCACCCTAATCAGCAACCTGACCCGGGAAGATCCACAGCCGCCGCCTGCGGAGTTTGCGCACGTCTTTGAAACCCTCGGCGCATCCGACAGCGATAAAAAATAGTCCAGGACGGCTCAGGGCAACTTCGTTTCCGGTGTGGCGGGGTTCTCCGTCTTCACCCGATTCCACTGACTCAGTGGCTCAATGCTGGCACGCCAACCGAGAGACGTCGTCTGCGGCAACGCCGCTTTCTTCGCCCCCTCATCCTGGGTGCTCTTTTTGTCGTTCGCCGGACGCGCTGAATAGAGATCCGCCGCCCCCGGCGTTCTCTGCCACAGCCCAACGCCCCATCCCAGGGTTTCCAGATCCTTGTCGGGGAGCGCTCGCCGCTTTGCAATCTGGGGAGGCGCTTTCTCTTGCAACTGGGGGAGATTGTCACTGCGCGCCCCCAGCACCTGACGCGCCCGTTTACCCCATCCCGCTGGCAGCAACAGGGCAATGCGGCTGCCCCGGGGCGCTACCGCATTTTCCAGCCCCGCATTGTAAAAACCCAGTTCTTCCGTGCTGCGCCCGAGTTTTCTGGCCAGCCAGGCCAGACTGACGCCATCTTCAACAGGCAGAGCGACCAGACGGGACGCCTCGGGTACTGCGGGCAACTGAAGATGACCGGTCCGGTATAAGCGCACCAACGCCAGTAACCTGGGCACATACTGTCTGGTCTCGTTTGGCAAAGAGAGGGACCAAAAATCGGTCTGTCTGCCCTTCGCTTTGTTTTGCTCGATAGCATTCTGAACCGTCCCTTCCCCGGCATTGTATGCAGCCAGTGCCAGTAACCAGTCACGTCCGAACAAGTTATACAGATAACTCAGATAATTGAGCGCTCCACGGGTGGAGGAGATCAAATCCTTGCGCCCGTCGTACCAGTCATAGCGGATCACACCATACTGCTTCGCCGTTTTGGGCATCAACTGCCAGGGGCCGACCGCCCCCGCAGGCGATTCGGCATACGGGTCGTAGCCGCTCTCGACAAGCGGCACAAACAGCAGTTCCAGCGGCAATTTGCGCCGCTGGAGTTG
Source organism: Citrobacter enshiensis (assembly GCF_029338175.1). Classification (NCBI taxonomy): domain Bacteria; kingdom Pseudomonadati; phylum Pseudomonadota; class Gammaproteobacteria; order Enterobacterales; family Enterobacteriaceae; genus Citrobacter; species Citrobacter enshiensis. The sequence goes on from NZ_CP119862.1 coordinate 3,801,360, forward strand.
GGTGACGATGAAGCGGATGGAGGGGGCTGAGCGCGTCATCAGCCCCTGGATCCTGACCGCTTCTTTGCGATAAAGACCCTCATATAACGCCACGTTCGGGTGACGCGACTGCCAGTTCATGGCCTTCCCTTCCCCCTGTTGGGGAGTGACGTCCTGCGACATGAGCGGGGCTGACAGGGTCAACAGCCCCCCGGCCAGCATCGCCTTAACCCAGGATCCCTTTGACTTCAATGTGGAGTTCATCGGGAACCTCGTTAAATGACAGAACGTGCAGCCCTTTGGCAAAGGTGCGGGCATAACGGGCGAGCAGAGGACGTAATTGTGGTAGCACCAGCAAGATTGGCGACCACCCCTGCAACGACATCTGCTCCTTCACACTGGGCATACGGTTTTGCAACTGCGCCAGTAACTGAGGCTCGATGGGGAAGCTGTCAGCCGGTACGCCGCCGTTGCGTTGCGCCTGCGTCGCGGCATTGAGCAGAATGTTCTCCAGCTCGTCAGAAAGGGTGAAGACTTGTACCGTCGTCGTCGTCCCGATCAACCCGTGCAGGATCGTGTGGCGCAGGGCGCAGCGAACTTCCGCCGCCAGTAACATCGGGTCTTTGGTGATTTCGGCCCCATCCACCATGCTCTGAGCGATCGTCCGCACGTCCATCAGGGAAACCTGATCGGTCAATAAATTGCGGTAGACCTTCAACTGCTGGTTTGCCGTCAACTTAGCAGTAAGATCCTCGGCCAGTTTGGGGGCCATCTGACTGAGCCTCTGCTGTAGATGGTGCACATCGTCAAGCTGCAACAGGACGCCGATATTGCTACGGATTACCTTACTGATGTGAGTACCAATGATGGTCGCCACATCGACGACGGAATAACCTAAGTTGAGCGCTCTGGCTTTGTCGGCAGGCAGGATCCAGACCGCATCCATGCCATAAACCGGCTCCTTGGCCAGATAGCCAGGGATCTCCCCCAATAACTCCCCCGAGTTGATCGCCAGCAGTCTGTCCAGCATGACGTCCGCCACGGCGACCTTGACCCCGTTAAGGTAGATAGCGTACTGGTTTGGTTTGAGCCCCATGTTGTCCCTGACCCGGACTTCGGGCAGCAGAAAACCGGCTTGTTCGGAAAGCGTCTGGCGCACACCGCGCAGGCGTTGCAGTAATTCAGCCCCCTTGTCCCTGTCGACGAGGTAGATCAGTTGATAACCCAACTCCAGCCTGAGCAAATCGGTATACGGGATGTCCCCCCACCCCAGCTCATTCTCGATGGGGCGGGTAAAGCGCTCCATCTGCTCCTGATCGGCAGGTGCGACTTTTTCTGCTTTTTGTTTTCGACTGCGCCAGGCGGCATAACCCAGGATACCGGCAAACAGCAGGAAGACCAGGGTCGGCATTCCCGGCACCAGCCCCATCACCAGCATAACGGCGGCTGCGGTCATGATAACCGGTGGAGAAGCCAGCAACTGATCCCGGAACTGGACGGTGATATCTTCGTCAGAATCTGAGACGCGGGTGACCACGATGGCCGCAGACACAGCCAGCATCAGCGAAGGAATCTGCGCCACCAGACCGTCACCGATGGAGAGCAGGCTATAGACGCTCATGGCCTCAGAGAAGCTAAGCCCATGCTGAAAGACCCCGATGGCAACCCCACCGAAGAGGTTGATAAACAGGATCAGAAGACCGGCGATCGCATCCCCTTTGACAAACTTGGAGGCACCGTCCATCGAACCATAGAAGTCGGCTTCCCGGGCTATCTCGTCCCGTCGCTCCTTGGCCTGGCGCTGATCGATCATCCCGGCATTCAGGTCGGCATCGATAGCCATCTGCTTACCGGGTAACGCGTCGAGGGTGAAGCGGGCAGCGACTTCCGAGATACGCTCGCTGCCCTTGGTGATGACAATAAAGTTAATGATCATCAGGATGAAGAACACCACCATCCCCACCACATAGTTGCCGCCAATCACCACCTTACCGAACGACTCGACGACCTTACCGGCGGCATCGGGAGACTCATGACCAAACTGCAGCACCACGCGGGTTGATGCCACGTTCAGACACAGACGCAGCAACGTGGCAATCAGCAATACGGTCGGGAAGATCGAGAAGTCGAGTGGCCGCCGGACAGACAGGGCAACCAGCAGCACGATGATGGAGAGCACGATGTTGAAGGTGAAAAAACCATCCAGCAAAAACGCGGGCAATGGCAGCACGATCATCGCCAGCAGCGACAGGATAAGCAAAGGTATCGCAATAAAACTGCGCGAAGTACCGGAAAAAAGAGTGGTCAAACGTTTCACGGGGTCACCATCAATATCTTAATGAGTCAGGGATCTCAACTGACGAGAGCGGCGCTGGCTGGTCGCCCTTGCCCTGACGAAAGGCCTTCAGACGCAGCACATGGTGCAGCAATTGCGCCATGATGACGTACAGGCCGGGGGGGATCTGTTGGTTCACACGGGTCGTGTGATAGACGGAACGGGCCAGGGCTGGGATCTCCAGAACCTCCACGCCCAATGACTGCGCCAGAGATCGCATCTGCAGCGCCATATAGTCTTCCCCCTTGGCAATCACAAAAGGCGCATCGCAGCGCGCCGGATCGTATTTGATAGCAACCGCATAGTGGGTCGGGTTCATCAGCAGCAGATCGGCGTCGGGTAAGGTCCGACGCATTGAACGCATCGCCATCGACATCTGGATCCGCCGGATACGCCCTTTTATTTCCGGGTTACCCTGCAGATTTTTGTGCTCCTCCTTCAGCTCCTGTTTGCTCATCCGAAGGCCGCGCAGATGGTTCCATTGCTGGTAGGGAGCATCAAGAATACCGATCGCCAACATCGCCAGCGCCATATAAAAAATGCCATCGACCAGGATGGCCATTCCCATTCTGACGGAATCCTTCAACCCGATATAATAGAGGGCGGTAATGGTGTCTGATTCGGTCCTGACGTACAGCAGAACGGTGGCGGAAATCACCACTATCTTCAGTACCGACTTGGTAAATTCCGCCAACGACTGCATGCCAAAGATCCGCTTAAATCCCTTCATTGGACTTACCCTGGAGAATTGAGGAAGCAGGGGTTCCAGTGAAAAATTCCATCCTCCCATCACGATGTGCGCCAGTACGCCGACGGCAATAATGAGTCCCGCCAGCGGTAACAGCGCCAGCAGTGTCTCAATGAGACTTTGACCCAGATGGCTGAGCATCTGAGCGGGATCGTGAACCTCCTCGTGGGTCAGGGACAAATTAAACGTCAGTATCTGACTCAACGCGTTACCCAACCGGGCAAACAGCGGCAGCGCCAGAGACGCGATGACGACCAGGATAATCGCCATGCCCAAATCTTTGGAGCGTGGAATTTGCCCTTTGTCGCGCGCTTTGCCAAGCCGGTGCGACGAGGGCTTCTCGGTTTTTTCCGCACTCATCCCTCACCCCCGTAATAGCCGCGCACGCTGAGAAATATGCTGTGCGCCAGATCGGAAAATCGATCCGGTAATCCACTGATAATCAACAAAATACAAAACAACCCGCATAACAGGGCCATAGGAAAGCCCAGCACAAAAATATTGAGGGACGGCGCGACCCTTGAGAGCACCCCAAAGGTGAAGTTGACCAGATACATCGCCACCATCGCCGGCAACGACAGCATCAGCGCGGCCGCCAGCAGCCAGGAAAACAGCTGGATCACGCTGGAAGAATCCACGTTGAACGGACCAGAACCTACCGTCCAGACCCTGAAACTCTCTACCAGCACCTCCAGCATCACCAGGTGGCCGTTCATACTGGCGTAGAGCAACAACCCCATATTGCTGAAGAAACTGCCCAGCACCGGAATGGCAAGGCCATTAACGGGGTCATTCATACGCGCCATGCTCAGGCCCATCTGCATGGAAAGCAGTTCGCCAGCCATGACCAGCACCTGAATCAGACACACCGGAAAGAGCGCCATCATCGCCCCGAGAAAGATCTGCTCCAGGCTCAGCAAAACGGCATTCAACGACAGAGGATCGACAGCAGGCATGGCGGGCAGCAAGGGCGCCGCCAGCACGGCGATCAGAAACGCCAGCAAGACGCGAACCTGGATGGGGATCAGCGGGTATCCCAGCAACGGCAGGACGGCAAAGGCGCTGCCAATTCGTAAGAATGGCCACCAGACACGCCCCCATGCCTGCAATAATTCCGCAGCAGATATCTCAAGCATGGTCAGCGCAGGGAGTAAAGAATGTACTGATTGATGCTGGAGAAAAGCTCCAGCACTTGTCTGACCATCCACTGTCCCGCAAAGACGATCATCAGCATCGTCACGACAAAGCGGGGCAGGAAACTCAGGGTCTGCTCCTGGATTTGGGTTACCGCCTGAATAACGCTCACCAGCAACCCCACCAGCATGCCAGGCAGAACAATGATGCAGACCAGCATGATGATGGTCCAGGTCGCCTCCACCATCATCGCCATCAGGTTATCGGGCGTCACTGAATCCCCCCGAAGCTCATCGAGAGGGTGTTAACCACCATACTCCAGCCATCAGCAAGGACAAACACCATCAATTTGATCGGCAAAGAGATGATGATGGGAGAAAGCATCATCATCCCCATCGACATCAGTACCGTAGCCACCACCATGTCAATGACCACAAACGGAATGAACAGCATGAATCCTATCTGAAATGCCGTCTTCAATTCGCTCAGTACGAATGCGGGCATCAGAATAAAGAAATTGACCTCTTGCGCCGAGGTCGTACGCGACTCTCCCGCCACCCTCAGCATCAGATCCAGATCGGTCTTTCTCGTCTGCGCCAGCATAAATTTACGCAGCGGTTGCTCAGCCCTGGATACCGCCTGCATTAGCGTCATCTTGTCTTCGTCGTAGGGAACGAAAGCATTTTGATAAATATCCTGCCAGACGGGTTTCATCAGCAACAGGGTCATACTGAGCGCGATAGAGATCAGCAGACGATTTGGGGGAGAACTCTGCAAACCGATTGCCTGGCGCAGGATCCCCAACACAATAATGATCCGGGTGAAACAGGTCATCAACAACAGCATGGAGGGAAGCAGCCCCAGCACGGTCATCAACAGCAGGACCTGTAACTTGACCGAAAAATCCTGCTGGCCCTCGCCACCGGTAATGGTCAGGAGAGGGACGTCGCTGGCAAAGGCGGATGCTGGCACCAGGGTGAACAACAGGAGAAGCACTGTTTTCATTACATCACGCCAGCTTTGACCAGTTGATGTCATCAAACAACTCGGTCATCCGCAATCCGTAGTGACCCTCGACGATGACCACTTCGGCGGCACCGATCAACACCCCATTGACCTTCACATCCAGCGGCTGGTGGCTCAGCTTATTCATTTGAACGACAGCCCCTTCGGCCAGCGTCATCAACTCTTCCAGCGAGATCTCAACGCTTGCGACTTCGAGGGAAAGCGTCACCGGCAAGCGATGGAAGAAAGATAAAGGACGCTTTTCAACGACTCTCTCTTCAGGCGCACTCTCGTTGAGTACGTCACCTTCGCTGGCAAACAGATCGTCAAATCCCTCAACATCCAATCCGGCCATATCCAGATCCATTTTCGATTCTTTAGCCATTCAAAACCTCCAGAGGGTATTTAAGGTGTCTGTTGAGACACGTCATGCAGTTGAAATGCCAGGTGCCCATTGCGATCATAGAGTTGACCGACACCGATTGAGAAACTCCCACAGCCCAGCGTCACCCGCTCCAGCGGCGCAACGGGAAGCACCTCCCCTCGCAGGAATTGCTCCAGCTCGACCATCGTCAGTTTGGTACTGAACAATGTCGTCTTGAGCTGGACAGGAATTTTTAGCAATGATGCTTCCAGCTGTGACCTGGAGATGGACGAAACCATCTGTTTTTGTTCACTCACCTTCTCCAGGAGTTCGGAAAACGCCATGTGCCAGTGGAGGGTAAGCGGCCAGGATTGCTCCTGAAAAACCAGGCGCAACGTCAGGCATAACCCTTTTTTTTCCGGGGAATCCGTAGATTGCTGCTGCCAGTCCAGATCTTGCAAAATGGGATATTCTGTTCTGACCCCCTGGGTCAGGGCATGCCCCATCCGATTCAGAAAACGTCGCTCAGTTTCACTTGGCGGCTGATCGCCGTTCGCGTCAATCTGAGTACCCGGCTTGAGGCCCAGCGCTGTTTCCGTCATCGCGGTCACCGCAGCCCGATGCACGCCAAACCGGAACATTTTTCTGGCACGACCGCCGTGCGGCGCAAGTGCAGCGCACCACACCCACTGCTCATTCTCGACGGGGGATAATTCACGAAACTCCAGCTCAAGCGGCTCAACTCGAAGACAGCCTACGGATCGCAAAAATTGCTCCAGTATCCTCGAGATCTTCTCCATTGCGCCGTCCACATAGGCTTGCAATAAGCGGAGTTCCTGTACCTGCCCTAATTCTATCGTGGAGTAAAGATTGCCTTGCTCAGGTGCAATGACTTGACCTTTATTCTTTTGTGTCTTGTTAGCCATGAAATTTACTTATCATTAACAATGAGTATGCAATACCAATGATTCAGGAGGATAGCCGGCAAGTTTTCGCTGTTTTAGAAGTGAATAAACTCACTATCTCCCATTCCTCTTTTACTTTGAGGCCTCATGCATAGGCGCTAAAACAAACCCGCGCATCACAATGCAACCAGAGGCTCTTGAGTTCGTGCTGGAACGGTTTTAAAAACCAAACTTGCCTTGTGAACCTCATTCGGCAGGGCGTTTCTATCTTTTAAGAAATGTTGTATTGCTTAAGGTCCTGTACATGAAAAATGCCAGGTGATTGAACTGATAAAAACCACATCAAAATACATACCACCACGCAATGCTTTGGGTGCAACTTACAATATTAAAATCGGTAAATTCTGAATGACAAATACCTAACAGGAGCTGTACGGCACGTGACTTTTTCGAAATCGCTATCGATTTAAGGGGTTGCACTGATGCAAACGCCCTTTGATACATCAGCCCCTGACGGACGTGAGTTCGGAGGGCCCGAAAAGGCCTCGCAGTGTAGAGAAAAAAGGTCTGCTGTCGTGGGTCAGTCCGGCCGATAAAAGTGATTTAAAATAATCCGTGCGCCTGCAATGTTTTTTCCTTTTTGTTCCTGTAATGTTTTCATCGTCAGAATCGAGCCCGTTAATTGTTATGACATCACACTTGAATTTGATGGCAATATTTAACCTAAACCATAAAGGAAACCCATTAAGATGGTTCACCAAACCCGAATGATGAAAAAACTTCTCCTTGCCAGCAGCCTGCTGATAGCGTCCACCTCCTTGTTCGCGGCTGAGCATTGGATTGATGTTCGTGATGCCGGGCAGTATCAGGAAACCCATGTCAGCGGCGCAGTGAATATTCCCCTTTCCCAGATAGACCAACGCATCAGTGAAGTCACTCAGGATAAAAACGACACCCTGCATCTGTATTGCAATACGGGCAATAAGTCCGGCAAAGCCGAAGCCCTGCTCAAAGATATGGGCTATACCAATGCTGTGAATGAAGGTGGTCTGAAGGATGTTGAAAAAACGCAGACGATGACAAAAGAGTAATGCCGGAAATCGGTTGAATATTCCTTATTCTGGTGGTTTTTGAAGCTTATCGCTTCATAATGACCACCACTCTACCCGCCTAAAAACCCCACGTTAATTTGACCATTCCACGCATTAAAAGCTGTCTGGCCCAGCCCCCGGAAAGACGCTCCGCCCTATCGTTTGAATAAGGGGGAGCAGAGTGGCACACCAAAATTTACCGCTGAATTTAAGGAAGCAGCAGCTCGTCAAATCACAAAACATGGCTATTACCAGGCTGATATTTCTGATCCGAAGGGCGTTTTCGCCTACAGCCTGACTGAATAGCCGCACTGATAATGTTTTTTAAACAATAACAGATTCGGTCACCCTCTTTTGATGGCAAGATGGTAAAACGATAAAGTTAACTTGCGGTACAGAGACAATGTTATGCCGTTTGGTCTGCTAAAGAAGCGTCGATTCAAATACCGACTGGTTCGCGCCATTCTTGTGGGTTTATTTTGTATTCTGTTAGGGTTAATCAGCACCTTCTGGCAGACGGCATCCAATCTCAAGCGAACCACCACCCTCCGGATGACCCATGCCCGGCAACTGGTCGAAGGGACGCTGGACAGCGCCAAATATGCGGCGTTAGCTGTAAAAGATAATCTCGGCAAACCCTGTCTTGAGCCAGTGGAATTCCAGCTCAGGATGCAGGTGGCATACTCACAGGACGTGCGTAGCGTCAATCTGGCTCAGGGAAACAAAATTTACTGCTCATCTCTGTACGGTAGCAATCTAGAAAATATCAGCTTTGATAATTATACCAACGGGATGCTGTACCTGATGAGCGACACCCGGGTCAGGAAAGGACAGCCATTGATTATCTATCGGATGGTCATCGGCAATGACAGTATTGTGGTCAGGCTCTATGGCGATCATATTCTTTCTGAACTCAATGTGATCAGCATCAATTTACCGCTGAGCCTGGCTGTGGGTCGACAGCAATGGCAGACATCTGCGGTTCCTCCGTTCTCATCCAGCATGTCGGGGTATCTGGAGCAGGCCTCGACCCGATATCCTTTCCGGATAGTGACCGTTATTTCCCCGGCGAATTATGTCCATTACTTCTGGATTTTCTCCCGGTTCACGCTTTTCGCCTGGTTCTTACTGGCCGTTATTGTGGGCTTTGGCGTATTTCGCTGGTCAGGTCGATATATCACGCCAGAACATGAATTGCGTCAGGCGCTGGAACTCCAGGAGTTTATTCCCTATTTCCAGCCGGTGGTCTCCGGAGAGCATACGCACTGGGTAGGCTGCGAGATTTTGATGCGCTGGTCACATCCCACACTCGGCGTTATCCCACCGGACCGTTTCATCCCGTTGGCTGAAAGCTGTAACCTCATTATGCCGATGACCCAGATGCTGATGACCCAGGTACGTAAACAGTTTGTGCCGCTGGTACATTTGCTGCCGAAGGATTTTCATTTCGCCTTCAATATAAGCGCCAGTCAATTAAAAGACTTCAATCTGGTGGAGGACTGCCGGGTCTTCATCCAGGCATTCAGTGACAATCCTGTTAAGCTGGTTCTGGAGCTCACCGAGCGGGAATTACTGGTCACTGATGGTGCAACGGAAAGACTGGTGGCAGAGCTGCACAAACTGGGGGTACTGATCGCCATTGATGATTTCGGCACGGGTAATTCCAGCCTCAAGTATTTGCAAAGCTTCAACGTTGATATCCTTAAAATCGACAAGAGCTTTGTCAGCAATATTGGCGTTGATTCGCACTCAGTCCATATCATCGACAATATCATTGATCTGGCCACCCGATTACACCTGCAAACCGTGGCGGAAGGGGTAGAAAATGAAGTTCAGGCCGCTTATCTGAAAGCGCGCAACGTGACGTCTCTACAGGGGTATTTATACGGCAAGCCCATCCCCATGGAGGATTTCGCCAGACAATTTTACGCGTCTGTTTAAGGGGTTCTGGTGAACACGGGGCGCGAAAACACCGCCCAGAGACAACGGATGACACACGACCCTACCGCGTTTTAAAGGCATCATGAGAAAGCGCAGCGTGCAGTTGGCGCGCGCTTTTCTGTAGTTGTGGCATCGGGTTGCGACCAATCAGGACAAACTGATATCCCCATCGGCTCCACCAGGCGATATTCATGCTATGGTGTGTCTCATGGGTAATCTCCGTCGAGCTTCCTGCTTCCTGCGGCGAAATACACAGCGCCATTGGGCCGTAATCGACATGCACCCAGGCAATCTGGACGATAGGCATTTTGTCGTAGCGCAGCATCCGCACCATTTTCAGCTCCGCGCCATGAAGTTCGAGCTGCTGCTCACGCAGCTGCAGCCCAATATCCTGAGCGGCGCGGGCCAGCCCGCGCTGCAAAACCGGCGCCGAACTGTCCATATCCAGCAGCGTCTCAACACTGTAAAGCGCCATGTATTGCGCCTCAAGATCGCGAATATGTTCGTTTTCGCTTAGTACGCGGTTCACCGGACGCACCAGATAACCAAACCCCGCCCCCATCACCAGAAAACTGATCGAAGCTGCCACCAGCGCACGTCGACTAACGCCGGAAGCTGGCGCATGGGTTTTATCCAGATGCCTTTCCAGGTTTTCCTGCATCCGCGCGAGCGGAGCCTCATCGAGCAAGGGGGCAAACGCGCGTTTAAAGTCCTGATTGCTTTTCATCAGTTCCGCGGTGCGTTCGGACAGTTGCTCATCACTTCGCAGCCGCGCCTCGAACTTACGCGCATCGTCCTGGCTCATCTCACCGTCAAGCCAGGCAACAATGGCATCGTCGTTATACGGAGAATGCATCATGGACGTTTCTCCCTTGCCGGAGACAGCGCATCAGCGGATTTAGCCAGCGTTGCCCGTGCCGTCGCCAGTCGGCTCATTATCGTGCCAATGGGAACCGCTAACGTCTGGGCCGCCTCCTGATAGGTAAGCCCTTCAACATAGACTAAAAATACCGTATTGCGTTGCGCTTCCGGCAACGCATTTACCCGCTGCATGATGGTCTGGTAATGCAGGCGAGCCTCATCCTGCTCACGGTAATCCGGGGCAATTAAATCTTCGCTGGCGACGAACCCCTGCCCCATTCGCACATGCCGCGAGCGCAGTTCAGAGATCCAGATGGAATGTAGGATGGAGAACAGCCATCTATCGATACGCGTGCCAGACGTGTACTGCGCGCCCCTCTCGAGCGCGCGTACGCAAGTGGACTGAACCAGTTCTTCAGCAAGATCCCGATCGCGCGACAATACCAGTCCATAACGCCAAAGACGCGGCAGATGAGCGGTAAGCTGCTGGCGAACGTCGCTGGTGGTAATGATTTTGCCCTCAATGATCAGGATTCTGGATGACCGTTGATCGCGGCCTGAAGATCGCGATATTCCTCGCAGCTCTGCCCGCAAATTCCGGCAATTATCTTAAGCTGCTCTTTTGCCAGATCCGGACGCCCTTTCACCATCCAGGCCTCGCCGAGATATTCCCGTGCTTTAGCATAGTTGGGTTCAAGCGCCAGCGAGCGCTGATAATAGCCAATGCCTTCATCCGTGCGGCCAAGCTTACGCGTGGCGTAACCGCGATAGTTCCAGGCCTCAGCCGTATTGCTATTTTTGAGCGTATCCAGCAGGTTTAACGCCGCCTGATACTCGCCTTTTTTCGCCAGGTGATAGGCATAATTCGTTTTATCCTCGTCACTCAGGCTACCGGTTTTTTCAGGCACGCACTTCTTGCTGACGCTGTCATAGACCTGCCCTGACGGGCAGTCAGGCGTTTTGCTATTGCTATCATTATTACCCATTGCCAGCACTTGTGGCGTTTGCAGGCAAAATAGCAACAGAGGAAGAACCATAAAAGGGACATTACGACGGGGAAAAACGTTAGCGTTCATTTTCAACTCCTGGATGAGTGCGGCAGGTGAACGATGAGTAAACGCCTGAGCACCGCTTTCTATTCGTGGGAAATGAAGTCACAAGGTAAAACGCTGAATAAACTGATCGCCTACAAAAAAAGGGACTGTACGGTATTACCCCCTCAATTTAACCACTTAACCGACATTTTGGTTCCGTTACTCCTCACGCCTCTTCAGACGCATTTTTCGCGCCAGGGTGGTGAGGCGCTGGGTGCGGCAGTAGATAACAAACAGCACAAACCCCCGGCTATTGAATACCATCCGGCAACCAAGCAGAGCGAGGACGGCAATCGCCAGTGTCCCCCCCTCCTCCCTTCGGCCAGCAGGTGGTATAGCCCCTGCAACACCGTCAGCGCCAACAAGATGACGAACAGTGTTAAAAATCCTGCCAGGCCGGCGGTAAAGCCGCGAGCCAGAAGCACGCTTGCAGTAATTAGCGAGACAATCATCGCCAGCGACGGCGCAAAGAAGCTCAACGCATGTAGCGGTGGTGATAAATTTGTCAGATTGTGCAGAAAGGGCAGCAGGTCAATCGGCTGTTGGCAAACCCAGCTCTTCATTATTCTGCCAGCAGGCCAGCGCCCCATACGGAAGCCTCTGAGCATTGCTCATTGTGGCGATACTTTTTGCCCCGGTAGGGCCAAGACTAATGTTATGAAGTTCCAGCATCTGCCGACGTAACGTTATCCGTCAGCCATCTTGTTCGGATGGCATTTTCCAGTATTGTTCGACAACCAACTGAGCTGATTCACGTTTAAATTCTGCACCAAAATTTCGTCTTTTCATTGGGCCCTACTGGCGGCTGGAGCGGGTTGTCGCACATGTCGTTGAGGATCTTCGCGATTTTGAAGCGCAGAAAGGATTTGTATTCCAGCGCCTGCACGGGCCACTGCTCTACCTCCCGCAGGAATTGCTGCGTGACCTCTGCGGAGACTGCACGGATGGCGCGATACTGAAGTACGGGATAACGCATCGTCAGGCTGTTTTACGGCAGTAAGTGCATTCATCAGAATCAATCCTCTCAGAAAGTCTTCAGGAGACAGGGCAGTGCATTTCGCCGCCATAAATTAAAAATATCTACATTTTTGAGAAATGGGCATATAGCGCTCAAATTGTTTGAATTTTGTGACGCAGGTGTAAAAATTAGCGAGGAAAGGGAGCAAAAAACGCGGTTTTCTGTCGATGCAAAGGCGATAGCGTGATAAGCCTCACGGAAAAAGCAGAAAAACAATAACAAAAACGTGACATATACTTACAAATCTTAACAAATAACGACAGCGAGACTGTACGGCCTCCTGGCGCTCCTCTATACCTTGATCCGTGTTACCTGCGACACATCAACAACACAGAGAAAAACGTATGGAACAGACTTCTGGCAAGAAAAGTGAAGCAATTCATAGCGATACTAAACCGCAATTTAACCGCTCCATCGGACTCATCTCTAACTTTTCGCTCGGGTTCACCTACCTCTCGCCGCTAACGGCGGTCTATTCCCTGTTTGCGCTGGCGGTGACGCTGGCGGGGCCGCCGGCGATCTGGTGGATCCCTATTGTGGCCTGCGGGCAACTTCTCGTGGCGCTGGTGTTTGGTGAAGTGGCCTCGCAATACCCGATTACCGGGGGGCTTTACCCGTGGGCACGTCGCCTGTGGGGCAAAAAATATGCGTGGATCGCCGCCTGGATTTATCTGTGGGCGTTGGTCGTGACCATCACCTCGGTAGCGGAATATACCGCCACCTTCGTGGGCTCGCTGTTCGGTTTTGCGATCTCGGCAGGCAACATGCTGATCACCTCGGTGGTGCTGTTGCTGCTGATGATGGCGGTGAACATGTCGGGCACCAAAAACCTCGCGCGGGTCGCCCGTATTGGCTTCTGGTGTGAAATCGTCAGCGTGATTGCGCTGGGTATTTATCTGCTGCTGTTCCATCGCGCGCAGCCGTTCTCGGTGCTGTTTGACTCCATGGGCGTGCTGGCAAAGGACGGCAGCTACCAGCCTGCGTTTATGGCGGCGGCGCTGATCGGCCTGTTTATGTTCTTCGGCTTTGAAGCCTGCGGCAACGTGGCGGAAGAGGTGAAAAACCCGAGCAAGAAGATCCCGATCGCGATGATCCTGAGCATCGTGTTTGGCGCCCTTTCGGCGATGGTGTCGATCCTCGGCTACCTGCTGGCGTCGCCGAACCTGATGAACATCGTCAACGGCAAAATCACCGATCCGATCCCGGCGATCCTCAACGAAGCCCTCGGTGAAACCGGTGCCACGGTGTTTATCATCATCGCGGTGATTGCCATGTTGTCGTGCATTTTGTCGCTGCAGGCTGCTTTAAGCCGCCTGATCTTCTCCTTCTCTCGCGACCAGATGCTACCGGGTAGCACCTGGATGTCGAAACTGTCGAAAAACAGCGTGCCGGACAACGCGATGATCGTCAGCTGCCTGCTGCCGGTGACCATCTGCGTGTGGGTTTATTTCCAGCCGGATAACCTCGCGCGCATCACCGCCTTTGCGGTTATCGGGATCTACATTTCCTTCCAGATGGTGGTACTGGCTGCCCTGCGCCAGCGCCTAAAAGGCTGGAAACCTGCCGGGGAGTGGAGCGTGGGTGGCTGGGGAATGCTGGTTAACGTGCTGGCGCTGGCCTATGGCCTGTGTGGGATCTGGCTGCTGGCGCAACCTGCCGAGAGCAGCAGTTTTATCGACCGCTGGACGGTGCTGGTTGGGCTGGCGGTGGTGATGGTGTCCGGGCTGGTGTACATGGTGCTGGCGCGACCGTTCGGGCGTTCAAACGCACCGGAAGATGATGCCATTGAACATGCGAAACGACTGAACGCAGAACAATCTCTGTAACTAACTCAGAACATAACAACGATCACTGATGGAGTCGGCTATGCAACACAACTTATTGATAAATGGCGAACTGGTGGTGGGTGAAGGTGAACTGCAGCCCGTGTATAACCCGGCAACCGGCGAGGTGCTGGTGGAGATTGCCGAAGCCACCCCTGCCCAGGTGGATGCCGCCGTGCAGGCTGCCGATCGTGCGTTTCAGCAGTGGGGGCAGACTACGCCAAAAGCGCGTGCCGAGTGCCTGCTGAAGCTGGCTGATGTGATTGAACAGAATGCCGAAACTTTTGCCAGAATTGAATCGCTGAACTGCGGCAAACCGCTGCACTGCGTGCTTAACGATGAAATCCCGGCCATCGCCGATGTGTTCCGCTTTTTTGCCGGTGCAACCCGCTGCCTGAACGGCCTGGCCGCCGGGGAGTACATGGAAGGTCACACCTCGATGATCCGCCGCGATCCGGTGGGCGTGGTGGCGTCGATCGCCCCGTGGAACTACCCGTTGATGATGGCCGCCTGGAAGCTGGGTCCGGCGCTGGCGGCGGGCAACTGCGTGGTGATCAAACCCTCGGAAATCACCCCACTGACGGCGCTGAAACTGGCCGAACTGGCGAAAGATATCTTCCCTGCCGGGGTGGTGAACGTGCTGTTTGGTCGCGGTAAAACCGTAGGTGACCCGTTGACGGGCCACGAAAAAGTGCGCATGGTATCGCTGACAGGCTCCATCGCCACTGGCGAGCACATTATTTCCCACACCGCGCCGTCGATTAAGCGCACCCATATGGAGCTGGGCGGTAAAGCCCCGGTGATCGTCTTTAACGATGCGGATATCGATGCGGTGGTGGAGGGCGTGCGCACCTTTGGCTTCTACAATGCCGGGCAGGACTGCACCGCTGCCTGCCGGATCTATGCCCAGAAAGAGGTTTATAACACCCTGGTCGAAAAACTGGGTGTCGCCGTGGCCAGCCTGAAAATGGGTGCGCCAGACGATGAAACCACCGAGCTGGGTCCGGTCAGTTCCGCTGCCCACCTGGCGCGCGTCAGCGAAGCGGTGGAGCGCGCCAAAGCGCTGCCGCACATTCGGGTAGTGACCGGTGGTAACAAGGCTGGCGGCAAAGGCTACTACTACCAGCCAACTCTGCTGGCCGGGGCGAAGCAGGGCGATGAAATTATCCAGCGCGAGGTGTTTGGCCCGGTGGTGAGTGTCACTGTGTTCGACGACGAAGAGCAGGTGCTGTCGTGGGCCAACGATTCCCAGTACGGACTGGCGTCATCGGTCTGGACCCAGGATGTGGGTCGTGCCCATCGTCTCAGCGCCCGCCTGCAGTACGGTTGCACCTGGGTAAATACCCACTTTATGCTGGTCAGCGAAATGCCGCACGGCGGGCAGAAGCTCTCTGGGTACGGCAAGGATATGTCAATGTATGGGCTGGAAGATTACACCGTGGTGCGTCATGTGATGATTAAGCACGGATAACAGCTATGTGGCTGCAATAGTAAATTATATTGCAGCCACTGCTTTATGAAGTGGCAAGCCATCAGCCGCGACTCCCGCGCAATCATGGGCTAATTCCAGTAATTGTCTTTTAATTGTTTTGGCATCTACCGCCATATCTACCGTAGCAAAATGGATCTTATGTCCCTGAGTGACAACATACTCATTGAGCATATAGCCAACGGCGGGATGAAGCAGAAGGCCAGCATCAATACCATGCTGAGGATGATGTAGTGGCACACTGAATTTGGCCTGACCTGCTCCCCGTTGATTAACATAGACTGATTTAGCAACTTCCGCTTCTGGCACTCAACGGACATATAAACTTTGGTGGCTGGTGGCTGGTGGCTGGTGGCTGGTGGCTGGTGGCTGGTCAGGACTACAGGCATACATTGCGGATGCTTACACAGTGCTTACATGACTGGTTGGTATTCAGAGGAGAGTGGAATTTTAAGGGCTAACTGCTTGATTTCATGGTGCCGATAAGAGGAGTCGAACCTCCGACCTTCGCATTACGAATGCGAAGGGTCATTGTTTAACCTGCTATTACTATCTTTTATAAACCACTATAAAACAATAAATTGCAATCAAACTCACATTAATGACGTTATCTATGGTTATATGATTTTATACCTAAAACGTAACCCAGAAGTAACCCCAAGGATGGCCATATGGCGGCTAACAATCGAATATCATTCAGCAAGGAAAAGCTGTTGAATCTCCCTCTACCAGCCTCAGGACAACGATCGACCTGGCATGATACGAAAGTTGTTGGGCTTCAGCTTCGAGTCTCCCCTACAGGCATCAAAACTTACTCTGTTTATCGCCGAATTAAGGGCGGTCAGCCAGAACGCGTCACTCTGGGGCGGTTTCCAGCAATGACGATTGAACAAGCTCGTAAAGCCGCCGCAGCAGTCAATGCAGAAATTGAATCAGGGGCGAACCCCGCTCAGGTACGCAGAGCCGTACGTGATGAACCATCTTTGGCAGAAATGTTCACTCTGTTTCTCAAAAGCAAACGTAAACGCGATGGTTCAGGATTAGGGGTGAAAACAAAGAGAGACTATCAGGATGTACTGCGGTTATATCTCGGTGCAATAAGTAAATATAAACTCTCGCAGATCACGAGACACCAGGTAAAGTCAATTCACCAGAATGTATCCCGTACAAGCCCTTCTCAGGCTGACAGATGTCTGGCGCTCATTTCATCCGTATATACTTTTGCTCTTGATCAAGAGCTCTTTAGTGGCGAAAACCCAGCTAGCCGAGTTCAAAAAAATCCAGCCCCCTCCCGCGATCGGTTCGCTCAGGCAAACGAATTACCCTATCTGCTTGAAGCCATAAATGAATCAAGTAACCGCGACTATTTTCTCCTCGCATTACTGACCGGAGCACGCCGCTCTAATACCCAGTCAATGGCCTGGCATGACCTTGATCTCAATGCTGGTGTCTGGCGAGTTGAAATGACGAAAAATGGAACGCCACAGAATGTCACTTTATCTCCAGAGGTAATAGAGATATTGAAGAAGCGTAAACAGTTGGGTGGAAAGTCACCTTTTGTCTTCCCTGGAACAGGGAAAACAGGGCATTTGGTGGAACCAAAAAAAGGATGGGCAACACTCCTAAAAAGAGCCACCTTACGTAAACTACTGGATTTGCTGGTGGAAAAAAACATGATATCGCCAGACGATGAGGCAATGTACAAAGATGAATTAGTACAGAGCCCAAACAAAGCTATGGAGTTGTTACTTAGAATGGCCGATGACATCGCTTTGCCTGAATCGGCGTATAATATGTCAGACCTTAGAATTCATGACTTACGTCGCACACTTGGTAGTTGGCAGGCCAAAACAGGTGCATCTCTGAGCATAATAGGGAAAAGCCTGAACCATAAAACTCACCAGGCAACTGCCATTTATGCACGGCTGGATTTGGATCCTATAAGGCACTCAGTTAATACTGCGACCCAAGCTATGCTGGAGGCTGCTGGGATGGGGACGTATCTTTTACCTAAAGCTGAGCTTTGATTATAACATTTCACTCAAGGACGATGGTTGATGAAAATAAATGTGGCATCCAGAGAAGATGATGATTCTCTTGGAACAGATCTCGATTTTACCGGGATTCCGGACTCTCTAAAATTTACACGTTCAGACTTTTTACAAATGGCTGAGCCCGATGACAGCGGCACTATAAATTTGAATGATTTCGGTGGCTGGTTAAGAATTAAAGAAGATGGGCTGTATGTCAACATTGACCATGAGAGATCTGTGAAACTTACCCCTATGGAAGCCGGGGAACTTTCGGTTCATCCCTCAGGCAACCTTTTGGAACCTGCATTAGCTTTCCCCTTCACGATAGGTAAGTTGAAAAAATTTCTCAAATTCACAGCAAAAGAAGGCTGGGATTTTCCTTTATCAAACGATAAGTTTATGGAATTAGTTAATGAGAAGAAAAAGATACCATCTCATACGGATACATTCCCGCATGGAATTACTGGCAACTCAAATTTAATAGACAAAAATAGATCACGTAGAAAAAAATATCTCCTCAATCAAGCCAAATCAGTATGGGAGTCTAATCCAGATGATAACTTCAGAGTATCTGAAGTAGCAGATATATTATTAAATGACATAAAATCAAAAGGGCAATATGAGCCTCTTTCAAGAGAGACAATTAAAAATATCATAAGATCTTTCGCTCCTGAGCGTTGCAAAAAACCAGGAAGACCGTCGAAGAAAAAATAAATCTTCCCCATTAGCGTCAATCCGACCTTCAAATGACGCAGAACAATATGAAACCTGCTCGCTAACGGCCTAACCTCATGCGAAAAGGCCAATAAGTAAATCAGAGAGCTTCTGCGCCTTCTGAGTAAAAAGACTATGGAATCCGAGATACTTAATTCGGCCGTACATTGTACATACTGCTTGTAGCCCAAGAAGGATGAATAACCCACGTTTGCCAAAAATATCGGTGTGTCACATGCTCAGAAGAGCACAGACCCCATCGCCCCTCATACTGACAGGATCGCTGCAGCCCGATGTTACGCATAACGGGTTCATCGCATTATGAATAGGCATCATCTGCTTCTATGGTGTAAGCCTGCTGCGCATAACCGGAATCGAGAATACCTCCCCACACAGCGCGCTTGGTGTAGCTCACCATGGGAATACCATAAGTGTCCCTTAAAAACGTACCAGTCAGCGATAATCATGTTAATCAACGACTGATTACTTTTTTCTTTGTGAAACAATACCAATAATCCTCGCACTATCCTTTACCGCACCGGGGATTACCCATGAACACAATTCAACATGATGATGTATCAATAGTCATCGACGATATTCTTCTTTCACTTGGTTGCACTGAAGGTGCTCCACTACACCAGCTTACAGACAAGCAAGCAGCACAAGTGCTGGGAGTCAAAACGTCAACACTTGCAGTATGGAGGTCTACGGGTCGCTACAATCTGCCATACGTGAAAGTAGGAAGACTGGTTCGCTACCGAATACGCGATTTAGCCACTTTCCTGGCAAAACGTTCAATCACTCATACCAGTGAGGAGTAAAACTATGCACTCCTCTCAGTCCACGCCCACGGATATGGAAAGCCTTAAACTGGTATCTTTCTATCTCCAACATAAACACCCCCCAGGGGAATGGAAAAGTACAGCCTTAAATCTCAAACAGGATGCTTTATCTGATCGCCTCTCTCGCGTTCTAACTCATTTATATACGCTCAAAAAACATCCTTTTTTGCCTTTGATTAATTTAAGCGATTACGACGTATCTCACCTTGCCGAAAGATGTGCATCTCCGACAGATAAAAACCCAAATAGCTCAATCGTCATGGTGAAAGAACTCATACTAGAACAGGTATCAGAGAATAAGCGTTATTCTCCGCGATTATATTCCCCACTATGGTGGGAAACTCGATTAAGAAAAGAGATCAACAGATTAAAAGAAAAATTATTAATTTCCTTAGGATTAGTGCAAAAACGCATATCAGCTTACATTAGCCGTGATATGTATGCATCAGGTCAGCAAAAAATAAATGACAGAATACATTTCCTGAGCAACCGTTGTGTCCTTAACGCAGAAAGTCAGAAAGACATTGCAACATTGTTTCAGATGGCAATGTCTGGCATTGCTAATCCTCGAGTACAAAAAAGCGAGCTTGCACAAATATTATTCGGCACATATAAATATTCCATCCAGTGTAACCATATATCCAGATTATTCACCATCACTCTTCCTTCGAGCTACCACTCAACTAAAATTGATGGTACCCCCTGCGATAACTGGAACGGTTTATCTCCGAAAGAATCGCAAGCAAAGCTTGAAGAGCGCTGGAAAAAAGCTCGCGCAGCGCTTTCAGAAGTGTCAGTTTACGGGACTCGTATTGTTGAGCCACATCATGATGCGACACCACACTGGCATATCATTGTTTACATGCCACGGGACTATGATGAAAAGGTTATTTCAGTTTTTGAGAAATATTTCTCTGATGAGAGTGACAGCCTATCAGAAAATAGGATGTTATCTCACGAAATAGTCAGAAATGAAGCTGCCCTTCACTATTTAATGAAATATATGGTTTCTTCTATTCCCGGCTTAGCGGATGAAAAGGCTATTTGTGACTCCACTGGCGATTTGTATTCGCGGATAGCCATAAGGGTAAAAATTTGGGCATCATTGTGGGGAATAAGAAGATTTCAACATTTTGGCTTACCTGAAATTGGTGTTTGGCGTGAGTGCAGACGTATCAGAAGCACCAATATTACCCATGATTTGGGTCAAAAGGCAGAAGCAGTCAGGCACGCAGCCGACCATAGTGATTTCGCAAAGTATATTGAAATGCAGGGTGGCGCGGGGATTAAACGGTCTGGACGGACGCTGCAAGTCGCACGTGAAAAGTCTCCATTTGAAAACATTTGGGGAGAAAATAAAATTATCTGTATCGGCATAAAAACAGCTGCCTCGAATGGCTTTAAGATTTATAGAACTCGATCGGTATACTTCGCACAACAGCCAGTCAGCTATCCTGGCCACTCATTATTTTCCTCTATACCTTGTAATATTGTCAATAACTGTAGGATACCAACTATATTATCATTCTCTCCAACCGAAGAGTTTGAAGCTAAAGTAACACAGTGGGGTAATTGGTAAATGCTGATGATAATATGAACTATGGTGCCAGCGTTCTTGCTCAGCACCATTTATACAGGCATATTCATTGTAAAAAGTTATGCTGAGCACTACTGCGGCAGAAACGTTGCCGTATGGTGCCAGACTACCTGCTCATAGGGTAAATTCAGCTCAGGTATAAAGAGTTCTAATGCAGCCTCAGCCCGCCTGATATCCCTTTCCAGATTGACCTGGAATGTACTATCTAATTTTACGACTGTTGAAGCTTTAGGCATATTGTCGTATATGAAAGCCAGCCTGTTAACCAACTCATCGTTGACCAGTATCTGAATGTTATCTTCCAGAACAACGCCTACGACTGAAAATGATTGGACGTTGCTATCACCGGTAATCTGATCTCTCAATGTGTAAATCAATAAAGCAGAGGAAATACCTCGAGCTACCGCTGTAGATGCATTAAATTTTTCAGCCTGATTAATAGCATTGTTAATAATGACATGCCCTACCCCAAGCACTTCTAACGATTTCTCTGCAGGAACACGCTCAAAAGTCATGTTGCTATATTTCTTCTTGATACCAAACTGTGTGATCCAGTCTCTGGGAGTGACAAAGCTCAGAACGCCATCATCATTCTCCAGACGGTGACCGTTCAACTTCAGCATGTTCTCGAGAAAATCATACATATGGTTAAGATCCAGCTTCGGGACTTCATCCAGGTTCTGATACTCAAATTTATCAGCATGCCCAACCAGACCCTTTACAACACTAACGGCAGACTGCCCCCCAAAGGTCCCCGCTCTGGAATCAAACCATGTGTTTAGCGTCTCCGATTTCTGAGTCAGACCATCGGCAAAAAGTGAGTTGAAGAATCCTTTATCACTCATCCCCAGGATAAGCTGTAATAGATCTTCCGGTTCTTCCATTGCATCACCTAAAGAGCGCATGACCGTAGTTATTTTGCTGTTTAATAGATCCCAAATTCTGGACTCTACAGTGTCGGGGTTGCGTAAGGTAATAACTTCAACCTGATGTTTTTGGCCATAGCGGTTGAGTCGCCCTACACGCTGGTGGAGACGCATCGGATTCCAGGGCAGATCAACATGAATCATGGAATAACAGTTGTCCTGCAAATCAATACCTTCACCACCAGCTTCAGTACAAACTATAAAGCGTACCAGCCCACTCTTAAACTGCTCGGCGGCATGGTAACGATCCATACTCCATGACGTTTTGACTCCCTGTTTATTGTAAATCCCTTCCAGGCGCCCTTCGCCATTGATAAAGCTGACACAACCATAGCCAAAGCGAGCATTCAGGGTATTTATCAGCAAAGCCTGAGTCGCTTTATATTCAGTAAAGAATACGACGGTGCGATTAAGAAACGTGGTTTCCAGCACATTAAGTAGGGTCTGGATTTTCGTTTCCGATTCTACATTCCCCGCCAACGCCTGCAGCTCTTCAAGCATGGGCAGCTCATTCTGCATAAGTTGAACCGAAGCAGACATTTCAACATATTCGCTTTCAAGCGCAATGTAGGCATCATCGAGATCCGGGGCCTGAGAATCACTCATGATGGCATTCATTTCATCACTCAGCACCTGCAGCTTTTTCTGATTTTCCCCGAGCCTGGCGATACGCCCATTTATTGCGGCATAAATTGCCGCTACCGAACTTGCCGCCAGTTTCTGCATTGCCGTTAACACCAGTTGCACAGCCTGCTGGTTTGCGGAGCTCAGCGACGAAGCGTAGGCCTGCCCTGAAAGAATAAATCGTGTGAGCCGGTCATAGAATGACTGTTCAGCCTCAGAAAAATGATAGGTCTGTGAGGTCACGTTGACGGTCTTGAACAAACGCTCACCGTCCATATTCGTGACGGTTTGCTTATTATTGCGAATCACAACATCCCGAACATGATGCTGCTGAGTTTCAAATGGCTTATTCACGTCAAACAAGTCTGGACGTAAAAGCCTCAACAGGGCAAAGAAGCCGTAATTTTTCCCGCGATGCGGGGTAGCTGTGAAAAAAAGCCGCGAGGCGAACTTACCGTGATCGATAAGCTTCTGCACAAATCGATAGCCCTGAGTCGCCCCCGAATCTTCTAGCGAGTTAAGGTGATGTGCTTCATCGATGATCAGCAAGTCCCAGTCGTCTGCTTTGAGCATTCGCTCGTGCCTGCCATTAATATCTTTTCGCAGTGTCGGCAATGAAGCGACCACCCAGGGATGCGTATTCCAGTAATCTGAACGCTCAGTATCAATTTCCGCAGAGTAGAGGGACAAGCGAATATCAAACATCTGCCGCAAACGCTCCTGCCACTGCGGTACTAACGATGCAGGCGCTAAAACCAACAGACGCTGCACGCGTTTTTTGGCCAGCAGCGGCCAAAGGATCAGCCCCGCCTCTACTGTTTTCCCAAGCCCTACATCATCAGCAATTAGCTTTTGTACCGGCCATTGCCTTAACACGCGATGACATACCCATAACTGATGCGGCAACAGGTTGATACGTGATGTAGAAAACACCCCCCAACTATCATTGATGGAGCGGATCGCAAGCGCCTGGCTGCGTGCCAGGACTTCACGCAGATCGTCATAATTACCTTCAGCTAAAGCATCTTGTGCGCTGCGTACTGGTTCCAGCTCGGAAAGAGGACGCTCTTCAAAACTCGACTCGAAACGAATGAGTGCGGTATTTTCCCTCAAGAGTTCAATCGTCCCCAGCCCAAAGCGTTCATGCCGTACTTGTTGGCCCTGCTGAAATGTCATTTTCATACGTACTCCAGGGGATCCTGCCCAAATATTTCAATGCGAAGCGAGCTTTTCTCGTCACTGGTTAAAATGCGCAGCGGTATGTCGAAACAATGATTAAAGGTCGCATTTTCCTCACCAAGATGTTTGCTGAAAAACGTCCACAACAGAATAGAATCACTGGCAGACGACTGCTTAACATTTATTTCTTCAAACTCCATCGCCCACAACAGACGTCTGACGCGCTCTGGTGCAGAGAAGCAATATTGATGAATATTAGAGTCGGTAAACACGTTATTACGCACGAGTTCACGGAAAATGAAGTTCACCCCGGTTCCAAGCGTTGCACGTAATTCTGGAACGACACCTATCCCGGTTCCCGAAAGCTTGGGACTGGATGCCGGTCGCAGTAAATCGCCAATATCCTCAAGGAATACTTCCGACATATCCAATAGTTCGCGATAGGTATCTAAATGCTTGGAAAAACGATACAACGGCAGTATTTGCAACCAGATACGATACTTATCGCTATCAAAAGACTCGTTGAGATAATCATCCATCACATCCAGCCACTGCTGTGCAGCATCAGGATTAACAAACGTCTCCCACCAACCTTTCTCCTCAAAATAGTTGATCGCAGCACAATGTTGCTCTTCCTGAGTCCGGCCAATGGTCTGGCACGAACCAAGATAAAGCAGTTTCAATAACGCCATGCGCGAACGCTGATCGTCAGAGCCATTTCTCAAAGCCTCCCAGTCAAACCAACCTTCTGGGTAGAGTCGGGTATTGTATTTCGCCAACTCTTCCTGCTTGTTCTCTTCCCACCAGCGGTAAATTTTTTGCACCGCCTCACCAGGAGTCACCAACGGTTTGTATTCTTCTGGTGTCTCGCAAATTTCGCGCTCCAATGCCCTTGTTCTGTCGCTATTAGTCAGTAACCTTCCCTGCAGGAGAGAGGCAATATCATTATTGCTCCAGTGCCAGTCTGCCGGGAACGCGCCTGGGCGCAGTTTAAGTTCAAGTAACCAGCCTGGAGGTATTTCTTCCATTAGCTTACCCGCCAGTTTATCTCCTTCCAGACCTTCAATCAGAAAACGACAAAATGCTTGTTGCTTTTGATTATCAGCCGCCAGGTCATTGCGACCTGCCCATTCAAGTAAATCGTCAAAAACATATCCCTGACTTCTGCGTTTGCAATAAACAATAAATTCACAGGCCTGCTTAGAATATGATGACGAAATGATGGTACCGGCAGGTGCAAACCCAGATATCAACCGTTCATTTTTTTCGGCACAAGGAATGTTACCGAGCAAAATTTGGCTAATCGGACGTGTGGAACCTGCTTGTGTTTGCACATGAAGGTTCGCCAGCTGTTTTCTGAAAGCCTCAATTTTATCCTGCCAGCCTGTCAGTTCACCTAGTCGCTTATCGAACTCTTCGTTAAATACGACTGCCAGCTTTTCCGCATCCCGCTGTGCCAGATGCTGGATATCAACGCCCTGTTTATCCGGCAATGACGCGTTTAATAACGATTCAAGCGACAGTTTACTTTCGACTTTAAGTTTGCCTCCCGTCGTGTCTGCTACCAGGCACTGTGCACTGTGCAATGCCTGAAACGCAGGGAGATGAATCAGTGAACTCGCCAGACGAGAAACCAGTTCATCCGCACAACGCACTCTGTCACTCCACTTTATCAGCCCGGCAGCCTGCTCTTTAAATCCGTTGGGCAGCGCGGGATATGAGCGATAGAAGCTCATGATGCCGTTTTCGCTTTCGTAAAGTTGCTGTAGCAACTTTTCATTTTCCATCGCGGTAGCGTCGTTACTGATGCCTGTAGACATTACGTCCCAGATGCTTTCCCAGAACTGACTATGAGTTAATTCTGGGCTTAGTTCCCACTCAGCAACCAGCGCCTCCCAGTTATACTCAGTTTCACGCCAGAGCAATTCCAGCAGAGAATGAACTTTCGCTCCTGCTTTCTGAATGATGCCCCGGTTACGTTCAGCTTCAATAGCCAACTGGCGTCGACCAATATCAACCTCAAATCCAGCGTTAATCAAAAAACCCTGCCGGGTATCACTCATCAACGGAGACAAATTCCACAGTCGCGGAATATGAGTGTCAAAACCTCTCAGGCCCCTGCGCGTGACCTGGAAAACTAGATGGCAGCGTTCATCATCGATTTCGGTCTGGTAAACCGCCACTCGCACTGGTGACTGAACACCCTTGCTGTTCGGCAACATAACCTTGCCCAATGACAGACCAGGAATACGTTTATACTGAGCAGGCTCCCAGCGCCATTCATGCTCATCAATGACAATCTGCCGCAAGTTACGTGCATAAAGACTTAGTAAACCTGCATACAGAGTAAAATCTTTTAACACCATTTCTGCTTGCATATGCTGGCGCAGTGGCAAATACACAAGAGTTGGTGACAAGCCATTTATCGCGGCACTTTCAGTGAGTTGATTTAGTTGTTTATAGCTTTCAGCGTCACAGGACTCGGGCACAATTCCACCCGCTATTTTAGTCGCCAGCCGCCCCGACAATAGGTAAGGATGATCAGACACCAGCAGACAGCTTTTGAAGCCAAGACCGAACTTGCCGGTAACGCCCTGCTCTTTATCTGACTGGTAAAGCGCCAGCATTTTTTTCAGATCGTTTTTGTAGCCATCATGAACATTCTCGACTTGCTCATTTTTCACGCTCTGGAAGCGGTTTATTTCTCGACCCCAGTTGAAGAACGACAACCCGCCGTTTTGCTCTTTCACCATAAATTTCTGGTGCAGCCGCTCATGACGGGCATCGCTATCCAGCTTAAACAACTCTTCTACTGCATCATCGGCATTCTGGAACAGCTCAAAAGGAACGCTTGATGGCTGATACTGAGCATCCTCTATACGCTTTCTGACCGCTGTTAATATTTCAGCCTGCAGCTCAGGGCGATCCCGGATGGCATTCGCAATGTCATAGACAATTTCAGTGAGCCTCGGGCTGTGGAGCGACTTGCCGTCACTACTTTCAGCAAGAGAGTGAAGCTCACTCTCATAGGCTCTCATTAAAACGTTAAGCTGAGAGTTTTTAAGGCCCAGCGTTTTCAGGCGCTCAACGATGCTGTTCAGGATAGTGACTCGCGCGATATTCACGTCAAGTTGCTCGGCCTGCTCAAAGGATTGCCAGAGCGTATCCAGCCTTGCTCGCTGCAGATAAATGCCTTCCTGCAGCCAGCTAGTACTGCGCTTTAAAATTGCCAGGAGCTGCTGAGAGGTGTACTGGTCTGGGGAAAATCGGCGAATGAAGATTTGCGGTGCCTGGCCGGTATAAAAAGCGTAGCCGTGCTGACCCACAAAGATTGTATCCAGATCAGTTGCCAGCGCCACGGTCAAACGTTCCTGGAACAGTGAATGAACCTGCAACGTGTTTTCTTCGTAAACCTTCACGGCAAAGGCATATTTCTCAATGCACTGTAAGAGCGTTAACCCCGCAAAGTGAGCTTCATGGTTAGTTAAAGGTTTACTGTCTTGCGACAGTTCTTTCACAAACAGGGCATAACTTTGCAGCCCCAGATAGCTCTCACACAGCGTACGAACCTTACGATTCCCCGCCAGTAAAGCCAGCAGCGCAGCGATTGCCTTACGTGGAACCCAGCGTTCCCATGGAGCAAAGTAGTCCCTTAAGACATTGGCTGAATGCTCCACATGAGTGAGATGCCCTTCAGACTCAGTGCTGTCTACCGTCAAATCACTAGCCTGCAGCCAAGGCTGCAAATACGCCCAGTCGTCTTCATGCAGTACAGCACTACGCTCTGCCCCCGTTACGCCATAACAGAGATCGGCGGCTAGCGCCCAGGTATCCGCTGCCGTTCTGAGCGACATTGAACGCAATACACTAGTAGGTGCTGAATGGGTATGACACAACGAGCTCAACAGCGCTTTACGCAATTCACCGCTTTGGGCTGGACTCATGCTATCGACTAGACGCCGGTAGCTTGCAACTATCTTGTCCGTCACTGGATGCGCAAAACTCAGCGCATTGATGGCCTCATTTCCCTCAAGTGACTCAGCACCTTTAAGGCACTCAATTAAAAGCCGCCAGCCTTCAAAGTTCTCAAACGCGTAAGACCTGTCGCTGGCCTGAAGAATAACCGTATCAGTGAGACGTAAGCTGATGCCGATAGCATAAAGCGGAAGTGTGCCTGCCACATTGAGCGCTTTATAAAACGCAGACTTGCCCTGCAAGATAAATTGGCTCAGCGCGCGGTTAGCGTCTTCTGGTAGAGCAATATCCTCAAGCAGCGCTATCAGCGGTGTGGCTTCCGTCAGCTTCGCTATCTCCGGGTAGTCTGCCGCTTTGATATCCAGAATATTTTCTGGAGCTATCGCAACACCACGGTGCAAAAGCCATTTTTGACTGCGTAGGTTGTTGAATACTCTCTCTGAAGACAAGTCATTCGTCGGCTGCATTAACAACTGCAGGATAAAGTCGCAGTATCGCTCCGGGTGAAGCTCAGATAAGGCCAGCATGACCGCATGTTCAGCGTTCACCATCGGCAGGAATTTACGCTGCTGTTCCTGCACCTCTGGCTGACTGGCGGATTGGATGAACGTCACGTTGTCATTCAATTCAGTGGGCAGTTCAATGCGCCCCCCACGCAAGAAACAACGCTCATCAAGGGATATATACCCGTCTTTGCCTTCCCTACGATGAAGTGCCATCTGCCGCCACATTGTTTCGCCCATAGAGCGACCAATGTGCATCAGAACTTCTTCCGCATCTTCTGCAGATAAGTCATCAAACTCCAGATATTCAAGGCTTTCTTTGAAGCGGTGAATCACATGATCCGGCGTAACACTATCAAGCCTTAGAGCCTTCTCGAATCCGGGAGTCAGCCCAAGATTCTGCTCTATTTCTGGCGAAATAATAGTCCACTTAACCTGCTGCGAATCGGCATCAGAAAGAATTTTTGCCCATACGGGATGCGCTTTACCCGCCTTCCACAATTCAGCTTCACCAGTATCATCCGAATTACCGTGCATCAGATAGCGATACGCAAGCCGCTCTCTGGGGCCAAATTTGTCCCCATCGGCAGCCATTTTATTGAGCAGGTCAATGCGTTTTGCCGGAAAATCCAGGCGAGGATGAAGCTCAAGCAAATGGACCACGCCTGCGCTGTCACACTCCTGTGCTTCAGAATATTCAGAACCACCAAAAAGGGTCTGGTTAGTTTTATTAGCGATCAGTACGATTTCTTTTTCAAACAGTGCCTGCTGCAACAATGCACTTAAACCCATACCAAAGTTGGCGCTCCCGCCAAGTTTGAAGATCCTTCGCTTTTGTTTTAGTTCAAGCAAGTGACGGCGCGTCTCCAGGTAAGGTTTCCCTGTTGGCTGTGAAACCTTAAAGATCTTCAACGTATCAAACCGGCGGTACAATTCCTGTTGATCGGGAACTGAGAGTTTGTCGATAAAATTCTGCACCAGTTTTTCAAAGTCATCGCTGGCAGAAGCCTGCGCCTGCATCGCCTGTAGCAGGCTGCCAACCGTCTCCCAGTTCAAAGAAGCACTGGCGGGCTCTTTACTGTTATCGAGAAAAGCGGGCACCAGCAGCGTATCCATAGCAGTACGTCCAAGTGCTTCCCACAGGGCTTGCTCCTGACGATCAATGGCAATCCTGTAACGCCAGGTCGGACGAATAAGCGCCATCAACTCACCGATCGCAGTCTGGTTACGTGAGAGCTCCACCAGCGGCACGTTAAAAAACGTTTTCCTGAGCAATGCAATCAGCTCAAGCACAAAGCTGTCTGATTGAATCGGCAGTTCTTTCAGCAATTGATTGAGATAATTTGTAAGCTTTAAGCTAGTGAACACCATTGCGGGTACGCTATGCAGCAACGCCTGAATCTCTGACAATTGCCACGCATTCTTTCGCCAATTGTAGATATTTTGCTGCGTCTCATCGATGAATTTGTGCGTCACACCGAGGCTTTCCAAAGCAGGCAGCACTTCCCAGGGGCGATGCGCTTCGCTTGAAGGTGTGGCAGGCAATGGACGAATGGGGGTGTTCGCATCAATTAAACACCAAAGATTTCCATCCGGCGTCAATTCGCATACCCAGAGCTGATGCAACGTCATCCAGTCGAGCCAGGTACAATTGCGGTTTAAAACACTACGCACACCACTCGCGATTGCCGCTTTTTCCGCATCCCCGGCGTGAATAAGCGACATAAGAGAGGCAAGCGCTTTCGGTAATAACGGCAACGTTCCCTGAGTAGCAAGACAGCGGTTCCATTCCTGAACCAGTTGTTCCTGGCCTGGAGAATCTGGGGCATTGAATAACGGCGTGGCGCTGGTGAGTGTAGCCAGCCCCTGGATACCCACTCGCCCGGCATCGATGAAAAAGTAACCGTGCAGAATAATTTGATACGAGTACTGACCAGAAAGAGAGAATGTTTGTTTCTGCGCATGCTGCGCGGTGTCCTGCTCACCCAAAGGTAAAAACACCGCCCACTCCACCGTCAGCGTTGCCTCTCCTTCATGTACTTTCTCCGCCAGCATCACCACAGCGGCATGAGGCAGCGCTTTATCCGCGGTCTTCTTACCTTCTCGTGAATAACTGAATGGCCAGGTGCGTTGTGATTTCAGGGCAGAAAACTCAGGCGTATTCAGCAAAACCTCATGCCCGACGTAGAATTTTTGCTGAGGGTCCGGCAATCCAGCATGCTGAACGGTAATGTGGCCTTGCCATTCCCCAGCACCATTAAGATTGGTAAATTGTGGGCGAGTTGCCTTTTCAGGCAGCGAGATATGTATTTGACGCTGATACCCCTGCCCTGTTTTCACGACCAGCTCAATGTCCTGCAAGGTTTTCATCAGCGGTAACAGGCTGGCGAGCTTATCCCCTAATCGCCGGTCAGTGATAAAATCAGGCACCTCATAACGATAGTCTTCGCCAACAATAATAAAGTTTTCATCATCCTGGCGGGCCTGATAGATACTCTCTGAACGCAGCGGAACCCAGACAACGAAATAACCATCACACTCATTTTGGGTAATTGCGCGGACTTCATCCTCAAGACGAACTTTATCTTGCTCGCTCACCTCGGCCCAGGCAGATCTGTAACTGTCCCAGGGGTTAAAAACGTCTGATTTGGCCGAAGCGGTATGCCAGTCAAAAGACTGGTAAAAGAATACTTCACCAAGATGGAACAGGCTTTTCATACCGAGCCCAAATTTTCCCACCGCATTTTCGTCACCCGGTTTGGTGCCAATGCCAATGGAGAGGATCCCCTCTACATCTTCGAGTGTCAGCGGCGCATTATTGATAAAGAAAAGCGCGGGATCGCCCAATAAAGGATGATCTGCCCCGGTAATGCCTGGGCTCCAGCCAAAGATTAATGATGACGCCTGTGCGTCATCTGCGTTTTGCACAATTTCTTTCAGAACAGGGAAGCCGTTTTTATAACGGTCTTTTAAATTCGCAGCGATAATCGCAATATCGTTGAGCGGCGTGGAGTGCGCTTTAGCCATCATTAACCTCTGTGTGCAATTTACGCCCCTCGGTAGGACGTTAAACACGGTCAGCTCACTCCCTGCGAGCTGGCTGTCACTAGCAGAGCGCTAGCGTAAAAACAGGCGGGCGCGACTCTCCCTTGCGCGTCTCGATAAGAATCCATCCGGTGAAGAAATGACAAAAGGCCTTTTCAGGCCTCTCGTTAGTCTGGGATTTTACACTTGAACATCCCAGTTTTTAAAATAGAGCTTTAATTTTTCGACGGTGTGACGCCATTTCGGCGTTGTGGGCTTACACACTGTGTTTTGATTACCGAAGAATCCGACCTCGTTCACCGCCTCTTGCTCACTGCGGGTTTCCAGCCATTTAACGGGAACAAAATACTCGGACTTTTCGGGGTCATCTGCGTTCCGGTGATAGAGATCGCTGTACTTAAGCACATCCATCGCCCGCTTTTCACCGTCGTCAGTGTTGATGGTGAAGCTACTGGCAGGCTCAACGGCGCTCTGCACAATCCCTACGCCGACGTAACCTGTTGCCGGAATTTTCACCCAGACGCGGTTGCCAGGCTGAAGCTGTTTTAACGTCTGACTGTACCAGCTTCCGCCACCTGCGCTGATAAACCCGTAGCGTCGCGCCTCTTCCCAGACGCGACTGTTTGAATCGCCAAACGAGACATAAAACTCACCGTTCCAGGGTTCCTTCGCATTGGCACTTGTAGCAGTGGCCTGTGCGGCATTGGTTTGCGTTTCGCTCGGATCAATAAGCCAGGCACGGCTTAAGAACTGTTCGTCACCGTGCTGGAACACTTTAAAGAACAGAACGTTAATCGAGATGCCGTTCTTACTCAGATAGTCGACGATGCGTTCGGTGGAGGGATCCAGCTCCGCTGCGACAATAATGATTTGATGTGACTTGTTGATGGAATCATCTTCCAGCTCGGCGTTGAAGCGTTGTCTGAATGCGTCACCCAAGTTTCCACCACCGGAAAATCTATCGTAAATCTGCGACAGACGCTCGGCACTTAAATCATCCACCCAGGAGGCGTAATCCAGCGCCTGAGCAACCACTTCACGCGGCGTGCGGTCGCGTTTCAGTTCTATCAGAATCAGAGAGGCATCCGGCGCAATCGCCAGCAGATCGATTCGCCCTTTATCGAGCGTATTTTCCTGATGCCCAATAATCATCCACTGGTCAGAGAGAATAGTGGGGTCGTTTAAAATCATCTTCTCCAACAGTTGCTCGCTGGCGAGTTTGCTGATGGTTAGCGGCTGGGGATTCTCCCCTATCCGCCAGATTGCATGATGAACCGGCATCGTCTGTTCCTTAGTTCAATGCTGCGTCAGTAAGGGCATCCGCCAGGTGGAGCTGGGTTTGTTGGGCAGATTGCAGGCGGGATTTGAGATGGCTGCAAATATCACTCAGTTGCACGACTTTAAGCAGTATTCTCTTCTGTTCAGCGAACGGAGGAATAGCTACAAGCATATTTTTCATTATTGTGCCATTAACGTTAGCTTGCCCACATTGCTGCTTAACATATGGATTTATTTGAGTAAGTCTAAAAAATGGTGCCTGCATATTCAAATTGATAAATTCTGGCATGCTTCCATTTTTATCCGTGCGAATTCTAATTAAATAAGAGGCATAAGTGTAAGTATTATCCTTACCTAAGTAGATGCCAGCCTTTCCAACAAGCTCTGCACTGTTTGTTCGATTATATAAAATATCTCTATTTTCCAAATACAAATATGGTAATTCTTCAATATCAGAATCTATAACTTGCTGCCCACCTAACTTTACCTCCCCGCTTTGAATATCACCCATTTTTAAAACGGGTACTCCTTGCGAAGATTTAGATGTTTTATGAGATATTCCATATTCGGTAGACAAACTACAATCACCGATACGACACCATTCCCACCCCTGTGGCAACTCAAACGGTTTTTCCTCATCACTCACTGGTGGTAACGATTTTTGTTTTTTGATTTTCCCTTCTTTCACCAGTTGCAATTTTTCCTGCTCAATACGTTTAAGCAGTTCAGAAGCCGGTTCGTCGTTAGCATCTTGCGGCACCAGTTTCCCCATCACCGCCAGCTGCAGAATGGTTTGCTTAAGCGTATCGATACTCGCTTCGGTGGTAAACAGGGTGTCGAAATGCTGACTGATTCGCGCCCAGTTTCCGGCGAGCTCTTTGGCATTTTGGCTGTCGGTCAGCGTCGCCAGCAGGGTTTCCACCAGTTGCTGATGGGCATCCAGACTGGTCAGAGATTGCTGTTCTAGTTGGTCGCAGAGGGACATTAACTCTTCAACTTTTGCTACTATTCTGGCTTGCATACACTCAGATGGAAGAGCAATAACAATATTGCCAATCACGCTCTGATTTATAGCAGGTACAGATGTTCCTGATTGATACTTCGCCATATCAATGGCGTTCAGGATTAAAAAAAACCACTCAATATTTATTCGTTCAAAAGGTCTTATCCCTAAGCAGTTATTATCAATGGCTGTTTTTTTGACAAGTATCCGTCTTTTATTTGTAGCAATAGCCCCACCAATTTTAGGAAATATTACCGTTCCGGGTTCGGAAACATTTATTTTCCGCTGAATAGCCGATTCCTCGGAGATAGTATTGTTTGTAGCTTTAATATATTTTTCATTTCCTTGAAGATTCATGTCACTAACTTTACACATCAGGATATCTTCAGAGGTAATGCCTTGAATAGAAGTTGGAAACCCTGAGCCTATAGCCCATGAACCCAACTCGATCAATCTTTGCCACTCCCACCCCTCCGGCAACTCAAACGGCTTTTCATCCTCGCTAATCTCAGGCAGCGGCTTCTGTTTTTTAATTTTACCCTGCTTCACCAGCTCCGCTTTCTCGGCAGCAATACGTTTCAATAACACAGACGCCGGTTCATCATTCGGGTCCTGCGGCAGCAGTTTGCCGCGTACCGCCAGTTCCAGAATCAGCTCGCGCAGTTTCTTAATGCCATAGAGGTCGATTTTACCGTTACTACCCCGCCCGGCCGTGGAGCGGGTTTGCAGCGCAGAGGACCAGATATCGATATGGTCGGTAATCAGCTTCTCAACAGTCATCAGTTCGTCTCCTTGCTGCCCGCCAGAGCCGCACCAAGAATATCGCGTAACTGATTACGCAGCTCGCTGATTTCCATCTGCTGTGTCTGGTACTGTGCCAGCAGCTCATCCGGATCGTGGCTGATGGTTTCGCCCTGATACGGGTTCTTGATATCAAGGTTGAAGTTGCGAGCGATGATGTCGTCGATGCTGACTTTCCACGCCTGATTATTCTCTTCGCGGCTGGCAAAACCATCAGCTTCACAGCCCCACCAGTCGATTTCCGCCTGGAACTCTTCAAACTTCATCGGCTTGGTTTTACTGTAGTTCTTCACGCCGTCCGGGTACGGATGCTCGTAGAACCAGACGTCTTTGGTTGGCTGACCTTTGGTGAAGAACAGGATATTGGTTTTGATGCCGGTGTACGGGTTAAACACGCCGTTCGGCAACCGCACGATGGTGTGCAGGTTGCACTCTTCGGTGAGCAGTTTTTTGATTTTAGTTTTTACGCCTTCGCCAAACAGCGTGCCGTCCGGTAACACCACCGCCGCACGGCCTTTGTCTGCCAGCACTTCGATAATCAGTTGCAGGAACAGATCGGCGGTTTCACGGGTCTGCATCTCTGCCGGGAAGTTTTTCTCAATGCCGTCTTCTTCTGTGCCGCCAAACGGTGGGTTGGTAACAATTACATCGACCTGCTCATCCCAGGAAGAGAGCGGTTTATTCAGCGTGTTGTCGTGACGGATTTGCACCGGCACTTCAATGCCGTGTAAAAGCATATTGGTCGTACACAGCAGGTGCGGAAGTTGCTTCTTCTCTACGCCATATATCTGCTGTTGTAGGGTTTTATGATCTTCAGTCGTTTTGACGTAATTGTCTTTCACATGGTCGAAGGCGCAAGCGAGGAAGCCGCCGGTGCCGCACGCCGGATCCATAATCGACTCGCCCAACTTCGGATCTATGCGGTTGACCATAAAACGCGTGACCGCACGCGGGGTATAAAACTCACCCGCATTCCCGGCGCTTTGCAGGTCGCGCAGGATCTGTTCGTAGATATCGCCAAACAGATGGCGTTCCTGGCTGCTGCTGAAGTCGATTTCGTTGAGCTTGTTGATCACCTGACGCAGCAGCGTGCCGTTTTTCATGTAGTTGTAGGCATCGCTGAACGCCTGTTTGACCACAAAGCCACGCGGGTTCTTATCGATCGGCGCGGTGAGGTTTTTCAGGGTCGGGAACAGGTCGTCGTTCACAAATTCCAGCAACGCATCACCGGTGATGCCTTCGCTGTTCGCCGCCCAGTTACGCCATAAATAGCGCTGGGGGATCGGGAACTGGTAGTCATCCTGCTCCAGTTCCAGCTCTTCTTCCTGGGTATCAAAAATCTTCAAAAACAGCAGCCATGAAAGCTGCCCCAGACGCTGGGCATCGCCGTCCACACCAGCGTCTTTACGCATAATGTCCTGAAGGGATTTAATGACTGAGCTAATCGACATGTTTTCTTTCCATACTTAAAAAAGGATGCCACCGGTCGCAGACGCGGCCAGTGGCAATATATTTATAGGTTATCAGGCTGAGCGTGGCGGTAACTGGTAGATTTCATTTTCCAGTTCATTGATGGCTTGCTCATACGCCTTTTTGTCACCAAAGCGGGTTTTGATGATTTCTATCGGACGACCCAGCGTATCGAACGGCTTCAGTTTGAGTACCTGAACATCCTCAATTTCCTGCACGCCTTCATCGGCGTATTTATCCAACAACGTGTTAAGCACCTGCTGTGCTGGCTCGGCGTATTTGGTGAAGTAATTACGCTTACGCACATTGGCCACGCGTTCCTGACGGGTTAACGGCGGCTGACCGTACACCACATGACAGAGCAAATCAAACGGGTCGAGATCTTTACCCACCTCTTCGGCCAGCACGTCCCACAGAATCCCCAGTTGCTCCAGTTCTTCGATGATGACCTGTTTGCGTGGTGCATCCTGCCATTTGCGCACGAAGCTATCCAGTGAAGCGTATTCGCTGTCTTTGAGCATCGTTTTACGGGTGTAATCCTGGAAGGATTCGGTCACCAGTTTGCCATCAGAATCGTAATACTGAACGCGCTTAGCCAGCACTTTTACATCCACGCCATTCACATAGAATTTGCGGACTTTGTTTTCATCATCGTCATGGAACTCACCGTTGCCCGCTTGCTT
The DNA here is from genome assembly GCF_029338175.1 of Citrobacter enshiensis. Taxonomy (NCBI): domain Bacteria; kingdom Pseudomonadati; phylum Pseudomonadota; class Gammaproteobacteria; order Enterobacterales; family Enterobacteriaceae; genus Citrobacter; species Citrobacter enshiensis. The sequence goes on from NZ_CP119862.1 coordinate 3,837,820, forward strand.
ATCACGATTGACCTGATAGTCAGCGACGTCTTCTCGCGCTTCACTGGCATCATTATCGTCGTCATCCGCGTTATTTTCCGCATCCAGTTGTTCATTGAAGTCTGAATCTTTGTCAGAAATATCACCGGGTTTTACCACCAGCACTTTTTCTGGCAGGCCATCAAAGCGTGGGTCGGCAAACAGTTCAGTCGCTTTTTTGAAATCGAGAATAGTGAACCACAGCTTGCCGTGTTTTTCGTTGATACGCGTGCCGCGCCCGATGATCTGTTTAAACTTGGTCATCGACTGAATGTTTTGATCCAGTACCACCAGCTTACAGGTCTGCGCATCAACGCCGGTGGTCATCAACTCTGACGTTGTCGCGATAACCGGGTAGGCTTTTTTAGGATTGATAAAGTTATCCAGTTGCGCCTTGCCGATATCATCGTCGCCGGTGATTTTCATCACGTACTTTTCGTTCTTCAACACCTGCTCGGGGTTGAGCACCACCAGCGCATGGCGCATTCGATCGGCGTGATCGATGTCGTTGCAGAAAACGATGGTTTTATCCATCGGGTTGGTACGTTTCAGGTAATCGGTGATGGTCTGCGCCACCAGCATGGTGCGCTCATCAATCACCAGCGTGCGATCAAAATCTTTCAGGTTGTAAATACGGTCCTCAATCTCTTCACCGTATTTATCCAGTTGACCTTTGACAGGCCGCCAGCCCTGGACGTCAACGTCGATATCAACGCGCACGACTTTGTAAGGGGCGAGGAAACCGTCTTCAATGCCCTCTTTCAGTGAATAGGTGTAAACCGGCTCACCGAAGTAATCGATATTGGAGACGTCTTCCGTTTCTTTTGGCGTTGCCGTCAGACCGATCTGAGTGGCGCTACCGAAATACTCCAGAATCTCTCGCCAGGCAGAATCTTCAGACGCGCTGCCGCGGTGGCATTCGTCAATCACAATCAGGTCAAAGAAATCCGGGGCCACCTGCTTATACGCTTTTTGATGCTCTTCCGGTCCGGTAATCGCCTGGTACAACGCCAGATGCACCTCATAGGCCGGATCGATGGTACGCCCGGTGACTTTAGTCATCGCCGTACCGAAAGGTTGAAAATCGTTATTTTTAGTTTGATCGACCAGAATATTGCGGTCCGCGAGGAAGAGGATGCGTTTTTTGTTTTTGGCTTTCCACAGCCGCCAGATTATCTGGAATGCGGTATACGTTTTGCCCGTACCCGTGGCCATGACCAGCAGAATACGGTTCTTACCTGCCGATACGGCATCCACCGTTCGGTTAATCGCCTGCATCTGATAGTAACGGGGAGCTTTCCCGCTACCGTCGTCAAAATAGTCCTGACTGATAACGGGCAACTGCTCCTGAGTGAACCCTTTCCAGACACAGTATTTTTGCCAGAGTTGTTCAGGTGTTGGGAAGTCGCTGAGGGCAATTTCGGATTCGAGCTGCTGTGGATTGGTTTTATCGTGGAAGATAAACCCATCACCGTTGGAGGCAAATACAAAGGGAACATCGAGCAGGCTAGCGTAGTCCAGTCCCTGCTGCATCCCTTTACTGATGGCGTGCTTGTTAGCCTTGGCTTCGATAACTGCCAATGGCAAGTTAGGCTTGTGATACAGAACGATATCGGCAGACTTAACTTTGATACGTGAGGCCAATTTTCCGCGAACCACAATCTTACCATCTCGCAGTTTCACTTCCTGACGAATCTGCGCCAAATCATCCCAGCCAGCATCCTTAACCGCAGGCAGGATAAATTTGCTGATGATATCCGTTTCAGTCAGATGCGTTTTGTTTATGCCAGCCATAGCAACTATCTCACGAAAAAGAGGAAGCATGAATTTTGACATATAACCCAGCGCTACGTCTTGGCTTAAAAGATGGTTTTAAATATTCACTAAAGAAATTAAAAGCCTCTTCAACGTTGTACGGCATGAAATAGAACATCGAGGGTCAGACAGCAGGGGGAACCCTTTTCTTATGGGAAGCTTACCCCCTTTATGGTCAGTAATACCGCATACCTGGCTTACTAAACACCAGCGACGAGAGGCCCGGGTTTGCTCAGGTCCTGCTCTTCCGGAAACGACATCAGTTGATTTACTTCCTGCATCAGCTTCGCACCCTTGTTGTTCATCGGTTCCTCGACGCCCGGTTCCTCTGGCGGAAACAGGTACTTCTCCCGCGTCATCTGCCACGCGTCCTCAGTCGAATAGCCCTGGTCCTCCAGTTCGCACATCTCGAGGTGCGTTTGCTCTGCTGCCTGTTGCAATGCTTCACCCAGCTTGTGGAGCTTCACGAGTGCCTTGTACCGCTTCGGTGTGAACTCCTTCCAGTGTTGCTTAGCTTCGCTCTTCCAACTGTTCAGGTTCATCAAATATCCCTTCATTAACTTACTGTTTTTCAATTACAACTTTGGGTTCCGTACTATAAGTAGGACGATGTAATTCGGAGTCACCATGCTGTAGGCAGCGGAACGTTATATCTATATTGTCACCGGGAAGCGAGCTACGGCCACCAGTTCCAATATTGGTCACCATCAGCTCTTTTCTTTGAGACCGGCAGTATTCAGATGCCTCCGTAAGCGCTGTTTTCCTGGCTCCAGCTTCACCTCTCACAGGTGCTGCGTGTACTGATAAGGAGTACGTATCAGGTCCAAGTGGTAGCACCCCACTCGACTGAATACAGCCTGCCAGCATCGTAGTTGATAAAATCATTAAGCAACTATATCGATTCATTTTTCCATTTCCTTATGTCATTTCGGTAGGGGTACTTCTCGCATATATCGCCAGCAAATAAACCCGACTTGATCAGGTGAAATGTGCGTTATTTAAGCAAAAACATTAGCGATCCTTAGCGAGTTGCGTATTTTTCGACCAAATCACATTTCCCTTTGCAAACATCATCAGACGCAGAGTTAGAGAATATGGATCAGCGAAATAACGTATCCTGATAGTGATGCAACAATGCCAATCAAATGGCCTGCAAACAGTATGATTGGATGAAAGAAAAGGAAACGTCGGGTTTGTATAGCAAACCAGAGGCCTGTTAGTACCCCCAGTAATACTCCCCACCAGGGAGTCGCTCCCAAAAAGATTTCGTACAAGGGAAACAACCAGGTCCCGACTGCGGCGGGAAAATAAACAACCATGAGAAACAAATGCATTCCAGGGCCATATTGCCCCGATTCATCCACAGAAAGGCACTGTGATATGGAGGCCGCTGACCACCATAAAACCATGATGAGAACAAACTGCCACATAGATCATCCCTGAAACTTTAACGTTTAAATCCTGCCCTCCAGTCAGTTCAGTGACTCGATAAGGCTCCCTTTTCTTCAAACCAGACCAGTCCCGCTAAGTCACTTATCATCAACAAAACAAAATTCCAACTATAGTTGGAAGACAAAATAGCACCAAACAGTGAGATTTCCAACAATTGTTAGAATTAACTGGAGAGATCATTGGACTTAGAAATTACGTTCGGAAAGGTGCTGCGCCAACTTCGTAAAAAGGCGGGCCTGACACAAGAGCAACTGGGTTTTGAGGCGGGTCTGGAGCGCAATTACATCAGCATGCTTGAACTCGGCCAGCGTCATCCATCCCTGGCAACTATTTTCAAACTCTCTCCCCCACTGAATGTTACGCCTTCACATATTGTTGCTCTTATGGAAACAACAATCTCTTCAGAAAGCGCAGACCTGACGACCGACCCAGAGACTGAAAGAGCTATCTCAAAGCCTAAATCACTAAGCTAATGCGGTACTATTACGATAGTGACGATTCGTCGTTTTGTAATGGATACAAACGCCTTAAGCAGAGACAGAAATGACATACACCCTGTCGCTCCTGTAAGAACAAACTGCCGACGAGGAGCTCCTGTAATAGCAAGAGCTTAAAAAGTCACCCTTTTATAACGCTCTAAATGCGATCTGCCTCAATAGAAGATGGGGGAGAAGTCAGCTAATCTCCGGGTAGGTAGCATACATGAAGAGCAGACCGCCTGATGGAACAGATGTCTGCTGTGAGCGAGAAGCAGAAGTACGAAATTGTTCTCACTACCGAGGGTTTATTACTAACATTGCTGTATTGGCAATCCCCCCCATTTTTAACGGAGGTGATAAGTAGAATCAGGTCATGCGTTGAAAATTCAGATGAAAATACCAATAAAAAAAGAGCTGTTGTTGTGTTAAGAAAAGCTCCGGTATTTACCTAATTTATTTGCAATCTGTACTCATCTTGGTTTTGGTCTTAGAGTTTCTCAAGCCAAGACGCCCACTTATCGTAAAGTCTGGCAATTTTAAAAAAAATATTTCGCCTCCTTCGTATATGGCAAGAGTACCATGTGCACGATCTATAGCGGCAACAGAGAAAAAAGCCTTATTGGTTTTGTTACAAACCCTATTAGATTCGTATATTTCACCCTTTACTATATTCCACGCAACATAATTTTTAGCATCACCCGTTACAACTAAACCACTAATAGGATCATAATCAATGTACGAATAATTTCCTCGTTCAGTTTGCCCGCCTTTCTTGATCATCGTCACATCAGTATTATCCCAGATCTGAAGAGATCCCTGGCTCGTTGTGGAAAGCGCTGTGATGAATTGAGTACCCGCTACACAAAGAAGGTCGGTACGCTCTGCATGCTCCGTAATGGCATTCTTTAAAATTCTGACATGGTTTTTACTACCGGTAGAGTTCCAGATTACAAGTCGACCACTGCCAGACACCGCGACCACATTCTGACCACAAAAACGAATTGCATCAAATTTATCCTGACCACTACTTGTGTACAAATATATGTTGCTAGCTGCCGGGCTCTTCTCAAGCCCAGTTTTTATCATAATCATAAAAGACGTCGGCGGATTCACTTCATACCGTGCCAACATATCTTCGAGCACTATCATTGAAGTCTGGTCATCACTAAAAGCCTTCGATAAATCAATAGTATATACTTCATTCATCAACGCACCAGTAATAACAAGTTTATCGGTCGCTGAGTCATAGTCTGTATCACCAAGGGTTTCAAGTTGCTGTCCCTTGAGAACTGAAAAAAATACACCCAAAGTGTTAATGAGGCTCCCATCTGACGCTTGATATAGCCGGATACCACCAAATCGTTCCGTAACTAATATCTGATTTTCATTTTCCCTAAAAAATATCCTTTGAACGGGAAGTTTATCTCGAAAAGAAGAAAGACTTTTTGGTTTTTTTTCTTGGGCCGCTATCACTATTCTGTCATCAATTCTTTTTTTACCTAATTTGATAGCAAGCGGCTGCGTTTGCTGCCAATTACTATCTGCTTCCCATATTTTTTTTTGATTTTTAACATCCCAAAATGTTATCTTACCACTTGCAAAACCGACAACTAAGCGGGAACCATCAGCATTGAAATGAAGCGCTGTCACAATCGATACTTCATCTCTCTTTGCTTCGGCTAACGTAGGATAAGATGACACCACGAGCGCCATAATCACTACAGAAAACCATGCATGCAATAACAGCCTTATTAGTTTCACTTGATCACACCTTCACGATTCAAATAAAGTTGAAAAAGCGATGTTTCAGCAACCTCACCGCTAGCCCCAATGATTTTGACCCTAAGTAACCAGCCAAGTCCTGGTTGCTCCTCTTCTGTGGAGAGGCGGATATTAAAAGAACGTGTCTCACCTGGAGGAATATTGAAAGGCGGACGCAGATCCATTGACTGATCACCGCGTACATGCACCAATCTATGATCATAGGTATGCTCGGGATACACTGGCCCACCCGGCCCCAGACCTAATACTTGTCCAACTTTCTCGATTACATAAACAACTTTCACTATGTCTATTCCAGCTTTACCTGAGTTTTTTAGCACGATGGTAAAAACAGGCTGATAAATACCAATACACTCAAGAATATATTTTTTTGCAATTTCATAATCCTTCGGCACAGTATCTCGAAGATTATCAAGTTCACCTGTTGTAAAAATCACCTTCTGAAATATGTCCCCACGCTCTCGTGCTAATCTCCCTAGAGAATCCGAGTCTGTTAAGTATGATAGTAGCTGAGGAGTATTACGTTCTTGAACAAGACGTCGAAGAATTGGAAAAACATCGCTTTGCGGTTTTTCACCATCAACCCCAGAACATTGACCTTGCTTGAATGCTTGATATACATCTCTGGATGCAGAGTAAGTTTTGTACTTCTTTCCAAAACCAAATAGTGGCTCATTAGTCTCAACAAAACTGGAGAGATCTTCATTCAAGTAGAATGTAACTAATTTAAGAGAAGGTGAAACCGGAGCTGCAAATGCTTCAGACAATCCAAAGAAGCTCCCTAACTTTAAAATTGGGGGGTTAGCGGGAAATGTCACTCTAATATTGTGCTCATAATAAGTCCACGAATTGGCAATGATATACCCAGCCGTCAAGGCAATCTGTACAATAATTTTTGGCGCAACTGTCTTAATTGCAAAAACCTTTGGGGTATAACGGCCAGCTAGCACTAGACCAGCAAGCCATAGAATAGTTGTCGCTAAATAGAACTGTACTTCAATTAGATTTAAGATTTTTAGCAAGTTGTCGATAGCAGCTAAAATAATTCCCAAAGCACTAGCCGCCAATGCAATTGGACCTAGCACTTGTTCAGCCGATAAGTGGGGATTGCCATTTGATTCTTTCTTGCTGGTTTGTAATTTTTCCTTTTTTCCTAGGCACCTGAACATTTTGACTCCCTTGCGACTGTGACATGGAGGGCATAATAAATGTAGATTAGCCGGAAAATCGTAACGGCGAGGTAATACGTTTGATGTAGTTAGGACATGGGAACATCAGTCAACTATAGGGCAGTTTCATCTACCGGGGCGGGGGAGTCCAAATGTAAGTATCCCACCCAAGCGGACCATGCGCTTTTAGATATCGGACCTAACGTGCCCTAACGTTCACAATGTCTGCTGATGGCACTAAATCGCCCGCAGGAAGGACTTCGGTCAGTGATGAGCGAAGAGCGGACCCAAAACTTATGGTGTGTTGAGTAATTGAAAATGAGTCAATCGAATACAATGTGCATTTAAGACATGATCATTATGTAACCCTGTTAAAGGATAAAGTCAGGGCGTTGTGTTGCAATGCATACAGAGACTTTTTCAATGAGTTCAAGGCAGTTTTCAATAAAATCATCATCGACTCTTACAAGTCCAATAACACCGGAAACATCACCCTCTTCAAAAGTTGGTGTAGACGGTGTTTCCACAACGAAATTAAGCGTACTAATTTTACCAACAAGTTTCGCGTAACTTACACCATCTCCATGTTTTAACGCATTGATTGCAAGGTAACAGTTATGGAAATCTTCTTTTAAAGTTTGCTTACCTGCCTGATCAAGTATCAACTCAGCTTCTATAAAACCATTTTTGCAATTAAGTCCTCGTTGCAAGTGTGCTTCAAAAATTGAAAACATTCCTACTGCATGAATGATCCTTTGTAGATTTAGTGCTTGGAGATTTTTGACGGGGGGAGTTGAGCCAGTTTTCGACAGTTCATTCGCTGTTTTTTCATAGGCTTCGTTTATCATGCTTAACGAAAAATGAGTACATCTGTATGCGAGATCATGGAAGTGGTGCATCTTTTTGAGTTCCTTTAGATGTGGGCAATGTCAGTATCTGGCACACCCAGCCCTGCAGGAGGCAAGATGCTATCATTTCCGGTGGCCACCATTAGAATCTGGCTATTATAGCTATTTTACATGTCGGGCAATTCCGGCTCGATAATAAGTAGAGAGATTTGAACGGCTATTTTTAGATATCGTTCAGCTTCATCTTTTGTGAGTTCGAAATCTCCTAGGTGAGCCGCTTCATTTCGTAGCTTTCTCATCTTGTCCACCAAGATAGCTGTGGATTTCTCAATTTTTCCTTCTCTCACTAACCAGTCAATAAACAATGCAGGATTAATTCGCGGAACAGATGCACCTTGGACAAATCCCGCCCTTCCTGCCGCTTCTTCAATCAGTAACCATGACTCCATAATCGCAGCTCTGGGTGAAACATCAGCAATTCGTTCCAGTTGTGCCATCCGTTTAGAAAATTCAATATCTTCCTCAGGTAAATTGGTTGATGATTCAACCAAGGGAGACTCGTTCGCTAAGTCTTCAACAGCTTTTAATCCCAAAGTAAATTCAGCTTCAGCATTTCCAAGTTTTACCTTAGATAATCGTAGGATCAACTCCTTTACATCATTACCATATTTATGAACAAACCATACAAAAGCCAATGGCCAAGCTAAAGCTGATACCAATTCTGCAACAGTAGACATTTTAATCTCTCACGCTCTCGATTCTCTTATGCATTAGATTACATAGTATTGAAATAAAACAATATGAGTTCAAGCGCCCATTCTGGACAACCCTAACCAGTAGCATTTTGTAGCCAGCGCGATAAACGTCCGCACTTGGCACTCAACGGACATATAAACTTCGCTGGCAACGGTGTTTGAACTATCCATCCATCGGAATACTTCAGCATCACAAATCATCACTCTTATTCGGGTCTTGAACGCCTCTCAGAGCCCAGAATATAGAGCGGACGATGGTGAACAACAGAAGTTCGCTTTCAGGTAAGAGTGTAAAATGCAAAAAGCCAAGTCGTCGGAGTGTTTATACGAGGCGGTGGAGCGTGGGAAAAGTAACCCCAGCGTAACCCTGAGCATTTAGAAAGGAAGAATTAAAACTGTAACTGCTTGATATCATGGTGCCGATAATAGGAGTCGAACCTACGACCTTCGCATTACGAATGCGCTGCTCTACCAACTGAGCTATATCGGCCCTGATGAGGACATGTCCACAAGTGTGAACACGGGGTAGAAGGTTAAAACTAACCGGGCGATGCGTCAATGGCCTTGCGAATCAAACGCCTATTTTTGCATCACCCAGCATCAATTATGCACGAATGGTGTCGTCACCAATGCCAATCCACTTGTAAGTGGTCAGTGCTTCCAGTCCCATCGGACCGCGCGCGTGTAATTTTTGCGTGCTCACGGCCACTTCCGCACCGAGACCAAACTGGCCGCCATCAGTAAAGCGTGTCGAGGCGTTAACATACACAGCAGATGAATCCACCTCGTTTACGAAACGATCGGCGTTGCGCAGCGTACGCGTCAAAATGGCGTCGGAGTGCTGGGTGCCATGCTCACGAATATGGGCAATAGCATCATCGAGGTCAGTCACGATTTTGACATTCAGGTCCAGCGACAAAAACTCGTCGTCGTACTCTTGCTCTTTCACCGCTACCACGTTCGCCGGTCCCGCGTTCAGCAATGCCAGCGCCACAGGGTCAGCGTGCAGCGTAACGCCGCTCTGCGCCATCTGCTGGCTCAGGGCAGGCAGAAAGCGCTCCGCGATATCCTGATGCACCAGCAGCGTTTCCACCGTGTTACAGGTGCTCGGGCGCTGGGTTTTGGCATTGACGATGATCTTCAGCGCCGGAGCAATTTCTGCGCTGTCATCAACATAGATATGGCATACGCCAATCCCGCCCGTGATCACCGGGATCGTGGCGTGCTCGCGGCACAATTTGTGCAGCCCTGCGCCGCCGCGCGGGATCAGCATGTCGATATATTTATCCATGCGCAGCATTTCGTTCACCAGCGCACGATCCGGGCTGTCGATCGCCTGTACGGCGGCTTCTGGTAGACCGCAGGCTTTTAATGCCTGCTGGATCACGCGTACCGTTGCCGCATTGGTGCGATACGTCTCTTTCCCACCGCGCAAAATCGCGGCATTGCCTGTTTTCAGGCACAGAGACGCAACATCAACGGTGACGTTAGGACGCGCTTCGTAAATGACGCCAATGACGCCCAGCGGCACGCGACGGCGCTCCAGACGCAGGCCGCTGTCCAGCAAACCACCGTCGATCACCTGTCCGACCGGATCGGCCAGATTACAAACCTGACGAACGTCATCGGCGATAGATTTCAGGCGTGCAGGCGTTAACGCCAGACGATCCAGCATGGCTTCGCTGAGACCATTTTCGCGCGCCTGGGCAACGTCCAGCGCATTCGCACTCAGGATACTTTCAGTTTGCGCTTCCAGTTCATCGGCTATTTTTTCCAGCACGCGGTTTTTTTCACGACTGGAAAGCAGCGCCAGCTTATACGACGCTGCTTTGGCAGCAATACCCATTTGTTCCAGCATACGTCGGCTCCTTAGCGGGTGATCATGTCATCACGATGGACGGCAACCGGGCCATATTCATAGCCAAGAATAGCGTCAATCTGTTGGGAATGGTGACCCGCAATACGGCGCAGCGCGTCGCTGTTATAGCGGCTAACGCCATGGGCGATATCACGCCCTTCCAGATTGCAGATGCGGATCACTTCACCACGCGAGAAGTTACCTGTCACGCTTTTAATGCCTTTTGGCAATAATGAGCTGCCGCGTTCCAGAATCGCTGAAGAGGCCCCTTCATCAACGGTAATTTCACCGGCGGGCGGCGCACCGAAGATCCAGCGCTTACGGTTCTCCAGTGGAGAGGCTTGCGCGTGGAAGCGTGTGCCGACGGAAACGCCTTCCATCACATCGCCAATCACCCCCGGTTTGCTACCTGCGGCAATAATCGTGTCAATGCCTGCGCGGCAAGCCACATCCGCCGCCTGCAGCTTGGTTCCCATTCCGCCAGTGCCAAGGCCAGAAACGCTGTCCCCGGCAATCGAACGCAGCGCGTCATCAATACCGTAAACGTCTTTGATTAACTCGGCTTGCGGGTTGGTGCGAGGATCGGCGGTGAACAGCCCCTGCTGATCGGTCAGCAACAGCAGTTTATCGGCACCGGCCAGAATCGCCGCCAGCGCAGAAAGATTATCATTGTCGCCGACTTTAATTTCAGCGGTAGCGACCGCATCGTTTTCATTAATAACAGGGACGATATTGTTGTCCAGCAACGCACGCAGCGTGTCGCGGGCGTTAAGAAAACGCTCTCTATCTTCCATATCCGCACGCGTCAGCAGCATCTGCCCGACATGAATGCCGTAAATAGAGAAAAGCTGTTCCCAAAGCTGGATCAGTCGACTCTGCCCTACCGCCGCCAGCAGCTGTTTAGACGCAATGGTCGCCGGGAGCTCGGGATAACCAAGATGCTCACGTCCGGCGGCAATCGCCCCCGAGGTAACGATAACAATACGATGCCCCGCGGCATGTAGCTGCGCACATTGGCGAACAAGTTCAACGATATGGGCACGGTTCAGGCGGCGCGATCCGCCTGTTAGCACACTGGTGCCAAGTTTTACCACCAGCGTCTGACTGTCACTCATGATTCTCTGCCGTTCAAAGTGGGAAAAATGATATCAAACGAACGTTTTAGCAGGACTGGCGGCGGTTGCCAATAACCAGAACACAAAGCATGAGACTTTGTTGAGCAGGATCAGCAAGCGTAGCGGCAGTTTTTGACGTTTTTATTGCTGCAATAATAAATCACTCTTTTTTAAAAATAGTCTTAATTTGTCATAAATCCTTCACTGCCAGACGTTAAAAATCCTTCTGTTTTTTCACGGGGATCGCACCCAGCAAATTTTAGCGCGTTATTTAAATCAGGAATGAAAATGAAAAAGAGCTCTCTGGCATTAATGGTGATGGGTATTGTTGCATCGGCATCCGTACACGCAGCAGAAGTCTATAACAAAGACGGAAATAAACTGGATGTGTATGGCTAAGTGAAAGCGATGCACTATATGAGCGACAATGACAGTAAAGATGGCGACCAAAGTTATGTGCGTTTTGGTTTTAAAGGTGAAACGCAAATTAATGACCAGTTGACCGGTTATGGTCGCTGGGAAGCGGAATTTGCCGCCAACAAAGCCGAAAGCGATTCATCACAACAAAAAACGCGTCTGGCCTTCGCGGGGTTGAAATTAAATAATATGGGTTCCTTTGATTACGGCCGTAATCTGGGTGCACTGTATGATGTCGAAGCCTGGACAGATATGTTCCCGGAGTTTGGCGGTGACTCTTCCGCACAGACCGATAACTTTATGACCAAGCGCGCCAGCGGTCTGGCGACGTACCGGAATACGGACTTCTTCGGCGTAGTTGATGGCCTCGATATCACCCTGCAATATCAGGGGAAAAACGAAGACCGTGATGTGAAAAAACAGAACGGCGACGGTTTTGGCACGTCTCTGACCTATGATTTCGGCGGCAGTGATTTCGCTATCAGCGGCGCGTATACCAACTCTGACCGGACTAATGAGCAAAATCTGCAAAGCCGCGGTACCGGTGATAAAGCGGAAGCCTGGGCGACCGGTTTTAAATATGATGCCAACGATATTTATCTGGCGACCTTCTATTCCGAAACCCGCAATATGACTCCCATTTCGGGTGGTTTTGCGAATAAGACACAAAACTTTGAAGCCGTGGCCCAGTATCAATTTGACTTTGGTCTGCGCCCGTCTCTGGGGTATGTCCTGTCAAAGGGTAAAGATATTGAAGGTGTAGGCGATGAAGATCTGGTGAATTATATTGATGTCGGCGCGACATATTACTTCAACAAAAATATGTCCGCATTTGTTGATTATAAAATCAACCAACTGGACAGCGACAATAAGCTCGCGATCAACAACGATGATATCGTTGCTGTGGGGATGACCTACCAATTCTGATGAGATGGCCGGATGGCGACGCGAAGCCATCCGGCAAAATATCTATTACGCTGATAATTTAACCGGCTCTTTAAAATTCTCAGCAGGTTCCAGCGCCAGATTTAAAGACTTCAGCAACCCTCGTAATTTTTCATGAAACTCGCGTAAGGTGTATTCCAGTCGGTCTTCAACCTCTGCCTCTTTTATGGGTACGGCGGTCCAGTTACCGTCTTTGTCAAACAGACCAAACTGGTAGCTGTAGGTAAAGCGCTTCTCTTGCGCTTCCAGTTCCATCCACCATCCCCAAAACTCACGCTTTTCAGGCGCGGGCTTCACGTTGACGCAAACTGCCAGACAATCGAAAAAAAATCGATTATCTTCGCACTGCCCTTCACGGATGTAAGGGCCGAGCGCGGTGAATTTCTTAATCAACCTACTTCTCGGGTGTCCACTCGGTAACGTCATTGCGATCTCCTTAGGTGAAGCAACTGTTTTACCAAATCGATAAAATTTAGCAATCTCTTAACACAATCTCTGATTGATCCACTCAGCAATTTCTTTCAGTGCTTTGTCAAAATTGCGATACACCGGATTAAACGGGATCTCCATCAACTTACCATCCGTAGATGAAGACGTGATTAAGCGCGATTCCTCTTCCGGGCTAAACGGATCGTTTTTCCAGAAACCCGATAACATCGGTGTAGGACAACGTCTGCCCAACAATCCCTGAACCTTCAGGGAGTAGCGATTCAGTTCGACCCGCAGTGCGTCATCGGACGCATCGTGCATTCCTAAACGGCTGGCCAAAACGTCAAGATACATTTCCGGTACTGCGCCCTGCCGTTGCGGATCGCTCAACAGCGCATGTACCACTGGCCCCAGACACGCCACCGCTTTGAGACGAGGTGCTTCGAGATAGGCCAGGCGCACCGCGACGTTAGCGCCAAAGCGAAAACCAAATGCCGCTACGCGGGTGTGATCAACCCAGGCAACGTCAGGCAACGCTTTCAGGACATGCTGATGCAATTGACTGGAGTCCTGCGTCAATTTCCATTTTGAGGAGAAGCCAACCGAGGGCATATCCAGCGTTAACATGGCGATGCCGCGCGGAGCGAAATAGCGCTCATACAACGTGTAATAATCGGTTTGCATGGCATCGAGGCCCCCACACATCAACACCGTTGGAAACGGACCTTCACCTTGTGGCATATGCAAAAAACCCGTTATCGGCGCGCCGCCGGGAATGGCAAATTCCATTTCACGTAATGTACCGGGTAATCTTTGCGCGGCCTCTTCATAGGCACGGTTCGCCAGAGCCTGAGCCTGCTCCGCCAGATCGTCGCCTTTCAAATGCGGATAGGCGGCAATATTGTATAAGGTGGCCGCATGTAACCAGTGGCGGCCGCTAAGCTGCGCGTCCTGCTCCTGGCAGGCCTTCTGCTGCCACTCCATCGCCTGTTTTGCCCATTCATAGATCCAGTTGCCGCCACGATAGCCGATCACCGTGTCGTACAACTCCTTGTCCGTCCGCTCAGCCTCGCTCATGACAATGCGGGCCTGCACGTCCAGGATTTCACGCGGATCAACACCGCGCCAGATCCACATCAGACGGTTAATCATGCGATACCAGTGTGGGATGGTTTTACCATCCAGCGTGGACTGCACAGACGACGACGGCCCGTTATTGAATCGACGGACAAGCGTTGACGTTTCAGGGTGTTTGAAGCGGGGTTTAAACAGGGTTTCGCTGAGGTTAGCCTGTGACATTCGTGCAGCCTCCATAAATACTTACTGAGGCCTATTGTAACGCGTGTGTGAGTAAAAAGAACAACGCCCGGCATTACCGGGCGTTGAAAATGTCAGGGATTAGCGACCGGAAATCGGCGGAATGAACACTACGCCCATATCCCACGGCTGCTCAATCCAGGTATCCTGAGGAATATCAACGACATAATCGTTCACCAGCGGACGACCAGCCGGTTTCGCGAAGATGGTGACAAAATGTGCCTTAGGATACATTTCACGGATCGCCACGGCGGTGCCACCGGTGTCGACCAGGTCATCGATCACGATGAAACCTTCGCCGTCGCCTTCCGCACGTTTCACCACTTTCAGCTCGCGCTGGTTGTCGTGGTCATAGCTGGAAATGCAAACGGTATCGACATGACGAATACCCAACTCACGTGCCAACAATGCGCCCGGTACCAGACCACCACGGCTAACGGCAATAATGCCTTTCCATTGTTCTGAAGGCATCAGGCGGCTTGCCAGTTTGCGTGCGTGAATCTGCAACATGTCCCAAGTGACGACGTATTTTTCGCTCATGTGAAGTGTCCCAGCCTGTGTATCTACGGCTTAAAAAGTGTTCGAGGGGGAAATAGGTTGCGCGAGATTATAGAGATCTGACGCGCTAAAAACCAGTGTTTCGCTGAATCCGCCCCTCTTTTACGTGCTTTCTACTACCCGCCGCCGGATAAAGTGGTATTCTCAATTGCATCTCGCAAGCCTGACTTGTGGTGTTTTTTATTCTGCTAACCCTGTGGCCTGCAAGAAAGTTTCGCAGGACATCGCCAAGGAGACTCATCGTGTCTGAACTGTCTCAATTATCTCCACAACCGTTGTGGGATATTTTTGCAAAAATTTGTTCTATTCCTCATCCTTCTTACCATGAAGAACAACTCGCTGAGCACATTGTCGGCTGGGCAAAAGAGAAAGGCTTGCACGTAGAGCGCGATCAGGTCGGGAATATCCTGATCCGTAAACCTGCCACTGCAGGGATGGAAGACCGCAAGCCGGTTGTTCTGCAGGCGCACCTCGATATGGTACCGCAGAAGAACAACGACACCGTACACGACTTCGCCAAAGATCCTATTCAGCCGTATATCGACGGCGAATGGGTGAAAGCGCGCGGCACTACGCTTGGGGCAGATAACGGCATTGGTATGGCTTCCGCTCTGGCGGTGCTCGCCGATGATACTGTGGCGCACGGCCCGCTGGAAGTGCTGCTGACCATGACCGAAGAAGCGGGTATGGATGGCGCATTTGGCCTCCAGGCGAACTGGCTGCAGGCAGACATTCTGATCAACACCGACTCCGAAGAAGAAGGTGAGATCTACATGGGATGCGCCGGTGGTATCGACTTCACTTCTAACCTGCCACTGACCCGTGAAGCGGTTCCGGCGGGTTTCCAGAGCTTCAAACTGACCTTAAAAGGGTTGAAAGGCGGTCACTCCGGCGGCGAAATCCACGTCGGTCTTGGCAACGCCAACAAGCTTCTGGTTCGCTTCCTGGCGGGCCATGCTGAAGAGTTAGATCTGCGTCTGGTCGATTTCAACGGCGGTACTCTGCGTAACGCTATCCCGCGTGAAGCCTTTGCTACCGTTGCCGTTGCCGCTGATAAAGTCGATGCCCTGAAAACCCTGGCGAACACTTATCAGGAAATCCTGAAAAATGAGCTGGCGGCAAAAGAGAAAAATCTGGTTGTTCTGCTGGATGCCGTTGCCACCGAGAAAGCGGCGCTGACCACTTCCTCTCGCGATGGCTTCATCCGTCTGTTGAACGCCACGCCAAACGGCGTGATCCGTAATTCCGACGTGGCGAAAGGCGTCGTCGAAACCTCCCTGAACGTGGGTGTGGTTACCATGACCGACGACAACGTGGAAATCCACTGCCTGATCCGCTCGCTGATCGACAGCGGCAAAGACTACGTGGTCAGCATGCTGGATTCTCTGGGCAAACTGGCTGGCGCGAAAACGCAGGCGAAAGGCGGCTACCCAGGCTGGCAGCCGGATGCAAACTCCCCGGTTATGCACCTCGTGCGTGAAACCTATCAGCGTCTGTTTAACAAGACGCCGAACATCCAGATCATTCACGCCGGTCTGGAATGCGGTCTGTTTAAGAAACCGTACCCGGATATGGACATGGTTTCTATTGGGCCAACCATTACCGGTCCGCACTCCCCGGATGAACAGGTTCATATCGAAAGCGTGGGTCACTACTGGACCCTGCTGACCGAACTGCTGAAAGCGATTCCGACTAAGTAAGTTGCTCTCCTGCCCGGTAGGTTCCGCTTACCGGGCAGTATTCACATCGCGGCTTTTCGCATGACGAAATTGGTAAAAACCGCACCTCTCGCCTCTACCTGTTGCTGTTTGACTATCTGATAACCTTGCCCAATAAAAAATGGTCTTGCGGTGATGCTGGCCTCGACCCGAAAAGCCGTGTCAGGGTGCCGTTGTTCCAGATGGTGAAGCAAACGGGTCGCGACGCCCTGGCGTTGTGCGATCGGTGAGACAAATAGCAGGTCGATATAATCCTGTCTGGCCGTGATGAATCCCACAATTCTCTGCTGGCAAACCGCCACCAGCCCCTCCGATTGCAGCAGTTTTCGGTGCCAGGCAATCTCATCAATTTGCGCCCACGCGGCTATCTGTTCCGGCGAGTAATCCTGGCTAGCGATCTCCTTGATAGCACTGAGGAAAATCTCGCACAGCGCATCGAAATCATCAGGGTGGTATTCCCGAATGCATACGTCAATCGTCATTATTAAAGTCCCAGCAGCAGTTGTCTTTCCAGTTGCGGATCCAGCAGCGTCACGTGTAATCCGACCAGCCGGACGCCGCGTCCGCCCCGACGTTCGTCCCAGGTTTTTCTGGCCGTGGCGATCAGGTCTTCTTTATTTAACCGCGGCCAGACATGTTCCTGCGTGGTCTGCTGAAAATCATTAAACTTTAATTTGATGCCCTGGCGGGCGATGAGCAAATCCGGTTTTACCTTTGTCAGACGTCGTTCGAGTTCAGGATACAGTCGTTCAATGATCGCCTCGCACTCGGTCCACTCATGAATATCTTCAGCCAGCGTACGCTCAACGCCTACCGATTTACGCAGCCGTTCATTGTTCACATCCCGCTCATCAATGCCCTGACTGCGCTCCCACAGCACCCGACCAAACTTGCCGAAGCGTTTGAGTAACATCGCCAGATCGTAGCACTGCACATCCCCACAGGTGCGTAGCCCCATCGACTCCAGTTTGGCGGCAGACACCTTCCCGACTCCCGGAATTTTTGCCAGCGGCAACGTTTTGAGAAAAGCAGGCACATCGGTGGGAGCAATCACATATTGCCCATTCGGTTTATTGAGATCGGAGGCGATTTTAGCCAGGAATTTCACCGGGGCAATTCCCGCAGAGGCCGTCAATTGCAGCTCGTTAAAGATCGTCTGACGAATTTCCTGGGCAATCAGCGTGGCGGAACCCTGGCAGTGGGTGCTGTCGGTAACATCCAGATAGGCCTCATCCAGCGAAAGCGGTTCGATCAACGAGGTATAACGCGAGAAGATCGCCTGAATTTGGCGAGAGGCCTCTTTATAAGCCTCATAGCGCCCCGGCAATAACGTGAGATGAGGGCACAGTTTAAGCGCCATTCCGGTGGGCATGGCGCTACGCACACCAAATTTACGCGCCGGATAGTTCGCGGTGCTGATCACTCCCCGGCGCTCACGACTGCCGCCGATAGCAACCGGAATATCGCGCAGCGCAGGGTTGTCGCGCATTTCAACCGCAGCGAAAAAGCAGTCCATATCGACATGTATGATTTTACGCATCTCCCCTCTCCCACGCATATTACTGTTTAAGTATACAGTATTAATGAGCAATAAAAAGAGAGTAAATCCGTCCGTTTCCGACTGAACTTTCCTTTAGTGTCTTATATAAAGGAATACTAAATTGTAAACGCAGCACGAGAGACTTGCGAAAAACTTCCGTGGTGCTAATGTGAGCGCTCCAAATCCAGATTAGTCCGATTTGGGGACTCTTTTTGCCGTTCTGGCATGTGTAACCGTTTTATCAAGGAAAAAGCAGTATGCGTAAAATCGCATTATTTATTGCGATGCTTTTGATCCCGTGCGTCTCATTCGCCGGTTTGCTGAGCAGCAGCAGCCCAACCATGCCAGTCAGCAAAGAGTATAAGCAACAGTTGATGGGGTCGCCGGTCTATATTCAGATCTTCAAAGAAGAGCGCACCCTTGATCTCTACGTCAAGATGGGCGAGCAGTATCAATTGCTCGACAGCTACAAAATTTGTAACTATTCCGGTGGATTAGGCCCTAAACAACGCCAGGGCGACTTCAAAAGTCCTGAAGGCTTCTACAGCGTTCAGCGCAGTCAGCTCAAACCGGACAGCCGCTTCTACAAAGCCATCAATATCGGTTTCCCCAATGCTTATGACCGCGCTCACGGTTATGAAGGGAAATATTTGATGATTCACGGTGCCTGCGTTTCCGTCGGCTGTTATGCCATGACCGATAGCAGTATTGATGAGATTTTCCAGTTTGTCACCGGCGCTCTGGTCTTCGGCCAGTCCAGCGTTCAGGTCAGCATTTACCCGTTCCGCATGACCGATGCAAACATGGAGCGCCATAAGTACTCCTATTACAAAGATTTCTGGGCGCAGTTAAAACCGGGATACGATTACTTTGAACAGACCCGCAAACCACCGACTATTTCGGTTACCGGTGGCCGTTACGTGGTCAGCAAGCCGTTGAGCCACGAAGTGGTCCAGCCGCAACTGGCATCAAACTACGCGCTCCCCGAGACAAAATAATCGCCATTCGCCTGGCATGATCTTTTGCCAGGCTTCATTCCCTGTCAGCGGTTGGGTGGCAATCACGGTGACCACATCATTGGGTGTGGTTTCCGAGCTAAAGTCGATCTCAACGTCCTGATCTAACAATGTCGCCACGCCAAACGGCGCACGACGCGTGATCCAGTATAAATTCGTTGAACAGAACGCCATCACATAGCGCCCGTCTGACAGCAGCATGTTAAAGACGCCCTTCTCGCGTAATTCCCCTGCCAGCGCGGCAATATATTTAAAGACTGACGTCATATTGCCCGGCGTTCGCGGGTAGCGGGCGGTCAGTTTGTGTAACAGCCAGCAAAACGCCTTTTCGCTGTCAGTTTCGCCGATGGGGCGGAAATTGCCGGTCTCAAGAGATTTATACCCGTTGAGTTGCCCGTTGTGGGCGTAACTCCAGTTTCTCCCCCACAACTCACGCGTAAAAGGGTGGGTATTTTCCAGCGCCACTTCCCCACGATTCGCCTGACGAATATGCGCAATCACGGAACACGATTTAATCGGGTAGTCTTGCACCAGTTTCGCAATGGGAGAATTAAAGCTGGGTTGCGGATCTTTGAAGGTGCGACAGCCTTTACCCTCATAGAAGGTAATTCCCCAGCCGTCTTTATGCGGCCCGGTTCCTCCACCACGCTGAACCAGCCCGGTGAAACTAAAACAGATATCGGTGGGCACATTGGCGCTCATCCCGAGCAGTTCGCACATACTTCACCTCTACAACAGCGGGGGCACAACGCCCCCAGCGAAGATTTATTTAACCATCTCTTTTTCGATTAACTGAATCAGGATATGGATAACTTTGATATGGATTTCCTGGATACGATCAGCATAGCCAAAATGCGGTACGCGGATTTCGATATCCGCACTGCCCGCCATTTTGCCGCCGTCTTTACCGGTCAGGGTGATGACTTTCATTCCCTTTTCACGCGCCGCAGCAATCGCCTTGATCACGTTGCCTGAATTTCCTGACGTGGAGATCCCCAGCAGAACATCACCTTCGCGCCCAACGGCTTCAACGTAGCGGGAGAAGACATAATCGTAACCAAAATCGTTACTGACGCAGGAGATATGGCTGACATCAGAGATAGCAATGGCCGGATAACCCGGGCGGTTTTCACGATAACGACCGGTCAACTCTTCAGCAAAATGCATTGCATCGCAATGGGAGCCGCCGTTACCACAGGAAAGTACCTTGCCGCCCGCTTTGAAACTGTCTGCCAGCAGGACCGCTGCGCGCTGAATGGCGTGAATATTGGCATCATCTTTTAAAAAATTAGCCAGCGTTTCCGCCGCTTCGTTCAGTTCGTTACGAATAAGATCCTGGTACATGAGGATATCCTTCAGCATAAATGTAAATGACAGGATGCAGTGTACCGGATACCACAGAAAGCGAGAAGTCCAGGCCACCGGAAGCCCCCTGTCTTTTGATTTTTTGTGCCGGAGAAAACGGCAACAATGTGAGCTTTGTTGTAATTATTTTGTAAAAATATTGCTAAAAGAAATGACATCCACTACAACCATATCATCACAAGTGGTCAGACCTCCTACAAGAAAGGGAGCTTTTCGTTATGATGATTTTGAGTATTCTCGCAACAGTTGTTCTGCTCGGTGTACTGTTCTATCACCGCGTAAGCTTATTTCTCAGCAGTCTTATCCTGCTCGCCTGGACAGCCGCGCTTGGCGTCGCTGGCCTGTGGTCAGTCTGGCTGCTGGTTCCTCTGGCCATTATCCTCGTACCGTTTAACTTTACGCCGATGCGTAAATCGATGATTTCTGCCCCGGTGTTTCGCGGTTTTCGTAAAGTGATGCCGCCAATGTCACGCACCGAGAAAGAAGCTATCGACGCGGGTACGACCTGGTGGGAAGGCGATTTATTCCAGGGCAAACCCGACTGGAAGAAACTGCACAACTATCCACAGCCTCATTTAACGGCTGAAGAGCAGGCGTTCATTGATGGTCCGGTGGAAGAAGCCTGCCGCATGGCGAACGATTTCCAGATCACCCATGAACTGGCCGATCTTCCTCCCGAGCTGTGGGCCTATCTGAAAGAACATCGCTTCTTCGCGATGATCATCAAGAAAGAGTACGGCGGCCTCGAGTTCTCCGCCTATGCGCAATCTCGCGTACTGCAAAAACTCTCTGGTGTCTCCGGGATCCTGTCGATCACCGTGGGCGTCCCTAACTCGTTAGGCCCGGGCGAGCTGCTGCAACATTACGGTACTGAAGAACAGAAAAATCATTACCTGCCGCGTCTGGCGCGGGGTCAGGAGATCCCTTGCTTTGCGTTGACCAGCCCGGAAGCCGGTTCTGATGCTGGCGCGATTCCAGATACGGGAGTGGTTTGCATGGGCGAATGGCAGGGCCAGCAGGTGCTGGGTATGCGCCTGACCTGGAACAAGCGTTACATTACGCTGGCGCCTATCGCCACGGTGTTGGGTCTGGCGTTTAAACTCTCGGACCCGGAAAAACTGCTGGGCGGCGAAGAAGATTTGGGCATCACTTGTGCACTGATCCCCACCACCACGCCTGGCGTTGAAATCGGTCGCCGCCACTTCCCGTTAAACGTTCCGTTCCAGAACGGTCCGACACGCGGAAAAGATATTTTCGTGCCGATCGATTACATCATCGGTGGACCGAAAATGGCCGGTCAGGGCTGGCGTATGCTGGTGGAATGTCTGTCGGTTGGCCGTGGCATTACCCTGCCGTCTAACTCTACCGGTGGTGTTAAATCGGTAGCCCTGGCGACCGGCGCCTACGCGCATATTCGCCGTCAGTTCAAAATTTCTATCGGTAAAATGGAAGGGATTGAAGAACCGTTGGCGCGTATTGCAGGCAATGCCTACGTGATGGACGCGGCGGCGTCGTTGGTTACGTACGGTATTATGCTGGGTGAAAAACCCGCCGTGCTCTCTGCCATCGTGAAGTACCACTGTACCCACCGCGGACAGCAGTCTATTGTCGACGCAATGGACATCACGGGCGGTAAAGGCATCATGCTGGGCGAAAGCAACTTCCTGGCACGTGCTTATCAGGGCGCCCCTATCGCCATTACCGTTGAAGGCGCGAACATTCTGACCCGTAGCATGATGATCTTCGGACAAGGCGCCATTCGCTGCCATCCTTACGTCCTCGAAGAAATGGCTGCTGCGCAGAAAAACGACGTCAATGCCTTCGATAAATTGTTGTTCAAACACATTGGTCATGTCGGCAGCAATAAAGTGCGCAGTTTTTGGCTGGGCCTGACTCGCGGGCTGACCAGCCAAACGCCGACAGGGGATGCCACGAAGCGTTACTATCAGCATCTGAACCGCCTGAGCGCCAACCTGGCACTGCTTTCCGATGTCTCAATGGCGGTACTGGGCGGTAGCCTGAAACGTCGTGAACGCATCTCTGCACGCCTGGGCGATATTTTAAGTCAGCTGTATCTCGCCTCTGCCGTGCTGAAGCGTTATGACGATGAGGGCCGTCACGAAGCCGACCTGCCGCTGGTTCACTGGGGCGTCCAGGATGCGTTGTACCAGGCTGAACAGGCGATGGACGATCTGCTGCAAAACTTCCCGAACCGTTTGGTGGCAGGTTTGCTGAACGTAGTGATCTTCCCGACAGGTCGCCACTACCATGCACCTTCCGACAAACTGGATCATAAAGTCGCGAAGATTCTGCAAACGCCGAGCGCAACCCGTACCCGCATTGGTCGTGGCCAGTATCTGACGCCAAGCGAACATAACCCGGTCGGCTTGCTGGAAGAAGCTCTGCTGGATGTCATGGCCGCAGATCCTATCCACCAGCGTATCTGCAAAGAGCTGGGTAAAAACCTGTCCTTTACCCGTCTGGACGAGCTGGCGCATAACGCACTGGCAAAAGGGTTGATTGACAAAGATGAAGCGGCGATTCTGATCAAAGCCGAAGAAAGCCGCCTGCGCAGTATCAACGTTGATGATTTTGAACCCGAGGAGCTGGCGACACAGCCGGTAAAGTTGCCAGAGAAGGTGCGTAAAGTCGAAGCCGCATAAACATCCGCTCACCGTTCCAGCCCCGCTTTTAGCGGGGCTTTTTTATTGCCACCTATCCGTCGTGGCGCATGCTACAGTGTAAAAATGCTGCTTAACGAGGAACCACGATCGTGCCCGGTTTGAAAATCACGCTTTTGCAACAACCTCTGGTCTGGATGGACGGCCCTGCCAATTTGCGCTACTTTGACCGGCAACTGGAAACCATCGCCGGACGTGACATCATCGTATTACCCGAGATGTTTACCACTGGCTTTGCCATGGAAGCGGCAGCCCGCTCACTCTCTCAGGACGCCGTCATCGAGTGGATGCGCACAAGGGCTGAACAGACCAATGCCCTGATTGCAGGCAGTGCGGCACTACAGTCAGAACGCGGGCCGGTTAACCGGTTTTTACTCGTTGAACCGCAAGGAACCGTTCATCATTATGATAAACGCCACCTGTTTCGAATGGCGGAGGAACATCACCATTATGAACCGGGTACTGAACGCGTCATTGTGAACTGGCGCGGCTGGCGTATCCTGCCGCTGATCTGTTACGACCTGCGTTTTCCGGTGTGGTCCCGCAATCTCAACGATTATGATCTGGCATTGTTCGTGGCTAACTGGCCTGCTCCGCGTTCATTACACTGGCAGGCGTTGCTTACCGCGCGGGCGATTGAAAATCAGGCATATGTTGCAGGCTGTAACCGGGTTGGTACTGACGGCAACGGTCACCACTACCGAGGAGACAGTCGGGTGATTAGCCCGCAGGGTGAGATTATCGCTACGGCCGAACCCCATCACGCAACACGCATTGACGCAGAGTTATCACTCAGCACACTGCGGGAATACCGGGAGAAGTTCCCGGCATGGCAGGACGCCGATCCGTTCACGCTGCAATAAATCCGTTCCCCCCTTCCGCTATGGCGAAACGTTTCCCATAGCGGGGATTGTTTCACTCAGTAACCTCCCGTAAAACAAATTCGCGTGGCGCCCCTCACCTTTCAACGTATCCTGAGCGAGATATTCACTCGTCGTTTACGATGGTAAGCACAGTTCAAAATTTCTTTATCAGGATGAAATAATGAAGAATTTCGTACGTATGACCTTAGTCGCTGCCGCGCTGGCCGGTGCCTCTTTTAGTACTTTTGCATCAAACGTGTCTGATACACCCGTTCCTTCCCAGGATCCGGTGGTGCAACAGCTTAAGCTGACCGACGCTCAGGTTGAGCAAATTAAAAAGTTGCACAGCGAGCTGGAAGCAAACGTGAGCAAGATTTCCATGAAGGACATTAAAGACGGCGAACTGATCAATGTCATTAGATCCGGGAAATGGGACGAGTCCGCAATAAAAAAACAGCTGACGGCGATCGGCAGTGTTGAACAACAGTCCCGCTACTACCGCGTGAAATACTACTTTGAGCTGAACAAAGTCTTAACCCCGGAACAGCGTAAACTGGTACAAAATGAGATTGCCCAGACGCTGAGCGAATAATGTCGATAGCCCGTTGCGCCAGGTAGCGGGCTTTCCTGATTTTATTAGCATGAAAATAACGAAGCCCTGCCTCATTGCGGATTAAAGTCTTCAGGCAAAACTTCCTGCTCAAACAGATATCCCTGTACGGCATCAGCGCCGCTTACACGGCAAATGGCATAATCCTCTGGTGTTTCAACCCCTTCAATCACCACCCGTCCCCCCAGTCCACGAAACTGATTGACCAGAATAGTCAGCTGCGATCCCGATGTCCTGAACTGATGAAACAATCCGGTTTCGATTTTGACCGCATCAAATTGAATGCCAGCCTGCCGCCAGATAAAAAACTGCGCCGGTGAAACGTCATCCAACCAGATGCGAAACCCATACCGTATGAGAGTGTTTAATGCAGCGCACACCACCTGCTGTTCTGCCTTTTCCAGACGCATCATCGTGCCAGGATCCTGAATTTCGATAATGATCCGCCCCTCATGCGCCTGTTCAGTAAGCAGGCTTACCCACCGCTGGCAAGTCAGCATCCTGACAGATAAATTCAGCGAAAAGCATCCCCGCAGCGCCAGTACCCGCTGCATTTGCCACAGAAAGAGCTGCTGCTTCGCCGTGACGGAAAGGCGCTGGAAAAACAGATCCAGATGCATCGGTGTCTGTACCAGGCTCAGCACTTCACGGACATCCCGCGCTGCATCATGAAAAAAATGGATACGCTGCAGGCGGATCCCGGTGATCTGCGTCAGTTCGGCATTGCGGGGAAGCTCTGGCGTATAAAGAGCCGGTTCACTGAGTCTGTTCATGTCATTCCATTTTTTGATTAAAAGGGCGTCGTGCATCCTGCAACCAGGGGATACGGCGATCGTTCGGGTAGTCGAGGTAAAAGCGTGCCGCCAGACGACGCGCCGCGGGCATGTCGCGCTGCTGCTGCGCAAGCAAGATTTGCGTGAAAGAGATATTCGGGTCCGGGTGAACACGCACGTATTCAGGCGCCCAGCAGCGAACCGGCGTCAGCCAGCGGGCGTCCCGGGTTCGCTGATAACGTTGCAGATAACCCATTTCGACATCAAACCGGTAACGCGTGGCCAGTAGCCAGCCGCCCACAGGAAGCGATTCGGCAAGACGCCACTGTTCTGACTGCCGCTCCGCCGCCGTCAGTCGTTGTTGCGTTTGCAGCGTGAGGAGCAACAACGGCGTCAAGGCCAGCGTCGCGATAAACGCCGCCACGCGAACAAAGTCCGTCGCCGGAAGCGCCAGTCGGCGCCTGCTCACCGCACTGTCTGCACAACGTAGCAACAGAATCAGCAGCAGCCAGTGAGGTGTCGACTGTCTGACAGGGTATTCCGTCAGCATATGAATCACCACCGGCAGCGCTGCCACCAGGCATGCACGCCGCCAGTGATTTCCACTGATCCAAAGCCAGAAACCGCCCGCAATAAAACAGACCGCGCCAGGCAGACCGACCAGGCCGCCCTCCACCATCCACAGCACCAGTTCATTGTGCGGATGCGACATACTGCTCAGCCCAAAACGTCCCGCTCGTTCAAGAAAGACGGCGGCAAAACTGCCCACACCCCAGCCGATCCACGGTCGTTCTACAAACAGCGCCAGAGACGTTTTCAGCACCGACCAGCGAACATGAGATGACGTCAGGTGATCCACTGTCGCAACAGAGAGAAAATGGCGAGTGACTTCCCCCATCGCCATTCCCGCCGCCAGCAGCACCAGGAGTCGAAGCAACGTCCGCCGTTGCGAAGGAAAAATGGCCAGCAGCAATACTTCGCCAACGGCCAGAGACAAATAACCGGTTTGCGACTGACATTCATGCAGCACAAATCCCATCAACACACAGGCAAACCCAATGACTATCCGGGATCGGCCATGGATCCGTAAAAAGAGTAGCGCTGACAGCAATACGCCGCAGGCGGTAAAACTGGCCATCAGATTGACCTGCTGAAAAATGCCGTAAGGCCGCGTACTGCGCCACCAGGCAAACTCCCAGTACTCCACGCCCGGCAGATGCAAATACTGATACACGAACGCGAGGCATTCGAGGAGACAGGCACCCCATATCAGGGTCAGCAACGCTGTCAGGACGTGGGTCGTTAGCGGGATTTGCAGCACAGCCAGGTATAAAAGTGTGCCCCCCAACAATGCGCCAGCCACCAGAAATGCCTCCGTTTTCCAGACCACGGGCGTCAGCAGGCAAAGCAGTGTCAGAATGAGCGCTCCCGCCATAAACCCGGCGGCAGGCAAAGTAAGCCGCCAGCGTCGACGGGGCAGCAACACGGACACGCTCCCTGCCAGCACAACGGCGTAGACCCAGGACAGAATATTGAGCGGTAACGACAGACCGCTGCCGCCGTTATTCGGCCAGTAAAGATGCATACCCCCACACCAGAAAAGCAGACTGGCAGCGAGTAAGAATTTCTGCGCGGGCAACGGGACCAGGCGATTGAGTGTGTTCATCATGCTACTGGTAATTCAGCGTCCAGGTTCCGCTGGCGCTGAACGGACCGTATTCCAGAGACTGGTTTTTTATCGCCGTCGGCTCTGCCGCGACCCATGCCAGAAAATTCAGCGTCATCGACCCTTCAGTAATCTCTTTCACTGACGTGCTCTCACCGAGCCGGATTGCCGTACCATTCTCTTCACTCATCCCTATGCCGATCCCCGACGCACCGCCTTGCTCACTGCTGTCCAGCGCCAGATGATCGGGCAACTCCGCATCTTCGGTGCCACCGAAGGTGACGGAGATCCCGCGAAAAACCTCTGGGTTACAGTCGCGCAACTGAATACTGAATTTTTCTGGCTTACTGCGCCCTGACGAATAGAGATCCTGGGTGGCTATCTGCCCAAAATCGACCTCGATTTTGTCGCCGCCCGGAGGAAGGCTGCAGGCGAGCGCCACGACGGTGCCGTGGAAATACATATCGCCGCCGACCAGTTTAGTGTCAGCTTGCGTCGTACCGCTGAGCAACAATGCACTAGCCGCAATTAACGTCCTGAATCTCATGACATCATCCTACTGAAACTGCGCAACAACGGTGGCAGAGGCTTCAAACTCACCCTCCTTAACGCTACCCACGCCCGGCTTTGCCACCGGTGCGGCAGTGAGATTCCAGTCGCCCTGGTTCTGGTAGAAGCCCTTCACGTTGTAAAACTGATTCGGCACCACGGGGCTTCCGCTCTCGTCCTTAATGACGATCCCGAGATCGTCGCGTTTTTGCCCATTGCTGAGAGTACCGAGTAAATGATCGTTAAACCCCGCGGTACCTGAGGCCGTGCTGGTTTGTACGCCGAGATCGATATTCAGCGCGCCCTTGTCAAAGCTGCCGCCTTCACAGACCACGTGTATGGGGATCGACTTGCTGAAATTGGTGCCGTTGAGTTTTGCGGCGGAACCGGGCAGATCGCCAAATTCAATACTGATCTTGTCGCCCCGGTTAAAGGTGCATTTATCCGGCACGGTAATCAGCCCGGATTTAATCACCACGCGGGAAATCGCTGTTGTTGGCGTTGGGCCAGCGTTACCCATGCGCCCGGCAACCTCCAGCAGGGACTGCGAAGCAATATTGATGCCGTTAATTATTGGTTTGGTGACAATAAACGTCACTTTTCCTTTCGAACCACTTTTAACGTTAGTGGCGCGTACGTAGCCTTTACGCTTCTTGCAACTGTTATTGCTGTTGCGGTTAGAAACATTGGTAAAAGGTGCCTGAGCATAATTGTTATAGCGTCCGGCGACCCACACCTGCACTTCCACATCCAGATACTCGTTCAGACGAAAACGGTTCGGTCCCTGGTTTGAGAGAGGCATCGTCGAGGTCGTGGTGTAGTAAATCGGCTGTCGGGAGATATCCGCCTGCTCGCAGTGAAAATCCACCACATACAAGCTTCCCAGATTCCAGGTAAACGGGTTCGTTCTTCCGCCCGCGTGGTTTTTGCTCACATCCAGCGACTTCAACTCAATTTCATATTGATGTGGCACACCCCCTTGCGGCTCCCCTTCCCCCTGAGTAAACGCCTGCGCTGCCAGCGGGCAGCCTGCCAGTGCTAGCCACAACAGCGTTTTGTGCAATACGCTCATAGATACTCCAGCTTAAGTCTGACCAGACCGTTAAATTCGCCAGCGGTCACCTCGCGCCCGATGGATTCCAGCGCCGCGAGAAAGTGTATGGCGTTGTCTCCCGGTTTAAGGATCCACATACGCTGCGGTTGGCTGAGGTGGATCAACTGATTACGTTCAGTCAACAACCGGATGCCCGCTCCCCGCACATCGCCATGAATACGGCCCAGATCGCTGTTTTCCGGCGCGCTTTCGGCCATCAGCGTCATCGAAACGCCGCGTTCCACCGTGCTGTGCGTCCGTTCAGGCATTTCACTTGTCTGCCCGGGGAAATCCCGCAGGGGATGACCGGAACCTTTTAAGCAGTCGTTCAGGTACAGCGTGACCAACACCGGATCGCTTCGATCGCCGCCCTGGCGAAACCGGCTGGCGGAAATATCACCAAGATCGATGGTCTGGTCGCGTGACGCCATATCCAGCACACACGGCGAAACGAAGACCCGACCGTGAAAACGGACGTTGCCATACTCGCCGGACACGTTGCTCATATCCTGGCGCCCGCCTTTGGCCTGAACCGTACAGGCCACTCCCGCCATCAGCAGAGCGCAAAGCATCTTTTTCATTTACCGAGTCCTGTTACCGGGGCTGCTTCTCCATTGGCAATGCCTTACACACATTGCCTGTGCAGCTGAAATTCAGTTCGGGATGACCACCAAAATCGTTCACGTACATCATGCTGAACTGGCTGACGCTGCCGTCAGTGACGATGAAATCGTGAGAGGATTTTGGCGATACCATAATTCCGGGGAAGTCCGTCAGCTTGCCGCCACCTTGCGCTTCCGGCTTACGGCTCAGGCCGATGAGGGTGACGAAATAAGGTGTTGGGTTATCCACGGTCCAGTGGGTGCCCTGCTTGCGAAAGACCACCCAGTTCTGCCACACAGCACCGGGGGTTTCCGGCACGATGGCGGTCGGACGGTAAAACAGCTTGATACGCGACTGCATCGCCAGCTGCAGTACGTTCGGCTTGTCCGGTTTGGGCGGAATTTCGCGAACGTTCAGGTAGAAGAGACTCTCGCGATCCTGCGGCAACGCGTTAATGCCACCGGTTTTTGTGACGCGGGCAATGCCCTTTTGCCCGCCGTTGATGCGTTGCAGCGGCGGCAGGACCATCAACGGCGAGGTGATTTTTGTCCCGCTGGCATCTTCCACCCACGACTGCGCCAGAAACGGGATACTCGGGCTGGTGTTGGTTAAGTTCGCACTGACGGAGCGGGCATCACCGGTGATGATCAGCCGGGTGCGGTCGAGTGCAATGCCCGCCCATGAGGTATTGATCTCTGCGGCAAACAGCAGGCCGCAGGCCACAGGTTTCAGCCAGCGCTGCACGGAGTAAAAAGCTTGGTTTTTCATGACACGATTCATTCAAGTTATGGAAGTTATTCACAAGGCAACAGCACGTTGCCTTCCGGATTGAGTTGTTGCGGCACCTGTAAGTGGCACTGCGCACGACCGCCCCAGGCAACGGAAAGACGTTCGGCAGGATTCACACCGGCAATCCAGGCCATGCCGTTCTCCATCACCATGGCGACGCTGACGCCATTAGCGTTAAACACTTCGGCG
This sequence comes from Citrobacter enshiensis, assembly GCF_029338175.1. Classification (NCBI taxonomy): domain Bacteria; kingdom Pseudomonadati; phylum Pseudomonadota; class Gammaproteobacteria; order Enterobacterales; family Enterobacteriaceae; genus Citrobacter; species Citrobacter enshiensis. The sequence goes on from NZ_CP119862.1 coordinate 3,868,232, forward strand.
CCAAACGGCGGTACCGAACCATCTTTCAAACGCAGCAGCGCCATCATTTTTTCCCCCTGCGCCACGGCAAAGCGCTGATAACCAATCGCCCCTTCCGTCAGGGTATTGGTGACGATGGCTTTGGTGGCGGAAATGTCTTCATCCATCGCGTCCACGTCGATGCGGGTATCAAAGCTGTGATAACTCACGACATCCGGCACCACGGCAATGCCGAAGCGGTTGGAGTGCGCCTGCTCGCCGTTCAGCGGCACGTTAGCGACACCGTCGGTATCAACCATCACGCGGGCGGTGTTCATCGACGCCTGGCTGTTGTGCAGCGCCGCGCCGTGACGCGTTGCGGTAAAGCCGCCACGCATCGTGCCGCCAACTGAGAGGTAGCGTGACTGCTGCCAGCTGACGTTCGATTCCAGCTCCGCCATCATGCTGCGGTGCTTGTAGTAGCCATCAAACGCAGTGCGTCCTTCACCAGAGACCCCGGCGCGCAGACGCCACGGGTTGTTGCTGTCGCGGTTATCGGAATACGAAACCATCTGGCTGGTATGGTTGCCGCTGTTTTGCAGCTCATAATCCATTGAACGGCCATCGCTCCACGGAATTGAGAGGGAGAGCGAGAGGCTGTCATCCCGTTTTCCCTGATACTCAGAGCGGTATGCCGCGAGGTTGGCGCTGATACCCCGAATCCCGGCGAACGAAAAGCTGTGACCCATCGACATCCCGTAGCGATCCTGTGAACGGCGATCCCAGTAGTTCTGGTGGGTGTAGGTCAGGTACAGCGTCGTGGCTAAGCGCGGGTCATCAGCAAAAAAGGTCTTGTTGCCGGTGATGGTGTACATCTCTTTCTCGTTCCCGACGCTGTCGTTATTCTCATATTGTTCGTCGAGGAACTGCGAGAAAGAGCGGAAGTTTCGCTGCGAAAAGCGGTAACCCGCAAAGGTGATAGCACTGTTATATTCATCAAAGGTTTTGGCATAGCTGAGCTTAAAGGACATGCCTTTTTTCTCATTCTGATGCTTCACCCGGCTCACGGATTGCGTCGCATCAGCCGACAACGCGCCCAGCCAGCTCAGATCCCGCCCGATACCCATCGACCAGGCGTTATAGCGCTCACCGGCCAGCAGCGCGCCGCCATACAGAGACCATGCATTGCTGACCCCCCATGAAAAATCGCCGCTGTAAAACGCCGGTCCCTGAACGTCGTGGTTATAACGCGAAGGTTTACCGACGGCGGTGTTATAACGCACGTAACCCGGACGCGTCAGATAGGGAATATCGGCCGTGTTGACCTGAAAGGTTTGTACGGCGCCATCTTGCTCTTCGACACGCACATCCAGCGTGCCGCGTACCGAGCCGTGCAGATCCTGAATATTAAACGGCCCCGCAGGGACGGTGGTTTGATAGATGACTCGCCCCTGCTGGCTGACGGTCACTTTTGCGTTGCTGCGGGCGATACCGTGAACTTCAGGCGCGTAGCCCTGCAAATTCGGCGGTAGCATGCGCTCGTCGCTGGCGAGGTTAACGCCTGTGAAACGCACCGAATCAAATACCTGAGAATTCAGGTAGATTTCGCCTACCGTCAGCTTAGCGGCCTGCATCGGCAACGGGCGATAGGCGTAGATCTGGTCCCAGTCAATACTTCCCCGATTATTATCCGAGGAGTAATCAGCCTGATACTGTCCGCGAAAACGCCAGCCGCCGAGGTTAAACCCTGTCTGCCCGTAGCCCGACAGAGAGCGGTAATGACCGCCGCCTTGTTCGTAGTGTGTGGTCTGACCCGAGATGCTGTAGTCAAATATCAGCCCCGCCACGCCATTATCCCAACGTTCCGGCGGCGTCCAGTCAGGATCGGTATATTTCATCCATGCCTGCGGCACGGTAATGTCCAGCACCCCGGCGCTGTTATTTAATGCCGCCCCCGGCAAACGGGAAATGTCATAGCAGGTCGCAGTAACCGGACGAATATGCACCAGCGCCTCTTCTTTGAGCGCCAGTAATTCGAGCTGTTCCGGCGTCAGGCATGCCATGGATTTATGTTTATTTTCAGGATCGACGATATAGCGGATCGACTGCTGTGGGATCTCCTGACCATTAATGCGAACATCCAGAAGATATTCGCCGGGTGTGACAAAGTTGCCTTCAGAAAAGCGCTGCAAATCTACATTCTGCCTGTCGCTGGCATCCAGAACGTCGGTATTAAATTCAATTGACTCATCCGCTTCAACCCATGAAGAAGCGCAGACCAGAGCAATAAAAAGCGCCAGACGTGTTTTATCTGTTTTCAGCGTAATCATTTTCGTTCGCAAACCTTCAGATACCCGAATTGCCAGTGCGGCTCAGAGATAATTCACAACAAAATGCGTGGCCGCGGTAAATTCACCGGATGTCATTCGTCCGTCGCGGGAGATCAAATAAGCCGTAAAATTGAGCGTATTTTTTCCTGGGTTAAGCGCATAGTCCGGTGACGGTTCGCCCAGATGAATTTGCTGTCCTTTGCTGTCATATATTTCTATCGCTAAATTTTCAGTTTCCGACTGCACGCTCAGATAATCGGGATTATCGCGATCGGATGCGCCGGAAAAGGTAATGTTTGCGCGTTGAAACACATTCCCTGGGTGTTGAGAATCCCCTAATGAACATCCCAACAAATGAATACTGAAATCGTGCGCCGATACTTTTTCGGGCTTCCCGGAAATATCCCTGGCGGATAGGTCGTCAAATTCGACTAGCAGCGAGCGGTCCCGCGGATCGACATAGCAGGCAGCCTCAATAATATTTCCCCGCATCCGCATTTTGCCGGGCGTACTGGCGATATGATCTGTGCCAGCCATAACCCATGCAGGCGATATAAAGATAAAAAGCAGTAACGTTCGCCATCCAGGCATAACCGCATTTCCTTTCAGTGAATCGCAGGAAGGGTTAAGCAGGCGCAATAATGCGCCCGCAGCAGATCATTACTGATAGTCGATCTGGAAATTAACGGTGGATTCGAAATCACCTGGAGTCACCACAGCAGAGGCGTTGCTCGCCTGCAGGTAAGCCACGAAATCGATATCGGTTTCGCCGTCGGTGATGTTGACCTCGGAAGCGGCTTCGCCCCATTTCACTTCCTGGTTGCCGCTGTCAATCATACCGATGCCCGCACCCTGCGCAGTACCAGAGGTGAATGCAGCCAGCGCGTTGTTGTCCTTGTCAATTGTTGCCGGGGTGTAGGTCACGGTAGCGGTTTTCGCGACTGTCGTATCACAACCCTGCAGAACGATTTTGGCATGCTTAACACCGGCACGCTGATTGTCTTTTAACTGAGACGTCGGGATCTCGCCAAAATTTACCTGTACTGGGCTAGATTCAGGAGCCAGACCGCATGCGGAATTCACCAAAGAACCGGTGAAATGAATTTTACCGTTAGTCGGTTCTACCTTCTCAGCAGCAAAACTAGAAGCGGCAGTAAAAGTCATTCCCGCCATCAGCGCACAGGCCATAGCCACGTTTTTCATTTTCATATTAAATCTTAACCTTATATCTATTTTTGGTTATTTCGACGTTCTATTCCCGCAGACGATTTTTGTCTGGGAAATCCTGATATTCAGGTAGCAGCGGTGCATTTCCTTGCAGATAATCCCTCTCAAGCTACTCCTTATTTTGAACTTCACAGGCATTACATACGGAATACCCTCCACAGCCGTTCACGCTGTTTCGGGGTTTATATTAATTCGTTGAAAAAATGAGACAACGAGAAAACCTGCTCTCCATCAAACTCAGGGAATCGTGTTGTTTCACAGCCACTGAACGGATCGATCACGAAAAACAGACCAAACAAAACACAAAAACTAGCATAAAACACTACTTTTTATATTATTTATAATATTTTTATCTGTTCTGTATTTTTTAATTTAGCTTAAATGATAAAAAAAAGTATTTATGAATATTTTGTAAAAATGACAATGGATATCAAATGTGAGCCATGACAATAAGATAGCGAAGACGAGAAGAAGAATTGGTAATTTCAGAAAGGGATATTAAAATATTGTTATGAAAACATTAAAAAAACGTTCTTTGGTACAACCATTTTTTATAAATGAATTATGTTATGCTATTGCCTTAACCACTCGAATGCGAGATTTCCTGCCTTAAAGGAGACATCAGTGATTTCTCATATACCAATAAAAAAAATCAAATCCGTAATTATCGGTGATGGCCTTATTTTTAGACCGCATAAAAATACGCTAAAAGACCTAACCTCTGGTGAAACGGCCACACTGAATAATGTAGCATCACTATTACTGCTGTATTTATTGCAAAATGGTAAAGAGATTTCCACGCGCGACGAGATTCTGCTGAATGTTTTCCAGCGCAATGGAGCCAGAGCGACAGATGCTAATCTCAACCAGCATATTTCATTTCTACGCAAAGCAATAACGTCAACGGGACACCCTGCAGAATTCATCGTGACGATTCCCCGTATGGGATTTCGAATGGGCGATGTCAGTATCAATATTCAGCAACGGGAAGAGGTACAGATTCCTGACAAAACTCCCACCTCGATGCCGGCACAAAAGAAGAAGAAGCATAACCGATGGCCTGTTGCGATAACCGCATTAATTACCGGCATTGCTGTGCTGGCGACGGCCTGGTTGACCTGGATACCTAATGAAATCTACATGACGGATGCTTCTATTCTCAGGACGATCAACTATGAGAAATGCCGTGTGCATATTTTAGGTAATGCCCTCACCGACACCATTACCGAAAAGAAGGCGCGTGATATTTTCCAGTCCGTTGGCATTAACCCGGACTGTTCACACACGAAAGATCTCTATCTCAATACCTGGTCGAGCAACCATAACCTGATTGACTGGTCGTTTGCTGCTGAATGCGGTCTTAACCTCGGCTATTACCACTGTGCCAGCCTGTATCGTCATCATGAGGAATGATATGAAGCCGGAAAGCGATCACTCTCCTCTATTGTGGTCAGTCGTGATTACCATTTGTGGGCTGGCGGCTATCGCCTTCCTCATCATTACCGGAGATGCTAAGAAAAAAGAGATCAGTTTTTCCTGCTCTTCGGAATTCACGTCGATACTCGACGTCCATAACTCGAAAAAGGTACTCAATGGGATCCTGTTGATAACCAGCTACAACTCCGGGCACCTTTCACTGTCAGTGCAAGGGAAGTTCAAAAGCGATGAGGGCGAGTTCACTGTTGACCGTAAACTGTTCTTTCGCTACACCAGCCCACTCGGCCATACCGCAGGCGTTTTCACTCTCACCCCCGACGGACGTGAAAAAGCCCCCGATGATGATGCAGCAGATGAAATCGATTATCTTTTTTTCGACGCCTACAAACGCGTCGACAAACTGTACATGCTGAAACGTATTAATAAAGAAACGATCATTATCGGTGATAGCTTTTCACCCCGCTTAGCCTGCGTGATGAATCGCTTTTCAGGTTAACCGCTCAGCAATCTTCGTCAGATTAAAGATGACATGATGTGCTGTCTTTACCAGCGCCTTCCCTGCCGTGTTCGCTGGCAGGAAGTCGTCGGGCGAGAGTCTACTCCATGAAAGCGCAACAATTGTTTTAAGGGATAGATCGGCACGACAATAACGTTAGTCAGCAGAGAGGAAACCCGAAATGCATCTGCGCGATGGTGTTGCCGAGTTCAGTGAGCGGCTCCAGGAGGAAGGTAACAAACCAAAGGGGAATGGCATACCGGAGGAAAATACAAATATGAAAACGACGAAGGCCTGAATCATTTCTGATTCAGGCCTTCTGAATAGTGGCGGAATGGACGGGACTCGAACCCGCGACCCCCTGCGTGACAGGCAGGTATTCTAACCAACTGAACTACCACTCCGCGTTGTGTTCCGCTTGGGAACGAAGCGAATATTACGGATTGCTTCGCACCTCGTCAACGCTTTTTCTCACGTTTCGAATCGTTTGCTGTAAAAATCGCCCGAGCGGTTATTTTTAGCGCGTAAAAAGGCGAACTAGGCTCGCCAGAGGCAACTTCCGCCCTTCTTCTGAACAAGGTCAAGACGCGACTCATGCGCCGCCAGCTCTTCATCAGTGGCTAAAACAACGCGTAACCCACTGGCCTTGCGAACAATACGCTGGATCCCCGCCTCACCCTGCTGCTGGCTTTCCCCTTCCATCGCAAAAGCCATCGTCGTCTGGCCGCCCGTCATCATCAGATAAACGTCGGCCAGAATCTGGGCATCGAGCAATGCGCCGTGCAGGGTTCGTTTGCTATTGTCTATTTCATAACGTGAGCACAACGCATCGAGGCTGTTACGCTTGCCTGGAAACATCTTCCTCGCCAGCGCCAGGCTATCGGTCACTTTGCAGAAGGTATTCGTTTTCGGGATGTCGCGATTGAGTTTACTGAACTCATAATCCATAAAGCCGATATCAAACGACGCGTTATGAATAACCAGTTCAGCGCCCCGAATGTAATCGAGGAACTCATCGGCTACCTCGGCAAACGTCGGTTTATCGAGCAAAAATTCATCTGCAATACCGTGTACCCCAAACGCTTCCGGGTCCACCAGCCGATCGGGTTTAAGATAGACGTGGAAGTTATTCCCCGTCAGACGACGATTGACCACCTCGACAGCACCAATTTCAATAATCTTGTGCCCTTCGTAATGCGCGCCGATCTGGTTCATACCCGTGGTTTCGGTATCCAGGACGATCTGTCGTGTAATTGCAGTGCTCATAGCGGTCATTTATGTCAGACTTGTCGTTTACAGTTCGATTTCAAATTACAGGAAGTCTACCAGAGATGCTTAAACAGGTAGAAATTTTCACCGATGGTTCTTGTCTCGGCAATCCAGGACCTGGCGGTTATGGCGCTATTTTACGCTATCGCGACCGCGAAAAAACCTTTAACGAAGGGTATACCCTCACGACGAATAACCGCATGGAGTTGATGGCGGCCATTGTCGCGCTGGAAGCACTGAAGGAGCACTGCAACGTTGTGCTCAGTACTGACAGTCAGTACGTTCGCCAGGGGATTACGCAGTGGATCCACAACTGGAAAAAACGTGGCTGGAAAACCGCAGATAAAAAACCGGTGAAGAACGTTGATCTCTGGAAACGTCTCGACGCGGCGTTGGGCCAGCACCAAATTAAATGGGAATGGGTAAAAGGCCATGCCGGTCATCCGGAAAACGAACGCTGCGATGAGCTAGCTCGTGCTGCCGCAATGAATCCCACTCAGGAAGACACCGGGTATCAGCCGGAAGCTTAGGCGTCGGGTTTACGGTAATGGCGGGTCGCACCGACGGCTTGCCGAATCCGCGCGGTGTTTTTATTTTGTTTCATTGGGTTAAGCGTGAGCGGAATGGTTCGCTTGCGCGCAACAATAAGCTGCAGACAACCTAATGCCGGAACATGCGCACTCAACAGTTTCCCTCCCTGCTTTGCCCAGGGCAAGACGTGAAAGCGGCTATAATGCAACACTTCAAAATTCAGCAGGGATAACCAGTCGAACTGACGCATAAGCGTAAACATCCGGCTGTTATAGGGGCTCGTTTTACGTAATACCGGCACCAACTTGCGTAATCCCATCAGGCTTACAGGATTGAACCCGCTTAAGACAAGCCAGCCATCATCAATTAACACGCGGTCGGCTTCATGAAGTAAACGATGCGGATCGGCGCACCAGGGCAACGTATGCGCCAACAGGCACACATCAACAGACTTGTCGGCAAAGGGAAGATGCAATGGGTCGGCCTGAACCTGTACCGGTGAACCTTGTGCGGAAACATTTACCTGGTGGGAGACAGCGCACGCTTCCGAGTTGATTTCTGCGCTTAAATTGCCAACCTTAAGCAGGTGAAAACCATACATTTTAGCGAACCACGGGTTAAGTTGTTGTTCCAGCGCCTCACGATAGTACTCACCCCAGGGCAAATCGCCCCAGCATTCAGGTGCTATAGCAGTTTGAGGGATCCTTGCCGGTTTCATCACGACCTTCCGCTACGTTTGAGAGGTAATCTATGAATCTTAACAGTATTCCCGCGTTTCAGGACAATTACATCTGGGTTCTTAGTAATAATGAAGGACGTTGCCTGATTGTCGATCCTGGTGATGCAAAACCGGTGTTAGACGCGATTGCGGAACATCACTGGCAACCGGAAGCGATTTTGCTCACTCACCATCATCAGGATCACGTGGGTGGCGTGGAAGAACTCTGTGAGCATTTTCCTAATATTGTGGTTTACGGACCGGCAGAGACACAAGATAAGGGAACGACCCACGTAGTCAAAGATGGCGAAACTGCCTTCATTTTAGGTCATGAATTTAGTGTATTTGCTACACCGGGTCACACTTTAGGACATATCTGTTACTTTAGCCACCCTTACCTATTCTGCGGTGACACTCTGTTTTCAGGGGGATGTGGGCGTTTGTTTGAAGGCACTGCACTTCAAATGTATCAATCACTTAAAAAAATATGTGCACTTCCTGATGATACTCTGGTGTGTAGCGCGCATGAATATACTTTATCAAATATTAAGTTTGCACTAAGCATCCTACCGCACGATTCGTTCATTAATGAATATTATCGTAAAGTTAATGAGTTACGCGCAAAAAACCAAATGACACTACCCGTAATTCTGAAAAATGAGCGGCAAAACAATATTTTTCTCAGAACGGAAGATATTGATTTAATTAACGAAATAAACAAAGAAACAATATTGCAACACCCTGAAGAACGTTTTGCCTGGTTAAGGTCAAAGAAAGACAGGTTCTGACAATTCCTACTTGTCATTCGCAAACTTCACCGTTATGATCGGTCGTCTTTTAAGCAACTATTGACACACACATGAAGGCAAAAGCGATATTACTCGCCTCTGTCCTGCTCGTGGGGTGCCAGTCGTCTCAGAACGCTGGTGTCCAACAACACGCACAGAGCCTTTCTGCAGCTGGTCAAGGGGAAGCAGGAAAGTTTACGAGTCAGGCTCGATGGATGGACGATGGGACGTCTATCGCGCCAGATCAAGACTTGTGGGCTTTCATTGGTGACGAGCTAAAGATGGGAATTCCGGAAAATAACCGGATTCGCGAACAGAAACAGAAATATTTACGCAATAAGAGCTATCTCCACGATGTAACTTTACGGGCAGAGCCGTATATGTACTGGATAGCCGGGCAAGTTAAAAAACGTAACATGCCTATGGAACTGGTACTACTACCCATAGTGGAGAGCGCTTTTGATCCTCACGCGACGTCTGGCGCCAATGCAGCTGGCATTTGGCAGATCATTCCGAGCACGGGGCGCAATTATGGTTTAAAACAGACGCGCAGTTATGATGCTCGTCGCGATGTTGTGGCATCCACAACGGCGGCGCTGGACATGATGCAACGTCTGAACAAAATGTTTGACGGCGACTGGCTGTTGACCGTAGCGGCTTATAATAGCGGCGAAGGTCGCGTGATGAAGGCGATGAAAGCGAATAAAGCTCGTGGCAAAGCGACGGACTTTTGGTCACTTCCATTACCTCAGGAAACGAAGCAGTACGTGCCAAAAATGCTGGCTTTGAGCGATATTCTCAAAAACAGCAAACGCTATGGCGTGCGTCTGCCTACGACAGACGAAAGTCGGGCGTTGGCGCGTGTTCGCTTGAGCAGCCCGGTAGAAATGGCACAGGTTGCAGATATGGCGGGTATTTCCGTCAGCAAGCTAAAGACGTTTAATGCTGGCGTGAAAGGCTCTACGTTGGGTGCAAGCGGCCCGCAATACGTGATGATCCCAAAGAAGCATGCAGCACAACTGCGTGAATCTCTGGCTTCCGGCGAAATTGCGGCAGTACAGTCAACGTTAGTTGCAGATAATACGCCACTGAACAGCCGTAGCTACACTGTTCGCTCTGGTGACACGCTTTCGGGCATCGCTTCACGTCTTGGCGTGAAAGCAAGCGATCTGAAGCAGTGGAACAACCTGCGTGGTTCCAGCCTGAAAGTTGGGCAAAGTTTGACGGTTGGCGCGGGCAGCAGTGCGCAGCGACTGGCCAACAACAGCGACAGTATTACCTATCGTGTGCGTAAAGGGGATTCTCTTTCGAGCATCGCTAAACGTCACGGCGTCAACATCAAAGATGTGATGCGCTGGAACAACGATACGGATAATCTGCAGCCCGGCGATCAACTAACGTTGTTTGTGAAAAACAACGGTATGCCAGACTCCTGATCAGCATGATGCGAAAAAGGCACCGATTCCCCCGGTGCCTTTTTTATTTACGCTTTACGCGCTTCAATCATGATGGTGTCGCTGGTAAAGGAACCATCCTCCTGCAACGCAAAGTAGCCCTTCACCTCCCCCGATGCGCTCTCCTGATACATGCGTATGGCTTGTGCTAATGCGGCCGGTGTGCGCATCCGTGCTACCCATGAGCTGAATTCCAGGGGTAAACGATCGGTCAGCAGCGTGTCGACGACCAAATTCGCGTTATTAATGAAAGACAGCCACTCGCCGCTTGAATAGTTACGCACGTGCGAGGTATCGCGTAACGCTTCAACCGTCTGCAACCAGATGTCACGAACCGGATGCCCCGGCGACATCACATCCATCATTATCAGCCTGCCGCCCGGTTTCAATACACGGCCCACCTCACGCAGCGCTATGCCAACATCATGCCAGTGATGGGCAGAATAGCGGCTGATAACCACATCAAACGATTGATCGTCGAAGGGTAACTTTTCGGCATAGCCCTGCCGCGTAGAAATATTGCGCAACCCTTTCTCGCTCGCGGCTTGCGCAACCACATCCAGCATTTGCGAGGATAAGTCGTACGCCACCACGTGCTGCACATTCTGCGCGGCAATAAAACTGGCATGTCCCGCCCCGCACCCCATGTCCAGAACGTGAGCCAGAGGAAACGCAGACAGTCTTTCTGCCAGACGCTGCAAATCGCGGCCAGTGGCGTGTACGGCGCTGGTTAAATAGGCATTCGCCTGCGAGCCGAACTGCTTTTCGACGTTGTCATGATGAGAGTGTGTTGTCATTGTGTTGCCCTTTGCTGGTTGGAAGGTAAAGGGCAGTACCGCTACAGGCCTGCCCTACGGCAGACCTGACACACCTATTGCTCAGGTTTGCCGGGACTGAATTCAACGAGTAGTGGGTTATGATCGGACGCGCGCGTGACCAGCACAGAGGCTTCGCTAACGTTCAGACCACGATAAAAGACAAAATCGAGAGGACGGCCAAAGGCCCGACGGCGCTGATCATCCGTAAAGCGCACCTGACGAAGCGACATTTCACGCGCAAAGCGGTACAGCGCATTCATACGCTGGCGGCTCCAGGCATTGAAATCGCCCGCCATTATCACCGGGCCGCTGTGATGTGCAATCTGGTCGCCGATAGGAAGTAACTGCTTACTGTATACATCGACCCCCAGGCTGAAATTAACCGCATGGATATTTACGACCATCAATAATCGCGAGTCAGGCAACGGATAGACCGTTACCAGCGCAGATTTCGCCAGGCGTAAGATCGGCTCACGTTCGCGCAGTGGGCAGCAGTAAACAGGGTGAGCGGCTGAAAGCGTCATCACGCCAGAAGGATGTTGAGGCAGAACAAACGCCGGAACCTGGTCGGCTGCCAGATAGTTCGCCGTTGCAAACTGCACCAGCTCTGGCGTGGTTTGCGCTTCTTGCAGTAAAACAAGATGCGCATCTTTGCCGAAGTTCTTCAGCACCGACAGCCATTCGGCACGCTGCTGTTTGAAGATATTCCACACCAGGATCCGAATGCGGTCTTCACTGCTTAACGGTTCACCGGCGGGTAATGCCTGGCCGATACTCGCAAACGACCCTGGCGGTAAAATCCGTTCTGCAGGTTGTCCGGCGACATAGCGCATGGCATAGGTGTTTTTTCGCACTTTTGACTTTCAAACCTCTATAACGTCAACCAGCCCGGATCCGGACTGGTTCTTCTGTTATAGGGATTTTAGCTCACACTTTCAACGGACAATTGCATATTGTTTTGTAAGCGAGCGCTCACATCAATAGCTTAGCCCAGGGCAATGCGTGACGGTTTATCCAGTCTTCCACTCACCCCCATGAGTAAGAAGGCCCCCAGGACGATCACCGCGCCAATCCACGGTGTTTGCGCTAACCCAAAGTGCTGTACGGTTTGCCCACCCACGACGGACCCTATTGCAATCCCAATGTTGAATGCCGCAATATTCAGGCCTGAAGCGACATCCACGACACTTGGCGTAAATTGTTCCGCTTTTTGTACCACATACACCTGTAATCCTGGCACGTTGCCAAAAGCAAAGATCCCCATCACCAGAATGGTCGCCAGCGCAGCATATTGCACTGATGCCGTGAACTGGAAGACCATCAACAACACAACCAGTGCGGCAAAGATAAATTTCAACGCCGGAACTGCGCCATGCTTATCCGCCAGCTTGCCGCCCCAGATATTGCCGATTGCAACAGAAACACCATACCCCAGCAAAATCCAGCTCACGGCTGCCGGTGAAAAACCTGCCAGATTCTGCATCATTGGCGCCAGAAAGGTAAACGCGGTAAATACGCCACCGTAACCTAAAGCGGTGATGGCATAGATAATCAGCAGGCGTGGGTGCGTTAACACGCATATCTGATCTCGAATCGTCGCGGCAGCACGGCCTGGTATATTCGCCGGAATCAGAATCAGACTGCTGATAAGGGCGATGATACCGAGCATTGAGACGGCAAGGAACGTTTCACGCCAACCAAAATGCTGACCGATAAATGTTCCCAGAGGAACGCCGGTGACCAGGGCAACCGTTAAGCCGCCAAACATAATGGCAATGGCTGACGCAGCTTTCTCTTTTGGCACCAGACTCGTCGCAATTGTCGAGCCAATAGAGAAGAACACCCCATGCGCCAGTCCCGTCAGCAGACGAGCAACGACCAGTGTCATGTACCCAGGAGCCTGCCATGCCAAAATATTCCCGGCAGTAAACAGAACCATCAATGCAACCAGTAACTGTTTACGCGGCAAATGTCCGGTTAATGCTGTCAGCACCGGAGCGCCTATCGCAACTCCCAGAGCGTAGATTGAGACCAGCAACCCCGCAGAAGGCAACGAGATCGACAGTTGTTCGGCAATGGTAGGCACCAGACCCACGATCACAAATTCGGTTGTGCCAATTGCAAAGGCACTGATTGTCAGTGCAAGTAACGCCAAAGGCATAAGTCACTCCATATCATCAGTAAGTAGATGACACGTAGTATGCAGTGGTGCTTTAATAACAAAAATATCCAAAATTTCAATATAATTTTGCTTCAGGTGCAAAAATGAAAGCAACATCGGAAGAACTCACGATTTTTGTTGCTGTGGTGGAAAGTGGTAGCTTCAGCCGCGCCGCAGAGCAACTTAGCCAGGCTAACTCTGCCGTTAGTCGTGCAGTCAAAAAACTGGAAATGAAATTGGGTGTGAGTTTGCTTAATCGCACAACACGCCAGTTAAGCCTCACGGAGGAAGGCGAACGTTATTTCAGGCGCGTACAGTCAATATTGCAGGAAATGGCCGCCGCCGAGACGGAAATTATGGAAACGCGCAATACCCCACGTGGATTGCTGCGTATAGATGCTGCAACGCCAGTGACGCTTAACTTTCTGACGCCGCTGATCAAGCCTTTCCGCGAGCGTTATCCGGAGGTAACTCTTTCGCTGGTCTCCTCGGAAACGTTTATCAATCTTATCGAGAGGAAGGTTGATGTGGCGATCCGCGCCGGTACGCTAAGTGATTCCAGCCTTCGCGCTCGTCCGCTGTTTACCAGTTACCGTAAAATTATCGCTTCGCCGGATTACATTGCACAGTATGGCAAGCCCGAAACCGTCGCCGATCTGAAAGATCATCTCTGTTTGGGCTTTACCGAACCGGCTACGCTGAATACCTGGCCGGTCTCCTGCTGCGATGGGCAGCTTCATGAGATTACCAGCGGACTTTCTTCTAATAGCGGAGAGACGATAAAGCAGCTGTGCCTGAGCGGCAACGGGATCGCGTGTCTGTCAGACTATATGATTGCGAAGGAGCTGAAGCGGGGAGAATTTGTTGAACTGCTTACCGAACATCGTGTTCTGGTCGAGATGCCGTTTAGTGCGGTGTACTACAGCGATAAGGCGGTCAGCCCGCGTATTCGCGCGTTTATCGATTTTCTCAGTGAACATGCGGGTAGCTTTGCCACCCGCACGCAGGTGAGTTAATCCCAGTTCGGCGCCAGTCCTTCCGGGCTCACCAGGCGATCGTTGCAATCCAGTGCGGCGATCGCTTTTTTGTCCTCAGCATCCAGTTGCAGATCCAACGCCTGTAGGTTGCTTGCCAAATTTTCACGCCGGGTTGAGGACGGGATCACTGAATAACCTTCACCCATCGCCCATGCCAGAATCACCTGAGCAGGAGTGGCGTTATGCTTCGTTGCAATACGGGTAATCGTCCCATCTTTCAACGCCTTGCCATAAGCCAGTGTCATGTAAGAGGTAATGTGAATACCGTGTTCGCTCGCCCAATCCACCACTTTACGGTTTTGCAGATACGGAGAGAGTTCGATCTGGTTCGTTGCGATATTCCCGGCACCGATCGCGCTAATCGCTTTCTCCATGAGTGGAATAGTGAAGTTCGAGATACCAATTTCGCGAGTCAGCCCTTGTTTTTTCGCATCCAGCAGCGCCTGCATAAACTCTTCTACTGACACCGCATCATTAGGTGACGGCCAGTGAATCAGGGTTAAATCAACATAGTCCGTGCGCAGTTTTTTCAGGCTCTCTTTGAGGCTTGGGATCAGCCTCTCTTTGCTCAGGTTTTCTGTCCAGATCTTGGTGGTGATATAGAGTTCGCTGCGCGGTACATTGCTTTCTGCGATTGCCTGGCCAACAGCGGCTTCATTATCATAGATTTGTGCGGTATCGACCGCACGATAACCCAACTCAATGGCGGTTTTTACGGATGCGATTACAACGTCGTCTTTCAGGCGAAAAGTGCCTAAACCAAATGCAGGGATTGTCATTGAATTCCTCTTTATTAATGTTGTTCATTAGCAGAGGAAAATTATCGCTGTGGCAGATATGAGGAAAAAGGGGGTAAAACGCAGAAGATTTTTGCGAATTTAGCAATAATCAAATCGCAGATAAAGAAAAAGCCCTGAGTGTTAACTCAGGGCTCTTAATAAGTGGCGGAACGGACGGGACTCGAACCCGCGACCCCCTGCGTGACAGGCAGGTATTCTAACCAACTGAACTACCGCTCCACCGAATTTTTCTACAACTACCGGAGACTCCGGTTACTGCTTAATTTGATGCCTGGCAGTTCCCTACTCTCGCATGGGGAGACCCCACACTACCATCGGCGCTACGGCGTTTCACTTCTGAGTTCGGCATGGGGTCAGGTGGGACCACCGCGCTACAGCCGCCAGGCAAATTCCTGTTTATTAACCCGCTTTTCGCCGGTTAATCTTATCTGTATCAAGCTGAATCTGATGTCTCTTCGCCAAAACACCTTTGGCGTTGTAAGGTTAAGCCTCACGGTTCATTAGTATCGGTTAGCTCAATGTATCGCTACACTTACACACCCGACCTATCAACGTCGTAGTCTTCAACGTTCCTTCAGGAGACTTATAGTCTCAGGGAGAACTCATCTCGGGGCAAGTTTCGTGCTTAGATGCTTTCAGCACTTATCTCTTCCGCATTTAGCTACCGGGCAATGCCATTGGCATGACAACCCGAACACCAGTGATGCGTCCACTCCGGTCCTCTCGTACTAGGAGCAGCCCCCCTCAATTCTCCAGCGCCCACGGCAGATAGGGACCGAACTGTCTCACGACGTTCTAAACCCAGCTCGCGTACCACTTTAAATGGCGAACAGCCATACCCCTTGGGGACCTACTTCAGCCCCAAGGATGTGATGAGCCGACATCGAGGTGCCAAACACCGCCGTCGATATGAACTCTTGGGCGGTATCAGCCTGTTATCCCCGGAGTACCTTTTATCCGTTGAGCGATGGCCCTTCCATTCAGAACCACCGGATCACTAAGACCTGCTTTCGCACCTGCTCGAGCCGTCACTCTCGCAGTC
This sequence comes from Citrobacter enshiensis, assembly GCF_029338175.1. Classification (NCBI taxonomy): domain Bacteria; kingdom Pseudomonadati; phylum Pseudomonadota; class Gammaproteobacteria; order Enterobacterales; family Enterobacteriaceae; genus Citrobacter; species Citrobacter enshiensis. Next base: position 3,884,298 of record NZ_CP119862.1, read on the forward strand.
AAGCTAGCTTATGCCTTTGCACTAACCTCCTGATGTCCGACCAGGATTAGCTAACCTTCGTGCTCCTCCGTTACTCTTTAGGAGGAGACCGGCCCCAGTCAAACTACCCACCAGACACTGTCCGCAACCCGGATTACGGGGTCTACGTAGAACACCAGCCATTAAAGGGTGGTATTTCAAGGTTGGCTCCATGCAGACTGGCGTCCACACTTCAAAGCCTCCCACCTATCCTACACATCAAGGACCAGTGTTCAGTGTCAAGCTATAGTAAAGGTTCACGGGGTCTTTCGTCTTGCCCGCGGGTACACTGCATCTTCACAGCGAGTTCAATTTCACTGAGTCTCGGGTGGAGACAGCCTGGCCATCATTACGCCATTCGTGCAGGTCGGAACTTACCCGACAAGGAATTTCGCTACCTTAGGACCGTTATAGTTACGGCCGCCGTTTACCGGGGCTTCGATCAAGAGATCTTCTCCTTACGGATAACCCCATCAATTAACCTTCCGGCACCGGGCAGGCGTCACACCGTATACGTCCACTTTCGTGTTTGCACAGTGCTGTGTTTTTAATAAACAGTTGCAGCCAGCTGGTATCTTCGACTGATTTCAGCTCCACGAGCAAGTCGTTTCACCTACATATCAGCGTGCCTTCTCCCGAAGTTACGGCACCATTTTGCCTAGTTCCTTCACCCGAGTTCTCTCAAGCGCCTTGTATTCTCTACCTGACCACCTGTGTCGGTTTGGGGTACGATTTTGTGTTACCTGATGCTTAGAGGCTTTTCCTGGAAGCAGGGCATTTGTTACTTCAGCACCGTAGTGCCCTCGTCATCACACCTCAGCGTTAATAAACGACCGGATTTACCTAATCGTTCCGCCTACATGCTTAAACCGGGACAACCGTCGCCCGGCCAACATAAGCCTTCTCCGTCCCCCCTTCGCAGTAACACCAAGTACAGGAATATTAACCTGTTTCCCATCGACTACGCCTTTCGGCCCTCGCCTTAGGGGTCGACTCACCCCTGCCCCGATTAACGTTGGACAGGAACCCTTGGTCTTCCGGCGAGCGGGCTTTTCACCCGCTTTATCGTTACTTATGTCAGCATTCGCACTTCTGATACCTCCAGCAACCCTCACAGGCCACCTTCAACGGCTTACAGAACGCTCCCCTACCCAACAACACATAGTGTCGCTGCCGCAGCTTCGGTGCATGGTTTAGCCCCGTTACATCTTCCGCGCAGGCCGACTCGACCAGTGAGCTATTACGCTTTCTTTAAATGATGGCTGCTTCTAAGCCAACATCCTGGCTGTCTGTGCCTTCCCACATCGTTTCCCACTTAACCATGACTTTGGGACCTTAGCTGGCGGTCTGGGTTGTTTCCCTCTTCACGACGGACGTTAGCACCCGCCGTGTGTCTCCCGTGATAACATTCTTCGGTATTCGCAGTTTGCATCGGGTTGGTAAGTCGGGATGACCCCCTAGCCGAAACAGTGCTCTACCCCCGAAGATGAATTCACGAGGCGCTACCTAAATAGCTTTCGGGGAGAACCAGCTATCTCCCGTTTGATTGGCCTTTCCACCCCCAGCCACAAGTCATCCGCTAATTTTTCAACATTAGTCGGTTCGGTCTCCCAGTTAGTGTTACCCAACCTTCAACCTGCCCATGGCTAGATCACCGGGTTTCGGGGTCTATACCCTGCAACTTAACGCCCAGTTAAGACTCGGTTTCCCTTCGGCTCCCCTATTCGGTTAACCTTGCTACAGAATATAAGTCGCTGACCCATTATACAAAAGGTACGCAGTCACCCCATAAAAGAGGCTCCCACTGCTTGTACGTACACGGTTTCAGGTTCTTTTTCACTCCCCTCGCCGGGGTTCTTTTCGCCTTTCCCTCACGGTACTGGTTCACTATCGGTCAGTCAGGAGTATTTAGCCTTGGAGGATGGTCCCCCCCATATTCAGACAGGATACCACGTGTCCCGCCCTACTCTTCGAGTTCACAACACATGCAGTTTGGTGTACGGACTATCACCCTGTACCGTCGGACTTTCCAGACCGTTCCACTACCACACATGCTGATTCAGACTCTGGGCTGCTCCCCGTTCGCTCGCCGCTACTGGGGGAATCTCGGTTGATTTCTTTTCCTCGGGGTACTTAGATGTTTCAGTTCCCCCGGTCGCTTCATTACGCTATGTATTCACGTAATGATAGTGTGACGGATCACACTGGGTTTCCCCATTCGGAAATCGCCGGCTATAACGGTTCATATCACCTTACCGACGCTTATCGCAGATTAGCACGTCCTTCATCGCCTCTGACTGCCAGGGCATCCACCGTGTACGCTTAGTCGCTTAACCTCACAACCCGAAGGTGTTTCGTAAAACACATCGTGTTGCGAAAATTTGAGAGACTCGAACACACCGCTTATCTGTTCTTATTACGGAGAACAGACACAGTGTGTCGTTTCAATTTTCAGCTTGATCCAGATTTTTAAAGAGCAAATATCTCAAACATGACTCGGAAGTCAGTTTTGAGATACTGAGGCAGGGTGACTTTCACTCACGAACCAGCAAGTGGCGTCCCCTAGGGGATTCGAACCCCTGTTACCGCCGTGAAAGGGCGGTGTCCTGGCCTCTAGACGAAGGGGGACACTTAAGTCTCAATCGCAAGACGCCTTGCTTAATTTACTTTTCATCAGACAATCTGTGTGAGCACTACAAAGGCAGGTTCTTTAAGGTAAGGAGGTGATCCAACCGCAGGTTCCCCTACGGTACCTTGTTACGACTTCACCCCAGTCATGAATCACAAAGTGGTAAGCGCCCTCCCGAAGGTTAAGCTACCTACTTCTTTTGCAACCCACTCCCATGGTGTGACGGGCGGTGTGTACAAGGCCCGGGAACGTATTCACCGTGGCATTCTGATCCACGATTACTAGCGATTCCGACTTCACGGAGTCGAGTTGCAGACTCCGATCCGGACTACGACATACTTTATGAGGTCCGCTTGCTCTCGCGAGGGTCGCTTCTCTTGTATATGCCATTGTAGCACGTGTGTAGCCCTACTCGTAAGGGCCATGATGACTTGACGTCATCCCCACCTTCCTCCAGTTTATCACTGGCAGTCTCCTTTGAGTTCCCGGCCGAACCGCTGGCAACAAAGGATAAGGGTTGCGCTCGTTGCGGGACTTAACCCAACATTTCACAACACGAGCTGACGACAGCCATGCAGCACCTGTCTCACGGTTCCGAAGGCACTAAAGCATCTCTGCTAAATTCCGTGGATGTCAAGAGTAGGGTAAGGTTCTTCGCGTTGCATCGAATTAAAACCACATGCTCCACCGCTTGTGCGGGCCCCCGTCAATTCATTTGAGTTTTAACCTTGCGGCCGTACTCCCCAGGCGGTCGACTTAACGCGTTAGCTCCGGAAGCCACTCCTCAAGGGAACAACCTCCAAGTCGACATCGTTTACGGCGTGGACTACCAGGGTATCTAATCCTGTTTGCTCCCCACGCTTTCGCACCTGAGCGTCAGTCTTTGTCCAGGGGGCCGCCTTCGCCCACCGGTATTCCTCCAGATCTCTACGCATTTCACCGCTACACCTGGAATTCTACCCCCCTCTACAAGACTCTAGCCTGCCAGTTTCGGATGCAGTTCCCAGGTTGAGCCCGGGGATTTCACATCCGACTTGACAGACCGCCTGCGTGCGCTTTACGCCCAGTAATTCCGATTAACGCTTGCACCCTCCGTATTACCGCGGCTGCTGGCACGGAGTTAGCCGGTGCTTCTTCTGCGGGTAACGTCAATCGACACGGTTATTAACCGTATCGCCTTCCTCCCCGCTGAAAGTACTTTACAACCCGAAGGCCTTCTTCATACACGCGGCATGGCTGCATCAGGCTTGCGCCCATTGTGCAATATTCCCCACTGCTGCCTCCCGTAGGAGTCTGGACCGTGTCTCAGTTCCAGTGTGGCTGGTCATCCTCTCAGACCAGCTAGGGATCGGTCGCCTAGGTGAGCCGTTACCCCACCTACTAGCTAATCCCATCTGGGCACATCCGATGGCAAGAGGCCCGAAGGTCCCCCTCTTTGGTCTTGCGACATTATGCGGTATTAGCTACCGTTTCCAGTAGTTATCCCCCTCCATCGGGCAGTTTCCCAGACATTACTCACCCGTCCGCCACTCGTCACCCAAGAAGCAAGCTTCTCTGTGCTACCGTTCGACTTGCATGTGTTAGGCCTGCCGCCAGCGTTCAATCTGAGCCATGATCAAACTCTTCAATTTAAGTTTGATGCTCAAAGAATTAAACTTCGTAATGAATTACGTATGTTCACTCTTGAGACTTGGTATTCATTTTTCGTCTTGCGACGTAAGAATCCGTATCTTCGAGTGCCCACACAGATTGTCTGATAAATTGTTAAAGAGCAGTGCGACGCGCTTCAGCGCTCTGTCGCGAGGTGGCGTATATTACGCTTTCCTCTTTCAGAGTCAACCCTGATTTTCAGGATTTTTCTCTTCAACCGAACCGGCTGTTTGTGTGAAGTGATTCACATCCGCCGTGTCGATGGAGGCGCATTATAGGGAGTTATTTCGGGCTGACAAGTCAAAAATAGAAAAAAAACGTCAACCGTTCACCTTTTCACCATAACGCCTATTTTTGCTGCTTTTTGATGGCCTGAGGCAGGTCTGCAAGGCTATTTATCACCCAATCTGCTGCATTTTCCGCTTCAGGGGTGACAGGTTTACCTGTACGCACCAAAACTTTTGTCCCTACATTAGCTGCAGCCGCTGCCTGCATGTCTTCTACTTTATCGCCGACCATATAAGAAGCAGCCATATCGATGTGCAGGAAATCACGAGCGGAGATAAACATACCTGGATGCGGTTTACGGCAGTCGCAGACCTGGCGGAACTCGTTCTACACTCCCCTGCGGGTGATGCGGACAATAATAGATACCGTCCAGTTCAACATCCCGGTCGGCCAGAGACCAGTCCATCCATTCAGTTAACGTTTCAAACTGCGCTTCGGTAAACTTACCGCGTGCAATACCCGACTGGTTGGTGACAACCACAAGCGCATAACCCATCTTCTTAAGTTCACGCATTGCGTCGATAACGCCATCGATAAACTCAAACTCGTCTATTTCATGTACGTAGCCATGATCCACATTGATTGTGCCATCGCGGTCGAGAAAAATTGCAGGTACTGATTTTGCCACCGGTTTACTCCTGAATAAGGTATATGCCGCTAGTATCGCATGTTTCCGCAAGCAAGAAAGTGCTCATCGTCGAAAGCCGGATTGATTTAGACGTCTGGATGCCTTAACATCCATCTGTTGACGGCTTCGACCGTATCAGGCAGAAGAAAATGCCACGGCTAACTTAATTACGATAATAAATAATCAATGATTAAACTTTCGAATATCACCAAAGTGTTCCAACAGGGGACTCGCACCATTCAGGCTCTGAATAATGTCAGCCTGCATGTCCCTGCCGGGCAAATTTATGGCGTTATGGCGCCTCCGGTGCGGGTAAAAGTACATTAATTCGCTGTGTTAACCTGCTTGAGCGTCCAACCGAGGGCAGTGTTCAGGTTGGCGGCCAGGAACTGACTACGCTGTCAGAATCTGAGCTGACAAAATCCGTCGCCAGATAGGCATGATTTTCCAGCATTTTAACCTGTTATCTTCACGTACCGTATTTGGTAACGTCGCTCTGCCGCTGGAACTGGACAATACGCAGAAAGACGAGATTAAGCGTCGGGTGTCAGAACTGTTAGATCTGGTTGGACTCAGTGATAAACATGACAGCTACCCGGCCAATCTCTCCGGCGGTCAAAAGCAACGTGTCGCGATTGCCCGCGCACTGGCCAGCAATCCGAAAGTTTTACTGTGCGATGAAGCCACCAGCGCACTGGATCCGCGACGACGCGCTCCATTCTGGAGTTATTGAAAGACATTAACCGTCGTCTCGGTCTGACTATTCTTCTTATTACGCATGAAATGGACGTGGTTAAGCGTATCTGTGACTGCGTTGCGGTGATCAGTAACGGCGAGCTGATTGAACAGGACACGGTGAGCGAAGTGTTTTCACACCCGAAAACCCCGCTGGCGCAGAAATTTATTCAGTCCACCCTGCATCTGGATATTCCGGAAGATTATCTGGAGCGTTTAAAACCCGAGCCGCATGCAGACAGCGTCCCAATGCTGCGTATGGAGTTTACCGGTCAGTCGGTTGATGCCCCTCTGCTCTCAGAGACGGCCGCCGCCGCTTCAACGTGAATAACAACATTATTAGTGCGCAGATGGATTACGCAGGCGGTGTGAAGTTCGGCATCATGCTGACGGAAATGCACGGTACGCAAGAAGAAACGCAAGCCGCCATTGCCTGGCTGCAGCAACACCATGTAAAAGTAGAGGTACTGGGTTATGTCTGAGCCGATGATATGGTTGCTGGTGCGTGGAGTATGGGAAACGCTGGCGATGACTTTTGTGTCGGCCTTTTTTGGTTTTGTCATTGGACTGCCAGTAGGTGTGCTGCTGTATGTCACACGTCCAGGGCAAATTATTGAGAACGCAAAGCTTTACCGTACGCTTTCTGCGCTGGTCAATATTTTCCGTTCCATCCCTTTCATTATCTTATTAGTGTGGATGATTCCATTCACGAGAATGATTGTTGGCACCTCAATCGGTCTGCAGGCGGCCATTGTACCGCTGACGGTTGGCGCCGCGCCGTTCATCGCACGTATGGTAGAAAACGCCCTGCTGGAAATCCCTGCCGGGCTGATTGAAGCCTCGCGTGCAATGGGCGCTACGCCCTTGCAGATCGTGCGTAAAGTGTTACTGCCTGAAGCGTTACCGGGCCTGGTGAATGCGGCGACGATTACGCTGATTACGCTGGTCGGCTACTCGGCAATGGGCGGTGCAGTCGGCGCAGGTGGCCTTGGGCAGATTGGCTATCAGTACGGTTATATTGGATACAATGCTACCGTGATGAATACGGTGCTGGTATTACTGGTGGTTCTGGTTTATTTAATTCAGTTATCCGGCGATCGCATCGTCCGGACTGTCACGCACAAGTAACGTTGCACACAACACAAAAAACTCATTAAGAAAAGGAAATAAGCATGGCGTTCAAATTCAAAACCTTTGCGGCAGTAGGAGCCTTGATCGGATCTCTGGCACTTGTGGGTTGCGGTCAGGATGAAAAAGATCCGAACCACATCAAAGTGGGCGTGATTGTCGGCGCGGAACAACAAGTAGCTGAAGTGGCCCAGAAAGTGGCAAAAGAAAAATACGGTCTGGATGTTGAGCTGGTCACGTTCAACGACTACGTTCTGCCAAACGAAGCGCTGAGCAAAGGTGATATCGATGCTAACGCGTTCCAGCATAAACCTTATCTGGATCAGCAGATCAAAGATCGTGGCTACAAACTGGTGGCAGTAGGCAACACATTCGTTTACCCGATTGCAGGCTACTCCAAAAAAATCAAATCGCTGGATGAGCTGCAGGATGGTTCACAGGTTGCTATCCCAGAATGACCCGACTAACCTTGGTCGTTCCCTGCTGCTGCTGCAAAAAAGTGGGCTTGATCAAGCTGAAAGAGGGTGTTGGCCTGTTGCCGACGGCGCTGGACGTTACCGAAAACCCGAAAAACCTGAAACTGGTTGAGCTGGAAGCGCCACAGCTGCCGCGTTCTCTGGACGATGCACAGATTGCACTGGCAGTGATCAATACGACCTATGCAAGTCAGATCTACCTGACCCCAGCAAAAGACGGTATCTTTGTTGAAGACAAGGACTCCCCGTACGTTAACCTGGTCGTCACTCGCGAAGATAACAAAGATGCTGAAAACGTGAAGAAATTCGTTCAGGCTTACCAGTCTGACGAAGTCTACGAAGCAGCAAATAAAGTCTTCAATGGCGGCGCGGTTAAAGGCTGGTAATTTTTAGGCTGTTTGCACAATCTGTAATATTATTCAGGACGGGCGAAAGCCCGTCTTGTCATTTATGCAGGCAACTGATTCAATATCTGACAATTAGATCATTCATTGAGGAAATATTATGCGTGCTTTACCGATCTGTTTAGTAGCACTCATGCTGAGCGGCTGTTCTATGTTAAGCAGATCCCCTGTTGAACCCGTTCAAAAGCACCGCAACCCCGCCTAAAGCGGAGCCGGAAAAACCAAAAGCACCGCGCGCGACACCGGTCAGAATTATTACCAATGCTGAAGATTTAGTGGGTAAACCGTTCCGCGATCTTGGCGAAGTCAGCGGAGAATCCTGCCAGGCATCAAATCAGGACTCCCCTCCGAGCATTCCAACCGCACGCAAACGCATGCAGATTAACGCATCTAAAATGAAAGCTAATGCGGTACTGCAGCACAGCTGCGAAGTCACCAGCGGTACGCCAGGTTGCTACCGTCAGGCGGTTTGTATTGGTTCGGCCTGAACATTTCGTCTAAATGAGCCATTTTCAGTTCGAGCAAATAGGCGTTATCCGCTCTCCTTATAAAGAAAAGTTCGCTGTTCCGCGCCAGCCGGGTCTGGTGAAAAGCGCCAACGGCGAACTGCATTTGCTCGCACCTTATAACCAGGCCGATGCTGTTCGCGGCCTGGAAGCGTTTAGCCATTTGTGGGTAATTTTTTGTCTTTCACCAGACAATGGAAGGTGGATGGCGCCCCACAGTGCGGCCACCTCGCCTGGGCGGCAACGCCAGAATGGGTGTTTTCGCCACGCGTTCCACTTTTCGTCCGAATCCCATCGGGATGTCGCTGGTCGAGCTAAAAGGAATTCATTGCCAGAAAGACAACGTCATCCTGAGATTAGGCAGTCTGGACCTGGTGGACGGGACGCCAGTCATCGACATCAAGCCCTACCTGCCGTTTGCTGAGGCGCTGCCGGATGCCACAGCCAGCTATGCGCAACATGCGCCCATAGCCGAAATGAAAGGTCAGCTTTACTGCCGAGATTGAGCAGCAACTTCTGTCACACGAAAAGCGTTATCCGCACTTAAAAGCGTTTATTCGTGAAGTGCTGGCGCAGGATCCGCGGCCCTGCCTATCGTAAGGGTGAAGAGACGGGCAAAACTTACGCCGTGTGGCTACACGATTTCAAACGTGCGCTGGCGCGTCACTGAAGAGGGTTTTGAAGTCTTTGCGCTGGAACCACGGTAATTTCGCGGCCTTCTCTTTTGACATCCCTTTCTCGCTGGTAAACTAGCCCCTAAATAATTCGAGTTGCAGCAAGTTAGCGACGCAGTGAATCCCCTGGAGCGTACACCGGTACGTGACTGGGGTGAACGAGGAAAGCCAACGCACATGCAACTTGAAGTATGACGGGTAAATCACTTTTTTTGTGTCAGGCTCGCGTTGGAGCCTGTTCGATCGTTCAACTGGAACCGTAACAACATGCGTACTAGCCAATACCTGCTCTCCACTCTGAAGGAGACACCTGCCGACGCCGAGGTTATCAGCCACCAGCTGATGCTGCGCGCCGGGATGATCCGCAAGCTGGCCTCCGGGTTATACACCTGGCTGCCGACCGGCGTGCGCGTCCTGAAAAAAGTCGAAAATATCGTGCGTGAAGAGATGAACAACGCCGGTGCCATCGAGGTGTTAATGCCGGTTGTTCAGCCATCTGAACTGTGGCAAGAGAGTGGTCGTTGGGAACAGTATGGCCCGGAACTGCTGCGTATTGCAGACCGTGGCGATCGTCCGTTCGTACTCGGTCCGACTCACGAAGAAGTGATCACCGACCTGATTCGTAACGAACTGAGTTCTTACAAACAGCTGCCGCTGAACTTCTACCAGATCCAGACCAAATTCCGTGACGAAGTTCGCCCGCGTTTCGGCGTGATGCGTTCTCCGCGAATTCCTGATGAAAGATGCTTACTCTTTCCATACATCTCAGGAATCCCTGCAGGAAACCTACGGACGCCATGTACGCGGCTTACAGCAAAATCTTCAGCCGTATGGGTCTGGATTTCCGTGCTGTGCAGGCTGACACCGGTTCTATCGGCGGTAGCGCATCCCATGAATTCCAGGTGCTGGCGCAGAGCGGCGAAGATGATGTGATCTTCTCTGACTCTTCTGACTACGCAGCAAACATCGAATTCGCTGAAGCCGTCGCGCCGAAAGAGCCACGCGCTGCGGCGACTCAGGAGATGACGCTGGTTGATACGCCGAACGCGAAAACCATCGCTGAACTGGTTGAACAGTTCAATCTGCCGATCGAAAAAACCGTGAAAACCCTGCTGGTAAAAGCAGTGGAAGGAAGCGCTTACCCGCTGGTTGCGCTGCTGGTTCGTGGCGACCACGAGCTGAACGAAGTAAAAGCAGAAAAACTTCCGCAGGTTGCCAGCCCGCTGACCTTCGCGACCGAAGAAGAAATTCGTGCCGTGGTGAAAGCAGGTCCGGGTTCTCTCGGTCCGGTGAACATGCCGATTCCGATGGTTATTGACCGTACCGTGGCTGCGATGAGCGACTTCGGCGCAGGCGCGAACATCGACGGTAAACACTACTTCGGCATCAACTGGGATCGCGACGTTGCGACCCCGGAAGTCGCGGACATCCGTAACGTGGTCGCTGGCGATCCAAGCCCGGACGGTAAAGGCACGCTGCTGATTAAACGCGGTATCGAAGTCGGCCACATCTTCCAGTTGGGTACGAAGTACTCTGAAGCAATGAAAGCGGCCGTGCAGGGCGAAGATGGCCGTAACCAGATCCTGACCATGGGTTGCTACGGTATCGGGGTCACTCGCGTTGTGGCGGCGGCGATTGAGCAGAATTACGACGATCGCGGCATCGTATGGCCTGACGCCATCGCCCCGTTCCAGGTCGCGATTCTGCCAATGAACATGCACAAATCCTACCGCGTGCAGGAGCTGGCCGAGAAGCTGTACGCAGAGCTGCGTGCGCAAGGTATCGAAGTGCTGATGGACGACCGTAAAGAGCGTCCGGGCGTGATGTTCGCCGACATGGAGCTGATTGGTATTCCGCACACCATCGTGCTGGGCGACCGTAACCTCGACAACGACGATATCGAATATAAATATCGTCGTAACGGCGAGAAGCAGCTGATCAAAACCGGTGACATTCTTAACTATCTGGTGAAAGCCATTAAAGGTTAAGCCATAAAAAAACCCCGCAAGTGCGGGGTTTTTTCTATCGTTATTAGCAAGGGGTCACGCGTTATTTACTGCCGCAATCCTGACCAGGAATAAATTTCATCGCTTTATCCGCCATCAGTGTTTTTACCTTCTCACCCGTATCCGGATTGGCTTCCAGCGTAAAGTGACCTTCAACCGTCAGTAGAACGGGTTTGCCCGTTTCCCCACGCGCCGATAAATAGTCTCGTTCCAGTTGGGCATTATTCGCTACCGGCATCCGTTTTCCGGTTGCACAATCGGTAAAGGTCGCCGCGTCAGCCATATAGAAATACATGCCGCGCATGGGCATTGGCGTTACCGGCAGACTGGCAGACACAAACTCAAGCGTGTAGTTGAACTGCGACTCAATCGGATTACCTTCACGATCGAGCATCTCCAAGGCATCGCCTTTCGCGCGATAGTAAGACTTCTCGCCTTTACTGTCCGTCAGCACCAGCTTATCAGCGGTACGTGCCCATGTGCCGTATGAAGCAAATGATGACGGCTCTTTACGCACGCCCTGATAGCGTTCGTTCATCACCCATGTTCCGTCTTTTTCAAGAAACAGAGACGTTTCAATACCTTCGCAATCCGCGCAGGGCAATACACCGCGCCAGCTTTGCTGCATTGGTTTTAATTCTGCTGCCTGTGCGGGCTGTAACGCCTCCACGTCGTGACGATTATTACACCCCATTAATGAAAAGAGTGTACAGGCTGCCACGACGGACAAAATCGCTGTTTTCACCATGAATTCCTTATAAAAATTTTCAATCTCGCTCGTCAATCCTGAGAATGGCGAACTTTACCGCGTAGCGCTTTCACTGAAGACTTTTGCGCCTTCGACGACAACCGACGCTCCTTTGCAGCGCGCCCAGGGTCGCGTCGCCCAGACGGCTTTTCTGTACTGCGGTTAATTCTTTTATGACCGCCACTAACCGGGCAATTGCGGCTTCCCGATTTAGCTCCTGGCTGCGGTATTCCTGCGCCTTGATAATAATGACACCCTCCTGACTAATCAGATGGTGACTGGCGCTTAAACAGGCGTTCCTTATAATACTCTGGCAGCCCGGAGGCCCGAATGTCAAAACGCAAATGGATAGCCGTCGACGTCTTATTAACGTGCTGCCCACCCGCTCCCTGAGCACGAATCGCCGTGATCTCCAGCTCATTGTCGGGAATAGAGACGTTTCGGGAGATAACGATCATGAAGCCTGTTGCCACGCAGTCAGATGAATTTCCAGATTATTCTGAGCATCCGACAGCCAGATAGCACCATCTTGTATGGTCGCCTGCAATGTCATGGTACGACCGGCAAAATCGCTCAGTTGCGCTAGCTGTTCATCATCCAGATACCACACGGACAAGTTAGAGAACTGCGCGCACTTACTCTGGTTTTGTTGCCACCAGATTTGTGCAGCGCGGCTATTGTAAGTAAACAGCGCGACCTCTGCGGCCTGAGTACAGGCTTTCTTGACACGGCGCTCATCGGGGAGTCCAAGCTCAATCCACAGATCAACACCGAGGTGATCGTTACGCAGCCACGCTTCAGGCTCATCTTCCGCACTCAGGCCGCGCGTAAACTGTAGCCGTTCGTCGGCATATTTAATCCACGCCAACAAGCGCAGCATCATGCGCTCCTGCGTTTCAGAGGGGTGACGCGCCAGCGTTAATGTCGCATCAAGGAACTGGTTGCGATCCAGGTCCGCCACATTGACAACAGCTTTATAAATTGTCGCTTTAAGCGCCATGAGAGAGCTCCTTTCGAATCAGGCGCACATTGTAACGAAATCGGCGCCAAAAGGCTGTTAACGGATGCCTTATGTCTCCGCTATCAAGACGCTGATATTGCTTGAATGAGTATGGTATAGTCACCTTGCTAAACAGAGTTTATCTTCGTAGGCTTAGACTTGCATCCACGGTTAAGTCAGAATGCTGACAGGAGGGCATGTGGAAAAATATTGTGAGTTAATACGCAAGCGGTACGCGGAAATCGCCAGCGGAGACTTAGGGTATATCCCGGATGCGCTGGGTTGCGTATTAAAAGTGCTTAATGAAGTGGCGGAAGACAGCGCCATTTCAGAGTCGGTCAGGGAAAAGGCGGCCTATGCTGCCGCGAACTTACTGGTGAGCGATTATGTCAATGAATGAAACATATCAACCCATCAATTGCGATGACTACGACAATCTCGAGCTCGCCTGCCAGCATCATTTAATACTGACGCTGACGCTGAAAGATGGCGAAGTTCTGCAGGCAAAAGCCAACGATCTGGTCTCTCGTAAAAATGTGGAATACCTGGTTGCAGATGTCTCAGGCGAAACGCGTGAGCTACGTCTCGACAAAATTTCCAGCTTCAGCCACCCACAAATTGGAACCGTGGTGGTCAGCGAATCCTGAATATGTGTTGCCGGATGGCGGTGCAAGCACCTTATCCGGCCTACTCTCCATGCGATATGTAGGCCTGATAAGCGCAGCGTCATCAGGCATTTCAGATGCTCTTATTCCACACCAATTTCACCCCCGATTCACCCTCTGCAAACCCCTCACGCGTCACAAATACTCCAGCAGCCGCAATCAGCATTTCGCCGTAAAACAGCATCGGCGTTGTATCCCGTCGCCAGGAGGGAACGCCCAGCTCCTGCCAGATTTTCTTCAACTTGCGTCCACCGTTGCGTCCCACAATGTGCAGCAGGCCCGGGGCTTTGAAGCGCACAGTAACCGCCTCACCAGCGTGCGGTGCGCGGAGATCGCCGCCAGGGAGCAACGCTATACTCCCCAGCCCGGCGGGTAATTCCAGCGGCGTTTGCCACGACAACCAGCTCAGAACCGTATCACTTTGCCCTGCAATGGATTTAACCCACCACAGTTGTGACTGGTAACGACGGATTTCATACTCGCCAAAACGCAAACACGGGGACGCATCCTCACGCGCCAGCGCCGCTTCCTGCCAGATTCGCTCCAGCCCGTCACGCGAGGGCATCGGCGCCATTCTGCCCCGCCAGCCAACGACGTAATATTGCAGCTCGTCGGGCATCGCTCATCGCCATGAGCGGTTCCAGTTGTAGCGAGCCCTGCGGCGTGGTGCAGTCAGCGACCTCGTCAGCTAACAACTCATCCAGCAGGCTCTCCTGCTCAGCGCACAATGCCGCGCTACGGGCTGTCGCCCCGGCAAAGTGCGGCCAGCGTTGTTGCAGGAGCGGAATGATGCGCAGCCGTAAAAAATTACGATCGTAGGCATCATCCTGATTGCTTTCATCTTCAATCCAGCGCAGCTCATGCGCTTGCGCCCACTGTTCAAGCGCGCCACGCGTTTCCATCAGCAGCGGACGAATAAGAGACGAACCAGCAAACGACGAACGTTCCCCCATCGACGAAAGACCTGCCGGGCCGCTGCCGCGTTTAAGCGCCAGCAGAAAGGTTTCGCACTGGTCGTCGAGGTGTTGGGCGGTCACCAGCACTTCACCGGGCAGTAATGTCCGGGCAAAAGCGTCATATCGCGCGCGGCGAGCCTGCGCCTCAATCCCTAGCCCTTCATCCTGAAGCTGGACGCGTTCAACCACCAGCGGCACCTGCCATTGCTGGCAAACTGCTTCACAGTGTGCCACCCAGCTGTCGGCATGGGGACTGAGTCCATGATGAACATGAATCGCGCGCAGAGTGAGACCTGGGCTCTGTTGCCGCCACTGCACCAGTTGATGCAGAAGCACTGTGGAATCCAGACCACCGCTAAAAGCCACCAGAATCTGGCGGCAGGTCAGGAGTGAAGTGTTCAGGGTGAGTGTCATCATGATGCTTACTTACTGTGGCGTTGCCCGGCACGTTACCGGGCAGAAGCCGTAATGACAAGTCTTACTGCTCGTACAACTCAAGCGGCAACCCGTCAGGATCATTAAAAAAGGTAAAACGTTTGTGGGTAAACGGATCAATACGCACTGGCTCGCATTTCACGCCGTTTTCCTCCAGATGCGCAATGGCTTTTTCCACATCATCCACGCTAAAGGCAAGATGACGCAAGCCACAGGCTTCTGGTCGACTGGGGCGCGCTGGCGGGAAGGGAAACGAAAACAGTTCAATGACATACTGCCCGTTTAACGCCAGGTCACCTTTCCAGGAGTCTCGCTCCTCTCTGTACGCTTCGCTCATCAGCGTAAATCCCAGCACATCGCAATAAAATGCCTTACTGGCGGCATAGTTTGTCGCGATAATCGCAATATGGTGAACCTGTTTTAATCCCAGCATAGCGTCTCCTTTAGGCATGTTATCAGCACGTTACCCGTCAAACACCGGCGAAAGCAAGCGGTTAGACCGTTTTTAGGACTCTCACACGGTATACCCCATCGTCATCCTGCTTCGCACCATGAATATCCGTTTCGAACCCAGGATAATGATGGCCGATTGAACACAGCATGAACAGAAAATCGAGCACTGCCCGGCTCTCTTCAGTGATCATTTCCCCCGGCATCAGGAGCGGTACTCCCGGTGATAAGGCAACACCATATTGGCCGAAATTCGCCCCACCAGTTGATCAATCGCGATAGTTTCGACTTCACCTTTGATTTGCCGCTGCCAGGCTTCGTGAGGCGTCATTTTCACTTCAGGCAATGTATCGAACGCCCGCAGCATCAGGCCAGAAAGATCGTGCTGACGGATCAGGGTATGGATCCCCTGAGCCAGATCCTGAATCCGCATATTTCGATAAAAATCGGGATCTTCCGCGTACAGATCCGGCAGCATATTTTTAACGCGAAGGTTAAGATCATAGGAGCGCTTGAACTCCGTCAGACCACGCAGCAATCCCATCGCCCGCGTTTTATCGATACCGATGCTAAACAAGAACAACAGGTTATACGGTCCTGTTTTCTCAACGACCACACCGCGTTCATCAAGGAATTTCGCCACCAGCGCCGCCGGTATCCCTTCCTCGCTCATGGTGCCCTGCTCATCCATCCCCGGCGTCAGGATCGTGACTTTGACCGGGTCGAGAAACATGTGATCGCTATCGGCATCGGAAAATCCATGCCACGCTTCCCCTGGCGCGACGGGCCAGCACTGCGCGTCATCAACTTCTTCCGGCTGCCAGATATCAAAGAACCAGCTATCCGATTCTTCCCGTAGTCGCTGCACCTCTTTACGGAAATGGAGCGCGCGTTCCACAGAACGGTTGATTAACCGCTTGCCCGGGTTTCCGCGCAGCATTGCCGCCGCCGTCTCGATGGATGCCACAATGGGATAGCTGGGTGACGTTGAGGTGTGCATCATAAACGCTTCATTAAAGGTGTCCTCATCGTACTCACCTTTAATATGGATGAGGGATGCCTGAGATAAGGCCGCTAACATCTTGTGCGTAGATTGCGTTTCGAAAATCACTTTCCCTGGTACCCGCTCACCGCTCATTCCGCTTTTACCCTGATAGATCGGATGAAAATGGGTGTACGGTACCCAGGCAGAGTCAAAATGAATCGAAGGCACCTCCAGCGTTTGCTTAATCCAGTTAGTGTTATACAGCAAGCCGTCGTAGGTCGAGTTGGTAATGACCGCATGCACCGGCCACTGCGCCCGTGCCGTTTCGGCACTTTGCGTTCAATGTTCGTACGGGTGAACTCTCGTCGGGGATCCCCACCGAGGATGCCGAGCGCATTTCGCGTAGGTTTCAACCAAATGGGGACCACATCGCTCATCATCAGCAAGTGAGCGAGGGATTTATGGCAGTTGCGATCGATAAGCAGCGTACTGCCTGCCGGAGCCGCATACATCCCGACAATTTTATTCGATGTCGAGGTTCCGTTCGTCACCATGTAACTCTGTTCTGCCCCAAATGTGCGGGCAATATATTCTTCAGCTTCCAGATGTGGGCCCGTATGATCCAGCAAAGATCCTAACTCGGTAACAGAGATAGAGACGTCGGCTTTCAGCGTATTGCCGCCGAAGAAATCATAGAACAGGCAGCCTACAGGACTCTTTTGGTATGCCGTCCCCGCCATATGGCCTGGCGTACAGAAGGTGTACTTCCCCTCTTTCACATACGTAAACAGCGCTCGGGTAAACGGCGGCGTAATGTTTTCCAGGTATTCGTTAGTGTACTGGCGAATGCGCGTTGCGATATCGTCGGACTGACCAAGCGCATACTCAAAAAACCACAGCGCCATACGCATATCCTGCGCACTCACATCCATGGTCGAGTGCGTATTAATAAACGCGTAAAGGGGAAGATATTCGTTCAGTTGATTTATATCGCTACACAGATCGAGGCTGTACTCATCCCAGTCAAAAATTACGCCGCAGATCCGTGGGTTGTGTTCGATAAACTTGAGCAGGTCAACGCTATTTTGTGGCCAGATAATCTGGAACCCCAGTGATTGCAGGGAGTGTTCAAGTTCCTTGATCGGCTCGTCTTTATAAAAAACCCCGTGCGGTCCCATTATGGCAATGATATTCATGCGTTCCTCCTGGAAAATCCTTAGCTAATCATAGCCTGGTCAAACCGCAGGTAAAAAAAGGGCCACAGAAAGTGGCCCTTTTCCAGAAAAGTAGCGAGTTACGCGTAACCGTAGCTCATCAGACGCTGATAACGACGGTTTTTCAAATCTTCTTTGCTCAACACATCGAGATCGGCCAAATCAGACAGCAATTGCGCTTTCAAAGAAGCCGCCATTGTTTCTGGGTTGCGATGCGCGCCGCCCAGCGGTTCTGGAATGATCGAATCAAATCAGCTTCAGCTCTTTCAGACGCGGGGCGATGATGCCCATTGCTTCTGCAGCCAGCGGTGCTTTGTCTGCGCTCTTCCAGAGGATAGAGGCGCAACCTTCCGGAGAGATAACGGAATAGGTGCTGTACTGCAGCATGTTAACCTTATCACCCACGCCAATCGCCAGTGCGCCGCCTGAGCCACCTTCACCGATAACGGTACAAATCACCGGAACGCTCAGACGCGACATTTCACGCAGATTGCGTGCAATGGCTTCAGACTGACCGCGCTCTTCCGCACCGACGCCAGGGTATGCGCCTGGGGTGTCGATAAAGGTAATGATCGGCATGCTAAAACGCTCGGCCATTTCCATCAGGCGTAGCGCCTTACGGTAGCCTTCTGGCGCTGGCATACCGAAGTTACGACGGATTTTCTCTTTTGTCTCGCGGCCTTTCTGATGACCAATGATCATCACTGGACGACCTTCCAGACGTGCGATGCCGCCGACGATAGCTTTATCATCTGCATAAGCGCGATCGCCCGCCAGTTCGTCAAATTCATCAAACGCCAGACGGACATAATCCAGGGTATATGGACGCTGTGGATGGCGTGCCAGTTGGGCAACCTGCCATGCGCCAAGATCGGCGAAGATTTTGCGCGTCAGCTCTACGCTTTTTTCACGCAGACCGATGTACTTCTTCATCGATGTTAATATCCAGTTTCTCGTCCAGGCGGCTCACCGCAGTCAGAGAATCGATTTTCGCTTCCAGCTCTGCAATCGGCTGTTCAAAATCAAGGAAATTCAGACTCATAGTATTCCTGTATTAGTCAAACTCCAGTTCCACCTGCTCCGAACCAATGAGGCACGGAGATCGTTTAGCAAACGATCGCTCGGAGAGACACGCCACGACGCGCCAAAGCGCAACCGCGCACGTGCATCCGCCCTCTGATAGTAGAGATGTACTGGAATTGTCCCCGAGCGGTGGGGTTCCAGAGACTGACGGAGTCGGTTTAAAAGCTGGTCATCAATTTGCCTGTCCGTCAGCGAGATAGCAAGCCCGCGAGCATATTTTTTCCCGGGCTTCGTCAATATCCATCACTTCGCGGGCGGTCATTTTAAGCCCCCCACTGAAGTCATCAAAGCTGACCTGTCCGCTGACGATAAGTATGCGGTCTTTTTCCAGCAATTGCTGGTATTTATCCAGAGCATCGGTAAACAACATCACTTCCAGACGTCCGGAACGGTCATCCAGGGTACAGATGCCGATACGATTGCCGCGCTTGGTGACCATAACCCTTGCGGCAATGACGAGCCCCGCAGCCGTAGTGACTTTACCACGTTCTGTCGGATGCATGTCTTTCAGCCTGTAGCCTCCGACATAGCGCTCAATTTCTTTTAAATACTGGTTGATGGGGTGTCCCGTCAGGTACAAACCTAACGTTTCTCGCTCCCCATCTAACACCACCTGCTCAGGCCATGGCTGGCAGCTGGCGTAGGATTGCTCAATTTGTTCCGGTTCTTCCGCCAGAACGCCAAACATATCCGCCTGGCCGATGCTTCCTGCTTTCGCATGCTGATCGGCGGCTTTCAGGGCATCGCCCAACGCGTTCATCAGTGCGGCGCGATGCGGCCCAAGGCGGTCAAACGCCCCGGACATGATCAGCTTTTCCAGCACCCGGCGGTTAAGCTTTTTGGTGTCCGTACGCGCACACAGATCAAACAGCTCCCGGAAATAGCCGCCTTCGTTACGCGCTTCAATAATAGCTTCAATCGGGCCTTCACCCACACCTTTAATCGCACCGATACCGTAAACGATCTCACCGTCATCATTGACGTGGAAATGATACAGTCCGGAGTTGATATCCGGCGGCAGGATCTTCAGCCCCATGCGCCAGCACTCATCCACCAGGCCAACCACCTTCTCGGTGTTGTCCATATCAGCGGTCATTACCGCGGCCATAAACTCAGCCGGGTAGTGTGCTTTCAGCCACAGCGTTTGGTACGAAACCAGTGCATAGGGCGCGGAGTGAGATTTGTTAAACCCGTAACCGGCGAATTTCTCCACCAGGTCAAAGATTTTCATTGCCAGTTCGCCGTCGACGCCGCGTTTTCTCGCACCTTCTTCAAAGGTACCGCGCTGCTTGGCCATCTCTTCCGGCTTTTTCTTACCCATCGCACGACGCAGCATATCCGCGCCGCCGAGCGTATAGCCAGAGAGTTCCTGGGCAATCTGCATCACCTGTTCCTGGTACAGGATGATGCCGTAGGTTGGCTCCAGAACCGGTTTCAGACACTCATGCTGCCATTGAACATCCGGATAGGAAATCTCTTCGCGGCCGTGCTTACGGTCGATAAAGTTATCTACCATCCCTGATTGCAACGGACCAGGGCGGAACAGCGCCACCAGAGCGATCATATCTTCAAAGCAGTCAGGCTGTAGACGTTTGATCAGGTCTTTCATGCCGCGCGATTCAAGCTGGAAGACCGCGGTGGTCTCCGAGCGCTGCAGCATGTCGAAGCTTTTCTTGTCGTCTAACGGAATCGCGGCGATATCCAGCGGCGGCTCGCCGTTTTTCTCGCGGCGGGCGTTGATCATCTCCAGTGCCCAGTTGATGATAGTGAGCGTACGCAGGCCAAGGAAGTCGAACTTCACCAGCCCGGCATATTCCACGTCGTTTTTATCAAACTGGGTGACCGGATGCAGCCCCTGTTCATCACAATACAGCGGTGCAAAATCGGTAATTTTGGTTGGCGCGATCACCACACCACCGGCGTGTTTACCGGCGTTACGTGTGACGCCTTCCAGCTTACGCGCCATATCAATTAGCGCTTTAACCTCTTCATCTGCCTCGTAAATTTCCGGCAGCTGTGGTTCGGCTTCAAACGCTTTTTCCAGCGTCATGCCCGGATCGGGAGGCCACCAGCTTAGAAATTCGATCCACAAATCCGTACGGATGCCCCAGCACGCCGGCCGACATCGCGGATAACCGCTTTTGCCGCCATCGTACCGAATGTAATGATCTGCGAGACCGCATCGCGACCATACATATCCGCCACGTGCTCGATCACCTGATCGCGTTTCTCCATACAGAAGTCAACGTCGAAGTCAGGCATGGAGACAACGTTCCGGGTTAAGGAAACGTTCGAACAGCAGGTCAAATTCCAGCGGATCAAGGTCGGTAATTTTTAGCGCATAGGCCACCAATGAGCCCGCACCGGAACCACGTCCTGGCCCGACCGGCACGCCATTATCTTTCGACCACTGGATAAATTCCATAACGATCAGGAAGTAACCCGGGAACCCCATCTGTTGATAACCTGAAGTTCAATATCCAGGCGTTCATCGTATTCAGGGCGCTTTTCCGCGCGCACGGCGGGATCGGGGAACAGGAACTCAAGACGCTCTTCCAGCCCCCTCTTTCGATTTTTTGACCAGATAATCTTCGGTGGTCATGTCTCCGGTCGGGAACTGCGGCAGGAAGTATTCGCCCAGGCGCACCGTGACGTTACACCGCTTGGCTATCTCAACGGTATTTTCCAGCGCTTCCGGGATGTCGGCAAAAAGCTCGCACATCTCCTCTTCGGTACGCATATATTGCTGCGGCGAATAGTTACGTGGACGCTTTGGATCGTCAAGGGTAAAGCCATCGTGGATGGCGACGCGAATTTCATGCGCGTCAAAATCGTCGCTGTTGATAAAGCGCACGTCATTTGTCGCCACGACCGGCAAGCCGCGCGTTTCAGCCAGCCCAACCGCCGCATGCAGGTACGTCTCTTCATCGGGTCTGCCGGTGCGAATCAGCTCAAGGAAGTAGCGATCGGGAAAATGTTCTTCGTAAAACGCAACACATTCGTCAGCCAGCGCGCTGTTACCGCGCAGCAGGCAACGTCCTACATCGCCCATCCGCCCGCCAGAAAGCAGGATCAATCCCTCTTTTAATTCGACCAGCCAGTCACGATCGATAATCGGCCCGGCTGCGCCATAACCGCGCTGGTACGCTTTAGAGATCAACAACGTCAGATTCTGATAACCCGTATTGTTCGCCGCCAGTACCGTTAGTTGGGTGAGTTCATCGCCCAACTGCTCGCTCTGAACGTGAAAATCAGCGCCGATGATAGGTTTTATCCCCGCGCCGTGGCCCGCTCCGTAGAACTTCACCAGACCGCAAAGGTTTGTGAAATCGGTGATCGCCAGCGCAGGCATGCCCAACGCGGCCGCCTTTTTCACCAGCGGTCCGGTTTTCGCCAGCCCATCGATCATAGAGTAGTCGCTGTGCACCCGCAGGTGGACGAAACGTGGTTCAGACATCTTCAGATTCCGGTTTACTTATTCTCGACGCAAGAATCAGGACGCAAGTCCCAGTGCACGTTTGACAGGAGCAAAGCTGCGTCGGTGATGCTCCGTCGCACCATGTTCAGCAAGCGCCTCCAGATGAAAAGCGGTTGGATAACCTTTGTGTTGCGCAAAGCCATATTGGGGAATTACGGCGTCCAGCGCGGTCATCTCAGCATCTCGCGTGACTTTTGCCAGAATGGATGCGGCACTTATTTCCGCCACCCGGCTATCGCCTTTCACCACTGCCATAGAGGGCACCGGCAGCGCCGGACAGCGATTACCGTCCTATCAGCACATATTCCGGCCACAATATGCAGGCCCGCAACGGCCTCGCTGCATCCGCCAGCATGGTCGCGTGCAAAATATTCCAGCTCATCGATTTCATGCGGCTCCGCACGTCCCAGGCTCCAGCTCTTAACGCTTTTTCTTTAATTTCGTCATACAAGCGCCAGGCGGCGCTTTCTGAAAGCTTTTTTGAGTCGTTGAGCCCTACAATTGGGCGAGCCGGATCAAAGAATGACGGCGGCGGTAACGACCGCGCCGACCAGCGGTCCGCGCCCAACTTCATCCCACACCGGCCACTAAATGGGTATGCGGATAAACAAATTCAATCATCGTGCTAACTCCAGAACTGCATCCGCCGCCTGCTCATCGGCATTGCAACGGATCTGCTGATGCAGTGTGCGGGAACGTGTCGTGCATTGCGTGGCTGTTTTACCGTTTGCCAACAGGGGCAATAATGCTTCCGCCAACGCATGCGGTTCACACTCTTCCTGCAACAGCTCTTTGACTAACTCTCTTCCTGCCAACAGGTTAGGCAGCGAAACATAGTCGGTTTTTACCAGTCGTTTCGCTAACCAGAACGTGAAGGGCTTCATGCGATAGCCCACCACCATCGGACATTTCGCCAGCATACACTCCAGCGCCGCCGTACCCGAAGCCAGCAGGGCTGCGTCGCTCGCCACCATGGCTTCACGTCCCATCCCATCAAGCAAGTGAACAGACAGCTCAGGTGCCACTTCAGCTTTGATTCGCTCGAACTGCTCGCGGCGTTTAGCATTGACCAACGGCACCACGACTTCAAGATCGGGATAGTGCTGTCGCAACAGCTGCGCGGTTTTCAGGATAGTCAGCACTGAGCATTTCGACTTCACGCGCACGGCTGCCAGGTAACAATGCGAGGCAATGGGCATCATGAGGGATCCCCAGCACATCGCGCGCCGCATTTTTATCCGGGTCCAGCGGCATGGCATCCGCCATCGTGTGACCAATAAAGCGGCACGGTACATTAAATTTGTCGTAAAACGCTTTTTCGAAAGCAGAAACGCCAGCACCATATGGGTGGATCTGCCTATTTTGAAAACGCGTTTCTGTCGCCACGCCCAGACGGACGGACTGACGTAATGAATGGTTTTAATACCCTGCTTTTTGAGGTTGCCCTCAAGGGTGATGTTAAAATCCGGGGCATCAATGCCAACAAAGACATCCGGCTGCAGTTCAGTAAAACGCGTCGTCAGATCGGCTCGAATGTGCAGCAAAACGGCGCAGGCGTCCCGAGCACTTCAACAATGCCCATCACCGCCAGCTCTTCCATTTCGTACCAGGCTTCGCAACCTTCGGCCTGCATCAGCGGGCCAGCAACCCCCACAAAACGGGCGTTGGGCACACGTAATTTGAGAGCACGGATTAAACCTGCACCAAGAATATCGCCGGAGGTTTCTCCGGCGACCAGGGCAATCGTTAAAGGGCGCTGCTCAGCCATTAACGAATCAGACCGCGCGTTGAGCGGGCAAAGAAATCGCTGAATAGCTGAACTTCCGGGTACTGCTTCGCCAGTTCGGCGATTTCCGGTTTGGCTTCTTCCAGCGTTTTGCCGCTACGGTACAATGCTTTGTAGGCGTTGCGGATCGCAGTGATCGCTTCGCGGGTGAAACCGCGGCGCTTCAACCCTTCGATGTTGACGCCAAACGGCGTCGCGTGGTTGCCCTGAGCAATAACATACGGCGGAACGTCCTGAGCAACGCCAGAACAACCGCCAACCATCACGTGCGCACCGATAATGCAGAACTGGTGCACAGCGGTCATGCCACCGATGATGACAAAATCATCCAGCGAAACATGACCCGCAAGGGTGGCGTTATTGGCCAGAATACAGCGGTTACCTTATCGTACAATCGTGCGCCACGTGGGCATTGATCATCAGTAAGTTATCGCTGCCCACCTTCGTCAACCCACCGCCCTGCACTGTGCCACGATGAATGGTGACGCTTTCGCGAATGCGGTTACGATCGCCAATTTCCACACGGGTCCGGTTCACCCGCATATTTCAGATCCTGGTTAACTTCACCGATAGAGGCGAACTGATAAATCTCATTATCGCGACCAATTTTAGTATGGCCATTCACGACAACGTGAGACTTCAGTACGGTACCCTCACCAATTTCTACATGGGGTCCAACAATACAAAAAGGACCAATGTGAGCGTTAGCGCCAATAGAGGCGCCTTCTTCCACAATGGCGGTAGGATGAATAAAGGCGGATTTATCAAATCACGTATCAGGCCTCCCGGCTACGGGCACACATCATAGTTGCTTCGCAAACGACTTTACCGTCAACCAGAGCAACCCCTTTAAAGCGGGTCAGGCCACGGCGTGTTTTCTCGAAGTGACTTCCATGATCATCTGATCGCCTGGCACGACAGGACGCTTAAAGCGTGCTTCGTCAATACCCGCGAAGTAATACAGCTCACCCGGCTCCAGTTTTCCTACGCTTTTAAATGCAAGGATACCTGTTGCCTGTGCCATCGCTTCCAGAATCAGCACGCCCGGAAAAATCGGTTTGCCAGGGAAATGCCCCTGGAAAAATGGCTCGTTAACGGAGACATTCTTCACTGCGCGCAGAAAACGACCTTCTTCAAAATCCAGCACACGATCAACCAGCAAAAACGGAAAACGGTGCGGCAGAAGTTCTAAAATCTCTTCAATATGCAGAGTATGAGTGTTAGTAGTCAAAATACTCTTCCTGTCTAAATATACTAAAAGGCAATAATAACACGGCCTGCCGCAATCGAAAGAATGCTGACAGGCCGGAAAGTTTGGCACGCAAAAGGTGAAGCGTTAGTCTTGCTGATTAACCTTGCGCTCAATCGCTTTGAGACGCTTGCTCATATCATCAATGTTCAACACCAGCGCAGCGGTTTTACGCCATACTTTATTAGGTTGCAACGGAATGCCTGAGGAATAGACGCCAGGTTCAGTGATGGGACGCATCACCATACCCATGCCAGTCACCGTGACTTTGTCGCATATTTCCATATGCCCGTTGATCACGCTGGCGCCGCCAATCATGCAGTAACGGCCAATCTTCAGGCTGCCCGCCATAATGACGCCACCGGCAACCGCCGTATTGTCGCCAATCACGACGTTATGTGCAATCTGACACTGATTATCAATGATCACACCATTCCCGATAATGGTATCGTCCAGCGCACCACGATCGATAGTAGTACAAGCGCCGATCTCCACGCGATCGCCGATAATAACGCGACCAAGTTGCGGGATCTTCACCCAATTACCACGATCGTTGGCATAGCCAAAACCGTCTGCACCCACAACCGTACTGGACTGGATCAAACAATTTTCGCCAATCTGAATGTCGTGATAAATCGTCACATTCGCCCACAAGCGTGAACCTGCGCCGATTTTTGTATTCTTTCCAACGAAGCAACCCGGACCGATAACCACGTTATCGCCGAGCGTTACGCCAGATTCGATCACCGCGTTTGCACCAACGGAGACATTACTACCCAGCGTTGCCGTCGCATCAATCACTGCACTGGGTGCAATGTTTTGCGCGGGCTGCGGCGTGGTATCCAAAATTTGTGCCATTCGCGCATACGTCAGGTAGGGATTCTTCACTACCAGGGCGGCACTCTTAGCAAAAGGAAGATCATCCTGCGTCATCACGACAGCAGAAGCCTGACATAAAGCCAGATGTTCACGGTACTTAGGATTCACCATGAACGTGATATTACCTGTTTGCGCAGATTGCATGGACGCAACGCCGGTGATGACGATATCGCCATCACCGTGTAATTCTGCATCCAACTGCTCTGCTAAATCAGCCAGTCGAATTGAAGGCATTACTTATTTAACCTGTTTCAGTACGTCAGCGGTGATATCTTTCACTTCATTGCTGTTGTAAGCAACGGTGTTAGCATCAACGACCAGATCGATATCCTGGCTGTTAGCGACGGATTTCACAGCAGTCTGGATACGGGTAACCAGTTTGCCACGTTCTTCGTTGGAACGGCGCGCACGATCCTGCTCAAAAGCCTGTGCTTTCTGAGCAAAAGTCTGGCGTTGAGCCATTACTTCTTTTTCCAGCTTAGTACGATCGCTACCTGCTTTCATAGACTGCAGACGTTGCATTTTAGATTGCAGATCGGATTCCATACGCTGCAGTTCGCTGGCGCGGCCTTTGAACTCATTTTCCAGCGTGCTGGAAACACCCGTCTTCTGCGCAACCTGCTGGAACAGACTGCCCATGTTGACGATTGCAATTTTGTCAGCAGCCTGTGCGGACGTAACCATCGCTAAACCGAGACCTGCAGCTAATAACCACTTTTTCACAATAAACTCCTTACCATCCCATTTGCACCCGAAGGTACAGTTCTTTGCGTGGCCAGGCGATCCTTGATGAGATCGCCAAAAGTCATCGCTACACTACACTTACATTCCTTTGCGAAGAACAGTTACCAGGTTTTACCAATGTTAAACTGGAACTGCTCTTTTTTGTCTCCATCGTAATCCTTAAACGGCTGGGCATAGGAGAAGACCAACGGCCCCAATGGGGACATCCATTGTAATGCGATACCTTGCAGACATACGGATATTGCTTGGGATCGCTGTAGTCCGGATAACGGCATACTTGCTGGAATCCCAAGTTAGTATCCCACACGGTACCCATATCCCAGAAGAACGAGGTACGGACCGAGTTGGCGTATTTTTCACTAATGAACGGCGTTGGGGTAATGAACTCCAGGCTGGCGACAGCCATCGCGTTACCGCCCACTGCATCATCAGATTCGCACGGCGCTGTGTTAGTGCTTGCGCACTCATTTTCGAAATCATCGTCGCCGTCATGACGGCTGTTTGCTGGTAAAATACAGTGCCTTCGGGACCAATGGTATTGGACTGGAAACCACGCACGGTGCTTGAACCACCCGCATAGAAGTTCTCATAGAACGGCATTTTCTTTACCGCCTAAGCCATCACCATAACCCAACGGGTACGCCCCCAGGAACCACCCATTTGTGATCATCATCAATCGGGCACATAGGTCGCCGTATCCAATGTCGCTTTGTAGTATTCGTTGTCAGAACCCGGAATGGTCACTTTACCGTTCAGGTTGATACGCGTCCCTTCCGTCGGGAAGTACCCGCGGTCAAGTTTGTTGTACGTCCAACCATAGTTGAAGGTGAAGTCATCTGCAGCAAAACTGTTGTTATCATTCGTCGGGTCTGGATTTTCTCCCATCGAATCAAGATAACGCCACATCGCTACCTGCGGCTGCATGTTAGACAGTTTGTTATGCACATAGCCTAACCCTGCACGCAGCGTGTTGTATTCGTTGATTGGGAAGCCCAGCGTGACGTCCGTACCATAACTTTTGTTGGTATAGTCGGACAGGTCAGCATCATCAGCTTCAAAGTCGTTATAGAAGACACGACCACCGAGGCTAACGCCATCAACGGTGAAGTACGGGTTCGTTACAGACAACTCAGTATAGGTTTGATAGTCGTTTTTGGTACCGTTAATCCCAACGGAATAACCCGTACCCAACCAGTTGTCCTGCTGAACGCCGGCCTGGAAGCTGACGCCGCTTTCCGTACCGTAACCCACACCGAAGTTGAAGCTACCGGTATTACGTTCTTTGACCTTGTAAACCACATCAACCTGATCCGGACTGCCCGAAACACGCTGTGTATCAGTGTCGACGGTTTCAAAGTAACCCAGACGGTTCAGACGCTCTTTACCCTGATCGACCAGATCGCTACCTAACCATGCCCCTTCCATCTGACGCATTTCACGGCGCAATACGGAATCTTTGGAGGTATCGTTAC
This sequence comes from Citrobacter enshiensis, assembly GCF_029338175.1. Classification (NCBI taxonomy): domain Bacteria; kingdom Pseudomonadati; phylum Pseudomonadota; class Gammaproteobacteria; order Enterobacterales; family Enterobacteriaceae; genus Citrobacter; species Citrobacter enshiensis. Next base: position 3,912,584 of record NZ_CP119862.1, read on the forward strand.
CTTCAAAACGGATCTTACGCACATAGAAACGGTTACCCGCATCCACGTTCACACGTAATTTTACGGTTTTGTCAGCGTCGTTGATTTCAGGCTGCGACTGTACACGCGGATATGCATAACCATAGCGACCCAGAAGCTTCTTGATATCATCTTCCATTTTGGTCACTTTGGTGCCGTTATAGAGTTCGCCCGGCTCGATCTTCGTCAGGCTCTCAATTTCAGCTGAATGCCCCGCCAGGTTACCGCTCACCTCAACGCCCGAAAGCTTGTACTGATCGCCTTCAGTGATGTTAACAGTGATGTAGATCCCTTTCTTGTCCGGGGTCAGACTTACCTGGGTAGAGTCGATGTTGAAACGCGCGTAACCGCGATCCAGATAGTAGCTGCGCAGCGTTTCGAGGTCGCCCGCCAGTTTCTGTTTCTGGTACTTACGATCACCCACGACGTTCCACCACGGTACTTCATCCCGCAGTTGGAAGTGAGAAATGAGTTCGTCAGTGCTGAAGGCATGGTTACCGACGATATTGATCTGTTGGATCTTCGCCGATACGCCTTCCTGGAACACCAGTTTGAGGTCAACACGGTTACGCGGCAACGGTGTGACAACCGCTTTCACGCTGGCACTGTATTTACCGACGCTATAGTAGAAGTCTTCCAGTCCTTTTTCGATATCAGCCAGAGTGGTGCGATCCAGAGATTCGCCAACACGCACGCCAGACGCCTCGAGGTTTTGCTTAAGCATTTCTTCTTTCACCGATTTGTTACCGGAGAAAGTAATGCTGGCAATCGTCGGACGTTCTTTTACCTGAACCAGAAGGGTATCACCGTCGCGCAGGACACGGACATCCTCAAAGTTACCGGGTGGCAAACAGAGCGCGAATGGTATTACTGATATCTTCATCATTAACCGTGTCGCCTGTGCGCACCGGCATACTTAGGAGGGCCGCACCAACAGCGACTCGCTGCAGGCCTTCGAAATGAATGTCCTTCACTACGAACCCTTCAGCACCGTATACGGTGGCGCTGCTAAACAGCAGCGACGCTATGAGCAACTTTTTCATCGCCATCGTTATTATGCGTTCTTCCTAACACTCTCTTACAACCGAGAGAAATCATTGAAAAGTGCAAGCCCCATTAACAACACCAGCAAAATCGAGCCAATGCGATAACTAAAGTCTTGAACCCGCTCGGATACCGGACCGCCCTTCAGCTTTTCAATCGCCAGGAACAGCAGATGCCCCCCGTCAAGAACGGGCAACGGAAACAGGTTGATTATCCCTAAGTTCACGCTGATAAGCGCAAGAAACATCAGGTAATAAATGCCCCCAAACTCCGCTGACATCCCAGCCCCCTGGGCGATAGAAATCGGCCCACTGAGGTTGTTCAGTTTCACATCACCGGTAATCAATTTTCCCAGCATACTGACCGTCAGCTTCATCAACTGCCACGTTTTGTCCGTGGCCTCGAGGATGGCGCTGAATGGCCCATACTGGCGTACTGTCTTGTACTCATCTGGCAGAGGAATAATTTTAGGCACCACGCCCGCAAAACCTTCTGCTTTACCGTTAACCGGTTTTGTATCCGGAATTAACGTCAAAGACAAGGAACTCCCCTGTCTTTCGATTTCGAGTGCTAACGGCTTACCTGGATTATCGCGCACCAGCGTCCACGAACATCATCCATTGCGTTAGCGATTGACCATCGACTTTAACGATCCTGTCGCCAGCTTGCAAACCCGCCTTACTTGCTGCGGAGTTCGTTTGCACTTCTGACAACACGGGTTCAATCTGCGGACCGCGTGGTCGAATCCCTAAAGACGATACAGGATCTTCTTTGTCTGGCTCAAATGCCCACTGACGCAAATCCAGCGTTTTGTCCCTGTCGTTGGTTGCTACCAAACGGCGCCACGCTGATTGTCGTATGCTCATCACCGATTTTCGACACCAATTGTAAACGGACGCATCCCAATCAGGGTTTCGATACATCAACGGCTTTAAGTTTCCGTTCCTGGATGAATTTGCGCAATGGGCAGCAATTGAATTGGGCGTTATTTCGCCAACCACCGGACGCACACCAGGGACACCGATGATAAAGACCAGCCAGTAAGCAAATATAGCGAAAAGGAAGTTTGCAATCGGACCTGCGGCGATAATCGCCGCCCGCTTGTCCAACGGTTTTATTGTTGAATGCATGATGACGCAGTTCCGAATAACCGGCTCTGCACGCTCATCCAACCATTTTGACGTAACCGCGAGGGGGATAAGAGCGATGACATACTCAGTGCCAAAACGATCGGTGCGCCGCCAAAGCGCTTTACCAAAACCAATGGAACAGCGCTCGACACGAACGCCGCAGCGCCGGGCAACCCAGAAATGACCAAATTCATGCACGGTGATAAGCACACCCAGTGCGATGATGAATGCAGCCAGATTCCAGAGAATACTCAGCATAATACCTTCCGTTAAAGCGTCCTGAATACCAGCAACAGCAGGCACGCAAAGACCGGTACTGCAGCCGTCAGGCTATCAATACGATCCAGAATACCACCATGTCCAGGGATCAAATGACCGCTATCCTTAATTCCCGCTTCACGCTTAAACATACTCTCAGTTAAGTCACCCAGCACAGAGGCCAACGCTGCAACAATAGAGCATATGAACAAGGTTGAAGGCGCGACATCAAGGTTAGCCCACATACTGTAACCCCATGAGATCACCGCAGCGGTCACCAGACCACCAATGAAACCTTGCCATGTTTTACCGGGAGAAACCTTTGGTGCCAGCTTATGTTTGCCAAACAGTTTGCCAAACATATACGCCCCGGAGTCTGCTCCCCAGACGAGGATCATGACATAGAGCAGCCACACGGCGCCACTGTAATGATTCTCATCATAGTGCCAGGCGCGAAGCGCCAGCATTCCCCAAAAGAAGGGAACGATGGTCAATACGCCGAAAATAACGCGTAATGTCTTCGAATTACGCCACATTGCGGCTGAGCCCGGATAAAATAACACCAGCAACAACGCCACAACCCACCAGCCTAACGACAGCCAAAGCGAGGCTTCAACCAGCGGTTGGCGAATATTGTGATGATATTCGGGTAATAAAAATAGCATTAGTGCCAGCAATAACCCGCACAGCACCGCCAGCCAGACCCGTTGTGTACGAGTGGCAAAACCGCTTAACTGTCCCCATTCCCAGGCGGCCAGCATACAAACGACCAGCGTAACATGGGCGAACCCCACCGGCGGCAACAAAAAAAGCGCCGCGATGACAACAGGTATTAAAACAAAAGCAGAAATCAGGCGATACTTCAGCAAAAGCGACCCCCATCAGGCTTTGTCATCACCGGGCTCGGTGCCGCCGAAACGACGCTCTCGATTAGCAAAGGCATGCAGCGCACCTTCAAAGTCTTGTTCATCGAAATCGGGCCAAAGAACATCAGTAAAGTAAAGTTCGGCGTAGGCAATTTGCCACAGCAAAAAATTACTGATGCGATGCTCTCCCCCAGTCCTAATTACTAAATCCACAGGAGCCAGCTCATGCATGCAGATTTGCTGACTTAGCATTTCTTCATCAATCTGATCAGGGCGCAGCAGACCTTCCTGCACCTGTTCTGCCAGTTGCCTGACTCCCTGGACAATATCCCAACGTCCGCCGTAGTTCGCGGCAATATTCAGCGTCAGCCCGGTATTCTGGGCCGTTAGCGCTTCAGACTTGCGAATACGTTCTTGCAAACGCGAGTTAAATCGACTGGTATCTCCAATAATGCGCAGTCGAACGTTATGGCGATGCAGGCTTTTTACTTCACTATCAAGCGCCCACACAAACAGCTCCATTAACGCACTGACTTCCTGCGCTGGTCGGTTCCAGTTCTCACTACTAAAGGCATACAGCGTTAACGCGTCAATACCGTTATTGGCAGCGAAAGACACAGCACGGCGGACGGATTTTGCTCCGGCCTTGTGCCCAAAGGCTCGAATCTTCCCTTGTTTCTTCGCCCAGCGACCATTGCCATCCATAATGATCGCAACATGACGACAGCCATGTGCTGGCAAATTTTCGCTTAATGGTTGAGTAGCAGACAACATAACGCGTTTTTGGTCCCTGAAAGGATTTAATGGTACTCAGGAATACTGAAGCCTTTACAAAAAAAAACCGTGTCAAACCACGGCTTACCTGACCCAAAAAAGCCAAATACCTCCGATCAGGTGGCGCAGACTATATCACTGAAGCACAACGCTAACAAATAGCACGATTTACTGTAGATGGATTATCGTCATACGGAGAGTCGCTTCACGTGTTTTCTGGCGACGTCACGTGCGACTGCATCAACCCTCAGCACATCGTCTACGCTTTGCGGCTCCTGCAGATCCATGTTATCCAGTACCGATAAATTCAGATCGGCAATATCGGTAAAACGGATCTGCTGTGCAAGAAATGCGGCGACCGTTACCTCATTCGCCGCATTAAGCGCGGTTGTGGCAGCCTGCCCCTGCTCGAAGGCGTCCATGGCCAGTTTCAGGCACGGATAGCGCTGATAATCCGGCGCGGAAAACGTCAACGCACTGAGCGAGCAAAAATCAAGCGGCTTCACGCCAGAGGAAACACGATTCGGCCATGCCATCGTATGGGCAATTGGCGTGCGCATGTCCGGTTCTCCCAATTGCGCCAGGGACACTACCGTCCTGATAACGCACCATGGAGTGAATCACAGACTGCGGATGAATCAGCACTTCCATCTGGCTTGCGCTGGCATTGAATAACCAGCGCGCTTCAATGTATTCCAGACCTTTATTCATCATAGTGGCCGAATCGACAGAGATTTTTCTCCCCATCGACCAGTTCGGATGACGGCATGCCTGATCGGGCGTCATCGCTGCCAGATCGTGCAATGCCGTTTCACGGAACGGGCCACCAGACCCGGTGAGCCAAAATCGACATCACGCCATTTTGCTCCAGGTCAGCGTATCCCAGGTTGTGCTGAATAGGTTGCGGTAAACTCTGAAAAATCGCGTTATGTTCGCTATCTACCGGTAAAAGCTGGGCTTTACTGTGTTTCACCGCATCCATAAACAGACGCCCGCAGGTCACCAGCGACTCTTTATTCGCCAGCAGGATAGTTTTCCCCGCGTGGATAGCCGCCAGCGTTGGCAACAGACCGGCAGCGCCGACAATCGCCGCCATCACCTGATCAACGTCATCAAGCGCCGCCATATCACAGGCCGATTGTTGCCCGCTCAGCACCTCAGTACGGCTGCCATGCTGCAAAAGCGCAGCTTTCACCTGACGGGCGCTATTCTCATCGTCCATCACTGCGTAACGCGGGGTGAATTCCAGGCACTGCTCGACCATACGGGTAATATTTTTCCCCGCCACAAGTGCAACAATACGGAAATTGTCTGGGTTATGGCGCACCACATCCAGTGTGCTGCAACCAATAGAGCCGGTTGAGCCCAGAATGGTTAAATGCTTCATAAGACGTCCAGAAGAATTGAGATACGATAAAAAGCAAAACGCCGCCAGCCAACCCTTACAGGTTTTCTGTGCGGCGTTTTAGTCGTACAGGGAAATCAGAACTGCATCAGTTCTGTTTCTTTTTCTGCCAGCGCCGCATCAACTTTCTTGATGGCTGCGTCAGTCAGTTTCTGCACGTCTTCCTGAGAACGACGATCGTCATCTTCGCTGATCTCTTTCTCTTTCAGCAGAGCTTTCACTTTGTCGTTCGCATCGCGACGTACGTTACGTACGGCAACACGTGCTTGTTCCGCTTCACCACGAACGATTTTCGTCAGATCTTTACGACGTTCTTCCGTCAGCGGCGGCAGCGGGACACGAATATCGCTGCCTGCAGAGCTTGGGTTCAGGCCGAGGTCAGAAGCCATAATCGCTTTCTCAACAGCAGGCCCCAAAGAACGGTCAAACACGTTGATTTTCAAAGTACGGGGAAATCTTCTACCGTTACGCTTGCCAGCTGACGCAGCGGCGTCGGCGTGCCGTAATATTCCACGACAATGCCATCCAGCAGGGCTGGGAGAAGCAACGACCCGTGCGTATTTTGCTGATTTGGTTTTTGAACGCTTCGACGCATTTGTCCATGCGTACTTCAGCATCTTTTCTGATTTCGCTAATCACGTTACGAATCCTTGAAAACTTGTCTCAGTCAGACCAGACAAGTCGCACACAGTGGCAGTGTGCTAAGTATAGCCCTGATTAATTCATATACGGGTAAGAGCCTCTCCCGCGACGGTAAAGCGGAATATTACCTGTATTTGGACATCACGGGAATTATTCCGTGATTAAAGTCCCTTCTTTTTCGCCCATCACAACACGACGCAGCGCACCAGGCTTGTTCATGTTGAATACACGAATCGGCAATTTGTGGTCACGAGCCAGCGTGAACGCGGCCAGATCCATCACTTTCAGCTCTTTATCCAACACTTCATTGTAGGTCAATTGCTCGTACATGGTCGCGGTTGGATCTTTCGCAGGATCGGCAGTAAATACGCCATCCACTTTGGTGGCTTTCAGTACAACATCGGCTTCAATTTCAATACCGCGCAGGCACGCCGCGGAATCGGTAGTGAAGAACGGATTACCCGTACCGGCAGACAAAATAACCACACGGTTATTACGCAGGCAGACTAATCGCTTCTGCCCAGCTGTAATTGTCACATACGCCGTTCAGGGGAATTGCAGACATCAGGCGGGCGTTCACATAGGCGCGGTGAAGCGCATCGCGCATTGCCAGACCGTTCATTACGGTGGCCAGCATGCCCATGTGGTCGCCCACAACGCGGTTCATACCCGCTTTCGCCAGACCAGCACCACGGAACAAGTTACCGCCACCAATCACCACACCAACCTGAATACCCAGTTCAACCAGCTCTTTGATTTCCTGAGCCATACGATCCAGTATGCTTGCGTCGATACCGAAGCCTTCCGTACCCTGCAGAGCTTCGCCACTCAATTTAAGCAGAATGCGTTTATAGACGGGTTTTGCATTGTAAGCCATGTTTCTTTCCTGAGACTGTCAACGATTAAGATGGGGGTTAATTCTGGCGACATATGATATGTCGCATATCAGCACAGAAACGCCTGGAGTCTGTCTGAATTTTGCATGACGGACACAAAAAGAAGCCGCCCTCAGGCGGCTCCTTATGAAATTAAGACTGCTTGGACATCGCAGCAACTTCTGCTGCAAAGTCAGTCTCAACTTTCTCGATGCCTCGCCCACTTCAAAGCGGATGAAGCCAGTAACGTCAGCGTTGTGCTCTTTCAGCAGCTGAGCAACAGATTTGCTCGGCTCCATGACGAACGGCTGGCCAGTCAGAGAAACTTCGCCGGTGAATTTCTTCATGCGGCCTTCAACCATTTTCTCTGCGATTTCTTTCGGCTTACCGGACTGCATCGCGATATCCAGCTGAACCTGGTATTCTTTCTCTACCACTTCAGCAGACACGTCTTCCGGCTTAACGAATTCAGGTTTGCTTGCAGCAACGTGCATTGCCAGCTGTTTAACCAGTTCTTCGTCAGCGCCAGTTGCAGCAACCAGAACACCGATACGCGCACCGTGCTGGTAGTTACCCAGAACTTCGCCTTCCAGGGAAGCAACGCGACGGATGTTGATGTTCTCACCGATTTTAGCAACCAGAGCAACACGTTCTTCTTCGAACTGTGCTTTCAGAACTTCAACGTCAGTGATTTTGCCAGCAACGGCAGCGTCCAGTACTTTGTCAGCAAATGCCTGGAAACCAGCATCTTTAGCAACGAAGTCAGTCTGGCAGTTAACTTCCAGAATGAAAGCGATGTTGCCGTCGATTTTGGTTTTGATCACGCCGTCAGCAGCAACGTTGCCTGCTTTTTTCGCCGCTTTGATCGCGCCGGATTTACGCATGTTTTCGATTGCCAGCTCGATGTCGCCATTAGCTTCAGTCAGTGCTTTTTTGCAATCCATCATGCCTGCGCCGGTACGCTCACGCAGCTCTTTTACCAGGGATGCGGTAATTTCAGCCATTCTAAAATCCTCGGAAGATTTGATCTGCCCGGCCATAAACCGCACAGATTTAAAAGTGAAAAAGGGGGCCATATACAGGCCCCCTAACCAAACGTGATACTACCTGGTCTATAAGGGCTCTAACGAGCGTGCCTTATTATTCAGCTTCTACGAAGCTTTCTTCCGCCTGGGAAGCCAGATCCTGAGAACGGCCTTCACGAACGGTTGCAGCTACAGCGCCCAGGTACAGGCTAACAGCACGGATTGCGTCGTCGTTACCCGGGATAACGAAGTCAACACCGTCCGGATCAGAGTTGGTATCACGATAGCAAATACCGGAATACCCAAGGTTGTTTGCTTCTTTGATAGCAATGTGCTCGTGGTCAGCATCGATAACGAACAGAGCGTCCGGCAGACCGCCCATGTCTTTGATACCGCCCAGGCTGTTTTCCAGTTTCTCAAGCTCACGAGTGCGCATCAGCGCTTCTTTCTTGGTCAGCTTTTCGAAAGTACCGTCCTGAGACTGAGTTTCCAGGTCTTTCAGACGTTTGATGGACTGACGAACGGTTTTCCAGTTAGTCAGCATGCCGCCCAGCCAGCGATGGTTCACGAAGAACTGGTCGCAGCTATTAGCAGCGTCTTTCACCGCTTCGCTTGCAGCGCGTTTAGTACCAACGAAAAGGATTTTGCCTTTGCGAGAAGAGATCTTGTTCAGTTCAGCCAGAGCTTCGTTGAACATCGGTACAGTTTTCTCAAGGTTGATGATGTGAACTTTGTTACGCGCACCGAAGATGAATGGCTTCATTTTCGGGTTCCAGTAACGGGTCTGGTGACCAAAGTGAACACCAGCCTTGAGCATGTCGCGCATGGAAACAGTTGCCATGATTAAAACCTCTATATATAAAGTTGGGGTTATGCCTCCACGTATCCCATATTACCGACCCCAAAGGGCACCCCGGAATATGTGCCGATACGTGTGTGTTGTTACACAAAGTGAGATTTGTCGCTTCCGTCTATCTTGTGTATCTGAGAGAGAACGGAAGTCCGGCGCGCTTTATACCACAAATACGCCGCAGACACCAATAATTGTTGGCAGTCCGTGCTGTTAATGATTCTCAATTTGGCAGCGTGTGCCCCAGACTGATACCATTGGCAGCACTTACACAATTATTGTCGAAATAATCGACACTGATGGACAGAATTCATGGCTATCTCAATCAAGACCCCTGAAGAAATCGAAAAAAATGCGCGTCGCTGGTCGTATGGCCGCTGAAGTGCTGGAAATGATCGAACCGTATATCAAACCGGGCGTCAGCACCGGTGAACTGGATCGTATCTGTAACGACTATATCGTCAATGAGCAGCATGCTATTTCCGCATGTCTGGGCTATCACGGCTACCCGAAATCCGTCTGCATCTCCATTAATGAAGTGGTGTGCCACGGGATTCCGGATGACGAAAAACTGCTGAAAGATGGCGATAATCGTCAACATCGACGTGACCGTCATTAAAGACGAATACCATGGCGATACCTCAAAAATGTTTATCGTCGGCAAACCTACCATTCTGGGTGAACGTCTGTGCCGTGTGACTCAGGAAAGCCTGTATCTGGCGCTGCGGATGGTAAAACGGGCATCCGTCTGCGTACGCTGGGCGCCGCCATTCAGAAATATGCGGAAGGCGAAGGCTTCTCCGTGGTGCGTGAATACTGCGGTCATGGCATTGGTCGTGGTTTCCATGAAGAACCGCAGGTTCTGCACTACGATGCTGATGACGGTGGCGTTGTGCTGCAAACCGGGATGACATTCACCATTGAACCGATGCTGAACGCCGGTGATTATCGTATCCGTACCATGAAAGATGGCTGGACGGTAAAAACGAAAGATCGCAGCTTGTCCGCACAGTATGAGCATACTATTGTGGTGACAGAGAATGGCTGTGAAATTCTGACGTTACGCAAGGATGACACCATCCCGGCGATCCTCTCGCACGACGAATAATTTTTTGCCTGATGGCGATGCTCCCGCATCTTATCAGGCCTACAAATTGCTCTATCCCGTAGGCCGGATAAGGCGCTCGCGCCGTCATCCGGCTTTTTAATGGGTGGCATACGATGAATACTCTTCCAGAACAACATGCGAACACGGCCCTCCCCCACCCTACCTGGCCAACCGCAAAACCCGGGCGTCTGGCCTCAGCACGAGCTAACCTGCGCCGACATCAAAGCGCACCTTGATGTCTTTCAGCGTTGGCTGGGCGAGGCCTTTGACGAAGGCGTTTCCGCCGAAATGCTCCATTGAAGCCCGTACCGAATTTATCGACCAGCTCCTGCAGCGACTGTGGATCGATTACGGTTTTGGGCAAATTAGCGATGTCGCGCTGGTGGCGGTTGGCGGCTACGGTCGCGGCGAACTTCATCCGCTTTCCGACATCGACCTGCTGATCTTAAGCCGTAAAAAGTTGCCCGACGCGCAGGCGCAAAAAATTGGTGAATTGCTGACCCTGCTGTGGGACGTCAAACTGGAAGTTGGGCACAGCGTGCGGACTCTGGAAGAGTGCCTGCTGAAGGTTTGTCGGATCTCACCGTCGCCACCAACCTGATCGAAACACGTTTGCTCATCGGCGATGTCGCGTTATTTCTTGAATTGCAGAAACACATCTTCAGCGAAGGGTTCTGGCCGTCTGAAAAATTTTTCGCCGCAAAAGTTGAAGAGCAACACCTGCGCCATCATCGCTATCACGGTACCAGTTACAATCTGGAGCCTGACATCAAAAGCAGTCCCGGCGGTCTTCGCGATATTCATACTCTGCAATGGGTGGCGCGTCGCCATTTTGGCGCGACATCGCTAGATGAGATGGTCGGTTTCGGCTTTTTAACGCAGGCGGAACGCGCCGAGCTAAACGAGTGCCTGCATATTCTGTGGCGCATTCGCTTTGCACTGCACCTGGTGGTCAGCCGTTACGATAACCGCCTGCTCTTTGATCGTCAGCTGAGCGTTGCGCAGCGTCTCAACTACCGTGGCGAAGGCAACGAGCCGGTCGAGCAGATGATGAAGGACTACTTCCGTGTGACCCGGCGGGTCAGCGAGCTGAACCAGATGCTGCTGCAACTGTTTGATGAAGCGATCCTCGCGCTGCCTGCGGATGAAAAACCACGCCCCATTGATGACGATTTTCAGTTACGCGGTACGCTGATCGATCTGCGCAATGAGGATCTGTTTATCCGTGAACCGGAAGCGATCCTGCGGATGTTCTATACCATGGTGCGCAACAGCGCGATCACGGGCATCTATTCCACCACGCTGCGTCATCTGCGCCACGCGCGTCGCCATCTCAATCAGCCACTGTGCCTACATCCCGGAAGCGCGATCGCTGTTTCTGAGTATGCTGCGCCATCCCGGCGCCGTCAGTCGCGGTCTGTTACCAATGCACCGCCACAGCGTACTGTGGGCCTATATGCCGCAATGGTCGCACATCGTCGGTCAAATGCAGTTTGACCTGTTCCACGCCTATACCGTGGATGAGCACACATTCGGGTCATGCTGAAGCTGGAGAGCTTCGCCAAAGAAGAGACGCGTCAGGCTCACCCGCTGTGTGTGGATCTCTGGCCTCGCCTGCGACAACCCGAGCTGATTTTTATCGCCGCGCTGTTTCATGATATCGCCAAAGGACGCGGCGGCGACCACTCGGTGCTGGGCGCGCAGGACGTGCTAAAATTCGCCGAGCTGCACGGTCTGAACTCACGCGAAACGCAACTGGTTGCCTGGCTGGTACGTCATCACCTACTGATGTCTGTCACCGCGCAGCGACGCGATATTCAGGATCCGGAAGTGATCAAGCAATTCGCCGAAGAGAGAGTGCAAACAGAACACCGTCTGCGTTTCCTGGCCTGTCTGACGGTAGCCGACATTTGCGCCACCAATGAAACGCTGTGGAATAGCTGGAAGCAGAGCCTGTTGCGTGAACTCTATTTCGCCACCGAGAAACAGCTCCGCCGGGGAATGCAGAATACGCCAGATATGCGCGAGCGTGTGCGTCATCACCAGTTGCAGGCCCTGGCGTTGCTGCGTATGGATAATATTGACGAAGAGGCGCTGCATCACATCTGGTCACGCTGTCGCGCCAACTATTTTGTCCGCCATACCCAAAATCAGTTGGCCTGGCACGCACGACATCTGTTGCAGCATGACCTCAATAATCCATTAATTCTGCTCAGCCCGCAGGCCACGCGCGGCGGAACCGAAATTTTTATCTGGAGTCCGGACAGACCGTATCTGTTTGCCGCCGTCTGTGCCGAGCTGGACAGGCGCAATCTGAGCGTTCACGACGCGCAGATTTTCACCACTCGCGACGGCATGGCGATGGATACGTTTATCGTTCTGGAACCCGATGGCAGCCCTCTTTCGTCGGATCGCCACGAAGCCATCCGTTTTGGACTGGAACAGGCGATCACGCAGCGCAGCTGGCAGCCGCCGCAACCGCGTCGACAACCGGCCAAGCTCCGCCATTTCACCGTCGAGACCGAAGTGAATTTCCTTCGACTCATACCGACCGGAAATCGTTCCTGGAATTGATAGCACTCGATCAACCGGCCTGTTGCGGCGGGTCGGGCAAATTTTTGCCGATCTGGGAATTTCGCTTCATGGCGCCCGAATTACAACCATTGGTGAGCGAGTAGAAGATTTATTCATAATCGCCACAGCCGACCGGCGTGCGCTTAATAATGAGCTGCAGCAGGAAGTGCATCAACGGTTGGACAGAGGCCCTCAATCCAAACGATAAAGTGTAGTGTGTTTATTTATATGGAAAGAGTTTAACAATGCAGCAGTTACAGAACGTTATTGAGTCAGCTTTCGAGCGTCGTGCCGACATCACTCCGGCAAATGTAGATACCGTGACCGTGAAGCGGTTAATCAGGTCATTTCTCTGCTGGATTCCGGCGTGCTGCGTGGTCGCAGAAAAGATTGATGGCCAGTGGGTCACCCATCAGTGGCTGAAGAAAGCGGTACTGCTCTCTTTCCGTATTAACGATAACCAGGTTATCGACGGTGCGGAAAGCCGCTACTTCGATAAAGTGCCAATGAAATTCGCCAACTACGATGAAGCGCGTTTCCAGAAAGAAGGCTTCCGTGTGGTTCCGCCTGCGGCAGTGCGTCAGGGCGCGTTTATCGCTCGCAACACCGTGCTGATGCCATCCTACGTGAACATCGGTGCTTACGTTGACGAAGGCACCATGGTTGATACCTGGGCGACCGTCGGCTCCTGCGCGCAGATTGGTAAAAACGTTCACCTGTCTGGCGGCGTTGGCATCGGTGGTGTTCTGGAGCCGCTGCAGGCAAACCCAACCATCATCGAAGACAACTGCTTTATCGGCGCGCGTTCAGAAGTCGTTGAAGGGGTGATCGTGGAAGAAGGTTCCGTGATCTCCATGGGCGTGTACATCGGTCAAAGCACCCGTATTTATGATCGCGAAACCGGTGAAGTGCATTACGGTCGCGTACCTGCCGGTTCTGTTGTCGTTTCCGGCAACCTGCCGTCTAAAGACGGGAAATACAGCCTGTACTGTGCCGTGATTGTGAAAAAAGTGGATGCGAAAACCCGCGGCAAAGTGGGCATCAACGAGCTGCTACGCACCATCGACTAATCATGATTAGAAAAAGCGGGGGCAACCCCGCTTTTTTTATATCTTCTGGTGGCGGAAAAAGAACTTTTCGTTAATTATTCAAAGGTTATGTTGAGATTAAGGGTACCGCTATGTACGACAATCTGAAAAGTCTGGGCATTACCAAATCCTGAAGAAATCGAATTCGGTTACAGCCTGCGGGCAAGAAGCCAGACAACGATATCCTGAAAATCTAGTTTCCAGAAGGGATAAAGGGCGAATCTTTGCCAAGAGGCGGTGTAGAGTTAAATATCCTCGCCAGCGCAAAACGGTCGTCGCTGATGGTGTGGGTCAAGGGTACAAAGAGGTTCAGGAGATCAGCCCGAATCTACGTTATGTGATCTGACGAACTGGATCAGATCTGCCAGCGTGACCGCACCGAAGTCGATCTTAAACGTAAGATCCTCGACGATTTACGTCACCTGGAATCGGTAGTGACCAATAAGATCAGCGAGATTGAAGCCGATCTAGAGAAGCTAACTCGTAAGTAACAGCGTGTGGATACATTCACAGGCCGGGTACGGCGAAGCCGCACCCGCTTTATTTTGCTGATGGCACTACGTTTATCAGGCCGACAAAACAAATCCCGCCTACCGTTGTTCATCCAGTTGCAATGCACATACAACAACAACCGATCGTCAAAATTCCCCAAATCCAGCCGGTTTAATTCAGAGATACGATTCAGGCGATACCCCAGCGTATTACGGTGGATAAATAACCCTTTTGACGTCGCCAGCGGCAGGTTTATCCCCAGACGCACGCCATGCATATGCCGGGCCTCCGCATCATCAATATCGACAACGCGCCCTTGCGACAACACCAGCAATGCACCTTCGTGCAATTCACCAATACGTTCGCGATCGCCGCTGCCGATAAGTACGCCACGGGCATCCATTACGCTGATATTGGTATCAATGATGCGCATGGTCCGCGACACGATACCCTGCGCCATGTTGGTATCCAGATGCCAGCCATAAATCCTCCGGTGAGCGGAACTCAAGCATAGGGAAGATGTTAGCCTGCAACATTGTGCAAATGCACAAACTGACCGGGGGATATATGGAGCTGTGGGAAACTTCACAAAACGAGGGAGAACCCTTTCCCGGCGGGGAAAGGGGTTTTTGCGAGAGCGTTACTGCATCAGCAGGTATAGATGGAGCTATCGCCACGCTGAATGTTCAGCGCCAGCACCGACGGTTTGCTGTCGAGGATTTTACGCAGTTCAGCGATGTTTTTAATCGACTGCTGGTTTGCCCCAACGATCACGTCCCCTTTCTTCAGGCCAATCATGGCAGCCGGAGAATTTGCTTTGACGTTATTCACGACAACGCCCTTATCCTGGCCTTTATTACTCATCTCAGCACCTTCAATACCGCTGAAGATAGTGCTGGAATCGACCTGATTCTGGCTGCTTTGCTGCAGTTCCAGGCTTACCGTCACTGGCTTACCTTCGCGCAGCAGGCCAAGGCTGATTTTGCTACCGATCGGCATTGTTCCTACCTGAGCGCGCAGTGCGGCAAAGCTGCTGATCGGCTTTACCGTTCAGCGACGTAATGACGTCACCCGCTTTAATGCCCGCTTTCGCCGCCGAAGAATTCGGCAGGACCTGGCTCACGAATGCGCCACGCTGAGCATCGACTTTCATTGCTTTTCGCCAGCTCAGAGCTCAGTTCGGTCCCCAAAAATCCCCAACTCGCCGCGTTTCACCTGACCGTATTCCCACCATCTGGGCCGTCAGGTTTTTCACCATGTTGCTTGGGATGGCAAAACCGATACCGATATTGCCGCCGTCCGGCGCAAGAATTGCGGTATTAATACCGATCAGTTCGCCGTTCAGGTTCACCAGCGCCCCACCGGAGTTACCCCGGTTGATGGCGGCGTCAGTCTGGATAAAGTTTTCATAGTTTCTCTGCGTTCAGACCGCTACGGCCCAGCGTACCGGACGTTACCGTTCTCACCCAGCCCGAACGGGTTACCGATAGCAACGGTATAATCCCCCACGCGCAGCGCGTCAGAGTCCGCCAGCTTAATCGCCGGTCAGATTTTTCGGATCCTGAATCTGGATCAGCGCGATATCGGAGCGCGGATCTTTACCGACGACCTTTCGCATCGAATTTGCGGCCATCGCTCAGTTGTACTTTGATTACGCTGGCTTTGTCGACCACGTGGTTGTTGGTCACAACATAGCCTTTTGCAGCGTCAATGATGACACCGGAACCCAGCGCCATGAATTTTTGTTGCTGAGCGCCGCCGTTACCGCCGCCCTGCACCCCGCCATGACAGAAAGGCGAGCTCTGGAATGGCGAACCATCCTGACAGAACGGAGAATCTTCACCGAAAAACTGCTGGAAGTTACGCGGCATACGCGGCGTATTCACCGTCGTGCTGCCTTCCACGTTAATACTCACCACCGATGGCATCACTTTTTCGAGCATCGGCGCCAGACTTGGCATCTGCTGGGCTGTTGTTGCTGAAGACGCTGTCTCAGCCGCCGTTGCAGACAGGGGGGACAACGCCAAACCTAAACTCAGAGCCAGTGCACTCATTGCTAATGTGGTTTTTTTCATGGTGTTTCGATCTCGATTAACAGATAACGCAAAATTGCTGTGTACATCAGATTCGTTTTATAGCGCGAAGTTCCGGTATAAAGTTTCTGGAAACGGTAAATATTTATTGTTCATCTTTACAAAAGGTTGAATATTATTCAACCGCCATCAGACGGCGGTATTCATCCCAGGCATACAAATCGGTCATCCCGCTGATATAATCCTGGATCAGACGGCAACGATAATAATATTCCAGCGTGGCGTATTCCGGTGAATCTGATGCTAATTTACCCACCACCTCAACATAGGCCAGACGGTGACGCGTAGAGAGCTTCTGGAATAGTCTGGACTCAATAGGAAATCGTTTCCAGTCGTTCGTTATCCACCAGCTCAGAAAAATCTAATAGCGGACATTTTTAATAGCGGCTGATAAATCTCCAGCAACCCGCTGATCACCCGATATCCTTGTAATTCCAGCTGTTCGACATCCGGGTGGCTAAACACGTGCTTTACCGCGACATTTTTATATAATTCAAGCAACTGACTGAAGCTACTGGCATCTTCCAGCAATGCGTGATTGAAATTCCCGTCAAAGATTTGCGGCAAATTATCAATAAAGCGTTGGGCAGCATACGGCACCAGTTTATTAAGTGTATTCACGCGTAAATACATAAAAAACTGGTCTTCCGTGCTGCGACTTAATGAATTCGAGCGCGATTTCTCCCAGGCATTCTCAACCACCTGTGTGAACAGTGAGCCTTTTTCATGATGGCCCCAGGCCTCATAAAGATGATGATAAAGCTGCTCCACGCTGAAGATTCTTTTCTCAACAGCATCCTCAAGATCGGCCACGCAATATGAAATGTCGTCAGCTGCCTCCATAATCCACGCCAATGGGTATCGGCTGTAAGGTGCCATTTCAAGCTCTTTAACGGTAACCTCTCAATATAGGGTTCTTCAGAAAGATAGTAGCCCGGTTTTTTCATTAAATAGGTATGCGAAGACGGTGTTTCCCCCCGCCACCAGGCGGGTCGCGTATATTTTAAAATACCGCCCACCTGCGCCCAGGTCAGATTCATTCGCATCAATGTATGAACCAGACGTGATCCCCTGTGCATTACCTTTCAAACTGACATAAGTCCTGGCGCACTTTACGACGAAGATGATTCACTGACTCTTCGCCCTCACGTAATCGCAGCGCCGCAACTAACACAACGATCGTCACTGAGTGGCTGGCTTTCCGCATCTGCCGGGAACAAGCGCTGGCGAAACCAGTCGTTAATCGCCGCCTCGCATAAATGCCCAAACGGCGGATTGCCAATATCATGCATCAGGCAAGACATCTCCACGATGCTCTCAAAAGGGCCGTGTCAACTCATCAGAGCCGTACTTCTCTAAGAGTTTCAGCTCTTTGAGGCGACTCAGTATCTCTTTAGCGATATAACGCCCAACCTGTTGCACTTCCATAGAGTGCGTCAGTCGCGTCCGCACACGCCGCATTGCGGCTCAAGGGGGAACACCTGGGTTTTCTGTTGCAGACGGCGAATGGGCGGAGAATTGATGATCCGACACGATCGCTCTCAAAGATCCGTAGAATTTCATGCTCAGACTTCGTGCCCTGCGGTGAGCGATAACGACGGTGCCAGTTAATTTATTTCGGAAATCGTGATCTGTGCCATGTTCTCTCCCGCCTGAGCAATGCGCTTCACCTTAACGGCATGATAGACTATGCCCTCAAATCTGGCTTATCGCGAGTAAATCTATGAAAATCCGGCATCATTGGTGCAATGGAAGAAGAAGTTACGCTACTGCGTGACAAAATCGAAAACCGTCAGACAATTACCCTTGCGGGTTGTGAAATTTACACCGGCCAACTGAACGGAACCCGAGGTTGCGCGGCCTGTCGCTTGGGAGCGCAACCCTGCTTCTCGAGCGCTGCAAGCCGGATGTCATTGTTAACACCGGCTCTGCGGGCGGCCTGGCGCCGACGCTGAAAGTCGGTGACATCGTGGTTTCTGACGAAGCGCGTTATCACGACGCCGACGTCACCGCGTTTGGTTATGAATTTGGTCAGCTTCCGGGTTGCCCGGCAGGTTTTAAAGCGGATGACAAGCTGATCACGGCTGCCGAATCCTGCATCGCAGAACTGAACCTGAATGCGGTTCGCGGGTTGATCGTCAGTGGTGACGCCTTCATTAATGGCTCAGTCGGTCTGGCGAGGATCCGCCAAAACTTCCCGAACGCGATTGCCGTGGAGATGGAAGCGACCGCTATCGCGCACGTTTGCCATAACTTTAACGTGCCTTTTGTGGTGGTTCGCGCCATTTCTGACGTCGCCGATCAGCAGTCTCACCTCAGCTTTGACGAGTTCCTGGTGGTTGCCGCCAAACAGTCCAGCCTGATGGTGGAAACGCTGGTCCAGAAACTGGCACATGGCTAAATCATTCCCCAGGGCGCTGGCCGCCCTGCTTTTCGCTCTTCCGGTGTGGCTGTCTGCCGCACCGCGTGTCGTTTCTCTGTCCCCCGCCAACACCGAGCTCGCCTTTGCCGCAGGCATTACCCCCGTTGGCGTCAGCAGCTACTCCGACTATCCCCCGGAAGCGAAAGACATCGATGAGGTTTCCACCTGGCAAGGGATGAATCTGGAACGGATTGTGGCGCTAAAGCCCGATCTGGTTATCGCCTGGCGTGGCGGGAATTCAGAGCGGCAGGTCAATCAACTGACCTCTCTGGGCATCGACGTCATCTGGATAGACGCGGAGACCATCGAGCAGGTCGCTGGCGCGTTGCAACAGTTGGCTGCCTGGAGCCCCGATCCCGAGAAAGCCAATCGTGCGGCGCAAACCTTGTTGGATGAGTATGCTCAGCTAAAATCTCAGTATGCAGAGAAACCGAAAAAACGGGTGTTTCTCCAGTTTGGCATCAATCCGCCCTTTACCAGCGGAAAAAACTCGATTCAGAACCAGGTTATTGAGCTTTGTGGCGGAGAAAATGTCTTTGCCGATAGTCGGGTTCCCTGGCCGCAGGTGAGTCGCGAACAGGTGCTGGCAAGGGCTCCCCAGGCGATCGTCGTCGCAGGAGATTCGGGCGAAATTCTCAAAATCAAACAATACTGGGGAAATCAGCTAAAAATTCCGGTTATTCCACTCACCAGTGACTGGTTTGAACGCGCAAGCCCGCGTATTATCCTCGCCGCAAAACAACTCTGTAATGCGCTTTCACAAGTGAAATAGAGCCAGGCCCCGCCAGGCTCTCAGTGGGGATTCGACAATGCTCGTCTATTGGCTCGATATTGTAGGCACAGCGGTATTTGCTATCTCTGGCGTATTACTGGCCGGAAAACTGCGCATGGACCCTTTTGGCGTTCTGGTTCTCGGCGTTGTCACGGCCGTTGGCGGGGGAACCATTCGCGATATGGCGCTGGATAACGGGCCGGTATTTTGGGTAAAAGATCCGACCGACCTGGTGGTGGCGATGATCACCAGCATGCTCACCATTGTGCTGGTGCGTCAGCCCAGACGACTGCCTAAATGGATGCTCCCGGTGTTGGATGCCGTTGGCCTTGCGGTGTTTGTGGGTATCGGCGTGAACAAAGCCTTTATTGCCGGAAGCGGTCCACTGGTTGCCATTTGCATGGGCGTGATTACCGGCGTCGGCGGCGGGATTATTCGTGATGTGTTAGCCCGCGAAGTCCCCATGATTTTACGTACCGAAATTTATGCAACGGCCTGCATCATCGGCGGTATTGTGCATGCTACTGCGTATTATACGTTTGATATTCCACTGGAGACGTCCAGTATGATGGGGATGGTCGTGACATTGCTCATTCGGCTTGCCGCCATTCGCTGGCACCTGAAGTTGCCGACCTTTGCACTGGATGATCGCACCAGATAGCAAAAAGCCGTGTCTATGACACGGCTTTTTCATGTTCAGTACAATCAGATACTGAAGGACGAGCCACACCCGCAGGTGCTTTTTGCGTTCGGGTTGGTCACGACGAAACGAGAACCTTCCAGACCTTCGGTGTAGTCAACGGATCCGCCCACCAGATACTGCAGGCTCATCGGATCGACAACCAGACCGACGCCCTGTTTCTCAATGGTCATATCGCCATCGTTCACCTGATCATCAAAGGTGAAACCGTACTGGAAACCGCTGCAACCACCACCGGTGATATACACACGTAATTTCAGATTCGGGTTATCTTCATCAGCGATCAGGCTTTTTACTTTATTGGCTGCTGCTTCAGTAAATTGCAGTGGCAGCGCTACGTCATCACTCATTTTTTGCTCCAAACGACATTGGCAATTGGGCAAATTCTAACCCAATACTCTTGTCATTATCTAATACCCTGGTATTTCGTTCAAGTATTCTCGCCAGCGGTAACGCCCTGGCTTTTTGCCGCCTGCTCTGCGTCCTGCTTTGCCAGCGTGCGGGCAAGGATTGTAGAGTATAGCGGCTTTCCGCCCATAAATTGCGCTAACAGTGTTGCGCCAAGACAGGTAATAATCATTGGCAAAATGAGCTGATAGTTATCGGTCATTTCCAGCACCAGCACAATCCCCGTCAACGGCGCACGCACAGATGCCGCCAGCAGAGCTCCCATTCCGGCAATCGCAAACGTCCCCGCCTCAAGATGATATTGCGGGAAAAATACCGCCGCCGCCATGCCAAACGCGGTGCCCAGTAACGTCCCCAACGCCAGCATCGGCGCAAAAATACCGCCAGGCGCGCCAGATGAAAAACAGAGCAGCGTGGTAATGACCCGGGCGATAAAAATAAACAGCAGGAGTCCAACGCTGAAATTACCGGCTGCGGCAATGGGGATCAGGTTAAATCCTCCGCCGGCCGCCTCCGGTTTAATCAGCCCGAGAATACCGCACAGCCCGCCGATAGCGCCGCCCATCAATACCCATTTTTTGATATCGCCGCCATGAAAGCGTTGGAACATATCCTGGGTACGCAACACCAGGGTATTGAAGACCGGCCCCACGCAGCCAAAAACCATCCCGAGGATCAAATAGAGCCACAGGGTGTTAACCGGCGCATTCGACAGTTTCCCCACCTCAATGATCGGCGCTTCACCGTTGAAGATTCGAAACACGATGCTGGACATGATAACCCCAGTGAACACCGCCTTGATCGAAATAAGGTTGTAACGAAACTGCGGACGCATCTCTTCAATAATGAATAAAATGCCCGCCAACGGCGCGTTAAAAGCGGCAGACAGCCCCGCAGCCGCACCGGTTGCCAACAACGTGTGGCGCGCTTCGGCGCTGCGCATGCGAAACACATCCAGCACCATGCGACCAATATTACCGCCGATCTGCACCGTGGGCCCTTCGCGTCCGAGCACCATCCCTGCGCCGAGCGTCCCCATGCCTCCAACAAACTTAACGGGCAGTACGCGCCACCAGCGCACGGGACGCAGCTCTTCCAGAGCGCCTTCAATTTCTGGAATACCTGAACCACCGGCCTCCGGCGCAAATTTACGCACCAGAAAATAACCGACCATCGCCAGCAACGCAGAGAGAATAAAGGCCAGCGGCCAGACCAGCAACGCATGGTCTGCGACATGGGCTAATGACCCGAGACGCTGGTTCTGGACCCAGGTCACCGCTTTTTCGAACGCCACGCCAACCAACCCAGTGACTGTGCCGACAACGGCCGCCATCAACAAAATCGCCAGCGGCGTTTTATCGCGCTCAACGAGTCGGCGGATCAGATCCCTGCGCCGTAAGCGCAAAACGTGCTGTGCTTCAAAAGAGGGAGTGTCTGTTTTCATTGGATGATCATTAATTGGTAATACAAATGCAGAGACGGCATTCTACTCGCCTCTTCAGTGAAAATCCCCTGTAAATCGTGTTGTTTCAAATGCGGATAACTTTACATAGAATAGCGGGCATTCACTTTTTCTACGAACCAGGAACCCATCCATGAGTAAGTCTGAAAACCTCTACAGCGCAGCACGCGAGCTTATCCCCGGCGGCGTTAACTCCCCTGTTCGCGCCTTTACTGGCGTGGGGGGAACGCCGCTGTTTATCGAAAAAGCAGACGGCGCGTATCTGTATGATGTCGATGGCAAAGCCTACATCGATTACGTCGGTTCCTGGGGACCGATGGTGCTGGGTCACAACCATCCGGCGATCCGTAACGCGGTGATTGAAGCTGCCGAACGAGGTCTGAGTTTCGGTGCCCCTACCGAGATGGAAGTGAAAATGGCGGAGCTGGTCACCAATCTGGTGCCAACCATGGACATGGTACGTATGGTGAACTCAGGTACCGAAGCCACCATGAGCGCCATCCGTCTGGCTCGCGGCTTTACGGGCCGCGACAAGATCATCAAATTTGAAGGCTGCTACCACGGTCACGCCGACTGCCTGCTGGTCAAAGCCGGTTCCGGCGCGCTGACGCTGGGTCAGCCGAACTCACCGGGCGTACCGGCAGATTTCGCTAAACATACCCTGACCTGCACTTACAACGATCTGGACTCTGTTCGCGCGGCGTTCGAACAGTATCCGCAGGAGATTGCCTGCATCATCGTTGAGCCTGTCGCAGGTAACATGAACTGCATCCCGCCACTGCCGGAATTCCTGCCAGGCCTGCGCGCATTGTGCGACGAATTCGGCGCCCTGCTGATTATCGATGAAGTGATGACCGGTTTCCGCGTCGCGCTGGCTGGTGCACAGGATTACTACGGCGTGACGCCGGACCTGACGTGCCTGGGCAAAATCATCGGCGGCGGTATGCCTGTCGGCGCTTTCGGCGGTCGCCGCGATGTGATGGATGCGCTGGCCCCGACCGGTCCGGTTTACCAGGCGGGCACGCTTTCCGGTAACCCTATCGCGATGGCAGCCGGTTTTGCCTGTCTGACCGAAGTCGCCCAACCGGGGATCCATGAAACGCTGAATGAGCTGACCACGCGACTGTCAGAAGGTCTGCTGGAGGCGGCACAGGAGGCGGGAATTCCGCTGGTGGTGAACCATGTTGGCGGTATGTTCGGGATTTTCTTCACCGATGCCGAATCCGTGACCTGTTATCAGGACGTGATGGCGTGTGATGTGGAGCGCTTTAAGCGTTTCTTCCATCTGATGCTGGATGAAGGCGTTTATCTGGCGCCGTCAGCGTTTGAAGCGGGCTTTATGTCCGTGGCGCACAGCATGGACGATATCAATAACACCATCGATGCCGCGCGTCGGGTGTTCGCGAAGCTGTAAGTTTCGCTGCAACATCGTAGGCCTGATTAGTGTCAGCGCCATCAGGCAATAAAATGCCGGGTGGCGGCTGACGCCTTACCCGGCCTACAGATACAACATTTAAGCGTGTCGCATTATTATCGGCTCTGCTTTCTCAACAAATAAATAAAGTACGGCGCGCCAATAAACGTCGACAGTAATCCCGCCGGGATCTGATACGGGAACAGTACCATCCTGCCGCACCAGTCAGCGAAGACTAACAGCACGCCCCCCGCCAGCGCCGACATAATCATATGCGGCATCGTCCGACGAAAACCTAACATCCGCGCAATGTGTGGCGCCATCAGTCCGACAAAACTCAGCGGACCAATGGTCATCGTCGCCGTCGCCGTCAGACACGCGGCCAACATCAGCAAGCCAATGCGCGAAGGCGTCAGCGCCATCCCCACAGCCCGTGCGGTATCGCCGCCTAACGGTAAGATAGTCAGCCAACGACGGCACAGCGGCGCAATCGCCAGCAAAATCACCATCACGATCCCGGTATGCAGCACTTGCTCACCCGAGGCGTTATAAGTCGAACCTGAGATCCAGGTTAACACTTCCGCCATTCGCGGATCGCCGCTTGCCTGCAACATCATCAATAGCATGGTGAATGCCGTACTGAGCGCCATCCCCGCCAGTAACATACGGTGTGGAGAGAACCCTCCGCGCCCCGCGGCGATCATAATGATCAGCAACGTCACTGCCGCGCCAACACTTCCGGCAGGCAGTAGCCAGCCGAACGCATTTCCCGGCACCAGAAACAGCATTAATACCACGCCAAACGCCGCACCGGAGCTGATCCCCAACACTTCCGGGCTCGCCATCGGGTTTCCGGTCAGGCGTTGAATAATGCACCCGGCGACCGCCAGCATCACACCGGCAATCATTGCGGCCAGAATACGTGGCCAGCGCCAGGGCATTAACTCATCCAGCATTGCGCCACTGGCCCACGTCCAGCCGTGTACATCACGCCCTAGCGAGAGCGCCACAATCACCACCGCCAGCAACACCACGCCGCCAGCCAGTGCAAAACCCAGCACATGCTGTCGTTCGGCTGCAATCCTGTCATTCGCATTCATCGCCGGCATGCTCATGCTACGCAGGCGCGGCAGCAGCCACAGAAGCAGCGGCGCGCCAATCAGCGCGGTTGCCGACCCGGTGGACACTTCCATCCACACCCGCGTCAGCCAGAGAATGATTTGATCGGAAAGCCAGAGGATCAGCGCCCCAATCAGCGGTGCCAGCATCAGACGCGCCAGCAGACGCCGCGCGCCGAGCATTTTCGCGAGCAGCGGCGCAAACAGACCGATGAAACCGATAATCCCCACCGCGTTCACCAGTAGCGCACTGAGCACAATCGCCAGTGACAGCACCGCCAGCCGCGCCAGCGACAAGGCCAGTCCCAGATTACGCGCCACGCCATCGTCTAACCCCATCAGGGTCATAGGGCGTAACAGCAGCAAGGTGAGCATCACCCCGCCTAACAACTGCGGCCACAGACGCTGCACGCCGCCCCAGTCCGTTTGCGTCAGCGTCCCGGAACTCCAGAGAAACATACTTTGCAGTTGATCATGATGGAAAAGGACCATCAGTTGATTGATTGCCCCGCAATACAAGCTGACGACCAGCCCGGCGAGGATTAACGTTACCGGGGACAGACGTTTACCCCACGCGACGCCAAACACCACGGCACCGACGACACAGGCTCCCGCCAGTGCGGCGAATTGCGTTGTCAATGCGCCGGGGAGCGCCCACAGGGTGGTGATGGTGATCCCCAGTTGCGCACCGGTTGCCACACCCAACGTCGTCGGCTCCGCCAGCGGGTTACGCAGCACCTGTTGAAAGAGTACGCCCACCAGACCCAGCCCGGCGCCCACCAGCAAAGAGATCGCCAGACGCGGCAGCAAGCTGTAGTGGAACAACATCTGCTCAACCACATCAATATTGGGTGACCACACAGCCTGCAGCCACTGGCTACGCGGTAGCGCAATCGAGAAGTTAGTCCAGGTTAGTCCGGCGGCGACAATCAGCAGCACCGACAGAAATAACGCCGGAAACAGCGCAAAACGTTTACTCACGCCTTGCCTCCCAGCGCATTACCCAGAATACGAACAAAACTCATGGTTGAAAGCGTTGCACCATAGAACCAGACCGCAGGCACCTGCTGAAAACGCCCGGCACGCACAAACGGCATCGCCTGCCACAGCGGTGTGGCAATCAATGCTTCCATCTCACGGTGATTACCGTGATCAAAGCAGACAACATCAGCCTCTTTATAGGCCGCCAGACGATCAATACCTACCACGGTGCTTCCCCAAAAATTGGTTTCACCCTGCCAGGCATTACGAATGCCATACTCGTCCAGCACCGGTTGAAAGAGGCAGTTCGGCCCGAAGATCAGCATATGACGCGAATCCAGCAGGCTCGTGATCAGCAACGGTCTCTCCCCGCGCTGCGTAAAGCGTGTTTTCTGGCTTTCAATAAAGCTGTCGAACTCCGCCAGATGGCGTTGGGCTGCGGGTTCTACATTGAGAAGTTGCGCCATCTCCGTGAGCGACTGGCGCGCCACTGATAAGGGATTTTTGCCGTCGCTGAAGTTAAACCCACGCCCTGGCGCAATACGAGCCAGCTTCTCAGGCGAAGGGCCGTATCCTGCCGACCAGACCATAAAGGAGGGTTTCATCTCGGTCAGCAGTTCCAGATTCGGCTCAGTACGCAGGCCCACATCAATCACGGAATCCGGCAACGGCGGTTCGTTAACCCACAAACGGTAGTTAGGAATATCTGCCACGCCGTAAGGTGTAATACCCAGCGCCAACAGAAGCTCTACCGGCAGCCATTCCAGCGCCACGATACGCTGCAGATCGACTGAGGCGGCGCGCGCCTGCCCCATTTTCCAGAGCAACGGAGAAAGCGCCATCGCGGTTAATAAGCGACGGCGAGAAAGAGGATATAACCCACTCATTAATAAACAAAACTCACAGGTGCGGCGCCCGCAGGGTGCGGTAAAATCCCCATCGGGATGCCGTAAATCTGTTCCAGCGTTTCACCACGCATCAGTTCGGCAGGCGTTCCCTGCGCAATCATTTCACCGCCACGCAGCGCGACCAGATAGTCGCAGTAGCGCGCAGCCATGTTGATATCATGAAGCACGGCAATCACGGTCAGGCCGCGCTGCTGGCTTAAACGGTGCACCAACGCCAGCACATCAACCTGATGCGCAATATCCAGCGCCGAGGTGGGTTCATCAAGCAACAGGCAGCGACTATCCTGCGCCACCAGCATCGCTATCCATGCCCGCTGACGTTCGCCACCGGAAAGACTATCCACCAGCCGATGCGCCAACGGTTTTAAACCGACCAGCGCAATGGCTTCTTCCACTTTCTCTCTGTCGGCCACGCCAAAACGACCCAATGCGCCATGCCACGGATAACGCCCAATCGCGACTAGTTCACGCACCGTCATCCCTTCAGCCTGCGGCAACTGCTGGGGCAGGTAAGCGACTTTGCGCGCAAACGCTTTACTGCTCCAGTTTTCGAGCGGCAGCTCATCCAACAGAATCTCACCTTCCGAAGGCGGCTGATGTCGCCCCAGCATTTTCAGCAGGGTGGATTTACCTGAGCCGTTATGCCCGATAAGTCCGGTCACTTTGCCGACAGGAAAAGTAAGAGAAAGAGGATGCAGCAGCGTGCGCCCAGGCACGCGAAAGGAGACACTGCGTAACGCAAACGTCGTGTCGGGATGGGTTGTGTTTTCCTGCATAGCGGCCAACTTGTATAGCGGGCACGGAAAGCCGTGCCCTAAGAGAAATTAGAAACGGAAGGTTGCGGTTGCAACAACCTGACGTTCCGCGCCCCAGAAGCAACCATACGTGTTGAAGCAGCTGGCAACGTATTCACGATCAAGCAGGTTGTTGACGTGGAGCGCCACGTTGGAACCCGCCATACCCACGCGAGCCAGGTCGTAGCGTACTAACGCATCCATAACGGCATAACTCCCCACTTTAAAGGAGTTTGCCGGGTCACCATAGCTTGAGCTGCTAAAACGTCCCCCGGTACCCAGCGTCAGACCAGACAATGCGCCATCATAAAAGGTGTAATCCCCCCACAGTGACGCCATGTGTTCCGGCACCTGTGCAGGCGTGTTGCCTTTGTATTTGGTGTCTGTCGTGTATTCAACATCGGTATAGGTGTATGAACCGACGATGTTGACACTCGCTGACAGCGCCGCTTTCGCTTCGATCTCAACGCCACGCGCACGAATCTCACCACCGTCAACCGAGAAGAATGAACCCGACGGGTCAGCCATCAGGTTGTTGGTTTTCGTCAGTTGATACAGGGCACCGGTAATCACGATCGGGCGATCTTTCGGTACATACTTCACGCCGACTTCGTACTGTTTGCCTTTTGAAGGGGCAAACAGATTGCCTTGCGCATCAGTCTGTGAAGACGGTTCAAACGATTCGCTATAACTGAAGTAAGGTGTCACACCGTTATCGAACAGGTAGTTTACACCGCCACGCCAGGTGAACTGGTTGTCATCACGCTCAGAGGTCGTTCCGGAAACGCGGTTGAACGACTCCTGATCGGCCCAGTCATAACGACCGCCCAATGTTACCAGAACTTTATCCCACTGAGCCTGATCCTGAATATACAAACCCGTCTGTTTCTGCTTGTTCAGCACCTGATAAGGACCAGAGGTGGCCGGATCTTTCGAATTAAAATCGAAGTCGCCGTTCACCGGATTGTACAGGTTCAGCAGCGGAACAGAGTCGTCATAACCGAACCAGGAGTTGATGTCATTACGCATACGCATAAAGTCAACACCAGTCAGCAGGACATGATCGACGTCGCCGGTCGCGAAGTTGCTCTGCAACTGGGTATCAACAGCGAAGTTCTGTAATTTCTCATCATCAACAACGTACTTACGCGCGAGGTAGTGGCCTTTGTCTGCCGGTGCCAGCGCCGCACATTGTTTGCTGCCCGCGTTCGCAGGGTCGGAGCAGACGCCATAGCCGTAGACACTGTTTTGCGAGGTTTTATTTTCCGCAAAGCGCAGGTTCTGACGCACGGTAAAGGTGTCGTTAAATTCGTGATCGAAGCTGTAGCCAACCATTTTCTCGTTACGAGAGTAGGTATTGTTGTCAGCACCTTCGTTGAAATCGGTAGGCAGACGTTTACCGTTAGGCAATTCAGACACGGTCCCCTCTTTTGGCAACCAGCCGTAGTAACCGGTCTCCGGCTCGTTCTGGAAGTAAGAGAGGAAAGTGAAGTTGGTCTTGTCATCCGGACGCCAGGAGAAAGACGGCGCGATGGTATAGCGCTGCTCTTCCGCGCCCTGCTGCTGCGCATCGGCGGAACGCGCCAGGCCGGTTAAACGATAGGAGTAAACGCCATCGTCATCCAGCGCATCGCTGAAGTCAAACCCGGTCTGGAACAGGTTGTCGGTGCCCATTTTAAACTGAACTTCTTTCAGGGGCTCCGTGGTTGGACGCTTGCTGACCATGTTCAGTAAGCCGCCCGGGTTGCTCTTTCCGTACAGAACGGAAACCGGACCGCGCATCACTTCCGCGCGCTCCAGCATATAGGGGTCGATCACCGCATCGTTGTAGAAGTTACCCTGCATCTTCAGGCCATTCAGATAGTTATTCTGGCTTTGGCCATCGGCTGCGAAACCGCGGATAATCAGGTAGTCATAGGTGTTGGACGCGCCACGGGTGCCCACGGCAACGCCAGGCGTGTAGCTGAGCGCCTCTTTTACAGATTTAGGCTGATGCAGCGCCATCTCTTCGGCGGTCACCACGGAAATAGACTGAGGCGTCTTTTCAATCGGGGTATCCGTTTTGGTCGCCGTAGCGGACTGTCGTGCTGCGATGGTGGCTGCAGGCCCCCATGCGCTTTCTTGCGGAGCAGGTGCGGCAGTAACAGTAATGGTTTCTTCTTTCGGTTGAACCGCTGCCTGTGCATAGACAGACATGCCGCTAACCGCTGTGGCTACTACGACTGCGATTTTACGCAGCGAGTAGGTTGGCTGAGCAGTTTTGAAACGCGCCATTGGTATATCTCTGATGAAAAGTGAATGATAACGTAAACGAGAATTATTATTATGCCGCAGCATAATATTCGAAATACTGGCGAGATCGCAAGCGATACGCGACCCTAAGAAAACTGAGGGGTTAAGAAATAACCAGATGAAAAGAAGGGGTTAATAAATCAGGCGATATCGCCTTGCCGTGCGGCAAAGAAAAAACCCGCCGAAGCGGGTTTTAGGAGCCTTAATTACTGCCAAACATATCCTTTATCCAGCCTGCTACGCCGTCACCGTCTTTCTTCTCCTGCTGCGGCGGTTGCTGTTGTTGCTGCTGCGGTTGAGAGGACTGGTCAAACGGATTGCCCGTTTGCGGTTGTTGCATCATCTCGCCCTGCTGGCACAGCGCATCCGGATCGGTGGTCCAGACCGGAAGCGTACGCATTCCGCCGCCGCACACAAAGTTGCCGTCGTAATCCACGCCCATATCCACAATGTCTTCCGGCGGTGTTAGCACCAGCGGAGTTGGCGTCTGGTTGGCCAGGTAACGCTGATAAATCGACATCGCACCGCTGGCGCCGTACAGTTTAGTTGGCTGGTTATTATCACGGCCCACCCAGGTAATCGTGACCTGGCTACCGTCAATACCGGCAAACCAGGTATCCACGTTATTGTTGGTGGTCCCGGTTTTACCGGCCAAATGCAGTCCCGGATATTTCGCGCCCAGCTGACGTCCGGTACCACGCTGTATAACCTGCTGCATGGTCCACAGCGTCATATAGGCCGCCTGCGCCGGAACCGCGCGTTCCGCCTGCGGGAAGCTCTGATAGAGCACCGAGCCATCTTCAGCAATCACCGAACGTAACGCCGACAACGGCGCACGGTTGCCGCCGCTGGCGATCGTCTGGAATGCTTGCGCGACTTCGATTGGCGTCAGGTTCAACGCCCCAAGCAGCATCGCCGGCACCGGATTAAGCTGATCTTTCGGCGCGCCCAGCTTCAGCCAGGTATCGGTGACGGCAGGCAGTCCCAGCGCCATCCCCAGATTTACCGTCGGCACGTTCATTGAACGCGTCAGCGCATCCACCAACATCACTTTACCGCTCTCGCTGTAGCGACGGTCATCGTTCTGCGGCGACCAGACCTGGCCGTTTGGCTGACGCAGGGCAATCGGCGCATCGGCAATCCAGGTATTGAGACGATACAGTTTCGGCTGACTGAGCGCGGTCAGGTAGGTCGCCGGTTTCGCCAGCGAGCCAATGGAACGGCGCGCCTGCATTGCACGGTTATAACCGGCAAACTGCGGTTCCGCCCCGCCGACCATCGCACGCACTTCGCCACTGAAGCGGTCAACCACCACAATGGCGGTTTCCAGATCGCTGAGTTTACGTTGTTTCTTCAGTACCGGAATCCCCTCAACGGCGGCTTTCTCAGCGGCATCCTGCGCCACAGAGTCAAACGTCGTGAAGATTTTCACCCCGGAGAGATCTTTAACCTTGTCACCCAGCTTCGCCTGTAGCTCCTGACGCACCATCTGCATGAACGCCGGTTGCGGAGAGATCACCCCACCGCGCGGCTGCACGCCCAATGGACGCGCGCTCAGCATTTCGTAAAGTTCCTGGTCGATGATCTGCTGTTGCTGCAGCAGACGTAATACCAGGTTACGACGCTCCAGCGCCAGTTTCGGGTTACGCCACGGGTTATAGATGGACGCCCCTTTCACCATCCCCACCAGCAAGGCCTGCTGATCAAGACTCAGTTCCTCAACCGGACGACCAAAATAGTACAAACTCGCCAGCGGGAAGCCGCGAATTTCATTGTCGCCGCTCTGACCGAGGTACACTTCGTTCATGTACAGCTCGAGAATGCGGTCTTTGCTGTAACGCGCATCCATCAGCAGCGCCATGTAGGCTTCGTTGGCTTTACGCCAGTAGGAACGTTCGCTGGAGAGGAAGAGGTTTTTTACCAGCTGCTGAGTCAGCGTACTCGCCCCTTGTACCGTCCGTCCGGCCGTCAGGTTCGCCAGCACCGCGCGCCCGATGGAATACAGGCTGACACCATCATGCTCATAGAAGTGGCGGTCTTCGGTCGCTAACAGCGTATCCACCAGCAGATCCGGGAAGCCGTTGCGCGGTACAAACAGACGCTGTTCGCCGTTCGGTGAAGAGAGCATGGTGATCAGGCGCGGATCGAGACGGAAGAAACCGAACTGGCGGTTGTTGTCCATGTTCTCGATGGTGTCGAGATGATCGCCATCAAACGTCAAACGCGCCCGTACCTGCCCTTCTTTGCTATCCGGGAAGTCAAACGGACGACGAATCATCTCAATGCTGTTCGCCTGTACGGTGAACTCGCCAGGGCGCGTCATTTTCGACACCTGACGATACTGGGTCGCTTCCAGCAACTTCACCATTTCGTTTTTGCTGACCGGCATTTCCGGCTCAAGGTTTACCATGCGGCCATAGACCGCCGCGGGCAACTGCCAGACTTTGCCATCAATACGGCTACGGATTTTTTGATCCAGATAGACGCCGTAAATGGCAATCAGCACTACAAAAACAATCGACAGTTTTAGCAGCAGCCAGACCCAGCCGCGCTTACCACGAGGCTTACCGCCTTTGCCTTTACCCTTACGCGGCATCGGTTCTTCATCCTCATAGTCATCATCATAATCGTCGTCATACTCTTCATCTCTGAGTCGACGACGGCTCACCTTTTGTTTCACCGGACGCGTCGGTTTCCCTTTACGCCCGATTGGCTCGCGGTCATTCCCCGCCATGCTTTTTCTCCGCAACGTTCAGGCGCAAAGGCCTGATTCTCTGTTCTTCCGCCAGAGGACAGAAGAAGAAATCTCTCAATTTTTGCCGCTCTTGTGCCGGATGGCATCCGGTCTACAAATACTACGAATACTTTTTGGTGCGCCGCGTCGGCGCGGTATTCGCCGGATCGTCCGGCCACACATGTTTGGGATAGCGTCCTTTCATCTCCTTTTGCACCTCACGGTAGGCGCCCTGCCAGAACGCGCTTAAATCCCGCGTGATTTGCAGCGGTCGCTGCGCCGGTGATAATAACTCCAGCACCAGCGGAACGCGCCCCTGAGCAATAGTAGGTGTTTGCGCTTCCCCAAACATCTCCTGCATTCTGACGGCCAGCGCAGGCGGGTTATCGTCATGATAGCGAATGGCTATCCGGCTTCCCGTCGGCACAGTGTAATGCGCAGGCAGTTCACTATCCAGACGTTGCAGCATAGACCAGTCCAGTAAACTGCGTAACGCCAGACCGACATTCACTGCTTTCAGCCCACGCAGAGAGTGCACACCGGTCATCTGCGGCAGTAACCAGGACTCCAGGCTAGCCAGCAAAGAGGCCTCATCCACGACAGGCCACGCGTACTCCGGCAGCCATTTTGCCGCGCAGTGCAAACGCAGCCGTAGCTGCTCTGCTTCCGGCGTCCAGTTGAGCACACTTAAGCCTTTATCGCGAATGCCATTCAGCATCGCCTGATGCAGTTCGTCTTCAGAAGGTTTGGCAAGCGGCTGAACTTTTACCGTCAGTTGCCCAATACGCAACCGTCGTAGCGCTTTCAGCGTGCCTTGCGCGTCATCCCACTCAACCGTGTCGGATTGCTGTAAAAGTGTGGGGCACGCCTGAATAAGCGCATCGATCTCCAGCGGCAGCGCCAGCAAAATACGCGCATCCGGTGAGGCGCTCCCTTGTAACAAGAGCGGCGCAATCAGCCACTCATGGCGACCCAGCGCGTCATCGGCATCCAGTTTTGCCCCCATCCCGTTCGCCAGTTGGTAGCGTCCGTCCAGCCCTCGCCGACGCGCAATGCGATCGGCAAATGCGTGGGCAAGCAACGGGGCTATCAGACGGCTGTCCGGTTCCGTGGCGCGCACGTTGAGGCGTTTCAGAAGTTGCTGACTGCGCTGCTGCCAGCCAGGATGATGACGTGAAAACGCGACGCTTAAATCGCTGCTCCCTCCCCGCGGCGGCTCTTCAAGTATCGCCGCGAGCTTCGCCGCCGTTGCAGCTTCACTGCTGTTGCTGGCGCTAACCAGCATCGCCGCCAGTCGGGGATCGTTGCCGAGCGCCGCCATTTTTTGACCGGTTGCGCTCAGGCGATCGCCCTCGAGCGCGTTCAGCATCTGTAACAGCCGCTTAGCCGCCAGCAGATGGGTCGCAGGCGGAAGATCTAACCAGGTGAGCTGGGCGGGATCGTGGCATCCCCATTGCAACAGCTCCATCAGCACGCCCGACAGATCGCTTTGCAAAATCTCCGGCTCGCTTTGCGCCGCCGCTCTCTGTGCCTGATCTTTAGGCAGTAGGTGAAGACAGATACCGGGTTCCAGTCGCCCCGCACGTCCCGCCCGCTGCGTCATGGAGGCCTGACTGACGCGCTGGGTAATCAGGCGCGTCAGCCCCGTTCGCGGGTCAAAACGCGCCACGCGCTCCTGCGCGCTGTCCACCACCAGACGGATCCCTTCGATCGTTAAACTGGTTTCGGCAATATTGGTTGCCAGCACCACTTTGCGCATACCAGTCGGCGCGGGCAAAATGGCTTTCCGCTGATCATCCAACGACAATGCTCCGTAGAGCGGGCACAGCAGAACATCGCTCCCCACGCGTGACGTCAGGTGTTCCTGTACGCGTTGGATCTCCCCTACGCCGGGTAAAAACAGCAGCAACGATCCCGACTCGCTGCGCAGTAAATCCGCCGTGGCAATGGCCACTGCCTCATCAAAACGCAGTTGAGCCGCCAGTGGCTGGTATCGGCGCTCGACAGGAAAAGCGCGCCCTTCGGAGACCACCACCGGCGCATCCGGCAGCAGCTGTTGTAAGCGGTCGTTATCCAGCGTCGCGGACATGATCAGCAGTTTTAAATCGTCGCGCAGTCCCTGCTGCACATCCAATAGCAACGCCAGCGCCAGGTCAGCCTGCACACTGCGCTCGTGAAATTCATCGAGGATCACCATCCCTACGCCGTTAAGCTCCGGGTCGCGTTGGATCATTCTTGTCAGCACGCCTTCGGTGACCACTTCAAGCCGCGTCTGCGGCCCCACGCAGCTTTGCGCCCGCATCCGGTAGCCGACCGTTTCACCGGTTTTTTCGTTCAGGAGTTCCGCCAGTCGCTGCGCCACATTGCGCGCCGCCAGACGGCGTGGTTCCAGCAGGATAATCCGCCCCTGGATGTCTTTATGCGTCAGGAACTGCAGCGGTAGCCAGGTTGATTTCCCGGCACCGGTCGGCGCGGTCAGTAAGACCTGGGGGGCGCTATCAAGGGCAGTGAGCAGTTCAGGCAGTACGGCGGCAACAGGCAACGACGTCACAAATGACTCCAGAGGGTTAACTTTCTTCGCGCTGCATTGTAGCATCGCGTTAATTCATAACCGAGTACCCATCATGACTGAGCCAAAACGGCTGTTCTTTGCGATTGAATTGCCCGGCCCTGTTCGTGAGCAAATTATCACCTGGCGCGCCGCCCATTTTGCCCCTGAGGATGGTCGCCCGCTGGCCAGTGCAAATCTGCATCTGACGCTGGCCTTTCTGGGCGAGGTAAGCCCGGATAAACAACAGGCGCTGTCACAGCTTGCCGGACGCATTCGTCAACCGGGGTTTACGCTCAAACTGGATGACGCGGGCCAGTGGCTACGTTCGCGCGTCGTCTGGCTGGGAATGCGCCAGCCGCCGCGGGGACTGCTGCAGCTGGCCAACATGCTGCGGGCGCAGGCTGCGCGTAGCGGCTGTTATCAAAGTCCTCAACCTTTTCACCCGCATATCACCCTGCTGCGCGACGCCAGTCATGCTGTGGCGATTCCGCCGCCAGGTTTTTGCTGGTCGTTTCCGGTGACAGAATTTTCCCTTTATGCCTCTTCGTTCGAGCGAGGACGTACACGATACTCCGCACTACAACGCTGGACGCTTGCCGAATAACCAAGGAAATCAGATGAAATTCTCTCCCCCTTTACAGCGCGCGACGCTGATTCAGCGCTATAAGCGTTTTTTAGCCGATGTGATCACGCCAGACGGCGCCGAATTAACGTTACATTGCCCTAATACAGGGGCAATGACCGGCTGTGCGACAGCTGGCGATACCGTTTGGTATTCGGCGTCAGAAAATACGAAACGAAAATATCCTCATACCTGGGAATTAACTGAAACTCAGTCCGGGGCATTCATTTGCGTTAATACACTGTGGGCAAACAGATTAACGAAAGAGGCAATAGAAAATAACCACCTGCCGGAATTGTCAGGCTACAGTGTATTGAAAAGCGAAGTAAAATACGGCGTCGAACGTAGCCGTATTGATTTTATGTTACAGGCAGATTCCCGACCCGACTGCTATATTGAAGTAAAATCGGTTACGTTGGCGGAAGAAGAGCAGGGTTATTTTCCCGATGCCGTTACTGAACGAGGTCAGAAACATCTTCGGGAACTGATGAGCGTAGCGGCTGCGGGCCATCGCGCGGTGGTATTATTTGCGGTGCTGCACACAGCCATTACTCGGTTTTCACCCGCGCGGCATATCGATGCAAAATATGCGCGACTCCTGATTGAAGCACAACAAAAGGGGGTAGAAATTCTGGTTTATAAAGCGGAACTTTCTGCCGAAGGCATGACTCTTAAGGAACCGTTGCCCATCACATTGTAGTGGTAAAAACAACTGGTTAATTAGTATTCTGGCCGCGTGCGCAAATACGCTTTTCCTCACAGGGTTGTCAAGTGTTAGGTATAGATAATTGCTATCCGGAAAAGCATCTGCTATTTATAGCGACCTGATTTTTCCCCCGAACATGGGGATCGATAGTGCGTGTTAAGGAGAAGCAACATGCAAGAAGGGCAAAACCGTAAAACATCGTCCCTGAGTATTCTCGCCATCGCTGGGGTGGAGCCGTACCAGGAGAAGCCGGGCGAAGAGTATATGAACGAAGCCCAGCTGTCGCACTTCAGACGTATTCTGGAAGCATGGCGTAATCAACTTAGGGATGAAGTCGATCGCACTGTAACTCATATGCAGGACGAAGCAGCGAACTTCCCTGATCCGGTGGACCGTGCCGCACAGGAAGAAGAGTTCAGTCTTGAACTGCGTAACCGCGATCGTGAACGCAAATTGATCAAAAAGATCGAGAAAACGCTGAAGAAAGTAGAAGACGAAGATTTCGGCTACTGCGAATCCTGCGGTGTAGAAATTGGTATTCGTCGTCTGGAAGCGCGTCCGACAGCCGATCTGTGCATCGACTGCAAAACGCTGGCTGAGATTCGCGAAAAACAAATGGCGGGTTAATCCCGGCCATTTTTACCACCTTCAATCCAGGCGGGAGTCACTCCCGCCTTATTTTTTTATTTTCCTTAACACATGACAGAGTCACACTATATTGGCCGCTTCGCCCCTTCCCCTTCCGGCGAGCTACACTTTGGTTCGTTGATCGCGGCGTTGGGCAGCTACCTACGGGCGCGCTCGCAAGACGGCATCTGGCGAGTGCGCATTGAGGACATTGACCCTCCTCGTGAAGTTCCCGGTGCCGCAGAAACCATCCTGCGTCAGCTGGAACATTACGGTTTGCACTGGGACGGCGACATACTATGGCAATCCCAGCGCCATAATGCATATCGGGAAGCGCTGGCCTGGCTCTTTGAACAAGGTCTGAGCTACAACTGCACCTGCTCGCGCGCCCGGATCCAAAGCCTTGGCGGGATTTACGACGGCCATTGCCGCACTCTGGCCCATGGACCAGAACACGCTGCCGTGCGTATTAAACAACAGCATCCCGTCACCCAGTTTTATGATGGGCTGCGCGGGGATATCCAGGCGGACCGTCATCTGGCGCAAGAAGATTTTATTATTCATCGCCGCGACGGCCTGTTTGCCTATAACCTGGCCGTGGTGGTGGACGATCATTTTCAGGGCATCACTGAAATCGTGCGCGGCGCGGACTTAATCGAACCCACCGTTCGACAAATCTCGTTGTACCAACAATTCGGCTGGCAAGCGCCTGACTATATTCATCTTCCGCTGGCGCTCAACGAACAAGGCGCTAAACTCTCCAAGCAGAATCATGCACCTGCGCTACCGCAAGGCGATCCGCGCCCCGTACTCATTGACGCGTTACGCTTCATGGGTCAGAACGTCGCGTTAGAATGGCAGGACATGAATGTGGAAGAATTGCTGCAATATGCGGTGAAAAACTGGACGCTTGAGACAGTGCCTGCATCGTCTATTGTAAATTCAGCGTTCTCAAACGCGTCATGCTGAGCTATGATTAGCCGCTATTTTTTTGTCCTGATTGAAGTTTGACATTACCGAGGTGCACTATTTTTACCCGAGTCGCTAATTTTTGCCGCAAAGTGCTAAGTCGCGAAGAGAGCGAGGCCGAACTGGTCGTCGCCCGTCCACATATGACGGTGATCCCGCGTGAACAGCACGGAATTTCCCGCAAAGATATCAGTGAAAATGCCCTGAAGGTAATGTACAGGCTCAATAAGGCGGGTTACGAAGCCTGGCTGGTCGGCGGCGGTGTGCGCGATCTTCTGCTCGGCAAAAAGCCGAAAGATTTCGACGTAACAACCAACGCCACCCCTGATCAGGTACGTAAACTGTTTCGCAACTGTCGTCTGGTCGGTCGCCGGTTCCGTCTGGCCCACGTTATGTTTGGCCCGGAAATCATCGAAGTGGCCACCTTCCGTGGTCATCACGAAGGCAGCGACATTGACCGCACCACGTCTCAGCGCGGACAAAACGGCATGCTGCTGCGTGACAACATCTTCGGTTCTATTGAAGAAGATGCGCAACGTCGCGATTTCACGATCAACAGCCTCTATTACAGCGTGGCTGATTTTACCGTGCGTGATTATGTCGGCGGCATGAAGGATCTGGAAGACGGCGTGATCCGCCTGATCGGTAATCCGGAAACGCGTTACCGCGAAGATCCCGTACGTATGTTACGTGCTGTCCGTTTTGCGGCAAAACTCGACATGCGTATCAGTCCGGAAACCGCAGAGCCTATTCCACGCCTGGCAACACTGCTCAACGATATTCCTCCTGCGCGTCTGTTTGAAGAATCGCTGAAACTTCTGCAGGCGGGTTATGGTTTTGAAACCTATAAAAAACTGTGCGAGTACAGCCTGTTCCAGCCGCTGTTCCCGACCATTACGCGCTACTTCACCGAAAACGGCGATAGCGCAATGGAACGCATCATCGCGCAGGTACTGAAGAACACCGACAGCCGTATCCACAATGATATGCGCGTCAACCCGGCATTCCTGTTCGCCGCCATGTTCTGGTATCCGTTGCTTGAGATGGCGCAGAAAATTGCGCAAGAGAGCGGTCTGGCTTATTACGACGCGTTTGCATTAGCCATGAATGATGTGCTGGACGAAGCGTGCCGCTCGCTGGCGATCCCCAAACGCCTGACGTCGCTCACGCGTGATATCTGGCAGCTCCAGTTGCGTATGTCGCGCCGCCAGGGTAAACGCGCCTGGAAGCTGATGGAACATCCTAAATTCCGAGCAGCTTACGATTTACTGGCTCTGCGCGCAGAAGTGGAAAACAACGCAGAACTGCAACGTCTGGCGCAGTGGTGGGGAGAGTTCCAGGTCTCTGCGCCCCCTGAGCAAAAAGGCATGTTGACCGAGCTGGATGAAGAACCGGCCGCCCGTCGACGTCATCGTCGCCCACGCAAACGCGCTCCGCGTCGTGAGGGCAGTGCATGACCCTTGCGTATATCGCAATTGGCAGTAATCTGGCCTCTCCGCTGGAGCAGGTCAATGCGGCAATTCAGGCGCTGGGAGAGATCCCGGAAAGCCGGATTGTCGCACTCTCCTCGTTTTACCGCACTCCGCCACTGGGACCGCAGGATCAGCCCGACTATCTGAACGCCGCCGTGGCGCTGGAAACGACGCTTCTGCCGGAAGCGCTACTGGACCATACCCAACGTATTGAGTTACAGCAGGGACGCGTCCGTAAAGCGGAACGCTGGGGCCCGCGCACGCTGGATCTCGATATCATGCTGTTTGGCGATGAAGTGATTAACACTGAACGTCTGACTGTTCCCCACTATGACATGAAAAACCGTGGCTTTATGCTGTGGCCGCTGTTTGAAATTGCGCCTGAGTGGGTGTTTCCAGATGGCATCACCTTGCGTCAACAACTCACCCTGCTGGCAGCAGAAAAACCTTCCTACTGGTAAATTAGGCTCTCCGCTTAACATGTTCTGCGGACGCGTTAATCATTTCCTTAAAATAATTGCCCCCCTGACTGCGGCTGTTAGAATGCCGGATAATGATACTTTCATTATCCGGAAATGTTATGAAACCGACCACCATCTCCTTACTGCAGAAATACAAACAAGAGAAGAAACGCTTCGCCACCATTACCGCGTACGACTACAGCTTCGCCAAACTGTTTGCCGATGAAGGGCTGAATGTGATGCTGGTGGGCGACTCTCTTGGCATGACGGTACAAGGCCACGATTCCACCCTGCCAGTGACCGTCGAGGACATTGCCTATCACACCCGCGCCGTACGTCGCGGCGCGCCGTACAGCCTGTTGCTGGCTGACCTGCCGTTTATGGCTTACGCCACGCCAGAACAGGCGTTTGAGAATGCTGCAGTGGTCATGCGCGCGGGCGCGAACATGGTCAAAATCGAGGGCGGTGCGTGGCTGGTGGATACCGTAAAAATGCTGACAGAACGCGCGGTACCGGTTTGCGGACATCTGGGTTTAACGCCACAATCAGTCAATATCTTCGGTGGTTATAAAATTCAGGGGCGCGGCGATGCCGGTCAGACGCTGTTCGACGACGCACTGGCGCTGGAAGCGGCAGGCGCACAGTTGCTGGTGCTGGAGTGCGTTCCGGTCGAACTGGCGAAGCGGGTAACGGAAGCGCTCTCCATTCCGGTGATCGGCATCGGCGCGGGCAACGTCACCGACGGGCAGATCCTCGTGATGCATGACGCGTTTGGTATCACCGGCGGGCATATTCCAAAATTTGCTAAAAATTTCCTGGCAGAAGCGGGCGACATCCGCGCCGCCGTGCGGCAGTATATTGCCGAAGTGGAGTCCGGCGTCTATCCGGGCGAAGAACACAGTTTCCATTAAGCAACGTTTGGATCGTGTAGGCCGCGTTGCCAGCCGGCATTTGTGCAGAGATGCCTGATGGCGCTGCGCTTATCAGGCCTACGGATAATCAGGCCACTAAAGGAGTCCTGTTGTGTTAATTATTGAAACCCTGCCGCTGCTACGCCAGCATATCCGTCGTCTGCGTCAGGAAGGCAAACGTGTTGCACTGGTGCCAACCATGGGCAACCTGCATGATGGTCATATGAAACTGGTTGACGAAGCCAGAACGCGCGCTGACGTCGTGGTGGTCAGTATTTTCGTTAACCCGATGCAGTTTGACCGTCCGGACGATCTGGTGCGTTATCCCCGTACGCTGCAGGAAGACTGCGAAAAGCTGAACAAGCGCAAAGTCGATCTGGTATTTGCTCCCGCCCCTGACCAAATTTACCCGCAGGGCACTGAAGGCCAGACCTACGTTGACGTACCCGGTCTCTCTACCATGCTGGAAGGGGCCAGTCGCCCAGGCCATTTCCGCGGCGTTTCCACTATCGTCAGCAAACTGTTCAACCTGGTGCAGCCAGACGTCGCCTGCTTTGGCGAGAAGGATTTTCAGCAACTGGCGCTGATCCGCAAAATGGTTGCCGATATGGGTTACGACATTGAAATCGTGGGCGTTCCCATCATCCGTGCCAAAGATGGTCTGGCCCTGAGCTCCCGCAATGGCTACCTGACGGCCGAACAACGTAAAATCGCCCCGGGCTTACACAAAGTCATGAAGGGGATTGCCGGGAAATTACTGGCCGGAGATCGGGACTGCGAAGAGATGATCGCCATTGCCGAGCAAGAGCTGAACGAAAAAGGCTTCCGCGCTGATGATATTCAGATCCGTGATGCTGACAGCCTGCTGGAATTAACGGATACCAGCAAACGTGCGGTCATCCTCGTTGCGGCATGGCTGGGTCAGGCGCGTCTGATCGACAATCAGAGCGTTGCATTAACCCAGTAGACAGTGGTTAAAAATCGGGCAATACTGCCTGGAATTTCCTGAAGCTGTTAGAAATATCAGCTTTGTTATCGTTATGGTAGAAAGGTAGACGTTATGATTCGCACTATGTTGCAGGGCAAACTCCATCGCGTGAAAGTGACTCAGGCGGACCTGCATTACGAAGGCTCTTGCGCTATTGACCAGGATTTTCTCGACGCGGCGGGCATTCTTGAAAACGAAGCCATTGATATCTGGAACGTCACCAACGGCAAGCGTTTCTCAACCTATGCTATTGCGGCTGAACGCGGCTCTAAAATTATCTCTGTAAACGGTGCGGCGGCACACTGCGCCAGCGTGGGCGATATTGTGATTATCGCCAGTTTCGTGAGCATGTCCGACGAAGAAGCGCGTCGCTGGCAGCCAAAAGTGGCCTACTTTGAGGGCGACAACGAAATGAAACGCACGGCGAAGGCGATCCCGGTACAAGTTGCCTGAACAGAGTTACCCCTGCGGCTGATTGCTGATCAGCCGTGACATTGTTTCCAGCGAATCCGTTCTTAAGATGTACAGACGTTTCAATAAGAACGGATTATCCCCCGGCTTTACCTTCCCTTTCACCGTCGTGACCGCCATATGGAATCCCGCATCATTAGCCGCTTTTACCGCCGTGGCGTTATAGCCGCCGAACGGATAAGAGAGATAAAGTACGTGTGGGTTAAACTGCGCCAGCGCGCGGCGTGAACGTGAAAAATCCATAAAAATGTTGTGATAGCTGCGGCTGAGCAGAATCGGCCGATGATTACCGTCTACCCGGTGCAAAAAGTGCGTATGCGACTGGAAATCAAAGGTATCTCTGATCTCCTGCAGTTCAGAAACACTCATAAATTGCAGTGATTTGGGGTCCCATTTCTGCGGTCGACCCTTAATACGGGATGAAACAATAAAGGCGGTCGCCTTAAAGCCATACTGCTTCAATACCGGATACGCATAGCGACTGACCGATTTCAGCCCATCATCAAAGGTAATGACCACCGCGCGCGCCGGAAGATTCATCTTATTGCGCACATACCCTTCCAGTTGGTACAGCGTCAACGTGGTATATCCCATGTCCCGCAGCCAGGTCATCTGGTTACTAAAAGCACGCACGGATGTCGTCGTAGAGGTATGGCGAAAACGGGTATTCTCTTCGTCGCGTAAAATATGGTGGTAGGTGAGCACGGGGATACCGTGATCTTCCTGCGCATCCAGCGCGCTGACATAGGCAAGCCGGTTACCGATTCGGACCTGATACCAGGTTTGCTTGAGTCGATCTTTTAGCTTACTCAAAATGGGATAACGTAGATTTTCTGCGAGTATGCCGAAAGGCGCGCTTCCCGCATCCGGCGCAATATAGACGGGCGTATCTTTCCAGGTGACCAGGTTCTGGTTGCTGAGGGGTTTATTAAGATCGCCCAGACCATCTTCCACTTTCTGATGACCCTGCACCGGCTCCAGGTGGCCTTTATCGATAAACCCGGTGCCGAAACCAAATTTGAATTCGTAATAATCTGCGGCGATCGGTTCAACAGAGATTATCTGCCCCGCACGAAGCGTTCC
Organism: Citrobacter enshiensis; assembly: GCF_029338175.1. Taxonomy (NCBI): domain Bacteria; kingdom Pseudomonadati; phylum Pseudomonadota; class Gammaproteobacteria; order Enterobacterales; family Enterobacteriaceae; genus Citrobacter; species Citrobacter enshiensis. Next base: position 3,955,692 of record NZ_CP119862.1, read on the forward strand.
CACGTTCTTCATGTTGTTGCCAATCTGCGCCCAGATGGCGGCATCTTCCGTTGTCTGCATATAACGCGCAGGCAACGCAGCGCCAGCCCCCATTGAAATCAGCAGCAACAGGAGAACAAAACCGTGTTTGATCATGAGAAATAGCCGGGAGGTGAACACCCTGTCTATTGTAACAAAACCCCCCTCAATACCAACGGCTAATACTCATACAAATCATGCAGCAACACAAAAGGGGGATTTTTTTGCTGCTGATGCCAGAGACTTGTCACCTCAGACGTGCCACGAGCAACGATTTGATTGCGAAACTCAACGCTGCTCATTGTCTCTCGCGACGACAGCATTTTTTCCAACAATGGCAGAGTGACGCCGGAAATCACCTCGCACTGAGCATGTTTATGACTCAACAAAGACGCGACGCGATAAGGCGCAGCGCCCGACGTGTCGGTTAAAAAGATCACGCCCTCGCCGGAGTCCGTTTGATGCAACGCGTCACACAACGTGCGGCTCAACATATTTGTGCTTAATCCGCGCCAGAAATTCACTGCGCGGCATTGCGCCTGCGGGCCGTGTTTCTTTTCCAGACGATACAGCAGTTCCTCTGCACGATCGTCATGACAGGTAATGACCCAACCTAACATTGCCTACCTCCTTAGCAAGAAAGTAGTTTATCAGGGGAATCAATAGGTAATGGTGACAACCGTCAAAGGATTCCCCTCCCAAAATGGGAGAGGAATGTGAAATCAGCTACGCAGCCCACGTCCACGCTGGATCAAATACCAGCACAACATGTAGAAAGCGACGGTGAAGATCACCAGTACGCCAAACGTAGTGATCAACGGAACATCATGAATACCGAGGAAACCATAGCGAAAGCCACTGATCATGTAGACGATCGGGTTCAGATGCGACAGCCCCTGCCAGAACGGCGGCAGCAGCGTCAACGAGTAAAATACCCCGCCGAGATAGGTCAGCGGCGTCAGTACAAACGTGGGAATCAGGCTGATATCATCAAAGGTTTTTGCGAACACGGCATTCAACAACCCGGCCAGCGAAAACAACACCGACGTCAATGCCAGCGTTAACGCAACGAACAGCCACGAATGAACCTGAAACGGCACAAAGAACAACGAAATTGCCGTCACCAGCACACCGACGCACAGCCCGCGCGCCACACCGCCGCCGACAAATCCGGCAATGATGACATGTGTCGGTACCGGGGCAACCAACAACTCTTCAATGTTGCGCTGAAATTTGGCGCTAAAAAACGACGACGCCACGTTGGCGTAAGAGTTGGTAATCACCGCCATCATGATAAGACCCGGCACGATAAACTGCATGTAGCTAAAGCCATGCATTTCACCTATCCGCGAACCGATCAAGTTGCCAAAAATAATGAAGTAGAGCGTCATGGTGATGACGGGCGGAACCAGCGTTTGTACCCAGATGCGCATAAAGCGCTGGATCTCTTTGGCCCAGATGCTTTTCAGCGCGACCCAGTAAAGCTGCATCATGCGCGATCTCCTTGTTTTTCATGAACCAGTGAAACAAACAGCTCTTCCAGACGGTTCGCCTTATTGCGCATACTCAGCACCTGAACCCCCTGCTCGCTGAGCTGGCTGAATACGCTGTTGATCCCCTGCTCGCGCAGCACTTCCACTTCCAGGGTGGCGGTATCCACCAGGCGATACTGATAGCCTTCGAGCTTCGGCAGCGGGCTTTTAGCCGCCAGATCGAGAATGAAGGTTTCTGATTTCAGCTTCGAGAGCAGGTTTTTCATGGAGGTGTTTTCCACCAGCTCTCCGTGCTGAATAATCCCGATGTTGCGGCACAGCATTTCCGCTTCTTCCAGATAGTGAGTCGTCAGAATGATCGTGGTGCCTTTGTCGTTTAAATCCTTCAAAAAACCCCACATTGAGCGGCGAAGTTCGATATCGACGCCTGCTGTTGGTTCATCAAGGATTAACAGTTTCGGTTCATGCATAAGCGCACGTGCGATCATCAGGCGCCGCTTCATCCCCCCCGACAACATGCGCGCGCGTTCGTTACGTTTTTCCCACAAATCGAGCTGCTTTAGGTACTTTTCGCTGCGTATGATGGCTTCATTTCGTTCGACGCCATAGTAACCCGCCTGATTCACCACGATCTGCTGGACGGTTTCAAACGGGTTGAAGTTAAATTCCTGCGGCACTAAACCCAGCTGGCGTTTGGCATTGACCACATCTTTCGCCAGATCGTAGCCAAAAACGCTGACGCGGCCGGAGGTTTTGTTTACCAACGAGCTGATAATGCCGATCGTGGTGGATTTTCCTGCCCCATTCGGCCCCAGAAGCGCATAAAAATCACCCGCTTCGACTTGTAAATCTATCCCACGCAACGCCTGAACGCCGCCAGGGTAGGTTTTTTTAAGTTGTTGAAGTTCCAGTGCAATGGTCATAAATTTTTACTTACCTTACGTTCCTACACTTTATATGTGGTTTAAATAATCCCGGAGTTGACCTATATTAGCCCAACGCGTTTATTTGGTTACAGGTCGTTAACCTCCATGAAAGACATAGATACACTCATCAGTAACAATGCACTATGGTCAAAAATGCTGGTGGAAGAGGATTCCGGATTTTTTGAGAAACTGGCGCAAGCACAGAAGCCGCGCTTTCTATGGATTGGATGTTCCGACAGTCGCGTTCCCGCAGAACGTTTAACCGGGCTTGAACCGGGCGAATTATTTGTGCACCGTAATGTGGCCAACCTGGTCATCCACACCGACCTCAACTGCCTCTCTGTCGTTCAGTATGCCGTTGATGTGTTAGAAGTTGAACATATTATTATTTGTGGTCACTACGGTTGCGGTGGTGTTCAGGCTGCGGTTGAAAACCCGGAGCTGGGGTTGATCGACAACTGGCTGCTACACATCCGTGATATTTGGTTTAAGCATAGCTCCCTGCTGGGTGAAATGCCTCAGGAGCGTCGTATGGATACCCTGTGCGAGCTGAACGTCATGGAACAGGTGTATAACCTGGGCCACTCCACCATTATGCAGTCTGCCTGGAAACGCGGTCAGAAAGTGACGATCCACGGTTGGGCGTATGGTATTCACGATGGCCTGCTGCGCGATCTCGACGTGACCGCCACCAGCCGCGAATCCCTTGAACAGCGTTACCGTCAGGGAATTTCCAATCTCAAACAGAAGCACATCAACCACAAGTAAGTTCGCAATAAAATGCCGGGCGGAGGTGTCGCCTTACCCGGCATGTGGGCCTACCTTTGCGTAGACCTGATAAGCGAAGCGCCATCAGGCGCTTCTCTTGTTGATTACTCGTCCAGCAGTACTACCTTCCCAACATACGGCAGATGGCGATAACGCTGTGCGTAATCAATGCCATAACCCACCACAAATTCGTCCGGAATAGCAAAGCCCACGTATTCGACCGGCACGTCCACTTCACGACGAGTCGGTTTGTCCAGCAGCGTACAAATCGCCAGTGATTTAGGCTCACGCAGGCTCAGGATTTCACGCACTTTTGACAATGTGTTACCGGAGTCGATGATGTCTTCGACGATCAGCACGTCTTTGCCACGAATATCTTCATCCAGGTCTTTGAGGATTTTAACATCGCGGGTCGTGGACATGCCGCTACCGTAGCTGGAGGCGGTCATAAAATCGACTTCATGAGATACCTGAACTTCACGGCACAGGTCCGCCATAAACATAAATGAACCGCGCAGCAGACCCACCAGCACCATATCACTGCCGCTGTCTTTATAACGCTCAGTAATCTGACGACCCAGTTCAGCAATACGTGCTTTGATCTCCGCTTCGGGGATCATGACTTCTACAGTATGTTTCATATCTCTAACCATATGATTTAAAAACAAATCACTCAATGCCTTCTCGGAATTGCACAGCATCGAAGCGCAAGGCACGCAGTATACCAGCAAAAGTAATTGTTCGCGGCATCCGTTAATAAGTCTAATTTTACAATTAGGATCCCGCCTCTTAAATCCAAAAATCGACTACCATAAAAATCAATAAATTGAGATAACGTATTGTTATAGCAGAAAATAACACACGATGGTCGCGGCTCGTTTGGCAAAAAAATAGGCGACTCATTGTCGCCTATGCACAGCCGGATGATGAAAAGTAGCTGCCTATTTTTTACAAAAGCAGCGTGGGGTCACCACGCTGCTTTTCTGTTTTAACGGTTATCAAACGTATCGTTAGAGCCGTCATTTTCTGCGGCAACAGACACAACAACGTCATCAAAGCGCAAATCATTCACAGCAACAATACGCCCAAACTCTCTGGCTTCAATCCGACAGTGGCTAAAACTAATGTTCTCCATCGGTTTTTCTGGGAAGGCGACCAGATCGAACGCGCGTGCCGGTAAAGCATAATCGGCATCCAGAGTGGCATTAACGTGACTAATGCGGATATTACGCACTTTGGTCATCTGTAAATGCTCCGGAACCTGCCTTGCTACGGCCTGCCAGTCTTCCGGCAGTTCATCAATATTGTCAAAGAGTTTGCGGTTGTAGGAATTGTGCCAATCCATAATCCAGGAGAATGGGAATTGCACATTGCGCATCTGCAAATTTTCCACCACCACATCTTCCATAAAGCCGCCGCGCTCTTTCGACGACTTCATGCGCAAGCCGCAATCAGAGTTTTCAAAGGTAATGTCATGGACATAGACATCCCGAATGCCGCCGCTGACTTCACTGCCCAGCGTCACGCCGTAACCTGAGCGAATATGGCAGTGGTCGATTTCAATATGTTCCGCAATCTTATTGACCCGATAACCATCGCCATCACGGCCTGATTTGATGACAATACAGTCATCGCCGCACGACACATCACACTCAGTGATTCGTACATGGCTGGATGAATCAATATCAATGCCATCGGTGCTTGGCCCATGGTTATCACGAATGGTTAAACCACTCACCAGAACATGTTTCGCATAGGTAATCTGTAAATTCCAGAACCCGGCACGCTCAAAGGTCAAATCGGAGATGGTGACGTGCTCTACCTTGTAAATCAGGCAGGCGCGCGGACGTTTAACGAGGTAGTCCGCAATCCACCGCAGCCCTTTTTTGTCGTAGTCGACACGCAGTCCACTCTCTTTGTCCGGACCACAATAGAGATCCCACCAATGCGAGCCCTGGCCATCAATCTTGCCATGACCGGAGATCTCAATGTTGTTAACCTCAATGGCATTGAGTACCGCAGCGGGCCACATCATCTCAACGCCCGCAACCCGCGTTGGGATCTCCGGATAGTCAGAAAGATCGGTAGAACCCAACAGGGTCGCGCCTTGCGCGAATCTCAGTTTGCTTCCTTCTTTCAGAAAGAGCGAACCGACCAGGTAGGTCCCCGGCGAAATCACGACGGGAAGCCCCTGTTCAGCACCGGCATCAATCGCCTGTTGAATCGCCAGGGTATCTTTCACAATACCGTCGCCAATCGCACCAAAATCTTTCACTTCGAGTTGTAAGGGCATCAATTCAATCCTTCTCTCATTCTCGGGTTTATTTGCTAATACCATTTAATTTATTCAACGTTTCTTCCATTTTGAGCGTTTGCTTACGGTTCAATGGATAGAAATAAATCAGCGTTATCGCAGCCAAAAACAGGCATAAAGCAGGTAAGAGGTTCGCCATCATGTAGATATTTTCCTGCACGGCACTACTCTGGACCATGCCCCCCGTCGAAGAGGACTGATAACCGATAATTGCCAGCATAAAGCCGCCAATTGCACCAGCACACGCCTGACCCACTTTGCGGGCAAAGAAGTTCACGCCATAAACAGTACCGTCTTCGCGGTCGCCGGTGACATATTGGTGATAATCACAAACATCAGTCATAAATGCCCAAATCATCAGGTTGAATAACCCGGCCCCCAGCGTCGCCAGGAACAGGAAGACCAGATAGGTTTTCGCATCCGTGATATGGCAGAAGTACATAACCAGATACATACCCACCGAAAAGAGCAGTGCGCCTACGCTGGCCTCTTTTTTACCAAACCGCTTCGTGAGCCAGGACGCCGATGGCGCCAGCAGGACCAGAGAACCGAAGGTAAACAGTAATGCGACAGACATCGCCTCTTTGTTGTGGAAGTAGTCATTAAACAGATAGGTCATGTTGGTACCAGAGAGCCCCTGGTTAATAACAATCAGCAGATCCACAATGACTAAAACGATCAGCGCTTTATTACGCAACAATCCCTTCAGTAAAACAGAAATCGGCACGCTCCCTTTTGTCTCCACGCGCACACGTTCCGTCGTTAACTGGCACGTCAGTGTTAAGAAGATGAAAGCCAGTACTGAACAGCCAATCGAAATCCACAAGAAGCGTTCACCAGAAATAACCTGGCTACCGTCAACAAGGGTGGTATACATCAGGATAGGAATAAAAAAGCCGGTCGCCCCACCGCCGATAGCGGAGCCAATGCTGCGATACGTAGAGAGCGAAACACGGTCTGCCGGATTGGAACTGATAGCCGCCGACATTGCGCCATACGGTATATTCACGGTCGATAACAGCGCACCGTAAACAAAATAGGAGCCGCAAATGTAAATGATTTTCGCGGTATATGAAAATTCACTCACAAATGGCAGGAACAGCAATACCGCAACTGCGCAGAAAGGATACTTCATACGACTAACCCAGGGGTTAAAACGCCCTTTGGCGGTTAGCTTAGAGGTATCGCATAAACGCCCCACGGCCACATCGACAAACGCATCAAAGAGTTTTGTCACAAAATAGAGTGACCCGACGATAACGCCAGAAATACCCAGAACATTGGTGTAATAAATCATTAAAAAACTGTTCACTAACCCAAGGATAAAACAGTTACCCAGGTCACCGCACATATAACCAAATTTATCTCTAAACCCGAAAGGCCTGATATTAATACTTTTATTACTTTCGATGATATGTTCATCTCGAACCGTCATACCAACTCCTTACACGTATTATTCACAAAAATTATGTATACATTCTGATAGTCTGGGTAATAGAAAGATGTACTATCGCTAACCATTTTTGGTACGACACATTTTCGCTGTAAAGAATAATTGGTATGACATCAAGATGGAGTGCTGGAGATCACACAATCTCAATATCCCCCTCAGCTACCGCACGAAAGGTATATATTTCAAATAAAATTGGTGTAATAACTATAATGCAGTAAAACCTGTCCACGCTTTGTAGAACTATACGTTTTACATATAAAATGGTTTCAGGAAGTTAACAACACATATACATTCGCGGAAGTTATAGATGGATTACATTAATATCATTGGTTTTATTGGCGGCGGTTGCACTACCATTTCTTTTATTCCGCAGGTGGTTTTAGTGCTAAAAACAAAGTCAACGAAAGATATCTCGTTGATGATGTACTCCGTTTTTGTTTTCGGTATTTCTTTATGGCTGCTATACGGGATTTTGTCGGATGCACTCCCCGTCATCATCCCCAATTTGATTACTTTCGTACTGGCAGGTTCAATTCTCTTTATGAAGGTAAAAAACGAAATTATTCAAAAGAATCGGTAATGGTAGCGACAGGTAGTAAAGTGAGCGCGGATAATGCTTGCTACTTTTACTACCTGGATAATGATAGGTCAGGTCTTTCCCCTGTACACCGCCTCAGAGGTAAAATATCTCAGGCATGAGGCTGGGAAAATTTCGGCGTCGCGCACGTCTGCAACCAGCGGGCGCGAAGTATTACTGAGTGGTAAATCCAAGCATCATTCCCGTATCTTCATGCTCTAACAGATGGCAGTGCGCCATATAGGCATGCTCTTTCGGGGCCTCATGATCAAACTTGACCAACACCTCGCTAACACCGCCTTCGACGCGTACCGTATCTTTCCAACCTGTACGATGCGCTGCCGGCGTTTTGCCGTTTTCCGACAGAATGCGGAACTGGGTGCCGTGGATGTGGAACGGATGCAGCATCATGTCGCCCTCGCCGGAAATTACCCAGCGCTCGTACTGCCCTTTCGCCACCGCAAACATCGGCTTGCTCATATCGAATGACTGACCATTGATCTTGTTGGCGTTATGGAAATCAAACTGCCCACCGTGATTCATATGCCCCATGTTGCCATGATTCATATTGCCGTGATTCATTTTTCCATTGCCCATATGCCCCATCATTTGCCCACTCTTCATCCCCGCCATCGCTTGATCGCCGTATTTTTGCATCAGCATTTGCATGCCCATCATGTCGAGCATGGGGTCCATCGAGAGCTGCAACTTGCGTACCGTCAGGCCATCAAGCGACGGTAATGTCGGCATGCTGGTTAACGTATCCGGCAACGTACCGGAAGCGCTCACCAGCAGCGGCTGGATGTGCATCACCGGGTGCGGTTGATCAAAAGGCGCAACCGCCATTCCCATCTGGCTGACCGGCAGAGTCACTAAATCAAACGCTTTGCCATCGCTGATATCCACCAGCACTTCGAACCGTTCCCCCATCAACATGGGCAGTTCATTCACTTTGACAGGCTCAGCCAGCAATCCACCGTCGCTGGCGATCACATACAGAGGGCGACCATCGCTGGCGGCGATGTTGAGCGAACGCGCGTTACAGCCATTGAGTAAACGCAACCGCAGCCAACCTTTTGGCGCGGCGTGTTGAGGGTAAATCGCCCCGTTGGTCAGCAGCGTGTCGCCAAACCAGCCCACCGCGGCAGTCATCATATCCAGCTGGTAATCTATCTGTCCGTCAGCGGAAAACTGTTTGTCCTGGATGATCACCGGTACATCATCGATGCCCCACTGTGTAGGGAGCAGCAGCTTACGGATATCCTCATCTTCAATGAGTACCAGTCCCGCCAGCCCCATCGCGACCTGGCGCCCCGTTTTCCCATGCTGATGTGGGTGGAACCAACAGGTGGCGGCTCGCTGCTCAGGTGTGAACGTAACAGTGCGCGAACCACCGGCAGGAATAACGCCTTGCGGACCGCCATCCACTTCACCGGGAATTTCCAGGCCATGCCAGTGTAATGTGGTCTCTTCAGCGAGCTGATTATGGATGTCGACGGTAACCGCTTTTCCTTTGTACAGTTTTAACGCGGGTCCCAGCAGATTACCGTTGTAACCCCAGGTCGCGGCAGTCTTACCCGCGAAGGTGGATTGCCCGGTTTTGACGATCAGCTGCATATGATTGCGTGCATCGGCGGTTAACAGATCGGGAATGGGTAACGCGGGGCGCTCGGCGGCAAATACACTCCGGCTCCACAGCGGCAATGCAGATGCAACCCCAAGTGCGACAGAATATTTTAAGAAATCACGACGTTGCATTTTCACTTCCTTATTCTCAGCAGGCGGGACACAGCCTAAAACTTGAGCATAGACCCTCCCCCTACAGGAAGGTCAAGTCAGGGACTGCATCGAATGTAATAATAAAAGTCGTCGCCTCGCTCGCAGTATGCTAACGTTTAATTTCCGTGATGCAGTGGTAGAAGCAATGAAGACGTTTTTCAGAACCGTGTTGTTCGGCAGCCTGATGGCCGTATGCGCAAACAGCTATGCGCTCAGTGAGTCCGAAGCCGAAGATATGGCCGATTTAACGGCAGTTTTTGTGTTTCTGAAAAATGACTGCGGATACCAGAATTTACCCAATGGGCAGATTCGTCGCGCACTGGTCTTTTTTGCCCAGCAAAACCAGTGGGATCTCAGTAATTACGACACCTTCGACATGAAATCCCTCGGCGAAGACAGCTACCGGGATCTCAGCGGTATTGGTATTCCCGTCGCAAAAAAATGCAAAGCTCTGGCACGTGATTCCCTCAGTCTGCTGGCCTACGTCAAATAAATTCCCCGATACCAAATTGCTGAAGTAATGACCGTGCAACACCGGTCATTGTTAGCTATGATGTTGCGCCCTTTTTCACGGGCGTCAACAATGGAGGTATCAACCAATGGCCGAAAATACCCCGTGGCATGAAACGCTACACGACCAGTTTGGTCAGTACTTTGCCGTGGATAACGTGCTGTATCATGAGAAAACCGACCATCAGGATTTGATCATTTTCGAGAACGCCGCGTTTGGTCGCGTGATGGCGCTGGACGGCGTGGTGCAAACCACCGAGCGCGATGAATTTATCTATCACGAAATGATGACCCACGTGCCCTTGCTGGCGCACGGTCACGCGAAACATGTGCTGATTATCGGCGGCGGCGACGGTGCTATGCTGCGCGAAGTGACACGCCATAAAAACATCGAAACCATTACGATGGTGGAGATTGACGCAGGCGTGGTCTCATTTTGCCGACAGTATTTGCCGAACCACAACGCAGGCAGCTACGACGATCCGCGATTTAAACTGGTGATCGACGACGGTGTCAACTTCGTGAATCAGACCCGCCAGACCTTCGATGTGATCATTTCCGACTGCACCGATCCTATTGGTCCCGGCGAAAGCCTGTTCACCTCGGCATTCTATGAAGGCTGCAAACGCTGCCTGAACCCTGGCGGGATTTTTGTCGCCCAAAATGGCGTCTGCTTCCTGCAGCAAGATGAAGCCCTCGACAGCCATCGCAAACTCAGCCACTACTTTGGCGATGTCGGTTTCTATCAGGCCGCTATTCCGACCTATTACGGCGGGATCATGACCTTTGCCTGGGCGACCGACAACGAAGCCCTGCGCCATCTTTCGACCGAGATTATTCAGGCCCGGTTCCACACTTCTGGTCTGAAATGCCGTTACTACAATCCGGCAATTCACACGGCTGCCTTTGCCTTACCTCAATACTTGCAAGATGCACTGTCCGCGCAGTGAATCTAAGGATGTGATAAAAATTGAAAAAGCTGAAACTGCATGGCTTTAATAACCTGACCAAAAGCCTGAGTTTTTGTATTTATGATATCTGCTATGCCAAAACCGCCGAAGAGCGTGACGGCTACATCGCCTATATCGATGAACTCTACAACGCCAACCGTCTGACTGAGATTCTCTCGGAAACCTGTTCCATCATCGGCGCAAACATCCTGAATATTGCCCGTCAGGACTACGAACCACAGGGCGCCAGCGTCACCATTCTGGTGAGCGAAGAGCCGATGGACCCAAAATTTATCGATAAAACCGAACATCCTGGCCCTTTGCCGGAAGCGGTCGTCGCTCACCTTGATAAGAGCCATATCTGCGTACATACCTATCCGGAAAGCCACCCGGAGGGCGGGTTGTGTACTTTTCGCGCCGACATTGAAGTATCAACCTGCGGCGTGATTTCACCGCTGAATGCGCTGAATTACCTTATCCACCAGCTTGAGTCCGATATCGTGACGATTGATTATCGTGTACGGGGTTTTACACGTGATATCAATGGCATGAAGCACTTTATCGATCATGAGATTAATTCAATCCAGAACTTTATGTCCGAGGATATGAAGTCGCTGTATGACATGGTGGATGTGAACGTCTATCAGGAAAATATCTTCCATACCAAAATGTTGCTGAAAGAATTCGACCTTAAGCACTACATGTTCCACACCAAACCGGAAGATCTGACAGAAACCGAGCGCAAAGAGATTACCGCTGCGCTGTGGAAGGAAATGCGCGAGATTTACTACGCGCGCAATATCCCTACAGTGTGACTGAATAGGGCAAGGACGCCCCTTTCTAACATGGGTTCGCCGGGAAGCTCAGCAGTACGGATGCAACTGACTCTTCTTCTGCAATAACCCGCAGCGCCGCGTCTCCCAATCGGCGGCCGATAACTTCATGATCAACCGTAAAAAGACAAGGCGATGAGATGATCCTTGAGGAAAAGTCGCTGCTGGCGGCGGCGCACAGCATCGATTGATCATTTAGCTCGCAGTCCGTTAACGTCGACAAGTAATGGCTGGCGCCCATTAACAAAAAATCGTTTATAAAAATAATAAAATCAGGACGCTTCTTCTGCTGCATAAACTGGCGCGCGGCCATTTCGCCCGAAAACTCCGTCACAGAACCATAGAAAATCAGCGCCTCATCGACGTCGAGATTATTTCTGCGCATTTCCTCAAGGCAACCGTCCAGGAACTGCTGGCCGTGCATGCTATCTGCGCCTAATGTGGCAACCGCCAGGCGCTGCGCCCCTTTAGCTAACGCATAGCGAACGCAGCGCCGTCCCATCTCCTCGTGGTGAAAATCGACCCAGTTAAAATGGCCATTCAATGCAAGGCTCTGACCCATAGTGACAAAGGGAAACTGCAATTCATTCAGTAACTCAATGCGTTCATCATTAATGCGGGTATCGGTCAGAATGATGGCATCAGCACGATTTTGCTCGATTATCTTGCGCAGTAATTGGCGCTCGCCCTCACGGTCCGTCGTAATATGGATAACCGGATCGAGCCCGCTCTCTTTCAGGCTCGCCTGTAATCCTCGGGCAATGCGCATAAAAAAGGAGGCGGTATGGATGTTGCCGCCGTCGGATGCGGGTAGCAGCAGGGCAACGACCCCAACCTTACCGCTGCGTAGATGCCGCGCGGAAGCGTTCGGTCGATAGCCAAACTTTTCAGCTGCAGCGAGGACCTTTTTCCGGGTATGACTGCTGATATCGCTTTTATTATTTAACGCCTTCGACACCGTTGCCGTTGAAAGACCAAGGGACGCTGCCAGTTCTTTAATATTCATCGTTCATTATGGACTAAATAGCTTCCAACAAGGATATTCCTGCCAATCTAAACCATTAATATTTTTCTGACAATAAAAAAACCTCAACAGGCCAATTAATTGTGCAACGACGATCACAGTTATGCTGAGAAGGTCATTGATTACAATATTTTTCAGATCTAGCATAAAACAATACGAAATCGATTAAGTATTTTTTAAAAGAATCGCCATTTATAACTTAACCGCTGACAAAGGCCGTCTCCAATGCAATTAGATAACACCCTTTCAGTCTCAGCACCACGTAATAAAACCCGACCGCAAGTTATCTGGATATGTCTGCTTGCCGCGCTGGCTGGCCTGCTGTTTGGTCTGGATATCGGCGTCATTTCCGGTGCCCTGCCGCTTATCGCCAAAGAGTATCATTTGCTCGATCGGCAACAGGAGTGGATCGTCAGCTCAATGATGGTCGGCGCAGCGGCGGCTACGCTATGTAGCGGGTTTTTAGCTTATCGCTTCGGTCGCAAATATGCGCTGCTGATTGCCGCCGCTTCCTTCTGCATCGGCGCTATTATCTGTACCTGCGCAGTCAGTGCCAATATGCTGATTATCGGCCGCCTGGTACTGGGGGTTGGCCTCGGTGTCGCCTCCTACGCTACACCGCTTTATCTTTCCGAAATAACACCGAAAAACATTCGCGGCGCCATGATTTCCGCCTACCAGTTGATGATCGCCCTCGGTATCCTCATCGTTTTTCTTACGAATACCGCCTTCAGCTACAGCGGGAACTGGCGCGGAATGCTGCTTGTAGTGGCGGTTCCTTCGTTAATCTTTCTGTTTGGCGCGCTATTTCTTCCTCGCAGCCCCCGCTGGCTTATGATCCACAATCGGGAGGAAGATGCCCGCAACGTACTGCTGCGCCTGCGCAATAGTCGTGAAGAGGTGGAAACGGAGTTGCAGGATATTAAAGAGCAACTCAAGGTCAAACAGCAGGGTTGGCATTTATTCAAAGAGAACCGCAACTTCCGCCGGAGCGTTGGTCTGGGTATCGTCCTGCAAGTTATGCAGCAGTTTTCCGGCGTTAACGTCATGATGTACTACGCGCCGCGTATCTTCCATGAAATCGGCTTTGCTTCAACGGCAGATCAGATGTGGGGAACCGTGATCGTCGGTTTTGTCATGACCATCGCTACCTTTATCGCCGTGGGTTTCGTTGACCGCTGGGGGCGTAAACCCATGCTGTATACCGGCTTCATCACGATGGGGATCGCCATGGCCGTCGTTGGAACGCTGTTGGGAGGCGAGTCGCTATCGGGCGTGGAAAAAGGGATCACCGTGACCATGCTGCTGCTGTTTATTGTCGGATTCTCAATGTCAGCCGGTCCGCTTATCTGGCTGCTATGTTCAGAAATTCAGCCGCTGAAGGGTCGGGAGTTCGGCATCACCTGTTCCACCTTTACCTGTCACATTGCCGGTATGATCGTAAGCGCCACGTTCCTATCGTTATTAAATTCATTAGGAAGTGCGCAGACCTTTTATTTATATTCCCTGTTAAACATCGTCGCATTGGCTATTATCTTCCGCTTTGTCCCCGAGACGAAAAATATCTCTCTGGAGCAGATTGAACAAAACCTGATGGCGGGTAAGCCGCTGCGTGATATTGGCCGATGAAAGATGGAGTCCCGGACATGAGTTTTCTGGAATTTAACCAAGATGATTTTTATATTTCTTTCGAAATTAACCATAACAGAAATATATATATCAACCGATTTTCAACACATCAGCATGCTGAAACGCACGGCGAATTCCCTTTGCTGCAGGTACACGCCAGCGGTTACAACCAGAATGATCACCATGCACGTAAGCATACTGGTAGCGAACCCGGCTCCTCGCTTCGCTATCAGACCCATCGCGAAACCGAAAACGCGATGGGAAGAAAGCTGGAGATCGACCTACAGGGTGATGAGCTCCATGCCCGCTGGCATCTGCAGCATTTTCGCGGGCTGGCGGCCGCCCGCATCTGGTGTGAAATAATCAACCATAGCAATGAGCCTGTCGGACTCGAGTATGTCAGTTCCCTGTCGCTCTATGCTATCGGCAGCCTGCCGTGGGAAAAAAGCGGTCGCCTGCATCTGGCGCACAATAACTGGTATGGCGAAGCACAATGGAAAAAAAACTCGCTTCCCGAGCTAGGTCTGGAAAAGGTTAACCACTTCTCACTCGACCGTATCTCAATCGAAAATACCGGCACCTGGTCAAGTATTGGTTATCTGCCCTGCGCCGCCTTTGAAGATACCATCGCGGGAACCACGCTACTCTGGCAAATCGAGCATAACGGCTCCTGGCAGTGGGAGATTGGCGATTATCGTGACCAACTCTATTTGCAGGTTAGCGGTCCGACCGAAAATGAGAGTCACTGGTGGAAGAAGCTGGCGCCAGGAGAAAGCTTTACCTCCGTCCCCGTCGCCATCACGCTGGTCACCGGAGGGCTTGATGCGGCTCTGCGCGAAATAACCCGCTACCGTCGACGAATCCTGCGTCCCTCGGCCGACAATATCGAGCTACCGGTTATCTTCAACGACTATATGAACTGCCTTTCCGGCGATCCGACCACCGAAAAACTCTTCCCGTTAATCGACGCGGCAGCAGAGGCTGGCTGTGAGTATTTCTGTATCGACTGCGGCTGGTACTCGGATGGTGAATGGTGGGACGGCGTCGGCGAATGGCAACCTTCAGCTGCCCGTTTTCCCGGCGGGATCCGCGAGCCGCTGGAGTATATCGCCGCCAAAGGGATGAAATCGGGTTTGTGGCTGGAGCTTGAAGTCATGGGCACCGCCTGTCAGTTAGCGAACACCCTACCCGATGCTTGCTTTTTTATCCGCCACGGCAAAAGAGTCATTGACCATCAACGCTATCAGCTTGATTTTCGCCACCCTCTGGTGCAGGCGCACGCCGACCAGGTCATCACGCGACTGGTGGAAGACTATGGCATTAGCTATATCAAAATGGATTACAACATTAACGCAGGGAGCGGTACTGAACTTGCCGCAGATAGTCCCGGCGACGGACTATTGCAACATAACCGCGCGTGGCTGGCGTGGCTAAAAAAAACGCTGGATCGCTATCCGAATCTTGTCATTGAGAACTGCGGTAGCGGAGGGCTGCGGATGGATTATGCCTTGTTGCAGCAGCACAGCATTCAATCGGTATCGGATCAAACCGACTATCGGCTGATGGCCTGCATCGCCGCAGCCTCCGCTTCCGCAGTTACGCCAGAACAGGCGGCAATCTGGTCCTATCCGCTGCGTGAGGGCGATCGGGAAGAGGTCGTCATGAATATGATCAATAGTCTGCTACTGCGGGTTCATCAGAGCGGTCACCTGGCAGAACTCAGCAAGGAACGTTTTGCGTTGGTTCGCGAAGGGATAGCTTTGTATAAAACCTATCGCCAAAAAATCCCTCATCTGGAACCTTTCTGGCCTCTGGAGATGCCTTCCTTCACTTCTCCCTGGCTGGCATTTGGGCTGCGTAATGAACAGGAAGCATGGTTGGCGGTGTGGCGTATGGAGAGCGAACAGGAAGCTATCACGCTGCCCGTTCCCTTCGTTGAGACGATGACCTGCATTTATCCACAAGCCGAGCAACGGCGCTGCCAGCCTGTTCTTCAGCCACAAAACGTCAGCGTTTCTCTGCCAGATAAGATGACAGCCAGGTTATTCCACCTTACATTCGCTGACTAATACTGCACCCCGGAGTAGCCCGGATGAAGTGCGTTAGCACCGACTCCGGGGAAGTATACCCGGCGTCACTCCGTTCGTCCGGGCGACTTTATCAGCAGTCTGAATTAGCGCTGCTGCATAAACTCCCGATAGGCGTTCACCACCTGAAGAAAATCCTCCACGCCGCAGAGTGACAGGCTCTCTTCGTCGTAGTAGTTCATCCCTTCTTCCATTTCGTCACCAGAAAACTCAAGCTGATTAGCGCGAACCATCACCTCTTCGCCATCCATCCAGAGTGTGTATTCATGCCCTACCCGTTGCCAGGAACGTTCGCTGCCTTTCACCGCCTGCGCTGCCTGTTCCACTTCATCAAGCAAGGCCAGGTTTTCTTTCACTTCTTCATTAAACCAGTGCCCCACCACTTCGTGGCCCATGGACATCCGCACCTTTACGACTCCGGTAATATCACGCAGAAATTCGTAATCCATAATGTGTTCCTCTGCTCCCGGCAATGCGTCATTCCCGCACTGCGCCATGTTGTAATTATCGCAGCCTGGTCGCAGAAAAAAAGCGCCACGAGTGGAAGGAATGAAAATAAAAAACCCCACTTCCAGGGAAGTGGGGTTTTATCGGCCGGTAAGCGGAGCGCTTCCAGCCATATTGCCGGGCGGTAGTGAATTCACCCGGCCATTAACAGCGTGTAACGCCTTATACCGCAGTCTGGAAAATCACGCCGTCCGCTTTCTCGGTGTACTGAGAGAGCTTATCGAAGTTCAGATAACGGTACGTGTCGACAGCGGTTTTATCTACCTGCGCCACATAGGTCTGATACTCTTCCGGGGTCGGCAGTTTGCCGAGAAGCGAAGCAACGGCAGCCAGCTCTGCAGAGGCCAGGAAGACGTTCGCGCCGGTACCCAGACGGTTCGGGAAGTTACGGGTGGAGGTAGAAACCACCGTCGCACCGTCCGCCACACGTGCCTGGTTACCCATGCACAGTGAACAGCCAGGGATCTCGATGCGCGCGCCGCTCTTACCAAAGACGCTGTAGTAGCCTTCTTCGGTCAGCTGCGCGGCGTCCATACGGGTTGGCGGAGCCACCCACAGGCGCGTCGGCAGTTGGCCTTTGTGCGCATCCAGCAGTTTGCCTGCGGCACGGAAGTGACCGATGTTGGTCATGCAGGAACCGATAAACACTTCGTCGATCTTCTCGCCCTGCACGTCAGAGAGCAGACGCGCATCGTCCGGATCGTTCGGCGCGCACAGAATCGGCTCTTTGATATCGGCCAGATCGATGTCGATCACCGCTGCGTACTCTGCATCTGCATCGCCTTCCAGCAGCTCAGGGTTCGCCAGCCATTTTTCCATGCCCTGAACGCGACGTTCCAGGGTGCGGCGATCGCCGTAACCTTCTGCGATCATCCACTTCAGCAGAACAATGTTAGAACTCAGGTATTCAACGATCGGCTCTTTGTTCAGCTTGATGGTACAACCGGCAGCGGAACGCTCAGCGGAGGCATCGGTCAGCTCAAACGCCTGCTCGACTTTCAGATCCGGCAGACCTTCAATTTCCAGGATACGACCAGAGAAGATGTTTTTCTTCCCTTTCTTCTCAACGGTCAGCAGACCCTGTTTGATAGCGTACAGCGGGATGGCATGAACCAGATCGCGCAGAGTGATGCCCGGCTGCATTTTGCCTTTGAAGCGCACCAGCACGGATTCCGGCATATCCAGCGGCATCACGCCGGTCGCAGCAGCAAACGCCACCAGACCAGAGCCCGCCGGGAAGGAGATACCAATCGGGAAACGGGTATGCGAGTCACCACCGGTACCGACGGTATCCGGCAGCAGCATACGGTTCAGCCAGGAGTGGATAACGCCGTCGCCCGGACGCAGGGAAACACCGCCACGGTTCATGATGAAGTCTGGCAGCGTATGGTGCGTGGTGACGTCAACCGGCTTCGGATAGGCCGCAGTGTGACAGAAAGACTGCATCACCAGGTCAGCAGAGAAGCCCAGGCACGCCAGGTCTTTCAGTTCATCACGGGTCATTGGGCCAGTGGTATCCTGGGAACCGACGGAGGTCATCTTCGGTTCGCAGTACGCGCCCGGACGAATCCCTTTCACGCCGCAGGCGCGGCCGACCATTTTCTGTGCCAGCGAGAAGCCACGGTTGCTTTCCGCTACGTCTTTCGCCTGACGGAACACATCGCTGTGCGGCAGGCCGAGAGACTCACGCGCTTTGGTGGTCAGGCCGCGACCGATGATCAGCGGGATACGACCACCGGCACGCACTTCGTCAATCAGCACGTCGGTTTTCAGTTCAAAGCTTGCCAGCAGCTCGCCGGTTTCGTGGTTACGCACTTCGCCTTTGAACGGGTAAACGTCAATCACGTCGCCCATATTCAGGTTGTTCACGTCCACTTCGATCGGCAGCGCGCCCGCATCTTCCATGGTGTTAAAGAAGATAGGTGCAATTTTGCCGCCGAGGCACAGACCGCCGCCGCGTTTGTTTGGCACGTGCGGGATGTCATCGCCCATGAACCACAGTACGGAGTTGGTTGCGGATTTACGTGAAGAACCGGTCCCCACAACGTCGCCGACATAGGCCAGCGGGAACCCTTTCTTATTCAGTTCTTCGATCTGTTTGATCGGACCAACCACACCCGGTTGATCCGGCTCGATCCCTTCACGGGCATTTTTCAGCATCGCCAGCGCGTGCAGCGGAATATCAGGACGCGACCACGCATCCGGTGCCGGGGAGAGATCATCGGTGTTGGTTTCACCGGTCACTTTGAAGACGGTAACGGTAATTTTTTCGGCAAGCGCAGGGCGGTTCAGGAACCACTCGGCATCGGCCCAGGACTGGATCACCTGCTTAGCAAAGGCGTTGCCCGCTTTCGCTTTCTCTTCGACGTCGTAGAAGTTATCGAACATCAGCAAGGTGTGGGAGAGCGCTTTCGCGGCAATTGGCGCCAGTTTCGCATCGTCGAGCGCGTCGATCAGCGGATGAATGTTGTAACCACCCTGCATGGTGCCCAGCAGTTCAATGGCCTTTTCAGGGGTAACCAGCGGGGAAGTCGCTTCGCCTTTGGCGACAGCAGCAAGGAATCCGGCTTTGACGTAGGCAGCTTCGTCAACGCCCGGCGGTACACGGTTAATTAACAGGTCTAACAGGAATTCTTCTTCGCCAGCAGGCGGGTTCTTCAGCAGCTCGACAAGCGCAGCCATTTGGGTAGCATCCAGGGGCTTGGGTACAATCCCCTCAGCGGCACGCTCAGCTACGTGCTTACGGTATTCTTCTAGCACGACGGTTCTCCTCGCTCTCATTGTCATAGTGCGGCGCTTTTGTATATGGGCGATTCTCTTCACGCTCCTGTGAGACAGCAGTTAGTAGGGTAAATGCCCGATACCGCAATCGGCAGAATAGCAGGATTTTAGTGGGGTGTTAATGCGTTTACAAAAAAGCAACATAAAAAAGTGGCTGAATCGTTACGTATGGTCTAATGCCCTTCATCATGAGGACAAGAAATTATTTTCCCCCGTTACGTTTGGTCACATAATTTCCCCTGCTGATAATCATCTTGCGGTACCGATCCCAAGATAAGTTAAAAATTAAACTATTGTCTCTCTATACTCATGCCACACCGCAACGTCATGCGGCAGGTATTATGACCCTGACGATTCCGCAGGAATCGGGAGAGAGAAGATGAAGTTGCCCTTTAAGCCCCATGTGATTGCTCTGGTGTGTTGCGCTGGATTACTCGCCGCTTCGGGTGTTCTGTATATCAAAAGCCGGACCCCGGAAGCGCCTGCGCCTGCCCCTGTTCAGGCCGCCCCAGCCCCTGTAGCGACGCCGCCTCAAGCCCCCACTGCCGCCGCGCCTGACGCAAAACCGACGTTCACCACTGCCCAAATTGATCAGTGGGTTGCCCCGATAGCGCTTTTCCCTGATCCGCTGCTTTCTCAGGTACTGATGGCTTCTACCTACCCGGCGAACGTGGTTCAGGCTGTACAATGGTCGCGTGATAATCCGAATTTGCAGGGAGATGCCGCAATTCAGGCGGTAGCAGGTCAACCGTGGGATCCGAGCGTCAAATCTCTGGTCGCGTTTCCTCAGCTGATGGCGATGATGGGCGAGAATCCACCGTGGGTACAAAACCTGGGTGACGCCTTCCTGGGGCAGCCGCAGGATGTGATGGATTCCGTTCAGCGACTGCGATTACTGGCGCAACAAACCGGTGCGCTGAAATCTTCACCGCAACAAACGGTGACCAGCGAACCGAAGAAAACGGTTGCCGCGACACAGACCACCACAACCACCAACAACACCACAAATACGACAAATACGACGACGCAAGCCCCGGCACCGACCGTCATCAAAATTGAGCCCACCGACCCGCAGGTCGTCTATGTCCCGAGCTATAACCCTTCAACGGTTTACGGCACCTGGCCAAATACGGCCTACCCGCCGGTGTATATGCCACCGCCTCCGGGGCAACAGTTTGCCAGCAGTTTTGTTAACGGGTTTGGTTTTAGTCTGGGTGTTGCCACCACTTATGCCTTGTTCAGTGACATTGACTGGGATGATGACGACGACGATTATCACCACGATCACGATAACCACGGCGGTTACGAACGTAACGGGGACAATAACATCAATATTGATGTGGAAAACCTCAACCGTATCTCCGGTCAAAATCTTAAAGACAGGAATATGAACTGGCAGCACAACCCTGCTTATCGCGGCGGCGTGCCTTATCAGAGCAACGCGGTCTCGCAACGGTTTAATCAGACCAATGCCAGCGGTGGATTACGTACAACACAGCAATCAACTGCCACAACAGCATCCCGCGACAGCCAGCGCCAGGCGGCAATGACGCAGCTCCAGCAGCGCAACAACACGTCGACCAAAACGGCCCAGCAGTCGCTCTCTTCCCGCGATATGCAACGCAAAGCCGCTTCACAGCAACTGAATCAAGTTGCCCAGCGTAACAACTATCGCGGTTACGATACCCCGCAAAACAGCTCGCGTCGGGAAGCCGCACAAAAAACGCTACAAAAATCGACAACGCCGAAACAACAGCAGAATCGCAATGAGCAGAGAGCAAAAGCCCAACAGCAGGTTTCTCAGCAGCAACGCGATAACGCTCGCCAGCGCGTGGAGTCGTCCACAACGCAGCGGAGAAGCACTGCCTCGTCAGATCAACGTCAGGCACGCGTACAGAGTAACCGTTCTAACGCATTCAGTGGGAACGACAGCCGTTCACCCTCCTGGCAATCTCAGCAATCGCGAGGTCAGGAAAGCCGCCGTGTGAGCCGCGCGAATACCCAACAGCGCGCCGAGGCGCGTGGAAATATGTCTGAGCGTCACGAACGCCGTCGTTAATCGGAGCAAATGATGAAAAGAATCATGTTAAGTGCCCTGCTGCTGTCATTGCCTCTGATGAGCCACGCGCAGCAGCTGTTCTCTTCCCCCGAGGAGGCGGCAAAGGCCTTTGCTGATGCTGTTGCTCAGCAAAATGAAACGCACCTTAATGCCGTGTTAGGCGACAACTGGCAACAGTATCTCCCGCCGGAAGGGGCCGACCCGGAAGCGGTCGCTCGCTTTAACCGTGACTGGAAGGTCAGCCATCGCATTGTAAAAAAAGAGAACATAGCGCATCTGAATGTCGGCCAGGAAGACTGGCAACTGCCCGTTCCTATCGTCAAAACCAGCAAAGGCTGGCATTTCGATATGGCAGCCGCAGAGGATGAGATCCTCACCCGCGCCATTGGTCGCAATGAACTGTCTGCTATACAAGCGATGCGGGCCTATGTTGACGCCCAGTACGACTATTGGGAGCGCAAGCAGGCTTTCGCGACCAGGTTGATCAGCAGTGAAGGCAAGCAGGATGGCCTGTACTGGCCGGTGCAACCCGGAGAAGTCCCAAGCCCATTGGGGCCGGCATTCAGCCCGGTAGTCCCTGGAACGGGTTATCACGGCTACCACTTTCGCATCGTCAAAAACCATGATGAGAAAGGATTCGCGTTACTGGCCTGGCCGGTGGAGTGGGGAGAAACGGGCGTGATGAGCTTTATAGTGAATCAGGACGATCGGGTTTATCAGGCCGATTTAGGCAAAGATACCGTAGAGAAAGTGACGACTATCACCCAATACAGCCAGGATGCGCCCTGGACACCGGTAGAATAACCGACATAAAAAAAGCAGCGTATCGCTGCTACAAACTGCTCATAATCCCCGTGTTTTTACACGGGGATTATTGTCTATAGACGCCAGATTACAGAATGTTGGCAACAGATTTTGCCAGTTGCGCTTCCAGCACCGGTTTCGCCTCTTCAAACTTCAGGTTAACTTTGTTGGCGTTAGAGACGACGCGAGTCTGATATTTTGCGCGATCGCCCTTCTCACTGCTGGTTTGCAGCTTGATGCCGGACGTACCCTGACGCAGCGCAGCAACGTTATCCGTAGTGACTTTCGCTTTGCTACGCTCGGAAATTTGCAGGTCGGTGACCATCGTGTAGTTCACGTCTTCTACCATCGCATCAGCGGCCATCCCGATCAGACCCGCCGCCAGTCCCACACCCAGCGCCGCGCCGGAGGAATTACTGTTATAGGCGGTGATACCTGCGCCCAGAGCCGCCCCCATCGCAGCGCCTTCATAACCGGTTTTCAGGAATCCCTGAGCCTCGCGCAGATCCATTTTGTCCGCTTTCAGCACGTTCGCCTGTACCCAGTAGTATGCGCTGTCCGGTGAACTGGTCACTTTATAGCCCTTCGCTGACAGATCATTTGCCAGCAAGGTTTGCAGGTTGCTCATGTCTTTATCAGAAGTGTTTTTTACCTGAATGTAGACGGTCTTCTCGCTGGAAGGCTCCAGCCAGATGGTTTCACTCATCTGCGTTTTCACTTCAAGGTTACGTTTTTTCACTGCGGTGGTCATTGCGCCGCACCCGGTCAGCGTCATTGCCGCGACGACCATACCAACAACCGCGATTTTTTTTAAAGACATGTTTATTCCTTTCTTCGTGTAATGAGAGTCCAGATCCCAGTAACCGCGCAGCCAGAAGCCACACAAGAGTGAAAGGGTTATCGGCAGAAGAAAGATTTTTTTTAGGGAATAAATCAATAAGATGACTACCAGAACAGGTAGCTTTCAGGCAAAAAAAACGCCTCCGAAGAGGCGCTTTCACAAAAGTCAGAAGATTACTTCTTCTTCGCTTTCGGGTTTGGCAGGTCGGTGATGCTACCTTCGAATATTTCTGCGGCCAGGCCAACAGACTCGTGCAGAGTCGGGTGCGCGTGAATGGTCAACGCGATGTCTTCTGCATCACAGCCCATTTCGATCGCCAGACCGATTTCACCCAGCAGCTCGCCGCCGTTGGTGCCGACAATCGCGCCACCGATCACACGGTGAGACTCTTTGTCGAAAATCAGCTTGGTCATACCGTCTGCGCAGTCAGAAGCGATAGCACGGCCAGAAGCAGCCCACGGGAAGGTGGCGGTTTCGTAGCTAATGCCTTTCTCTTTCGCTTCTTTCTCGGTCAGACCTACCCATGCAACTTCTGGTTCAGTGTATGCAATGGAAGGGATAACTTTCGGGTCGAAGTAGTGTTTCTTACCGGCGATAACTTCAGCGGCAACGTGACCTTCGTGAACACCTTTATGCGCCAGCATCGGCTGACCGACGATATCGCCGATTGCAAAGATGTGCGGTACGTTGGTACGCAACTGTTTGTCGACGCGGATGAAACCACGGTCGTCCACTTCCACGCCCGCTTTACCGGCGTCGAGGTTTTTACCGTTCGGTACACGACCGATAGCCACCAGCACGGCATCATAACGCTGTGCTTCAGCAGGCGCTTTTTTGCCTTCCATGGAAACGTAAATACCGTCTTCTTTCGCTTCAACGGCAGTCACTTTGGTTTCCAGCATCAGGTTGAATTTCTTGCTGATACGCTTGGTGAAGACTTTCACGACATCTTTGTCTGCGGCCGGGATAACCTGGTCGAACATTTCAACCACGTCAATCTCTGAGCCCAGCGCATGGTATACGGTACCCATTTCCAGACCGATGATACCGCCGCCCATAACCAGCAGACGTTTCGGTACGGATTTCAGCTCCAGTGCGTCGGTGGAATCCCATACGCGCGGATCTTCGTGCGGAATAAATGGCAGTTCGATCGGACGGGAACCCGCCGCGATGATAGCGTTGTCGAAGTTGATAACGGTTTTGCCGTTCTCGCCTTCCACTTCCAGGGTGTTCGCCCCGGTAAATTTACCCAGACCGTTGACCACTTTCACTTTACGGCCTTTCGCCATACCGGCCAGACCGCCAGTCAGCTGAGTGATCACTTTCTCTTTCCAGGTACGAATCTTGTCGATATCGGTTTTCGGCTCGCCGAAGACGATACCGTGGTCAGCCAGCGCTTTGGCTTCTTCGATAACTTTTGCAACGTGCAGCAGCGCTTTAGAAGGGATACAGCCAACGTTCAGACAAACACCACCGAGGGTGCTGTAACGTTCTACGATTACGGTTTCCAGACCTAAATCAGCGCAACGGAAGGCCGCGGAATAACCTGCCGGACCTGCCCCAAGTACCACGACCTGAGTTTTGATTTCAGTACTCATCATGACCTCTTAATTTATTTCCGGCGATCCCTGGTCTTGTCGCCCATCATCCACCGGGTCGTTCTATCCGCCCGTAGTTTACAAAAATGTTAACAATTTTGAAACAACAAACGGCAAACGAATTGTCTTTGTCACCCAATAACCTCACAACATACATGAGATTACCAGAAAAAAGCCGGCCGTCAGGCCGGCTTTTCGATTACATCACCAGGCGGCGAATATCAGACAGCGTGTTGTTGATGATGGTGATAAAGCGCGCACCATCAGCACCGTCGATCACACGGTGGTCGAAGGAGAGAGAGATTGGCATCATCAGACGCGGTACAAACTCTTTCCCGTTCCATACCGGCTCCATCGCCGATTTGGAGACACCGAGGATAGCCACTTCCGGCGCGTTCACAATCGGCGCGAAGTGGGTGGTACCCAGGCCGCCGATGCTGGAGATAGTGAAGCAACCGCCCTGCATTTCGCCAGCCGTCAGCTTACCATCACGCGCTTTCTTAGAGATCACCGTCAGTTCACGGGACAGCTCAGTAATGCTCTTCTTGTTCACGTCTTTGAAGACCGGAACAACCAGACCATTTGGCGTATCAACCGCCACACCGATGTTGATGTATTTCTTCAGCGTCAGACGCTGACCATCTTCGGACAGAGAGCTGTTGAAGCGAGGCATCTGCTCAAGAGCCGCCGCAACTGCTTTCATGATGAAGACAACCGGGGTGAATTTCACGTCCAGTTTACGCTTCTCAGCTTCGGCGTTCTGCTGTTTACGGAACGCTTCCAGATCGGTGATATCGGTTTTATCGAAGTGCGTAACGTGCGGGATCATCACCCAGTTACGGCTCAGGTTAGCACCAGAGATTTTCTGGATACGACCCAGTTCTACTTCTTCGATTTCGCCGAACTTGCTGAAGTCAACCTTCGGCCACGGCAGCATGCCCGGGATACCGCCACCCGCTGCGGCAGCCGGAGCCGCTTCAGCGCGCTTGATAGCGTCTTTCACGTAAGTCTGAACGTCTTCGCGCAGGATACGACCTTTACGGCCAGTGCCCTTCACTTTCGCCAGATTCACACCGAACTCGCGCGCCAGACGGCGAATCAGCGGGGTCGCATGAATGTAAGCGTCGTTCTCAGCAAACTCAGATTTGCCTTCGGCTTTCACGGCCGGTGCCGCTGCTTTAGCAGCAGGAGCAGGAGCGGCGGCAGCAGGTGCAGCAGCCGGAGCCGCGGCAGGCGCAGCGCCTTCCACTTCGAAGACCATAATCAGAGAACCGGTTTTCACTTTATCGCCGGTGCTGATTTTGATTTCTTTCACGGTGCCCGCGAACGGTGCCGGAACTTCCATAGAGGCTTTGTCGCCTTCTACGGTGATCAGAGACTGCTCAGCGGCAATTTTGTCGCCCACTTTGACCATCACTTCGGTAACTTCAACTTCGTCACCGCCGATGTCTGGAACGTTCACTTCTTTAGAACCTGAAGCCGCAGGAGCCGCCGCTGCTGCTGGTGCAGCCGCCTGAGCTGGAGCAGCAGCGCCCACCACTTCGAAGACCATGATCAGAGAGCCGGTAGACACTTTGTCGCCGGTGTTGATTTTGATCTCTTTAACCACGCCCGCGAACGGAGCCGGGACTTCCATAGAGGCTTTGTCGCCTTCAACGGTTACCAGGGATTGTTCAGCGGCAACGGTGTCGCCCACTTTCACCATGATCTCAGTCACTTCAACTTCGTCACCGCCGATGTCCGGTACATGAACATCTTTCGCCGCTGCAGCAGCAGGTGCTGCTGCCGGAGCCGCTTCTTTTTTCGCTTCTGCCGGAGCAGGTGCAGCGGCTGCTGCACCGTCGGCGGAATCGAAAATCATGATCAGTTTACCGGTCTCGGTTTTGTCGCCAACAGAGACTTTGATCTCTTTAACAACGCCAGCCTGCGGAGACGGAACTTCCATAGAGGCTTTGTCGCCTTCTACGGTGATCAGCGACTGTTCAGCTTCAACTTTGTCGCCCACTTTGACCAGGATCTCGGTGATTTCAACTTCATCTGCGCCGATGTCCGGTACTTTGATTTCGATAGCCATTATTCTTTTACCTCTTACGCCAGACGCGGGTTAACTTTTTCTGCATCGATGTTGAATTTGGCGATTGCGTCCGCAACCACTTTCTTATCGATTTCGCCGCGTTTAGCCAGTTCGCCCAGTGCCGCTACAACCACGTATGAAGCATCAACTTCGAAGTGGTGACGCAGGTTTTCACGGCTGTCAGAGCGACCGAAACCGTCGGTACCCAGTACGCGGTAATCATCAGCCGGTACATAAGTACGAACCTGTTCGGCAAACAGTTTCATATAGTCAGTAGATGCCACAGCCGGAGCGTCATTCATCACCTGAGCGATGTACGGAACGCGCGGAGTTTCCAGCGGGTGCAGCATGTTCCAGCGTTCACAATCCTGGCCATCACGCGCCAGTTCAGTGAAGGAAGTGACGCTATACACGTCAGAACCTACGCCGTAGTCGTTCGCCAGGATCTGTGCTGCTTCACGGACGTGACGCAGGATAGAACCGGAGCCCAGCAACTGAACTTTACCTTTGCTACCTTCGAGGGTTTCGAGTTTGTAGATACCTTTACGGATACCGTCCTCGGCACCTGCTGGCATTGCCGGCATGTGGTAGTTTTCGTTCAGCGTGGTGATGTAGTAGTAAACGTTCTCTTGTTTCTCACCGTACATACGCTCCAGACCATCGTGCATGATGACCGCAACTTCGTACGCGTAAGACGGATCGTAAGAGATACAGTTCGGGATAGTCAGAGACTGAATATGGCTGTGACCATCTTCGTGCTGCAGACCTTCGCCGTTCAGCGTCGTACGACCGGAAGTACCACCGATCAGGAAGCCGCGAGCCTGCTGGTCACCTGCTGCCCAGCACAGGTCGCCAATACGCTGGAACCCGAACATGGAGTAGTAGATGTAGAACGGGATCATCGGCAGATCGTTGGTGCTGTAAGAGGTTGCAGCGGCCAGCCACGAAGAACCTGCGCCCAGCTCGTTGATACCTTCCTGCAGGATCTGACCTTTCTCGTCTTCTTTGTAGTAAGCAACCTGCTCACGGTCCTGCGGGGTGTACTGCTGGCCGTTCGGGCTGTAAATACCGATCTGACGGAACAGACCTTCCATACCGAAAGTACGCGCTTCGTCAGCGATGATCGGCACCAGACGATCTTTGATCGACTTGTTCTTCAGCATCACGTTCAGGGCACGAACGAAAGCGATAGTGGTGGAGATCTCTTTGTTCTGCTCTTCCAGCAGCGCACCGAAGTCTTCCAGGGTCGGCAGTTCCAGCTTCTCAGTGAAGTTCGGCTGGCGGCTCGGCAGGTAGCCGTGCAGTTTCTGACGCTGAGCGTGCAGATAGGTGTGCTCTTCAGAACCTTCCGGGAAGGTAATGTAAGACAGTTTTTCAACCTGCTCATCGGTGACTGGAACGTTGAAACGGTCGCGGATATGACGCACGCCGTCCATGTTCATTTTCTTCACCTGGTGCGCGATGTTTTTACCTTCGGCGGTGTCGCCCATGCCGTAACCTTTAATGGTATGGGCGAGGATGACAGTGGCTTTGCCTTTGGTGTCCTGCGCTTTTTTCAGTGCAGCGTAAACTTTCTTCGGATCGTGACCACCACGGTTCAGTGCCCAGATCTGCTCATCAGTCCAGTCAGCGACCAGCGCTGCGGTTTCCGGGTATTTACCGAAGAAGTGCTCGCGAACGTAGGCGCCATCTTTGGATTTGAAGGTCTGGTAGTCACCGTCAAGGGTTTCGTTCATCAGTTGGATCAGTTTACCGCTGGTATCTTTACGCAGCAGCTCATCCCAACGACCGCCCCACATCACTTTAATCACGTTCCAGCCAGCACCTGCGAAGATGCCTTCCAGTTCGTTGACAATCTTGCCGTTACCGGTGACCGGGCCGTCAAGACGCTGCAGGTTACAGTTGATAACAAAGACCAGGTTGTCCAGTTTTTCACGGGTAGCGATGGTGATCGCACCTTTGGATTCCGGCTCATCCATCTCACCGTCACCCAGGAAGGCGTAAACGGTTTGTTTGGAGGTATCTTTCAGGCCACGGTGTTCCAGATATTTCAGGAATTTAGCCTGGTAGATCGCACCGATTGGGCCCAGACCCATAGAGACGGTCGGGAACTGCCAGAATTCCGGCATCAGTTTCGGGTGCGGATAGGAAGACAGGCCTTTGCCATTCACTTCCTGACGGAAGTTGTCCATCTGCTCTTCAGTCAGACGGCCTTCGAGGAATGCACGTGCGTAGACGCCCGGGGAGATGTGGCCCTGGAAGTATACCAGGTCGCCGCCATCTTGCTCGTTGCGCGCACGGAAGAAATGGTTGAAACACACATCATAAACGGTTGCGGAAGACTGGAAGGATGCCATGTGGCCACCCAGCTCAAGGTCTTTTTTAGATGCACGCAGCACCGTCATGATGGCGTTCCAGCGGATAGCAGAACGAATACGACGTTCCAGCTCCAGATTGCCCGGGTATTCCGGCTCATCTTCAACGGCAATAGTGTTTACATAATTGCTGGCCCCTGCACCTGCCGCTACTTTCACGCCGCCTTTGCGGGCTTCAGAAAGAAGCTGGTCAATCAGATACTGAGCGCGCTCAACACCTTCTTCACGGATGACCGATTCGATCGCCTGTAGCCAGTCGCGAGTTTCGATCGGATCCACGTCATTTGGGAAACGTTCTGACATGGGGGTATTCCTTATCTATCTAATACGTTGAGTTATCTGGAACCTGTCCCATTGCATTTTCGCTGGAAAACGCAATAAGACAGGTTCTGCGTTTAGTTGCCGCGCGTTAAATAGCGCTTGATTTACAACATCTTCTGGTTAACTTTCTACCAGAAAAATCACTAATTCTTTCGTTGCTCCAGGCGGCGTAAGGCGCGTTCACGACGGCTTTCCTCACGGCTTCTGTCCAGGAGAATCTCTTCGATAAACGCCAGGTGGCGGTGCGACGCTTCACGCGCCTCTTCCGGATTACCGGCGATAATCGCTTCAAAAATACGGGTACGGTGACTGCTTACCAGCGGCAGCATCTCCCGACGCGCGTACAGTAATTCAAAGTTTTGGCGAACGTTTTGCGCCAGCATCGGCTCCATGCATCTCAGTAAATGGAGCAACACCACATTGTGCGCCGCTTCGGTGACCGCAATTTGATACTGGAGAACGGCGTCGGACTCTGCATCCAGATCGCCTGACTGTTGCGCCAGTTCAATGGCATGGTGGAGTTCACGAATACGAGTCTTGTCTTCATCCGTGCTGCGCAGTGCCGCGTAGTATGCAGCAATGCCTTCCAGCGCATGGCGCGTCTCGAGCAGGTCAAACTGGGATTCAGGGTGATCGGAGAGCAGTTCTACCAGTGGGTCGCTAAAACTCTGCCACAGGCTGCTCTGAACAAAAGTTCCGCCGCCCTGGCGACGAAGCAGCAGACCCTTCGCTTCGAGACGTTGGATCGCCTCGCGCAAGGAGGGTCGGGAAACATCGAACTGTTTTGCCAGTTCGCGTTCCGGTGGGAGTTTTTCGCCGGGGCGCAAGGTCCCCTCAAGAATTAAAAACTCCAGCTGCTGCTCAATCACATCGGATAATTTAGGTTGGCGAATTTTGCTGTAGGCCATGATTCCCTGTCTTAAGCCATTTGCCCGGAGTCAATTGGTCTTACCAATTTCACGTTCGTGACGCTAAAGTAACAAAGTATTCACCTTCTGTCCATACAGGTTTTGATTGAAATCAGTAAACCAAGCACATTTTAACAAGATTACAGAAATAACGTTTCAAACATGTAACTATGCACAAATGTTAAATTTACCCATGAGAAAGCAGATTTAACGTAATTGAAACGAAAAAATATCCCATCTGAACCGATTCACCTGCTTAATTATCGATTTTTACCGCCTAAATATTGAATAAACATTCATGTGACAAGCAACGTCTGCGGTGAAATGGCATTTACAAATGGTTTCTTTTTATTCAAGTCGTCACCCACTCTTCATAAAGCAGGTGCATTCGCGCTCACATACCATTATTCTGAATAAGACAAAAGTCTTTGTGTAACATTTTAGAATTCATAACCGTAAACAAATTAATACAACAAACGGAATTGCAAACTTACACACGCATCACTGCGTAGTTCAAAAATAATGACTCAAAATAGTGCGGGCAGCGCCACAGCAGCCTGGAATATGAAGAGTAAAACCACACACGAGGTTTCATGATGGATGGTCAACAGCATGGCGAACAGCTAAAGCGCGGCCTTAAAAACCGCCATATCCAGCTCATCGCTTTGGGTGGCGCGATAGGCACCGGGCTGTTCCTGGGTAGCGCTTCCGTTATTCAGTCTGCAGGACCCGGCATTATTCTGGGTTATGCGATCGCCGGTTTTATCGCTTTTTTAATCATGCGTCAGTTAGGTGAAATGGTCGTTGAAGAGCCGGTTGCGGGCTCCTTCAGCCATTTCGCCTACAAATATTGGGGCGGATTCGCCGGTTTTGCCTCCGGATGGAACTACTGGGTGCTGTACGTTCTGGTTGCGATGGCGGAACTGACCGCCGTTGGTAAGTATGTCCAGTTCTGGTGGCCGGAGATCCCGACCTGGATCTCAGCTGCGGTCTTCTTTATTGCCATCAACGCCATTAACCTGACCAACGTCAAAGTGTTCGGTGAAATGGAGTTTTGGTTCGCCATTATTAAGGTTATCGCTGTTGTAGCGATGATCCTGTTCGGCGGCTGGTTGCTGTTCAGCGGTAACGGTGGTCCGCAGGCCAGCGTCAGCAACTTGTGGGATCAAGGTGGCTTCCTGCCACACGGCTTCACCGGTCTGGTCATGATGATGGCCATCATCATGTTCTCCTTCGGTGGGCTGGAATTGGTCGGGATCACCGCTGCTGAAGCAGATAATCCAGAGCAAAGCATTCCGAAAGCCACTAACCAGGTTATCTACCGTATCCTGATTTTCTATGTGGGTTCGCTGGCCGTCCTGCTCTCTCTGATGCCATGGACGCGTGTTACCGCTGACGTCAGCCCGTTCGTCCTGATCTTCCACGAACTGGGCGATACCTTTGTGGCGAATGCGCTTAACGTCGTGGTGCTGACCGCCGCCCTTTCTGTCTATAACAGCTGCGTGTACTGCAACAGCCGTATGCTGTTCGGCCTGGCTCAACAGGGCAACGCGCCGAAAGCGTTGATGACTGTCGATAAACGCGGTGTGCCGGTGAACACTATTCTGGTTTCTGCGCTGGTCACCGCCCTGTGCGTACTGATCAACTACCTGGCGCCAGAATCTGCGTTCGGTCTGCTGATGGCGCTGGTGGTTTCTGCGCTGGTCATCAACTGGGCCATGATAAGCCTCGCGCATATCAAGTTCCGTCGCGCTAAAGAGCAACAGGGTGCAACCACCCGCTTCCCGGCGCTGTTTTATCCGTTAGGTAACTGGATCTGCCTGATTTTCATGGCGGCAGTGCTAGTGATTATGCTGATGACGCCAGGCATGGCGATCTCCGTGTGGCTGATCCCGGTCTGGCTGGTGATCCTTGGCATCGGCTATCTGTGCAAACAGAAAACCGCTAAAGCCGTCAAAGCGCATTAATCTTCTCCACCCTCACCCGCCCGGGTGAGGGTTGTTACCTGCCTCACACTTTCCCGCGCATAGCTATTTTGTCCATATCACTGACGTTTTACTGCAACGTAATTACCCACGCCGGGGCGAATAATCCTCTTCACACCTGATGGGGAGAATTCTCAATGGAAACGCGTAAGCTGTCTGTAAGAGAAAAGATCGGTTATGGCATGGGTGACGCCGGATGTAACATCATCTTTGGCGCTATTATGTTGTTTGTTAACTATTTTTATACGGATATTTTTGGTCTGGCTCCGGCACTGGTCGGCGTGTTGTTGCTTTCTGTACGCGTCATTGATGCCGTCACTGACCCGATTATGGGGGCTCTGGCAGACCGCACGCGCAGCAAATACGGGCGCTTCCGCCCCTGGCTGCTGTGGATTGCCTTCCCCTATGCCCTGTTTAGCGTACTGATGTTTACCACGCCTGAGTGGAGCTACAACAGCAAGGTTATCTATGCGTTTGTCACCTATTTCCTGTTATCTATCACTTACACCGCCATCAACATCCCCTATTGCTCATTAGGCAGTGTGATCACCAACGACCCGAAAGAACGCGTCGCCTGTCAGTCTTATCGCTTTGTGATGGTGGGTATCGCCACCCTGCTGCTGTCGCTCACGCTCTTGCCGATGGCCGACTGGTTTGGCGGCGAGGACAAGGCCAAAGGTTATCAGATGGCAATGACCGTGCTGGCCTTTATCGGCATGTGCATGTTCTTGTTTTGCTTCGCCACCGTGCGCGAGCGTATACGCCCGGCGGTCCCGACCAACGACGATTTAAAAGCGGACCTCAAAGACGTCTGGAAGAACGATCAGTGGGTTAAAATCCTGCTGTTAACCCTGTGTAATGTTTGTCCGGGGTTTATTCGCATGGCGGCAACCATGTATTACGTCACCTGGGTTATGCAACAGAGTACCCATTTCGCGACGCTGTTTATCAGCCTGGGCGTGGTCGGAATGATGGGGGGCAGCATGCTGGCGAAAGTGCTGACGGACCGCTGGTGTAAACTGAAGGTGTTTTTCTGGACCAATATCGTACTGGCGATTTTTTCCTGCGCCTTTTACTTCCTCGACCCGCATGCGACAACACTGATTGTCGTACTGTACGTACTGCTCAATATTCTCCATCAAATCCCTTCCCCGCTGCACTGGTCGCTAATGGCGGACGTGGATGACTACGGCGAATGGAAAACAGGTAAACGTATTACCGGGATCAGTTTTTCCGGCAACCTGTTCTTCCTGAAATTGGGGCTGGCGATTGCCGGGGCGATGGTGGGTTTCCTGCTCTCCTGGTACGGCTACGACGCTGGAGCGAAAGCGCAAAGTGAAAATGCCATCAATGGCATTATGCTGCTGTTCACCATCATTCCAGGCATTGGTTATCTGATCACTGCGGGTGTGGTCCGTTTGCTGAAAGTCGATCGCGAATTTATGCAGCAGATTCAGGCCGATCTGGAGAAACGTCGCATCAACTACCGCGAGCTCAACGAGTATCAGGACATTCACTCTGCAGAAACAGTAAGGAAAGCCTAATGCACACCTGGCCAAATCCGTTTATTGAGCAGCGCGCCGATCCGTTTATCCTGCAGGACGGCAACCATTACTACTTCATTGCTTCCGTACCGGAATACGATCGCCTGGAGATCCGTCGGGCCAATTCACTGGAAGGATTGCGCGATGCCACGCCCGTTGTGGTTTGGCGCAAGCCAGAAAGCGGCCCAATGAGCGAACTGATCTGGGCGCCAGAACTGCACCACATTGAAAATAAGTGGTACATCTATTTTGCCGCCGCGCACACCCAGGCACTCGACAGTTTGGGCATGTTCCAGCATCGCATGTTCGCCCTCGAGTGCACAAATGACGACCCACTCACTGGAGTTTGGGTTGAAAAAGGCCAGATCAAAACACCGTTTGACACCTTCGCGCTGGATGCCACCACGTTTAACCATCAGGGGAAACAGTGGTATCTGTGGGCGCAAAAATCGCCTGACATCGCCGGGAACTCGAACATCTATCTCGCTGAACTGTCCAATCCGTGGACGCTCAAAGGTGAGCCGGTCATGCTCAGCAAACCCGAATATGACTGGGAATGTCGCGGCTTCCTCGTTAACGAAGGCCCCGCCGTTTTACGACACGGCGACACGCTGTTTATCAGCTATTCGGCCAGCGCCACGGATGAAAACTACTGTATGGGGCTGCTGTGGATTGCGGCAGATGCCGATCCGCTGAACCCGGAAAACTGGCAAAAATCACCGCATCCGGTCTTTACCACCAGCGATGAAAACCGCCAGTACGGCCCAGGGCATAACAGTTTTACAACAACACCGGACGGAGAAGATGTGCTGATTTATCACGCACGTAACTACACTGAAATCGAAGGCGATCCGCTCTACGATCCTAATCGTCACACACGTCTGAAGTTAGTTCACTGGAAGGAAAACGGGATGCCTGATTTTGGCATCCCACCTGCGGATACACCTTAACTTATCGCCCGGTGGCGCTGCGCATGCCGGGCCTACACTTGCCGTAGGCCGGATATGCGCAGCATCATCCGGCAATACGATGCTAAATCAGCGTCCCATAAATCGTCAGCAGTGCTATCACCACCACCACCAAACACGACGTCTTCTTCGCCATCGAAACAGCGGCTTTCGGCGTATCCACTTTACCCGTGTGTGACTCCCGCGCCAGTGAGAACTGCGCCAGACGCGTCAGCACCTGATACTGCGAGGTGCGCAGATCCGCCAGCGAAGCAAACCAGGCAGGCAACGCCTTCTCACCGTGTCCCAACAAGGCATAAACCACACCGGCAAGACGCACAGGGATCCAGTCCACCACATGCAGAATGGCATCAACCCCCGATTGCAGACGCTGATGCGGGTTTTGATAACGCGCCAGCCAGGATTGCCATGCACGTAAAAAGGCGTAACCAATGAGCGTCACAGGCCCCCACGAACCACCGACAATAAACCAGAACAGCGGCGCCAGATAGAAACGAAAGTTAATCCATAACAGCGCATTTTGCAGTTCACGCAGAAACTCGCGCTCATTGCACTCCGGCGGAACGCCATGGATCAGCGTCAACTCGCTGGCCATCGCATCACGCGCATGCACGTCATCGCGAGAAGCCGCATTCAGATAGGCGTGATAATGCAGGCGCACTTTACCTGCGCCGACACAGAGCAGTCCGATCAGGATCCAGACCGCAAGCGTTGGAGCATTGAACAGTAAACCTTCCAGCGCGCGCAGCAGCAAAAAGGTGATGCCCATCGCAATCGCCGTCATTCCCAGCGTTCGCAGCATCGAAAAATGCTTAATGCGGCGGAATAACGCCTCCAGTCGATGATCGAGGTGCCAGTGTTCACCCAGCTTAAACAGGCGCTCAACGATCAGCACCAATAATGTTGTAAACAGCGTCATGTCATCTCCTTGTGCGACGAGGGGGTGACCAGGGCGCGAAACTTCGCCCAGTCAAACGACGTGCCAGGATCGGTTTTACGCTCAGGCGCGATATCGCAGTGTCCGGTCATGTTGTTGGCTATTGCCGGGTAAAGCGCGATTAGCGTACGCGTCACCGCGGCCAGTTGCTGATACTGCTCATCGCTATAGGCCAACGTGTCCGTACCTTCCAGCTCAATACCGATGGAAAAATCATTACAGCGCTCACGCCCGTGATAATTCGACACCCCGGCATGCCATGCTCGCTTATCGAAAGGCACATACTGCACGATTTCACCGTCACGGCGAATCAGACAATGGGCAGAAACACGCAGGTGAGCTATCCCGGCAAAAAAAGGGTGGGCATTGGGATCCAGTGTTCCCGTGAATAACGCATCAATCCAGGGACCACCAAACTCACCGGGCGGTAAGCTGATATTGTGCACCACCAATAATGAAGGGATTTCGTCATCCGGGCGGCAATCGAAATGCGGAGAGGGGACGCGTCGTGCCTCTGCCAGCCATCCCTTGTCTAACAACATGCAAGATCTCCTTAAATGTGGTGCTGATATCCGGTTCAGAGTAGCATGTTTCTACATTATGATTCGTTAGCAATTGGAGTTTTATCATGCCGCCTCGCCGCTATAACCCTGACTACCGACGTGACGCGCTGTTGGAACGCATAAATCTGGATATCCCTGCCGCTGTTGCCCAGGCGCTGCGCGAAGATTTAGGCGGAGAAGTTGACGCCAGTAACGATATTACCGCGCAACTTCTGCCGGAGAACACACGTTCTCACGCCATCGTTATTACACGCGAAGACGGCGTATTTTGCGGCAAACGCTGGGTTGAAGAGGTCTTTATTCAACTGGCGGGCGACGATGTAAGCCTCACCTGGCATGTCGCAGATGGCGACAGCATCAAAGCCAACCAGCCGTTATTTGAACTTGATGGCCCGTCTCGTATCTTGCTGACGGGTGAACGCACTGCGCTAAATTTTGTTCAAACGCTCTCTGGCGTTGCCAGTGTTGTCCGCGAATATGTCGATCTGCTTGCCGGTACGAACACCCAGTTGCTGGATACGCGTAAAACGCTGCCAGGTCTGCGCACTGCGCTGAAATACGCGGTACTCTGCGGTGGCGGAGCGAACCATCGGTTAGGTCTTTCTGACGCATTCTTGATCAAAGAGAACCACATTATTGCCTCCGGTTCCGTACGCCAGGCCGTTGAAAAAGCGTTCTGGCTGCACCCGGATGTTCCGGTAGAAGTCGAAGTTGAAAATCTGGATGAGCTGGACGACGCGCTAAAAGCGGGCGCGGATATCATCATGCTGGACAATTTCGAAACAGAACAAATGCGCGAGGCAGTTAAACGCACTAACGGTCAGGCGCGACTGGAAGTTTCAGGTAATGTGACCCATAAAACCCTGCGTGAATTTGCCGAAACGGGTGTCGATTTCATCTCCGTAGGCGCACTCACCAAGCACGTGCGCGCACTGGATCTCTCCATGCGTTTTCGTTAATAGCGGATTGCATTGCTCGATGGCGCTTCGCTTATCGGGCCTGCCGCCCTTGCTTCTTTTGTAGGCCGGATAAGGTGTTTACGCCGCCATCCGGCATTTTCTTCGAGCCTCTTCACAAATGCTCTGTCTGGCTTTGAAACCAACATAAATACGCCTGAACTCGCCTTCCCGTTTTGCTTTTTGCCTCTCGTATACACAGCCCTGTGTTTGCCACAGTAGCGCCAGCTAACTCAAGGAGCAGACAATGGACAAGCAACGCGGCTTCACGCTTATCGAACTGATGGTCGTCATTGGCATCATCGCCATTTTAAGTGCAATTGGTATTCCGGCTTACCAGAACTACCTGCGTAAAGCGGCACTAACCGACATGCTGCAAACCTTCGTCCCCTATCGCACAGCGGTGGAACTGTGCGCGCTGGACCATGGTGGGATGGATACGTGCAATGCCGGTACCAATGGTATTCCGTCCCCCACGACCACCCGCTATGTCTCAGAAATGAGCATAGCGAAAGGCATCGTCATCCTCACCGGACAAGAAAGCCTCAATGGTCTGAGCGTCACCATGACGCCTGGCTGGGATAACGCTAACGGTATTACTGGCTGGACACGCGTTTGCGCGATCCAGAATGACAGCGCATTACAGCAAGCCTGCGAAGACGTTTTTCGCTTTGATACCCATTGAGGTTCAACAATGAAAGACGCACAACTCCAGGCCTTGTGCCAGCGCCATCAGGCCGTACTCATCAATGTGGACAGCGATACTGTCCATATCGCCGTGGTCGACTCGCCCTCTCAGGGCTTGTTGGATGCTTTGCGATTCGCGACGCAAAAACGGATCGAGCTCGTGTGCTGGACCCAACAACAAATGGAAAGCCATTTGCACAACCCCCGACAAGCGCCGTCGGCAGTTATCCCGGAAAACGGCCCCACTGCCGCCGGATTGCTGCATCAGACTTTACAGACGGCACTGGCAAAACGCGCCTCTGATATTCACATTGAACCGACGGAACACCATTACCGAATCAGACTGCGCGTGGACGGCGTACTGCACGCCTTGCCGAACATTTCGTCGGACACGGGTACGGCGCTGACCGCGCGACTAAAAGTGCTGGGTCATCTGGACATCGCAGAACACCGTCTCCCACAGGACGGGCAGTTCACCATCGACTTAACCGGTAGCGCAGTCTCATTTCGTATCGCCACGCTTCCCTGTCGGGGCGGAGAGAAAGTGGTGCTCCGTCTGCTACACCAGGTCAATCAGGCGCTGGACATAAAAACACTGGGGATGCAGGAACCCCAGCTAACCGAATTCATGCAGGCGCTACAGCAACCGCAGGGACTGGTGTTGGTCACAGGCCCGACAGGGAGCGGAAAAACCGTCACACTCTACAGCGCACTGCAAACACGCAACATGCCAGACCTTAACCTCTGCAGTGTGGAAGATCCGATCGAGATCCCCATTGAAGGTCTCAACCAGACACAAATTCACCCTCGTGCGGGTCTCACCTTTCAGGGCGTATTACGTGCATTGCTGCGTCAGGACCCCGATATCATCATGGTTGGAGAAATCCGCGACGGAGAAACGGCGGAAATTGCCATTAAAGCGGCGCAAACCGGTCATTTGGTTCTCTCTACGCTACATACCAACTCAACCATTGAAACATTGGTCCGTTTGCAGCAAATGGGCGTGGCGCGCTGGATGCTTTCCTCTGCGTTGACGCTGGTGGTTGCCCAGCGTCTGGTGCGAAAACTGTGCCCGCACTGCCGGCATACCACCGGAGATTCCATCGTCCTCCCAGCCGCACTATGGCCCACGTGGCTACCGCGCTGGCAGGCGCCCGGCTGCGAACATTGTCACCATGGGTTCTACGGGCGTACGGCACTGTTCGAAGTTCTGCCCGTCACGCCAGCGATCAGGCAACTCATCGCTAACGGAACCGACATTGAGACCCTTGAATCCCATGCCCAGCAGGCCGGTATGCGTTCGCTTTTTGACAATGGCTGCCAGGCCGTTGAACAAGGATTAACGACATTTGAAGAGTTGATCCGTGTACTGGGTATGCCTCATGGCAGCTAAACAACTTTGGCATTGGCAGGGCCTTAACGACGAAGGCGTCTGTGCAGACGGCACGTTGTGGGCTGAGAACCGGGTGTTGCTGCTTGTGGCTCTGGCGCAACAACGGATTACCCCGCTTCGTGTCAGGCGTATCAGCGTAAAAGCCTCCCAATGGCGTGCAGAAAAAACCGCCGAACTTATCTA
Source organism: Citrobacter enshiensis (assembly GCF_029338175.1). Lineage (NCBI taxonomy): Bacteria > Pseudomonadati > Pseudomonadota > Gammaproteobacteria > Enterobacterales > Enterobacteriaceae > Citrobacter > Citrobacter enshiensis. The sequence goes on from NZ_CP119862.1 coordinate 3,995,537, forward strand.
CCAACTGGCAACGCTCCTCAAAGCCGGATTGACACTATCTGAAGGACTGGCGTTACTTGCGGGGCAGCATCCCAGCGGTCAGTGGCGAGCATTGCTACAGGTTCTGGCTCACGACCTGGAACAGGGGATACCGTTTTCCCGCGCGCTGTCGCAATGGTCAAATGTCTTTCCCCCGCTCTATCAGGCGATGATTCGTACCGGAGAATTAACGGGTAAGCTTGATGAATGCTGTTTTGAACTTGCCCGCCAACAAAAGGCGCAGCAATTGCTTACGGAAAAAGTGAAAAAAGCACTGCGCTATCCCATCATCATTTTAACCATGGCGGTACTGGTGGTTCTCGCCATGCTGCACTTTGTTCTGCCGGAATTTGCTGCCATCTATAAAACGTTCAATACACCGCTGCCCACCCTGACGCGAGGGGTTATGGTATTCGCTGATTTTATGGCGTCCTCGGGATGGCAACTGGCGCTGCTTTGCATCCTGTTAGCAATAGCAAATACGCTGCTACGGCGAAAACCGTCCTGGCAGATCTTGTGCCAGCGTCTTCTGCTGCGAACGCCGGTGATTGGTCATCTGGCGCGGGGCCAGAAGCTCACTCAAATATTTACCATTCTGGCGCTGACGCAAAGTGCGGGTATCACTTTTTTACACGGGCTGGAGAGCGTGAGAGAAACGATCGTTTGCCCCTGGTGGTCGCAACGACTGATGCAAATTCAGCACGAAATTACTGCCGGACACCCCATCTGGCTGGCGTTCAAAAATGCCGGAGAATTTAGTCCATTATGCCTGCAGCTGGTGAGAACCGGAGAAGCCTCTGGCTCGCTGGATTCGATGCTGCATAACCTTGCCCGACATCACAGTGAAAATACGCTCTCCCTGGCAGATAACCTGGCGGCACTGCTGGAACCCATGCTGTTGGTGATAACAGGGTTAATTATAGGAACGCTGGTGGTGGCAATGTATTTGCCCATTTTCCATCTTGGGGATGCAATGAGCGGAGGGTAGTGAGAGGCTGGCGCTGCATGCAGCGCCAGCACAGGCGATTACAGGCTATTGAAAACGCGGTTTTCTTGTTCCTGAACGCGAATAAAGGTGGTGCGCTTGGTCAGTTCTTTCAGACGGGATGCCCCAACATAAGTACAGGCTGAACGTAAACCGCCAAGGATATCACGCGCGGTGTTTTCAACCGGGCCACGCAGCGGCAGCTTAACGGTTTTACCCTCTGCGGCACGGTATTGCGCAACGCCACCTACGTGGCGAGTCATTGCAGACTCTGAGCTCATACCGTAGAACAGCATGAACTTCTCGCCGTTCTCTTCAACAACTCTCCCGCCGCTTTCTTCATGACCCGCCAGCATTCCGCCCAGCATCACAAAGTCCGCGCCGCCGCCAAAGGCTTTGGCAACATCGCCTGGCATCGTACAACCGCCATCGCTGACAATCATGCCGCCCAGACCATGTGCCGCATCGGCACATTCAATCACAGCGGAAAGCTGCGGATAGCCCACGCCGGTTTTCACTCGGGTTGTACACACAGAACCAGGACCAATCCCGACCTTCACGATATCCGCGCCGGAAAGAACCAGTTCTTCACACATTTCACCGGTGACCACATTACCTGCACAGATGGTTTTTGTTGGCCATGCTTCACGCGCTTTCGCCACAAACTGCACGAAGTGTTCAGAGTAACCGTTTGCCACATCAATACAGATAAAGTTCAGCGCCGGGTTCAGCGCCAGAATCTGATTCGTTTTTTCAAAATCAGCGTCAGAAGTCCCGGTAGAGACCATCACGTGCTTAATGACATCTGCAGATGCTTCACTGACAAACGCGCTCCAGTCTGCAACGGAGTAGTGCTTGTGAACAGCAGTCAGAATACCGAAAGAGGCCAAAGCGGCAGCCATCGAAAATGTGCCAACGGTGTCCATATTCGCAGCAATAACCGGGACGCCAGACCAGGTCTGACCTGAGTGTTTAAAGGTAAATTCACGTTCCAGTTCAACATCGGAACGACTTTTGAGAGTAGAACGCTTAGGGCGGATAAGAACGTCTTTGAAACCTAACTTCAGATCTTCTTCGATACGCATGTGCGGATTCCTGGGGTTAATGGCTATGAGAATGAGAGCACAACTCCAGTGACGCTATCATACGCACTAATCATGGCTTCGCAAGACTGCGAAATTCTCTTTTTTTACGCTACAATCCCATAAATTTACCTGGCGAACAGTGGGCAACCCCCATGACAGCCTCGCCTTCGCATGTTTAACTTTTAACCATTTGATTATCAAACTCAATTTCCCGGGATCAAATTATATGAGGTATACGGTAGCCTTAACGGGCGGCATCGGCAGTGGTAAAAGCACCGTTGCAAATGCATTTGCTGACCTCGGAATAAACGTGATTGATGCAGATATTATTGCCCGCCAGGTGGTTGAACCCGGCCAACCCGCCCTTAACGCGATTGCCGAACATTTTGGTTCAGACGTTATCGCTGCGGACGGTTCGTTGCAGCGGCGAGTTTTGCGCGAACGCATATTTGCCGCCCCAGAAGAGAAGTCCTGGCTAAATGGCCTGTTGCACCCGCTCATCCAGCAGGAAACTCAGCGGCAATTTCAGCAAACCACGTCGCCTTACGTGCTTTGGGTGGTACCGCTGCTGGTTGAGAACGCGCTGTACAAAAAGGCCGATCGCGTGCTCGTGGTCGATGTCTCCCCGGAGACACAGCGCCTTAGAACCATGCAACGCGATAATGTGACGCGTGAGCATGTTGAACAGATTTTGGCTGCCCAGGCGACGCGTGAAGCGCGTCTTGCCGTGGCGGACGATGTTATTGATAATAACGGCGCACCGGATGCCATTGCATCGGATGTCGCACGCCTGCACGCGCGCTATTTGCAACTTGCGTCGCAGTTTGTCTCACAGGAAAAACCGTAATGCACACCCAGGTCCTTTTTGAACACCCTCTCAATGAGAAGATGCGTACATGGCTGCGCATTGAATTTCTGATTCAACAACTTTCCATCAAACTCCCTATTGCAGATCATGCAGGGGCACTGCATTTCTTCCGCAATATCGGCGACTTGCTGGATGTGTTTGAGCGTGGTGAAGTGCGTACAGAACTTCTCAAAGAACTTGAGCGCCAGCAGCGTAAGCTTAAGGCCTGGATGGAAGTGCCTGGTGTTGATCAAAGTCGAATCGATGCCCTTCGCCAACAATTAAAAACGGCTGGCAGCATTTTGATTTCAGCGCCGCGAATTGGCCAGGAACTGCGTGAAGATCGTCTTGTCGCCCTGGTACGCCAACGCCTGAGCATTCCAGGCGGCTGCTGCAGTTTTGACCTGCCAACGCTGCACATCTGGCTGCATCTTCCGCAATCGCAACGCGATGCCCAGGTTGAAACATGGCTTACAAGCCTGAATCCACTCAATCAGGCGTTGACGTTGATCCTGGATCTGATCCGTAACTCCGCGCCTTTCCGTAAACAAACCAGCCTGAATGGTTTCTATCAGGATAACGGTGATGATGCGGATCTGTTGCGTCTGCAACTGACGCTGGACTCACAGCTTTATCCGCAAATTTCAGGGCACAAGAGCCGTTTTGCGATCCGTTTTATGCCGCTGGACAGTGAAAATGGCCTGGTTCCTGAACGCCTGGACTTTGAGCTGGCATGTTGTTAAGAAGTGAGTTTAAGGAGCGAAAATGTCTGAACAAACCATCGTAAACTGCCCAACCTGCGGTAAAAATGTTGTCTGGAGCGAAGCCAGTCCATTTCGTCCGTTCTGTTCCAAACGCTGTCAGTTGATCGATTTAGGTGAATGGGCCGCCGAAGAAAAACGCATTCCCAGTTCTGGCGATCTGTCAGAGAGTGATGACTGGAGCGAAGAACAGCAGTAGTTCTACTGCTGATCCGGGCGGCCAGGCGCAGCGCCCCCGCCATTCTTTGCCGGATGGCGGCAGCGCTTTATCCGGCCTACGAACTACATATTCTGCTTTAACTTCGTAATAACAGGTTCATTTGCTGGCGGAAAATCTTTCGCATCCAGCTCGCTCTGAGCAATCCACTGACCGGGTTGTCCTTCCCTTCCCCACGGCTCCCCTTCCCAGCTTTCGACCAGCCAGAACCAGAGGGTGATATGCCGATCCGGGAACTGGTATTCCAGCGTATCAAATAACGTCGCACCTTGAGGCGTAATGCCTACCTCTTCCTGTAGTTCGCGAATCAGCGCCTGTTCCGGCGTTTCACCCAATTCAATTTTCCCACCAGGAAATTCCAGCTTATTTGCCATATGGGCATCTGCGGCGCGTTGAGTAATGAAGATCTCCCCCGCGTCGTTGCGAATAATGCCCACCGCGATTTGCAGTATTTTCATATTATCTCGTCCATAAAAAAGGCGCAGATATCTGCGCCTTTACCATTTTTATTCAGACCTTAGCTCAGACGACCATGGCACTGTTTGTATTTTTTACCGGAACCGCAAGGACATGGATCATTACGACCCACTTTGCGATCGCCCGTTTGCGCAGCCAACTCTTCTGCCACAGCGGAATCATCACCTTTATGGCTCAGCTGTTGCATTTGCGCCAAACGTTCAGCTTCTTCACGACGCTGCTGTTCCATGGCTTCAACTTCTTCCGGCATGCGAACCTGAACTTTGCTCAGCGTACTGATCACTTCGTATTTCAGTGACTCCAGCATAGAGGCAAACATGGCGAAAGATTCACGTTTATATTCCTGCTTCGGATCTTTCTGCGCATAGCCACGCAGGTGGATACCCTGACGCAAGTAATCCATCGCCGCCAGGTGCTCTTTCCACAGCGAATCGAGTGTTTGCAGCATAACGCCCTTCTCGAAGTGGCGCATCATTTCTGCACCGACCACCTCTTCTTTACGCTGATAAACATCGATAGCATGCGCCAGGATACGTTCACGCAGCGTTTCTTCGTGCAGTTCAGGTTCTTTATCCAGCCACTCTGAAATCGGCATGTCGAGATCAAAATCGTTTTTCAGGCGTTCCTGCAGCCCTGGAACATCCCACATCTCTTCCAGCGACTGCGGCGGAATATAGGCATCGATGGTGACTTTGAACACATCTTCGCGGATGCTGTTGATGGTTTCGCTTACGTCACTCACATCCAGCAGTTCATTACGCTGGCTGTAGATAGCGCGACGCTGATCGTTCGCCACATCATCATATTCCAGCAGCTGCTTACGAATATCGAAGTTACGGCTTTCCACTTTACGCTGGGCGTTAGCAATCGCTTTAGTTACCCACGGGTGCTCAATGGCTTCGCCCGGTTTCATGCCGAGTTTACGCATCATGCCTGAAACACGGTCAGAGGCGAAGATACGCATCAGCGCATCTTCCATCGACAGATAGAAACGAGAAGAACCGGCGTCGCCCTGACGACCAGAACGGCCACGAAGCTGGTTATCGATACGACGAGATTCGTGACGTTCGGTACCAATGATGTGTAAACCGCCCGATGCCAGCACCGCATCATGACGCACCTGCCAGTCTGTTTTAATCTGCGCAATCTGTTCCGGCGTTGGATTTTCCAGCTCAGCCACTTCAGCCTGCCAGCTACCACCCAGCACGATATCGGTACCACGACCCGCCATGTTGGTCGCGATGGTCACTGCAGCCGGGTAACCCGCCTGTGCAACGATCGCCGCTTCGTTGGCATGGAATTTGGCGTTCAGAACGTTATGTTTGATACCCGCTTTAACCAGCTCATTAGAAACCACTTCGGATTTCTCGATGGAGATAGTACCGACCAGCACCGGCTGACCATTCGCAGTACGCTCTTTGATATCTTCAATGATCGCCTGAATTTTTTCCGCTTCCGTCATGTAGACCAGGTCTGGCATGTCTTTACGGATCATCGGGCGGTTGGTCGGAACCACAACGGTATCCAGCTTGTAGATAGAGCTGAATTCAAACGCTTCGGTATCTGCTGTACCGGTCATACCGGCCAGTTTCTCGTACAGACGGAAGTAGTTCTGGAAAGTGATGGAGGCCAGCGTCTGGTTTTCGTTCTGGATATCCACGCCTTCTTTCGCTTCAACGGCCTGGTGTAAACCGTCAGACCAGCGACGTCCCTGCATGGTACGCCCGGTGTGTTCGTCAACGATGATAACTTCACCGTCTTTCACGATGTAGTCTACATCGCGGGTAAACAGCACGTGCGCACGCAGCGCGGCGGTTACGTGGTGCATCAGCATAATGTTGCCCGGAGAGTACAGCGACTCACCTTCGTCCATGATGCCTTCGTTCACCAGCAGTTCTTCAATCAGTACCAGACCACGTTCGGTCAGGTTCACCTGACGGGCTTTCTCATCGACGGAGAAATGGCCTTCACCCTGGAAGGTGTCGGAGTCTTCTTTCTCCTGACGTACCAGACGCGGAATGATTTTGTTCACTTTCTTATACATTTCCGAGCTGTCTTCAGCCGGACCAGAAATGATAAGCGGCGTACGTGCTTCATCGATCAGGATGGAGTCCACCTCATCCACCAGCGCATAGTACAGTTTACGCTGAACGCGTTCTTCAGGGCTGAACGCCATGTTGTCGCGCAGGTAGTCAAAGCCGTATTCGTTGTTGGTACCGTAAGTGATGTCCGCCGCGTACGCTTCACGTTTTGCAGGAGCAGGCAGGCCAGACATGTTGATGCCGACGCTCATGCCGAGGAATTCAAACAGTGGACGGTTGTTTTCGGCGTCACGCTGCGCCAGATAGTCGTTGACGGTAACGACGTGAACGCCTTTGCCCGTCAGCGCATTCAGGTACGCAGGCAGCGTTGCGGTCAGTGTTTTACCTTCACCGGTACGCATTTCTGCGATGCAGCGATCGTTAAGGACCATACCGCCGAGCAACTGAACGTCGAAGTGGCGCATACCGAAGACGCGCTTACTGGCTTCACGGACAACAGCAAAGGCTTCCGGAATCAGGCTTTCCAGGCTTTCACCTTTCTCCAGACGAGCACGGAACTCTGCTGTTTTCGCTTTCAATTCGTCATCGGAGAGTTTTTCCATCTCCGGTTCCATGGCATTAATCACGCCGACCGCTTTGCGCATGCGACGCAACGTACGATCGTTACGACTACCGAATACTTTCGTTAATAATTTGATTAGCATAATAATAAAATCTCAAACGCCCCGCGAAGCGGAGTCATAATAATGTGTTAAAGGTTTTTTTGTTGTTAACTGAGGCGTTGAGGGCCGGCACGTATTCCTTGCGCCTGGCTAATCCAGACAGACACGCTAAATGCGGCCTGAGGTGTAAAATGGGCGTACGTCAGATGGCGCACGATCGCAGGCGGTTGGCCTTCCTGCGTCAGCATGGCGCTGAGCGTATTCAGTAAAGCAAGATGATGCGCCTGAAGCGGTAACGGTTCTTCAGCAACGGGCAGCGCTTGTGGCGCCATTGCGAAGGAAAGATGGCGAATAACCGTTCGAATCGCATGCTGATGCCAGTAATCGACGGTAAAATTCGGGCGACGGTTGGTTGCTTCCAGCAACGCAAGCTGGCTAAAGTTTACCTTCGCAGATTGATCGTGGTTGCTGGCTGTCGCTTTTGCTGGCGTATTAGGCTCGGCAGCGTTACTGAGAGCGGGCAGACCAAAGCTCGCCGCGACCATCCCCAATAAGAGATGCGGCCAGAAGTACCGTCTGCCTAACTGTCGCCAGCGCGTCAGTATTCCACTCACGTCATTGCCACCTTAAAAGCTCGATCGTCGGGTTTATGCTTTCTAAACGTTATTTTTGCGCACAAATCTTATCACTAATACCGCTGTACTACAGCAGGAATGACAAAAAGCTAAGGGTAAAAATGCTTAAGAAAGCAGCGAACGCGCTGCATTTCGATTCAGCAACACATAAAAAATCGCATCAGGAAAAATGACGGGCACGTGACAAAAAAAAACGACTGGCTTACCTGGCCGGAGAGAGTGCCAGATTAACCAGTCGAATTTATGCGACAGGGTGTGTCGTTATGCCAGTACAGTCGAAGGCGCTTTGAAAGCCAACGGCAGTTCTGCGTCGTCCTGGAAGGTCACAAATTCCCAGGCTTCCTGTTTAGCCAGGACTGCCTGCAGCAGTTTGTTATTCAGCGCATGACCGGATTTATACGCGGTAAATGCACCGATAATGTTGTGACCACACATGAACAAGTCACCGATAGCATCAAGCATTTTGTGACGAACAAATTCATCTTCAAAACGCAGGCCGTCTTCGTTCAATACGCGATAATCGTCAACAACGATGGCACAATCGAAGCTGCCGCCCAGGCACAAACCACGGGACTGCAGATATTCGATATCACGCATGAAGCCGAAAGTACGCGCACGGCTGATCTGGCGCATGAACGCATCCGCAGAGAAGTTCATCGCATAGCGCTGTGTACTGGAGTCGATCGCCGGATGGTTAAAGTCGATGGTGAAATCCAACGTAAAACCATTGTACGGCTTGAACTCAGCCCACTTGTCGCCATCTTCGACACGAACAGTCTCTTTGATGCGTACAAATTTCTTCGCGCTACTCAGTTCTTCGATACCCGCATCAAGCAGCAGGTAGACGAACGGGGCAGCACTGCCATCCATGATCGGGATTTCCGGAGCATTGACTTCGATAACAATGTTATCGATGCCCAGGCCCGCCAGAGCAGCGTTAAGGTGCTCAACGGTTGAAATCCGTACATCATGCTCATTAACCAGACACGTACAGAGCATGGTATCACGCACAGATTTGGCATCGGCCGGGAAATCTACCGGTGGATTCAAGTCGGTGCGACGATAGATGACCCCGGTGTTGGCCGGCGCAGGTCGTAATGTCAGGGTGACTTTTTTGCCGGTATGTAAACCGACGCCAGTCGCCTGAACGATACGTTTAAGTGTCCTTTGTTTGATCATCGTATAATCTCGCCAAATTACCTATCCAACCGAAGTGTACTATACATTCGGCGGGCCAGTTTAGCACAAAGAGCCACGATACCCAAATTCCAGCTAATTCTTAGTCAGCTTGCTTGCGCAGGAACGCAGGGATATCGAGATAATCCGGCTCTTTAGTGGTTTGCGGCGTGTTGTCGTTAACCACTTTAGCAACTGGTTTTTGCTCTTGCGTCAACGGCGCCATGCCGTGCTGCTGGTAGCGATCCATCACTGGCTGCTGCACCTGCTTGTTGGTGACCAGGGTGATTTCCGGACGTTTGTCCATACCAATTCCAGTGGCAACAACGGTGACGCGCAGTTCGTCATTCATATCCGGGTCAAGAGACGTACCGATAACCACGGTTGCGTTATCCGAGGCAAATGCACGGATAGTGTTACCCACGGTTTCAAACTCATCCAGACGCAGATCGAAGCCCGCCGTGATGTTGACCAGTACGCCGCGAGCGCCAGACAGGTCGATATCTTCCAGCAGCGGAGAAGAGATAGCCATTTCAGCCGCTTCTTCCGCACGGTCTTCACCGCTCGCCACGCCGGAGCCCATCATCGCATAGCCCATTTCGGACATCACGGTGCGCACGTCGGCAAAGTCGACGTTCATCAGGCCAGGACGGGTGATCAGCTCTGCGATACCCTGTACCGCGCCTTTCAGCACGTCGTTTGCTGCGCCAAATGCGTCCAGCAGGGAGATACCGCGTCCCAGCACTTTCAGCAGTTTGTCGTTCGGGATAGTGATCAGAGAGTCCACATGTTTGGACAGCTCGGTGATACCCTGCTCCGCGAATGCCATGCGCTTCTTGCCTTCAAAGTTGAAAGGCTTAGTCACGACAGCGACGGTCAGAATACCTAAATCTTTTGCGACTTCAGCAACCACTGGCGCTGCACCAGTACCGGTACCGCCACCCATGCCTGCTGCGATAAACACCATGTCTGCCCCGTCAAGCGCTGCACGCAGTGCTTCACGATCTTCGTCAGCCGCATTGCGACCCACTTCCGGGTTTGCGCCCGCCCCCAGACCTTTAGTAATACCGCTACCGATCTGAATGGTCTGGCCAACAGCAGTTTTACGCAACGCCTGAGCGTCGGTATTGACTGCGAAGAATTCAACACCTTCAATGCGCTCGCGCACCATGTGTTCAACGGCATTACCGCCGCCGCCACCGACGCCGATGACTTTAATCACCGCGTCGTTGGTCAGTTCCATAGGTTCAAACATAGTTTCTCTCCGTTTTGTGCCTGTCGCCTGAGACCGTTAATCTTCTCCGGTCTCATAAAAATTAAAACTCTTTTCGCAGCCAGCTATTAAGTCGCTTGATCCACGAGCCAACTGAAGCCGTAACACGTTTTTCTACTTCTGCTTCACCACTCAAATGGGACTCTTTCCCGTAGTGAAGCAACCCCACCGCCGTTGAGTAATACGGCTCCTGAGCATAATCCGTCAGCCCGGTGATATTCAGCGGCGCACCAATACGTACCTGCGTATGGAACACGCGCTGGGCGCAGGCTGCAAGGCCTTCAATTTGCGCCGCACCACCGGTTAAGACAATCCCCGCCGCCAGATGATGTTTCACACCCTGCTGGCGAAGCTGTTCTTGTAATTGCAGTATCTCTTCGTTGACCAGATTGAGCAGTTCGGTATACCGCGGCTCAATGACCTCTGCGAGCGTCTGACGCTGCAGACTGCGCGGCGGTCGACCGCCCACGCTGGGTACTTCCACGCTCTCGTCTTTCCCAACGATGGAGCCTAACGCACACCCGTGGCGCACTTTAATGGCTTCGGCGTCGCTCGGCGGCGTACCAAAGGCATAGGCGATATCACTGGTCACTACGTTTCCTGCGTAAGGGATCACTTTGGTATGGCGCAACGCCCCGCCAGTATAAACGGCGATATCCATTGTACCACCACCAATATCCACTACGCAGACGCCCAGTTCACGTTCATCTTCCGTCAACACGGAATAACTGGCCGCCAGTCCGGCAAATATCAATTGGTCAACTTTCAGGCCACAACGTTCCACGGCTTTGACAATGTTTTTCGCCATATCGTTGTGACACGTAATCAAATGCACTTTTGCCTGCATACGCACGCCGGAAAGACCGACAGGATTTTTGATGCCTTCCTGGTAGTCAATCGCGTACTCTTGCGGAATAACGTGCAGAACACGATGTTCGTCACGAACACGTACCGACTTTGCGGTATGAACCACGTTTTCCACATCTTCCTGCGTCACTTCCTCTTCGGAGATCGGCACCATGCCGATTTCATTCTGACAGCTAATATGCTTCCCAGAAAGCGCCAGATACACCGAGGAGATCTGGCAATCCGCCATCAGTTCAGCCTGGTCAATGGCGCGCTGTACGCACTTTACCACTGACTCAAGGTCGTTCACTCCGCCTTTATCCATACCGCGCGACGGGCAACTGCCCACGCCAATGATATTGACCATACCATCGGGCAGAACTTCCCCTACTAAAGCGGCAACCTTCGCGGTGCCAATCTCCAGTCCAACTACCAGTTTTCTGTCCGTCGCCTTGATCATTGTTGTTCTGCCTGTGCCTGATTCTGTTGCTGATTAGATTCCTCAGGAGGTAAGGGAACCCACCCTACTGCCGCCCCCGAGTCATAACGCAAATCAACGTAGCTAATCCGTTTGCCATCGGTTTGCGCCTGCTGCTGTAAAACCGGATAAAGTTCTACAAAGCGAGCCAAACGTTTCATGGTGTCGCCCCGACCCAGATTGAGCTTAATATCGTTATTCAGCGTCAACTGCCAGGAACGACGTGCGGTCATTGCCGCTTCCTTCAGGGTGAATCTATCCTTAGCCAGCACCTGCCCCATTTCACGGTACCCTTGCAACACTTCACTCGCGCTGCCTTCCGGGCCGTATAACATGGGTAAAACCTGCTTGCTGGTCCGATCGGTGGGTACGCTGAAGGCATTACCTTCCACATCCACCATATGTTGATCATTCCAACGCGCAATCGGCACATATTCAACCAGATGAATCTTCAATTCATCAGGCCACTGTTTTCTGACACTGGCCTGTTTAATCCACGGCAAACGTTCAATCTGACTCTGAATGATGTTCACGTCCTGGGTCATAAAGGTGCCAGGCGACCCGAGAGCCAGAATTGACTGCCGGATATCATCATTGCGCGTGTAATGCCGCTCGCCGGTCAGCACCAGTTTCGACAAGGGCAAACGCTGCGCGTCTTCCATCCAGCCCAACACCACCCAGCCGCTGACAAACACGGTGCACAACACTGTCAGCAGGAAAAGAATACCTGCAAGACGCGTTCCATTACTGCGGCGTGAAGATGAGAGTTCTTCTTCACTGTTTCGCGTGTTCAGCGCAGCCTGCGACATATCAGTCCGCCAACTCCAGAATTCGTACCACCAACTGCGAGAAGCTCATGCCCGCCTGACGTGCCGCCATAGGCACCAGACTGTGGCTGGTCATACCCGGAGAGGTATTGGCTTCCAGCAGATAAAACTGGTCATCGCTGTCCTTCATGACATCGATACGACCCCAACCTTTGCAGCCCAGCGCGGTCCACGCTTTCAGGACTAATGCCTGTAACGCGGCCTCTTGCTCCACTTCCAGACCAGCAGGGCAGAAATATTGTGTCTCATCAGACAGATACTTCGCCTCATAATCATAGAAGGTTCCAGCGGGTTGGATACGAATTGACGGTAAAATTTCTTCACCGAGCATCGCTACCGTAAATTCTGGACCGCTGAGCCATTTTTCAATCAATACTTCTTCATCATGATGAAAAGCCAATGCTAATGCGCTTTGCAAAGCATTTTGTTCTTCAACTTTCGACATTCCCACGCTGGAACCTTCACGGCTCGGCTTCACAATCAGCGGTAAACCCAGCGCAGAAATTTGCGTCATGACGTCATCGCTAGGCCCTTTTTCGAACTCAGCGCGCGTTAAAGCCACCCACGGCGCGACCGGTAATCCAGCCCCTTGCCACAGTAATTTGCTGCGCAGTTTATCCATTGAAATGGCAGATGCCATCACGCCACTGCCGGTGTACGGCAGGCCGATCAGATCCAGCATCCCCTGCAAAGTGCCATCTTCACCACCGCGCCCGTGCAACGCAATGAACACCTTCTGAAAACCCATCGATTTCAGAAGGGTGATGTCAACCTCTTGCGGATCCACCGGATGCGCATCCACGCCGCCCTCGCGCAACCCAGCCAACACGGCGGCGCCGGAGTTCAGCGAAACTTCACGTTCAGCGGAGGTTCCCCCCAACAAGACCGCAATCTTATCAGCCATGTTGTTCTTCCTCCCGAGTTTGCGGCTTCAGTTTGATTTCAGCTAAGGAACGTGCGATTTTGCCGATATTTCCCGCACCCTGCACCAGAATCAAATCATTGCCGGTTAATACCGGTGCCAGCATTTCCGCCACCTGAGCAGGGTCGGATACCAGAATCGGGTCAATCTTGCCGCGTCCACGAATGGTACGGCACAGTGAGCGGCTATCCGCGCCAGGGATCGGGGCCTCTCCCGCCGCATAAACATCCAGCATCAGTAGCGTATCGACCTGGGTCAATACGTTGGCGAAGTCATCGTACAGATCGCGCGTACGTGTGAAACGGTGCGGCTGGAACAACATAACCAGATTTTTCTCCGGCCAGCCAGCCCGAGCGGCTTTGATGGTCGCGTCAACTTCCGTTGGATGATGGCCGTAATCATCGACCAGCATGGCCGTACCGGTTTTACCGTTTACCGGCTCAAGCGGAAACTCACCAAGAACATCAAAACGGCGTCCGGTTCCCTGGAAGCTCTCCAGCGCACGCAGGATTGCCTCGTCTTCAATGTCTTCTTCCGTTGCCACCGCTACGGCAGCCGCCGCATTCAGCGCATTATGACGACCTGGGGCATTCAACGTCACGCGCAGCGCAGGTTTGTCCTGGCGCAGTAGCGTGAAGTGCCCCTGCGGGCCAATCTGCTGATAGTCTTCAATACGCACATCCGCGTCATCGCTAAAACCGTAGGTCGTGGTCTGACGCCCCACACGCGGCAGCAGCTCACGGATCACCGGGTCGTCAACGCACATCACTGCACGACCATAAAACGGCAAATTGTGCAGAAAATTAATGAACGTCTGCTTTAAATTTTCGAAGTCGCCCTGGTAGGTATCCATATGGTCAGCTTCGATGTTGGTGACAATCGCCACCATTGGCTGCAGGTGCAGGAACGACGCATCGCTCTCGTCTGCTTCAGCAATCAGATAACGGCTATGGCCAAGACGCGCATGCACGCCCGCCGCTTTGACCAGACCACCGTTCACAAAGGTCGGATCCAGTCCCGCTTCGGCATAAATACTGGAAACCATTGCCGTGGTTGTGGTTTTGCCATGCGTCCCGGCAATGGCGATACCGTGACGAAAACGCATTAATTCCGCCAGCATCTCTGCACGGCGAATCACCGGAATGCGCGCTTCATGTGCGGCGACAATCTCCGGGTTATCCGCCGAAATAGCGCTGGAAACTACCACCACACTCGCATCACGGACGTTCTCCGGGCGATGGTTGAAAAAGATAGTGGCGCCAAGACTCGTTAACTGTTGCGTAACTGGATTCGGTGCCAAATCGGAACCACTGATCTGATACCCTTCATTGGCCAAAACCTCGGCAATACCGCCCATACCAGCACCGCCGATGCCGACAAAGTGAATGTGCCGAACGCGACGCATTTCGGGCACGATGGAACGCAGTTTTGCCAATTGTTGTGTATTCATTCTTTACGCCATTAACTTCAAAATTTCATGCGATGCAAAAGGCACCGCCACAATTACACCCGGGCAGCCCGGTTCACTTCATTTGCGACACGTTCTGTGGCATCAGGAATCGATGCCGCGCGAGCACGCTCTGCCATGGTGAGTAAAGTTTCTCGCGACCACCCGGAAAGGGTGCTGGCGACGGCATCCACGGTAAACTGTGGCTGCTCAAGAATTTTTGCTGCACCTGCTTTTTCCAGCGGCAGCGCATTCCAGTACTGTTGCCTGTCTTTATGCTGGAACGGGACAAACAGCGCGGGTAAACCCGCGGCGGCAATCTCGCTCACGGTTAATGCGCCCGAACGACAAACCACCACATCCGCCCACGCATAAGCGTCAGCCATGTCGTCAATAAATTCCGTCACCTTATGCTGCGGTTGCCCCGCCTGTGCATAAGCGTGTTCAACCGTTTGCTGCGCGCCTTTACCGCTCTGATGCCAGATCGTTACCGCATCGCCAAGTTTGGCGGCAACCTGCGGTAGCGTCTGGTTCAGGACGCGAGCGCCCTGAGAGCCGCCAACCACCAGCAGACGAACCGGGCCTTCACGCCCCGCCAGACGCTCCTGCGGCAGCGGCAGCGCCAGCACGTCCGTACGCACCGGATTACCCACGACTTCCGCGTTCGGGAAGGCGCCAGGAAAAGCCTGCATAACCGTGGTCGCGATCTTCGCCAACCATTTATTGGTCAAACCGGCGATGCCGTTTTGCTCATGCAGGACCACCGGGATCCCTAAAGACCAGGCGGCAAGACCGCCGGGACCTGAAACATAGCCACCCATGCCCAGCACCACGTCGGGTTTGAACTGTTTCATGATGGCGCGCGCCTGACGCCAGGCGTTAAAAATACGCAGCGGGGCGGCAAGTAATGCCTTGATCCCTTTGCCACGCAAACCGGAGATACGAATGAAGTCAATCTCAATGCCATGTTTTGGCACTAAATCCGCTTCCATACGATCGGCGGTGCCCAGCCAGCGAACCTGCCAGCCCTGGGCCATTAAATGGTGAGCAACGGCCAATCCCGGGAACACATGCCCGCCGGTACCACCTGCCATCACCATTAACCGCTTCGGTTGACCACTCATCGTGAACCTCGTGTAAACGCCTGCGCTTTTTCCAGACGCGTTTCATAATCAATACGTAACAAAAACATGATGGCTGTCGACATAATCAACAAACTCGAACCACCGTAGCTGATCAGCGGCAGCGTCAGACCTTTGGTCGGCAGCATACCGGCAGCCGCGCCAACGTTGACAAGTGCCTGGAAACTAAACCAGATACCGATCGAACAGGCGAGAAAACCGGAAAAACGGTGGTCAATTTCCAGCGCTTTACGCCCGATCGACATCGCACGAAAAGCGACGAAGAATACCATTAAAAGCGCCAATACCACACCGATATAACCCAGTTCTTCCCCAATAATGGCGAAGATAAAGTCGGTATGCGCCTCCGGCAAGTACTCCAGTTTTTGGACCGAATTTCCCAGTCCTTGCCCCCAGACTTCACCGCGACCAAATGCCATCAACGATTGCGTCAACTGGTAACCACTGCCAAAGGGATCTTCCCATGGGTTCCAGAAAGAGGTCACACGGCGAATACGATAAGGCTCGGCGAGGATCAGCAGAACAACCGCCGATATCCCCATCCCGATGATGGCAATGAACTGCCACAGTTTCGCCCCGGCAAGAAACAGCATTGCCAGCGTGGTCACAAATAACACCACCACCGTACCGAGGTCGGGCTGCGCCAGCAAAAGCACCGCCAGCACCAGGATCACGCCCATCGGTTTTAAGAAGCCGCGCAGGTTATTACGTACCTCGTCGACCTTACGCACCAGGTAGTTTGCGAGGTAGCAGAACAGCGACAGCTTGGTGAATTCCGCAGGCTGAATACGCAGCGGTCCCAGCGCAATCCAACGCGATGCCCCGTTAACGGAACTCCCCACCACCAGTACGATCAGCAGCATGATGATTGACGCAATCAGCATCGTGGTGCTGTACTTTTGCCAGAACTCCATCGGCAAACGCAGCGTGATCATCCCCAGGCAAAATGCCAGGAAGATATACAGCGCATCACGCTTGGCAAACAGGAACGGATCGTTTGCCAGTCTTTGCCCCACGGGCATCGACGCTGACGTCACCATCACGAAACCGATAGCCGCAAGCCCCAGGGTCAACCACAACAACATGCGGTCGTACATAATCAGGCTGTCCGCGTCTTTGTCACGCGAAGCCATCACCCAGCCCTTAAGCGCAGCAAAGCCCCCAGCCAGGAGTCCAAATCCTGGCAGGCGCGGCATTCTCAGGCGAGGGAGAGAAAAACGCATCAACCCAACTCCTTCGCCAGGCGGGTAAATTCATCACCCCGCTGCTCAAAATTCTTGAACTGATCGAGGCTGGCGCAGGCTGGCGACAAGAGCACCATATCACCCGGCTTCACGCGCGGAGCAATCAAACGCATCGCCTCTTCCATCGTTTCCGTCTGTTCACCCACTTCCGGACGCAGTGCCGCCAGCTGCGCACCGTCGCGGCCAAAGCAGTACAGACGAACACGATCGCCGTTCAAATAACGCCCCAGCGAAGAGAAATCCGCTGATTTACCATCTCCACCGAGCAGCAGATGCAGCGTGCCATCGACATGTAGCCCCTTCAACGCCGCTTCGGTACTGCCTACATTGGTCGCTTTAGAATCGTTGATCCAGCGAACGCCGTTATGCTCCAGCGCCAGTTGGAAGCGATGAGCAAGACCGGTAAACGTCGTCAACGCTTTCAGGCTGCTGGCACGCGGTAATCCTGCTGCGTCCGCCAGCGCCAGCGCCGCCAACGCGTTGGTGTAGTTATGCTGACCGGAAAGCTTCATCTCCTTCACGTTCAGTATTTTTTCGCCTTTGACCCGCAGCCAGGTTTCGCCCTGCTGACGGTTAAGGTGATAGTCACCCATATTGACGCCAAAACTCACGCAGCGCTCATCCGCGCCGCGTACCGGCATGGTTAGCGCATCATCTGCATTGACCACGCACACTTTCGCATTCTCGTACACGCGCAGTTTCGCCGCGCGATACTGTTGAAGACCAAATGGATATCGGTCCATATGATCTTCCGTGACGTTCAAAATTGTTGCGGCAACGGCCTGCAGGCTGGACGTGGTTTCCAGTTGGAAACTGGACAGTTCAAGCACATAGAGTTCACGATCGTCATCCAGCAGCATCAGAGCCGGAAGGCCGATATTGCCGCCCACGCCGACGTTAACGCCCGCCGCTTTCGCCATTTCGCCGACCAGCGTCGTTACCGTACTTTTACCGTTCGACCCGGTGATAGCGACAATGGGAGCCTGCGCTTCGCGACAGAACAGCTCAATGTCACCCACAATTTCAATGCCCGCATCGGCGGCGGCACGTAATGAGGGGTGCGCAAGGGCAATACCAGGGCTGGCAACCACCAGATCGGCGGCTAACAGCCACTCGTCGTTCAGGCTGCCAACGTGATGTTCAACCGCTTCAGGCAATTTTTCCAGTCCCGGCGGCGTTGCGCGGGTATCCATCACGCGCGGCGTCACGCCACGCGCCAGGAAAAAGTCCACGCAAGAAAGTCCGGTTAGACCCAGACCAATGATGACGACGTTTTTACCCTGGTAATCAGCCATGATTAACGTACCTTCAGCGTTGCCAGGCCAATCAGCACCAGCATCAGCGAAATAATCCAGAAGCGCACAATAACGCGCGGCTCCGGCCAGCCTTTCAGTTCATAGTGATGGTGAATCGGCGCCATGCGGAAAATACGCTGTCCGCGCAGCTTAAAGGAACCGACCTGCAGGATGACCGACAGAGTTTCCACCACGAACACCCCACCCATAATCACCAGCAGGAATTCCTGGCGCAGCAGCACGGCGATAATCCCGAGCGCGCCGCCCAATGCCAGTGAACCGACGTCACCCATAAAGACCTGTGCCGGATAGGTGTTAAACCACAGAAAGCCTAACCCCGCGCCGACAATCGCCGTACAGACAATCACCAGTTCACCGGCATGGCGTAAATAGGGAATGTGCAGGTAGCTGGCGAAGTTCATGTTACCGCTCGCCCACGCCACCAGCGCAAAACCGGCCGCAACAAACACGGTCGGCATAATCGCCAGGCCATCAAGACCATCGGTCAGGTTAACCGCATTACCCGTACCTACAATCACGAAGTACGCCAGCAGAACGTAGAACAGCCCCAGCTGAGGCATCACGTCTTTAAAGAACGGCACCACCAGTTGAGTGGCTGGCGTATCTTTGCCCGCCAGATAGAGGGCAAACGCCACGCCTAATGCAATGACGGACATCCAGAAATACTTCCAGCGCGCAATCAGGCCTTTCGTGTCTTTGCGGACCACTTTGCGATAGTCATCGACGAACCCAATAATGCCGTAGCCAACCAGCACGACCAATACACACCAGACATACGGGTTAGACGGGTAAGCCCACAGCAGCACAGAAACGACAATCGCTGTCAGGATCATAATGCCGCCCATGGTCGGCGTACCGCGCTTGCTGAAGTGCGACTCCGGACCGTCGTTACGCACAACCTGGCCAAACGACAATTTTTGTAAACGGGCAATCATGCGCGGGCCCATCCACAAAGAGATGAACAGCGCGGTCAGCAGGCTGACGATGGCACGAAACGTCAGATACGAAAAGACGTTAAAGCCGGAATAATATTTGACCAAATGTTCGGCCAGCCAAACTAACATGTCCCATTCTCCTGTAATGCGCGTACTACCTCTTCCATGGCGGCACTACGTGAACCTTTCACTAAAACAGTCATTGTCTGATGCTCTGCAACCAGCGCCTTAAGACGCGTCACCAACGCAGATTTGTCAGCAAAATGTTCGCCGACGCCGCTGGCGTTACTGATGGCCTGGCTCAGTTTCCCTGTACTCAATACACAATCGATATCTGCCGCTTTCGCCGCCTCACCAACCTGCACATGGCACGCTTCGCTTTCCGCTCCCAGTTCCGCCATATCGCCAACCACCAACACACGGAAGCCCGGCATTTCAGAAAGGACCTGTACGGCGGCGGTCATCGACCCCACATTGGCGTTGTAGGAGTCATCAAGCAGCAGTTGGTTTTCTGCCAGTTGGATAGGGAACAAACGGCCAGGTACGGCCGTTAAATTAGCCAGACCCGCTTTGATAGCCTCGAGCGGCGCACCAACCGCCATCGACAGCGCGCTGGCAGCGAGCGCGTTAGCGATGTTGTGGCGACCGGGTAACGGCAGCAGCACATCAATGCTGCCCATCGGCGTTTGCAGAGAAAACGTCGTGCCGTGCATCGTCACGTGGATATTGGTTGCCGTAAAATCACTGTTGGCGGCATTGGGCGAAAAACGCCAGATAGTGCGATCGCCAATGATGCTCTGCCAGTTCAGCCAGTCGTTGTTATCGGCATTCATGATGGCAATGCCGTTTTCCTGCAGACCGGTAAAGATTTCGCCTTTGGCTTTCGCCACGCCCGCCAGCGAGCCGAACCCTTCCAGGTGCGCCGCAGCGAGATTGTTCACCAGTGCCGCTTCCGGACGCGTCAGGCCGACGGTCCAGGCAATTTCACCCTGGTGGTTAGCGCCTAATTCAATCACCGCATAGTCATAATCATGATTCAGACGTAGCAGCGTCATCGGCACGCCGATGTCGTTATTAAGATTGCCGGCGGTGTATAAGGTGTTTCCGCACTGGCTCAGAATGGCCGCAGTCATCTCTTTAACCGATGTTTTACCGGATGAACCGGTTAACGCCACCACGCGAGCCGGAACCTGTGCGCGTACCCACGCCGCCAGTTCGCCAAACGCCAGACGCGTGTCTTTGACAATCAGTTGTGGGAGGGAGATATCCAGCGGACGGCTGACCAGCAGCGCCCCCGCCCCACCTGCTTTCGCTTTATCGGCAAAATCGTGGGCGTCGAAGCGTTCGCCTTTCAGCGCCACAAACAGGCAGCCCGGCGTCAGTTTACGCGTATCGGTCGTTACCGCGTCCAGCGTCAAATCGGCACCTTGCAACTCGCCGTGCAGAATCTCAGCCAGTTGGCTGAGCGTTACGTTAATCATGCGATAACCCCCAGCAGGCGCGCGGCGGTCACACGGTCGGAATAGTCGAGACGCTGGGAGCCGACGATCTGATAATCTTCATGACCCTTACCCGCGATCAGTACAACGTCGTCTTCTTTCGCCTGCATAATGGCGTTGGTGACGGCTTCGGCACGGCCTTCCATCACCTTCGCATGCCCGGCATCCAGCATTCCGGCAAGAATGTCGTTGATAATGGCGCGCGGTTCTTCGGTACGCGGGTTGTCGTCCGTCACCACCGCCACATCAGCAAATTGCTCAGCAATCGCGCCCATTAACGGACGTTTGCCTTTATCGCGATCGCCGCCGCAACCGAAGACGCACCACAGTTTGCCTGCGCAATGCAGGCGTGCCGCTTCGAGCGCTTTTTCCAGCGCGTCCGGCGTATGGGCGTAGTCAACAACGACGGTCGGTTTACCCGGCGCACTGAAGACTTCCATGCGGCCGCAAACGGGCTGCAGGCGGGAGGCTGTTTTCAGCAGTTCTGCCAACGGATAACCCAACGCCAGCAGCGTAGCCAGCGCCAGCAGAAGGTTGCTGACGTTAAACGCGCCCATCAGGCGGCTTTCAATCTCGCCTTCGCCCCAGCTGGAAGCAAAGCGAATGGTCGCTCCGCTGTCGTGGTAATTCACCTCAACGGCTTTCAACCAACGGCCATGGCAGTTGGGATTAATACGGTCTTCCATCGAAACGGCAACCGCGTCCGGCAGTTTCGCCAGCCAGCGACGACCCGCGTCATCATCAGCATTAACAATCGCCTGACCGCAGTGATGCGTGGAGTACAGCAGCCATTTCGCCGCTTCGTAATGCTCCATGTCACCGTGATAGTCGAGGTGGTCGCGGCTTAAATTTGTAAAGACTGACGCCGCAAATTTCAGCGCAGCGACGCGGTGTTGCACCAGGCCGTGAGAAGAAACTTCCATCGCGCCGAGTGTCGCGCCCTGCTCAACCAGTCCCGCCAGCACATGCTGGACATCCACCGCTGAACCGGTGGTATTTTCCGTCGGGATCACTTTGCCCAGCAGACCATTACCTACCGTACCCATCACTGCGCTGGTTTCGCCGAGCAATTGGCTCCATTGCGCCAGCAGTTGGGTGGTCGTGGTTTTACCGTTCGTGCCGGTCACGCCCACCAGACGCATTCTTTCAGAGGGTTCGTGATAGAAGCGGCCAGCCAGTGCAGATAAACGCTCGTTGAGCTGGCTAAGATAGATGACCGGAACGCCGTGCATTTCACGGATCTCACCGTCGGTCGCCTCATCTTTTGCCTCTGCAATAATGGCAGCCACACCTTGCGCTATCGCCTGCGGGATATATCGACGCCCGTCCGCCTGATGACCTTTTACTGCCACAAAGAGATCGCCCGATGCAGCCACACGGCTGTCGAGTGTCATCTCCCGCAGTGCTCGCTCCGGTGCGCCCGGCACCCATGGAGCAAGAAGGTCGCGCAAATTACGATCTGCCACCTGTTCCCTCGCCTTGATTAATTACGAATTCACTTTTCTCGCCCGTTGCCAATGCGTCCGGTTCGATGTTCATGGTGCGCAGTACGCCGCCCATGATGGCACCAAAGACCGGCGCGGAAACGGCGCCGCCGTAGTATTTACCCGCCTGCGGATCGTTGATAACAACAACCAGCGCAAAGCGCGGCTGACTCGCAGGCGCAACGCCTGCGGTATACGCAATGTATTTATTGATATAGCGCCCGTCCGGCCCGACTTTTTTTGCCGTACCGGTTTTAATGGCGATGCGATAACCTTTGATCGCGGCCTTCACGCCGCCGCCGCCCGGTAACGCCACGCTTTCCATCATATGCACGACGGTACGAACGGTAGATTCCGGGAAGATACGCTCGCCCGGAACGGGCGGGTCAACTTTGGTAATTGACAGCGGGCGATAGACGCCGTAGCTGCCAATCGTTGCATAGACTCGCGCTAACTGTAACGGCGTTACCATTAGCCCATAGCCGAAAGAGAAGGTGGCCCTCTCTATGTCAGACCACCGTTGTTTTTGAGGATATAAGCCACTGCGTTCTCCGACCAACCCCAAATTGGTCGCTTTTCCCAGCCCAAAACGTGAGTAAGTATCTACTAACGCTGAGGACGGCATCGCTAACGCCAGCTTAGAAACACCGACGTTACTCGACTTCTGTAAAACCCCGGTCAGGGTCAGTTCGCTGTAACGCGCCACGTCTTTGATTTCGTGACCGTTAATTCGGTAGGGAATGGTGTTGAGTACAGTATTTTCACGCACGACGCCGCGTTGTAGCGCGGTCATCACCACCATCGGTTTGACGGTTGAACCTGGCTCAAACACGTCGGTAATGGTACGGTTACGCATGACATCTTTCTGCGTACCGGTCAGGTTGTTCGGGTTATAAGACGGGCTGTTCGCCATCGCCAGCACTTCGCCAGTGCTCACATCCACCAGCACGGCGCTGCCCGACTCCGCCTTGTTAAAGGCGACGGCGTTATTCAGTTCGCGATACACCAGCGCCTGTAAGCGTTCATCAATGCTCAACGCCAGGTTATGCGCCGCCTGGCTGTCGGTAGAAGAGATATCCTCAATGACGCGACCATAGCGATCTTTACGCACAACACGTTCGCCCGGCTGACCCGTAAGCCACTTATCAAAGCTCTTTTCAACGCCTTCAATACCCTGACTGTCGACGTTGGTAAAACCAATGAGGTGAGCGGTCACTTCTCCGGAAGGATAGTAACGGCGGGATTCTTCACGCAGATGAATACCAGGAAGCTTCAGCTTTTTGATGTAATCGCCAAGATCCGGGTTTACCTGACGCGCCAGATAAATAAAGCGGCCTCTTGGATTCGCGTTAACCCGCGCCGCCAGCTGATCGAGCGGCATTTTCAGCGCATCAGCCAGCGCTTTCCAGCGATTATCCAGCGTAATGCCGCCGGCATCATGCAGTTCTTTCGGATCGGCCCAAATCGCTTTTACCGGGACGCTCACGGCCAGCGGACGACCAGAGCGATCGGTGATCATCCCGCGTGATGTCGAGACTTCCTGCACACGCAGAGAACGCATGTCCCCCTGGCGCACCAGCATATCCGGAGCGATGATTTGCAGCCAGGCCACACGCCCCAGCAGAAAACACAGTGCCAGTAAAATGCAGCCGCACAGCAACGCAAAACGCCAACTGATAAAGTTGGCCTGTTCTTCCTGACGTTTTGGTTTGAGCGTTTTTGCCGCTGCTTTCATGCGTCGCGTTTATCCTTATTTTTGCACTACGATATTTTCTTGTGAGGGATCAACATGCTGCATCTGCAGTTTTTCCGTTGCGATCCGTTCCACCCGGCTATGATCGCCGAGCGCATTCTCTTCAAGGATCAGGTTGCGCCATTCGATATCCAACGCATCCCGCTCCAGAACCAATTGCTCACGCTGCGCGGTCAATAGTCGCGTGTGATGCGCCGTGGTGACGACAGTCACCGCCGTCAAAATGATGCAAATGAACAGGCAGAGTGGCAGCTTCCCGAACCGCAAAAGATCATCACCGATCACGCCAGGCAAAGCATGGCGCTCGTTGCTTCCTATTGATTCTTTAACTTTGCTGAGGGCATCTGTCACTCTGCTGATCATGCGTTCGTCCTCTCTGCAATACGCAGAACTGAACTACGGGCACGTGGATTCTCTGCCACTTCTTCTTCGCCCGGCATCAACTTGCCTAACGCTCGCAACTCGCGGCCACCCAGCTTTTTGAGCTGATCTTCCGTCATCGGCAACCCTGCTGGTACTTGCGGACCGCGACTTTGCTCACGCATAAAGCGCTTCACAATACGGTCTTCCAGCGAGTGGAAACTGATGATGGAAAGTCGCCCTCCCGGGGCCAGCACGCTGAGCGAGCTTTTTAGCGCCTGCTCTATCTCCTCCAGTTCACTGTTCACCCAAATGCGCACCGCCTGGAAGGTACGGGTCGCGGGATGTTTATGTTTGTCCTTCACCGGCGTCGCCGCCGCAATCACCTCTGCAAGCTCTTTGGTACGCGTCATCGGTTCAATGCGGTTACGCTCAACAATGGCGCGGGCAATGCGTTTACCAAAACGCTCCTCGCCGAAGGTTTTGATCACCCAGGCGATGTCCGCTTCTTCAGCGGTTTGCAGCCATTCGGCAGCAGACTGACCGCGCGTCGGGTCCATTCGCATATCCAACGGACCGTCACGCATGAAGGAAAAGCCGCGCTCGGCATCATCGAGTTGCGGAGAAGAGACGCCAAGATCGAGAAGTATTCCGTCAATCTTGCCCGTCAGTTCACGCTCGGCGACATACTCAGCCAGCGCAGAGAAAGGTCCATGAATGATGGAGAAGCGAGGATCATTGATGGTTTCGGCAACGGCAATAGCCTGCGGATCGCGATCGATTGCCAGTAAACGTCCGTTGTCGCCAAGTTGCGACAGGATCAGACGTGAGTGACCACCGCGACCAAATGTCCCATCAATGTAAATGCCGTCAGGGCGAATGTTCAGACCGTTTACGGCCTCGTCCAGCAGCACCGTTGTATGTTTAAAATTTTCCATCATCATTATAGAGACAAGTCCTGCAGTCGCTCCGACAAGGTTTCGGTAACAGACTGCTCAGCGTCGATATCTTCCTTGACCCGTTGATACCAGGTCGTTTCATCCCACAGTTCAAATTTGTTGAACTGTCCAACCAGCATCACTTCTTTCGTCAGTGCGGCATGTTGCCGCAGAATCGGCGCGATCAATAGACGACCAGCACTGTCCATCTGACATTCGCTGGCATGTCCCAATAGTAAGCGCTGCACGCGGCGCTCAACCGGATTCATGCTCGACAGACGCGATAATTTTTGCTCGATAATTTCCCATTCAGGCAGGGGGTACAGCAGCAGGCACGGGTGATGAATGTCAATGGTACACACCATTTGACCGGTAGCGCTCTCGAGCAGTTGTTCCCGATAACGGGTGGGCACAGATAAGCGCCCTTTACTGTCGAGATTGACTAACGTTGCTCCCCGGAACATGCCAGCCTCACCCCCAATTACCACTTTATCCCACAAAATCCCACTTAAAGGAGTTTACGGAGCGGAGGAAAAGCTTGTCAAGCCAGTAGCAACGCTTACCAGAGCAAAAAACCCAATGTTTACGGCTAATATCAGCGTTGATTAAATTACGTCCAACGAACGAAGCAAATTAACGTCATGAATATTTGTAAGAAAAAAAAACAAAAACTCATCACCGTTTAAAACGACTCAATACCACCTGAAGAAAATATAAAGTGTCAGTTTGCGACGCGAGCGGCATTTTAGGACATATTGCAGCGGGATAACAGTACCTGTTTATCGGTCGCTATGCCCCTTACAGCCAAGGAGTGCGATGCATTACCGCATCAGAGAAGGAAAGTGTTTGTTAATTCGGCAAATCCCCACAAGCATGTAACAAAATAATACAAGAGTAACCTGCCGTTACCGCCCAATAACCTGAAAAAGGTTTGTGAGGGTGCAATCAGGATTATTTATAAGACATCTCAACGAGATTTTAAGGAATAATCTTAATTCTGATACGGTTATTGATTTCCGTTTTTTATTTCCCCCGCACCTAAGCATTTTCTGGCACGGGGGGATTAACTCAGCTACGGCTAAGGACGCCACGGCGATACAAATTACGTTTGATCCGTGTTAAACCCGGTTTTGGCTTACGGGGTTCATCCAGACTCGCCAGAACAATCTCAAGAACACGCTCGGCGACATCACGATGGCGTTGCGCCACTGCAAGCACCGGACATTGCAGAAAATCGAGCAGTTCATTATCGCCAAAAGTGGCGATAGCCAGTTCGGAAGGTAATTTTCCGTCACGACGCAATGTCACATCCATCACGCCCTGCAACAGCGCAAAAGAGGTAGTAAACAGTGCCTGCGGCATCGGGTGCGTTTCCAGCCATTTTTCAAACAACTGCGCTGCGGCGGCCCGCTCATAGCTGTTGGCATACAAGAAATGCACTTCACGCGGATCATCTTTCCACGCGGTACGGAATCCCTGTTCACGCAGGAAACTCACCGACAGTTCTGGCAGCGCGCCCAAATAGAGCACCGTTTCCCCAGGAAATTTGCGAAGCTCCCCAGCCAGCATTTCTGCATCGTCCTGGTCGGCGCCAACAACACTGGTAAAATGTTCGCGATCGAGGGCACGATCCAGCGCAACAATCGGGAACGCGTCATTTGCCCAGCGCTGATAGAAAGGATGCTCCGGCGGCAAAGAGGTCGACACAATAATCGCATCCACCTGGCGCTGCAAAAGGTGTTCAATACAGCGCATTTCGTTATCCGGCTGATCTTCAGAACAGGCGATCAGCAGTTGATAGCCCCGCTGGCGCGCCTGACGTTCCAGATAGTTTGCAATGCGGGTATAACTTGTATTCTCAAGGTCAGGAATGACCAGACCAATAGAGCGAGTGCGTCCCGCACGCAGCCCGGCAGCCACAGCATTGGGGTGATAATTATGCTCGCGCACCACCGCCATGACTTTTTCAACGGTCTTGTCGCTCACGCGATACTGCTTTGCTTTTCCGTTAATAACGTAGCTTGCAGTTGTTCGCGATACACCGGCTAGCCGAGCGATTTCATCCAGTTTCACAATTGCCCCTTGCGTAAAAAGTACAAACCATAACCACTGAGACGGCATGGGTAAAATTAATTAACATCTAATCGCAGAATAAGCACTGCGGCAACCGCTTTTGTCTCTGGTTATTGCGGATTTCGCAAAAAAAGGCCCAACCGGTAACGTTAGGCCTGTGAAATCGACGTAAGGTATTCCTTAGCGCATGATTTTATCGCCGCGCGAAAGACCGACTACACCTGAACGCGCAACTTCGACAATCTTCGCTACTTCGCGCAATGTTGCCAGGAAAGCATCCAATTTTTCACTGGTTCCCGCCAACTGGACGGTATAAATAGACGGGGTGACGTCGATGATCTGCCCACGGAAGATCTCGGTGTTGCGCTTGACCTCTTCGCGCCCGTAGCCGCTGGCCTGGATCTTCACCAGCATGATTTCACGTTCAACATGCGCCCCTTGCCCAAGCTCGCTCACCCGCAACACATCGACCAGCTTGTGCAATTGTTTTTCGATTTGTTCGAGGACTTTTTCATCGCCGACGGTCTGGATGGTCATACGCGATAATGTCGGATCGTCAGTCGGCGCGACGGTCAGGCTTTCTATATTGTAGCCACGCTGCGAAAAGAGGCCGATTACGCGCGACAACGCCCCTGACTCGTTCTCCAGCAGTACAGATAATATCCGGCGCATAATCAGGTCCTCTCCGTTTTGCTTAACCACATTTCATCCATCCCGCCCCCGCGAATCTGCATAGGGTAGACATGCTCACTGCCATCCACCGTCACGTCGACGAACACCAGGCGATTATTATGGACGTGCTCAAGGGCCTCGCTCAGTTTGCTTTCCAGCTCGCCCGGATGGTTAATCTGGATCCCAACATGACCATAGGCTTGCGCCAGACGCACAAAATCAGGCAATGACTGCATGTAAGATTGTGAATGCCGCCCCGAGTAGATCATGTCCTGCCACTGTTTGACCATCCCCAGATATCGGTTATTCAGGTTAAGCACCAGAACAGGCAATTCGTACTGCAGCGCAGTCGACAGCTCCTGAATGTTCATCTGGATACTGCCATCACCGGTCACACACACGACCGTTTCTTCGGGCAGCGCCATCTTCACCCCCAGCGCCGCAGGCAGACCAAACCCCATGGTGCCGAGCCCGCCGGAGTTAATCCAGCGGCGCGGTTTATCAAACGGATAGTAAAGCGCGGCAAACATCTGGTGTTGGCCTACGTCGGAGGTGACGTACGCCTCACCTTTGGTGAGACGCCAGATAGCCTCGATCACCGCTTGCGGTTTGATGCTTTCACTTTGCGTGTCATATTTCAGACACTGGCGGGCACGCCAGCGCTCAATCTGTTGCCACCAGTCGCGAATATCATCCAACGGCTGCGCTGCGGACTCCTGCGGCAGCAATTCCAGCATCTGCTCCAGCACCAGACGCGCGTCGCCCACAATAGGAACATCTGCCGTCACCGTTTTTGAGATAGACGTAGGGTCGATATCAATATGTAAAACGGTCGCATTCGGACAATATTTTGCCAGGTTATTGGTTGTACGATCGTCGAACCGCACACCCACCGCAAAAATCACATCAGCGTTATGCATGGTCATATTCGCTTCATACGTACCATGCATACCCAACATACCTAAGGACTGTTGATGTGTTGCCGGGAATGCGCCAAGTCCCATCAATGAAAAGACAACCGGGAGATTAAGCGTCTCAACCGTCTGACGTAGCTGCTCGTGGCAGGCTGAATTTATCGCCCCGCCGCCCACGTAGACCACCGGTTTTTTCGCTGCCACCAGGGTTTGCAATGCTCGCTTAATTTGCCCTTTATGCCCCGTCGTCGTCGGATTATACGAACGCATACTGACGGTGTCCGGCCAGACATAAGGCAGTTTTTTCGCCGGGCTGAGAATATCTTTTGGTAAATCCACCACCACAGGGCCGGGCCGCCCGCTCGCCGCCAGCCAAAATGCCTTTTTAAGCACCTGAGGAATATCTTCCGTCTGCTTGACCAGGAAACTGTGTTTTACCACCGGGCGGGAGATCCCCACCATGTCGCATTCCTGAAACGCATCGTAGCCAATTAACGAGGTCGCCACCTGTCCGGAAAGGATCACCAGCGGAATAGAATCCATGTAGGCCGTAGCGATACCCGTAATAGCATTTGTCGCTCCGGGACCTGAAGTCACCAGCACCACGCCAACCTCACCGGTCGCCCGCGCTAAACCATCCGCCATATGCACGGCAGCCTGTTCATGACGTACCAGGACGTGATCGATCCCCCCCACCGTATGCAGTGCATCATAAATATCGAGAACTGCGCCCCCGGGATATCCGAAAACCTGTTTCACGCCCTGATCGATGAGCGATCGCACGACCATCTCGGCTCCAGACAACATCTCCATGGCTTGCCTCACTGTATGATGAATAACATTTGCTAAACACATTAACCGCTCGCCCTGATGCAGGCAATTCGGGCAGATGCCCGTAAACAGAGTGAGATTAGAATAAATGAGATGAATGAAAGGATTTAATGGCGGATTACACCATGATACGCATTCGCGGTGACAATTAATCGCTTAAAAATGAGGAGTTACAGCAATTCCTCTATTTTTTAGGATGTTCAACATGAAGTCCGACGGTGAATTCAGTATAAAGTTTCACACTTATCAAAAAACGCAGAATAAACCAGATGTCATTCCCTGATTTATTCTGCCCGTTTTATCGCTTGCAGACAGAAACCAATAACTCTTCCATCCACTGATGTCCTTTATCGCGACCCGCTGCTTCATGCCAGGAAAGATAACACGTCCGGTTATTCAGTTTTAAAGGTAAAGGCAATATTTGTAATTCTAATGAGTCTGCGAATTCTTCTGCCAGCCAGCGGGGGGCAATAGAAACCAAATGCGTTTGCGAAACAACATTAAGCACGCTAATCATCGCCATACCTTGATAGGCGACGCAGGCTTGTTTATCTGCCGTCTCATACCAGGGTTGGCTAAAGGAAGCAAAACGATCGAGCGAAACAACAGCATGTTGTTCATTATAAACATCGCTTTCCAGCAATGGGCCACTGATATGCGGGTGTTTTTTGCTGGCAACTAATACCATTTCATCATTAAACAACGCAATGCTGGTGAACTCGGGACGACGAAATTCTTCATAACTAATAACAAATTCCGTTTCCTGGTAACGTAATTGATGTTCTGTGTTCTGATTTAATGATGATTTAAAAACAACATGTATATTCGGGGCAATTTGTTCTACACGATTATAAATAAGGGATGTCAGAATATTATCCAACGGGCTGCAGACACAAAGATTGAACACACGTTCGCTGCTGGTCGGTTCAAAGCCCGAACCCGGTAATTCATTCTGCACCAGCTGCAGCGCCTGCCGAACAGAACCGAATAACTGAAATGCACGCGCTGTCGGCTGAATACCGCGCCCGTACCGAACAAATAACTCGTCATTAAACATGACTTTCAAGCGTGCCACCGCGTTACTCACCGCAGGTTGTGACATCCCCAGAGAATGTGCCGCTCGCGTGATATTTTGTTCCTGCATTACCGCATCAAAAACGGTTAATAAATTGAGATCAACCATTCGAAGTTGCGGTTTCCCCATCTCTAAAAGATGCGGTTTAGTTTTTACTTCCGGCATATATAACTCCACTGTCACACTACACTTCCTTTTCCTTGGGGGAATGCAGAAATAAACTCAGAAAATATGATTTACCATGCATATAGAATAAGAAAAAGGAAAATATAAAAATTAGGAAAACATAAAGGCATCGTTTAGAAAACGGTGAAAGATATGGCAAACATAACGTGATGGATGTCACACCCCAATAATTCACAATACTCAAATTACGAAAGCAATATAACCATAAGCCTGACGAATATACAATCATGCGCTTGGTGAATGATTATTTAAGTTTTAATTAAATATTTATATTAGTAGAACCCTTACTCTTAACATTAATTTATCAATATGATGCTGGAGAGGATAAATACTCATTCACTGAATGATATAAAAACAATGTAAATCATAAAGATAAACAACGCCTTTACAAGACCTTCCAAACACCTTTCCTGACGGGTAAATGAAAAAAAATATGCTTAAGTATTTCAAATGATGAAAAATGTAAACGACCAATGACTATTTTGTCCTTTATTAGACTGAATACCAGCACAATTAGCTAAAGTAAAAGACAGAATTCCCCGCGTAACAGCGTCATTTTGCAGGCGACAGGGTTGACATCAGACAACGTATCCAGTACCACTAAAAGCATATCGCTTTCGCCTGGAGTTTGATTAATGAATCGTAACGTTCGCTTCCTCAGCCTACTACTACTAAACGCATCCTCGTTGCGCGGTAGACTGGTGAGCGACATTCAGCATTAAGTCAGCTTCCAGTAAGACAAAAAACCCGCGCCGTTGCGCGGGTTTTTTTATGCCTGATGCAAGGCGCTCTCAGAGACAAGGACCTAAACCATGAGCCAGCAAGTCATTATTTTCGATACGACCTTACGCGACGGTGAACAGGCGTTACAGGCAAGCCTGAGTGTGAAAGAAAAACTGCAGATTGCCCTGGCTCTTGAGCGTATGGGCGTTGACGTAATGGAAGTCGGTTTCCCTGTCTCTTCGCCTGGCGATTTTGAGTCCGTACAGACCATCGCGCGCCAGGTCAAAAATAGTCGTGTGTGTGCTCTGGCTCGCTGTGTAGAAAAAGATATCGACGTGGCGGCTGAGTCGCTGAAAGTTGCAGAAGCATTCCGTATCCATACGTTTATCGCCACATCGCCGATGCATATCGCCACCAAATTGCGCAGCACGCTGGACGAGGTCATTGAACGCGCAGTTTACATGGTCAAACGTGCGCGCAATTACACTGATGATGTGGAATTTTCATGCGAAGACGCAGGCCGCACCCCAATTGCCGACCTGGCTCGCGTGGTAGAAGCCGCCATCAACGCGGGTGCGAAAACCATTAACATCCCCGACACCGTGGGTTACACCATGCCCTTCGAATTTGCCGGCATCATTTCCGGGCTGTATGAGCGGGTTCCGAACATCGATAAAGCCATCATCTCTGTTCACACGCACGATGACTTAGGTTTGGGCGTGGGTAACGCGCTGGCGGCAGTGCATGCGGGGGCGCGTCAGGTAGAAGGCGCGATGAACGGTATCGGCGAACGTGCCGGTAACTGTTCGCTGGAAGAGGTGATCATGGCGATTAAAGTGCGTAAAGATATCCTGAACGTACAGACCCGCATTCATCACCAGGAAATCTGGCGTACCAGCCAGTTAGTCAGCCAAATCTGTAACATGCCGATTCCAGCGAACAAAGCGATTGTTGGCAGCGGCGCTTTTGCCCACTCCTCCGGCATCCATCAGGATGGCGTGCTGAAAAACCGTGAAAACTACGAAATCATGACCCCAGAATCGATCGGTCTGAATCAGGTTCAGTTGAACCTGACGTCACGCTCAGGCCGTGCGGCGGTAAAACACCGTATGGATGAGATGGGTTATAAAGAGAACGAATACAGCCTGGACAATCTGTATGACGCTTTCCTGAAACTGGCGGATAAAAAAGGCCAGGTATTCGACTACGACCTGGAAGCGCTGGCGTTCATTAATAAACAGCAGGAAGAACCAGAGCATTTCCGTCTGGATTATTTCAACGTGCAGTCCGGTTCGAACGATATCGCCACGGCGTCCGTCAAACTGGCCTGCGGTAACGAAGTGAAGGCAGAAGCGGCCAACGGCAACGGTCCCGTCGATGCGATCTACCAGGCCATCAACCGTATCACTGATTACAACGTCGAGCTGGTGAAATACAGCTTAACGGCAAAAGGCCACGGTAAAGATGCGCTGGGTCAGGTGGATATCGTCGCCAACTATAATGGTCGCCGTTTCCACGGTGTCGGCCTGACGACGGATATCGTCGAATCCTCCGCCAAAGCGATGGTGCATGTCCTGAACAACATCTGGCGTGCGGCAGAAGTCGAAAAAGAGTTGCAACGCAAAGCTCAGAACAACGAAAACAACAAGGAAACCGTGTGATGTCGAAGAATTACCATATTGCTGTTTTGCCGGGTGACGGTATTGGCCCGGAAGTCATGGCGCAAGCCCTGAAAGTACTGGATGCCGTTCGCAACCGCTTTGCCATGCGCATTACCACCAGCCATTACGACGTAGGCGGCGCCGCCATCGACAATCACGGTCAGCCGCTGCCGCAGGCCACTGTTGAAGGGTGTGAGCAAGCGGACGCCATTTTGTTTGGCTCGGTCGGTGGCCCAAAATGGGAAAAACTGCCGCCTGACCAGCAACCCGAGCGTGGCGCCTTACTGCCGCTGCGTAAGCATTTCAAATTGTTCAGCAACCTGCGTCCAGCCAAACTGTATCAAGGGCTGGAAGCATTCTGCCCGTTACGTGCGGATATTGCCGCCAACGGTTTCGATATTCTGTGCGTGCGCGAGTTAACCGGTGGGATCTATTTCGGTCAGCCAAAAGGCCGTGAAGGTCACGGTCAGTATGAAAAAGCCTTTGATACTGAGGTCTATCACCGCTTTGAAATCGAGCGAATTGCACACATTGCATTTGAGTCGGCACGTAAGCGCCGTCATAAAGTGACCTCGATTGATAAAGCGAACGTGCTGCAAACGTCCATTCTGTGGCGTGAGATCGTCAATGAAATCGCCAAAGAGTATCCGGACGTTGAACTGGCGCATATGTACATCGACAACGCCACCATGCAGTTGATCAAAGATCCGTCTCAGTTCGACGTATTGCTGTGCTCCAACCTGTTTGGCGACATCCTGTCTGACGAATGCGCCATGATCACCGGCTCCATGGGCATGCTGCCTTCCGCCAGCCTGAATGAACAAGGTTTCGGCCTGTATGAACCTGCGGGCGGCTCGGCGCCAGACATCGCCGGGAAAAATATTGCCAATCCGATTGCGCAGATTCTGTCTCTGGCGCTGTTGCTGCGCTACAGCCTGGAGGCAAACGACGCCGCAACCGCAATAGAAAGCGCCATTAATCGCGCGTTAGAAGAAGGTATCCGCACCGGTGATTTAGCCCGTGGCGCTGCCGCAGTCAGTACCGATGAGATGGGCGATATCATCGCCCGCTATGTCGCGGAAGGGGTGTAATCATGGCTAAAACATTGTATGAAAAATTGTTCGATGCACACGTGGTCTATGAAGCACCAAACGAAACCCCGCTGTTGTATATCGACCGTCATCTGGTGCATGAAGTGACCTCTCCGCAGGCATTTGATGGCCTGCGCGCGCATGGCCGTCCGGTTCGCCAGCCGGGTAAAACCTTCGCGACGATGGATCATAACGTCTCCACACAAACCAAAGACATCAACGCGTCGGGTGAGATGGCCCGCATTCAGATGCAGGAGTTGATTAAAAACTGCAACGCGTTCGGCGTCGAACTGTATGACTTGAATCACCCATATCAGGGTATCGTCCACGTGATGGGCCCTGAACAGGGCATCACCCTGCCGGGCATGACCATTGTCTGTGGCGATTCCCATACGGCCACCCACGGCGCATTTGGCGCGCTGGCGTTCGGTATCGGGACCTCTGAAGTTGAGCACGTCCTGGCGACGCAGACCCTGAAACAGGGCCGTGCCAAAACCATGAAAATCGAAGTTAATGGCACTGCGGCACCGGGGATTACGGCAAAAGATATCGTGCTGGCGATCATTGGGAAAACCGGCAGCGCCGGCGGTACCGGGCATGTGGTTGAATTTTGCGGTGACGCTATCCAGGCCCTGAGCATGGAAGGCCGTATGACGCTGTGCAACATGGCCATCGAAATGGGCGCGAAAGCCGGTCTGGTCGCGCCGGATGACACCACGTTCAACTATGTACAGGGTCGTCTGCACGCACCGAAGGGGAAAGATTTTACCGACGCCGTAGCATACTGGAAAACCCTGAAGACCGACGATGGCGCCAAATTTGATACCGTCGTTACCCTGCAGGCGGAAGAGATCGCGCCGCAGGTCACCTGGGGCACCAACCCGGGACAGGTCATCTCTGTGACGGAGAATGTTCCCGATCCCGCGTCATTTGCCGATCCGGTCGAACGCGCCTCCGCCGAAAAAGCGCTGGCCTATATGGGACTGAAACCCGGCATTCCGTTAACGGAAGTGGCTATTGATAAAGTGTTTATCGGCTCCTGCACCAACTCGCGTATTGAAGATTTACGTGCGGCGGCAGAAATCGCCAAAGGCCGCAAAGTGGCTCCGGGCGTACAGGCGCTGGTGGTGCCAGGCTCTGGCCCGGTGAAAGCCCAGGCGGAAGCGGAAGGCCTGGACAAGATCTTCATCGAGGCCGGTTTTGAGTGGCGTTTACCCGGTTGCTCCATGTGTCTGGCAATGAACAACGATCGCCTGAATCCGGGTGAACGTTGCGCCTCCACCAGCAACCGTAACTTTGAAGGTCGTCAGGGACGCGGTGGACGTACACACTTAGTCAGCCCGGCTATGGCCGCCGCCGCCGCCGTTACCGGTCATTTTGCCGACATTCGCAGCATCAAATAAGGAAACCACCATGGCAGAGAAATTTATCCAACATACAGGCCTGGTTGTCCCGCTGGATGCCGCCAACGTCGATACCGACGCGATTATTCCTAAGCAGTTTTTGCAGAAGGTCACCCGCACCGGCTTTGGCGCACACCTGTTTAACGACTGGCGCTTCCTGGATGAACATGGCCAGCAGCCCAATCCGGAGTTCGTACTGAACTTCCCGCAATATAAAGGGGCCTCCATTCTTCTGGCGCGGGAAAACTTTGGCTGCGGCTCTTCGCGCGAGCACGCACCATGGGCGCTGACGGATTACGGGTTCAAAGTGGTCATAGCCCCCAGCTTCGCAGATATTTTCTACGGCAACAGCTTCAACAATCAGCTGCTGCCGGTGAAGTTAAGCGATGCGGACGTGGATGCGCTGTTTGCCCTGGTGCAGGCGAATCCGGGCATCACATTCGACGTGGACCTGGAGGCTCAGGTGGTTAAAGCGGGAGATAAATCCTACCCCTTCACGCTCGACGCGTTTCGCCGCCACTGCATGATGAACGGTCTGGACAGCATCGGGCTGACGCTGCAACACGAAGACGCCATTACGACATACGAAGAGAAGCAACCGGCGTTTATACGCTAATACTGATGATGCCGGATGACGACGCAACGCGTCTCATCCGGCATTTTTATACATCTTTTACCCGTCCGGTCATCGCCAGCGTCACCACAGAAATTGCCGCAATCACCCAGTAGACGGCAAAATGCCCGTAACTTTGCGCTACCGCGCCCTGGATAACTCCGGCCAGGATCACTCCCGTTGAAATACTGTTGGTGAACAACGTTGTTGCCGACCCCGCCCGCCCCGGCATCAGATCCTGAAACCACAACATCCCGATGCCCGCGATAATGCCAATAAACACCGCATTAAACAGTTGCAACACCAGCAACGCCGCATGGCTGTGAAAAAAGATAAGTCCAAGATAGAAAAGGACGCCTGCCGCGACCGCCGTGATCATCATGCGCCGCTTTCCGAAGCGCTTCACATAATAGCCCGCGAGGATCATCGCCGGGATTTCCAGCCCTGCCGCCGTCCCCATCAGGATCCCCGCCAGTTTGTCCGGTAATCCTAGTTCACTGCTTATCCAGAGCGGCATATCAATGATGTACATGGTATTGCAGGTCCACATTAAGGTGGACGCAATAAACAGCATGCGCACATTTTTATCCTGCCAGCCGCCGGTCGGCGTTTCAGGCGCATCGGCGGGTTGTTCAACACGCGCCACCGAAGGCAGTATCAACGCAATCAGCACCAGGCTGATGGCAAAGATCCCAGCCGCGATAGCAAACATCGTGGTGAAGCCATAATTCAGCGCCAGCATAAACGCCAGCGGCGGGCCAATCACCCACGCCAGCGAGAGCTGGGCACGCATCACCGAGCTGAACATCACCACTTCCCGCGCTGAGCTGTCAGCGTATTCCCGCGCCAGCGCGAACAGCTGTGGCATGGCGCTATTCGCCAGCGATGCCAGCAGTACACCGCAGGTAATCAACGTGAGGTAATGACGATTAAACGCAAACAACAGCGCGTTACCGATGGCCATCAGACAGCAAAACATGATCAGTCGACGGCGGTCGCCCCGGTTATCCGAACGTTTTGCCAGCCCCAGACTCACCGCGATCCCGGCAATGGCGTTTACCGTATAAAACAGCCCGACCCAAAACGGCTGCGCCCCCACTTCGCGGCTCAAAAACAGGCTCAACGTCGGCGCCTGAAGCGCACCTGCCACGCCCATCATAAAAGCAACCAGCATGAACGCCGCGTAAACACCATTAAGACGCCGTCCCATCGTCATAATCCAGAGCATACAGTTCCTTATTCGCGCTGCCGAAACGAAAAAAGCCAGCAGGTATTATCTGCTGGCGGGTGATTTTAGGCCAGAGCCTACACCAATACTCAGTCACACATGATGTCTGCAATTTGGAACTCAGAGATCAGGCTGTCACCTCCCATTGCATCAGTTCTTCGAGCATCTTTAAGCGCTGCGGCGCGCTCAGGCAAGCCAACCAGGACCACCCTTCTGTCGCGGTAAAGTAGTGCAGAAAAAACGGACGCATAGACGACCTCTCCATATTGCTTCATCGAAATCCATTATTGACCTAATATGGGGATTATAAAATTGCTGAGTTTTGCGCAGGAGTTCCTCTTTTATGTCTTCAGGTCGTCTGCAACAACAGTTCATCCGTCTCTGGCAATGCTGTGACGGAAAAACGCAAGACACCACGCTGAATGAGC
Source organism: Citrobacter enshiensis (assembly GCF_029338175.1). Taxonomy (NCBI): domain Bacteria; kingdom Pseudomonadati; phylum Pseudomonadota; class Gammaproteobacteria; order Enterobacterales; family Enterobacteriaceae; genus Citrobacter; species Citrobacter enshiensis. The sequence continues at coordinate 4,033,804 of NZ_CP119862.1, forward strand.
TGGCGGAACTGCTAAGTTGCTCCCGCCGCCATATGCGCACGCTGCTGAACACGATGCAGGCGCGCGGCTGGCTGACCTGGGAAGGCGAAGTCGGTCGCGGTAAACGCTCACGCCTGAGCTTTCTCTATACCGGACTTGCGCTACAACAACAGCGGGCGGAGGACCTGCTGGAGCAGGATCGCATAGACCAGCTGGTGCAATTAGTCGGTGACAAAACAGCCGTACGGCAAATGCTGGTCTCGCATCTGGGCCGCAGCTTCCGCCAGGGCCGACATATCCTGCGCGTGCTTTACTATCGACCGATGCACAACCTGCTGCCGGGTAGCGCATTACGCCGTTCTGAAACCCACATCGTCCGGCAAATCTTCAGCGCGTTAACCCGCGTAAATGAGGAAAATGGGGAACTGGAAGCCGATATTGCCCATCACTGGCAGCAAATTTCCCCTTTGCAATGGCGATTCTTTCTGCGACCGGGGATTCACTTTCACCACGGGCGAGAGCTGGAAATGGAAGATGTGGTGGCGTCTCTCACGCGCATCAACACCCTGCCGCTCTACTCGCATATTACGCAGATTGTCTCTCCGACAGCCTGGACGCTGGATGTGCATCTCTCGCAACCCGATCGCTGGCTTCCGTGGTTGTTAGGCCAGGTTCCGGCGATGATCCTGCCGCGAGAATGGGAAACCCTGAACAATTTTTCCAGCCATCCGATAGGCACAGGTCCGTATGCCGTCATACGCAATACGCGTAATCAACTGAAGATCCACGCCTTTGATGATTACTTTGGCTATCGGGCGCTCATTGATGAAGTGAACGTTTGGGTATTGCCGGACATTAGCGAAGAACCGGCATGCGGCTTGATGCTCGAAGGCACTGTAGAAAGTGAAAAGGCCATTGAAAGTCGTCTTGAAGAAGGCTGTTACTATTTACTCTTTGATGCGCGAACCCATCGCGGCGCCAATCAGCACGTCAGAGAGTGGGCAAGCCACGTGCTTTCTCCCACCCATTTGCTTTACCACGCCGATGAGCAGTACCAGCGCCTGTGGTTCCCCGCCTATGGATTACTGCCCCGCTGGCACCATGCCCGGCCGGGGCGCGGTGAAAAACCTGCCGGGTTGGAAACCCTGACGCTGACGTACTATCGCGAACACATTGAACATCGGGTTATCGCCCAGATCATGAGCGCCCTGCTGGCAGAGCATCAGGTTCACCTGAACATCCAGGAGATCGACTACGATCAGTGGCACGCAGGCGAGATCGAAAGCGACATCTGGCTCAACAGCGCCAACTTTACGTTGCCGCTCGATTTCTCACTGTTCGCTCACTTATGCGAAGTGCCTCTGCTGCAAAACTGTATCCCGCGAGACTGGAAAGAAGATGCCGCGCAGTGGCACGCAGGCGAGATGAATCTGGCCGCGTGGTGCCAACAGTTGCTCGCCAGCAAAGCGATTGTGCCGCTTATTCACCACTGGCTGATCATTCAGGGACAGCGCAGTATGCGCGGCTTGCGGATGAACACGCTCGGCTGGTTCGATTTTAAATCGGCGTGGTTTGCCCCACCGGATCCTTAATCCTTTTGATTTCTTCACGTAATCATTACAATGTGCCGTTCTCAACGGGGTGCTGCGCCATGTGCGCGGGCTGAGAAAATACCCGTCGAACCTGATCCGGATAACGCCGGCGAAGGGATTTGAGGCTAACGCTCAAGTCCTTTGCCACTCTTTTACTGAGGTGCAAAGTGTTAAAAAAATGTCTTCCCTTACTGGTGCTGTGTGCTGCACCGGTCTTCGCTAAACCGGTCCTGACCGTGTACACCTACGACTCCTTCGCCGCCGACTGGGGACCCGGTCCCACCATCAAGAAAGCCTTCGAAGCCGACTGCCAGTGCGAACTGAAAATGGTGGCGCTGGAAGATGGCGTTTCGTTGCTTAATCGCCTGCGCATGGAAGGGAAGAACAGCAAAGCGGATGTGGTACTCGGGCTGGACAACAACCTGCTCGACGCCGCCACGCAAACCAAACTGTTTGCGAAAAGCGGCATTGCCCCCGACGCAGTCAACGTACCTGGCGGTTGGCAGAACGACACCTTTGTCCCCTTCGATTACGGTTACTTCGCGTTTGTTTATGATAAAAACAAGCTGAAAAACCCGCCTAAAAGCCTGAAGGAGCTCGTCGAAAGCGACCAGAAATGGCGCGTGATTTATCAGGATCCACGTACCAGCACGCCGGGTCTTGGACTGATGTTGTGGATGCAGAAAGTCTATGGCGATAAAGCCCCCGAAGCCTGGCAAAAACTGGCGGCCAAAACGGTCACCGTCACCAAAGGCTGGAGCGAAGCTTATGGCCTGTTCCTGAAAGGGGAAAGCGACCTGGTTCTGAGCTACACCACCTCTCCGGCGTATCACATTATCGAAGAGAAAAAAGACCATTACGCTGCGGCAAACTTCAGCGAAGGCCACTATCTGCAGGTAGAAGTCGCCGCGCGTACCGCCGCCAGCAAGCAGCCGGAACTGGCAGAGAAATTCCTCAAATTTATGGTTTCTCCGGCATTCCAGAACGCCATCCCCACCGGCAACTGGATGTACCCTGTCACCCGCGTCACTCTGCCCGCCGGGTTTGATCAGTTGGCCAAACCGGCCACCACCCTGGAGTTCACTCCTGCTGAGGTGGCATCCCAACGTCAGGCATGGATCAGCGAATGGCAACGCGCCGTCAGCCGTTAATTCCCGGCTGGCTGATACCAGGGCTTTCCGCCGCCACGTTGATGGCGGTCGTCGCCCTGGCGGCATTTCTGGCGCTCTGGCTTAACGCGCCGCAGGGAGAATGGCTCTCGCTTTGGCAGGACAGCTACCTGTGGCACGTGGTGCGTTTTTCGTTCTGGCAGGCGTTTCTCTCGGCGCTGTTGTCGGTGGTCCCGGCGATTTTCCTTGCCAGGGCGCTTTACCGACGCCGTTTCCCCGGTCGTCTGGCGTTATTACGCTTGTGCGCCATGACCCTGATTCTGCCGGTACTGGTCGCCGTTTTCGGTATTCTCAGCGTCTACGGCCGCCAGGGCTGGCTCGCCACACTCTGGCAAGCGCTGGGGCTAGAGTGGCATTTCTCGCCTTACGGGTTGCAGGGCATTCTGCTGGCGCACGTCTTTTTTAATCTGCCGATGGCCAGCCGCTTGCTGCTCCAGGCGCTGGAAAATATCCCCGGCGAACAACGACAGCTTGCGGCGCAGCTAGGCATGCGCGGCTGGCATTTTTTCCGCTTTGTGGAGTGGCCGTGGTTGCGTCGGCAGATCCCTCCGGTGGCAGCGCTCATTTTTATGCTCTGCTTCGCCAGCTTTGCTACCGTTCTCTCACTCGGCGGCGGTCCCCAGGCCACCACCATCGAGCTGGCGATTTATCAGGCCCTCAGTTACGACTTTGATCCTGCGCGGGCGGCAATACTGGCGTTGATCCAGATGACATGCTGCCTGGCGCTGGTGCTGCTCAGCCAGCGTTTAAGTAAGGCCATTGCGCCGGGGACGACGCTGGTGCAAGGCTGGCGCGATCCGGACGATCGCCTGCATAGCCGCCTGACCGACGCGGCGCTGATTATTCTGGCGTTGCTGCTGCTGTTGCCTCCGCTATTGGCGGTCATTGTTGACGGTTTCAACCGCCATTTGCTGGATGTGCTCGTACAGCCTGTACTCTGGCAGGCCCTGTGGACATCGCTGCGGATCGCACTGGCCGCCGGTTTGCTGTGCGTGGTTCTGACCATGATGCTGCTGTGGAGCAGTCGCGAACTGCGGGCGCGGCAACAGGTGCTGGCAGGTCAGACACTGGAATTGAGCGGCATGTTGATTCTTGCCATGCCCGGCATCGTCCTGGCGACAGGTTTTTTTCTGCTGCTGAACAACAGCATCGGTTTGCCGGAGTCGGCCGACGGGATTGTGATTTTCACCAATGCGTTAATGGCGATACCTTACGCACTGAAAGTGCTGGAAAACCCAATGCGAGACGTGACGGCACGTTACAGTATGCTGTGCCAGTCGCTGGGGATCGAGGGATGGTCACGTCTGAAAGTAGTAGAACTGCGCGCGCTGAAACGGCCGCTGGCGCAGGCACTGGCGTTTGCCTGCGTGCTTTCGATTGGCGATTTTGGTGTCGTCGCCCTGTTTGGCAACGATGATTTCCGCACGCTGCCATTTTATCTGTACCAGCAGATTGGCTCTTACCGCAGTCAGGACGGTGCGGTAACGGCACTATTGCTGCTGATACTCTGCTTTATGCTCTTTACCGTGATTGAAAAACTACCGGGGCGACATGTTAACTCTGACTGATATCACCTGGCTTTATCACCATTTGCCGATGCGTTTTACGCTTTCTGTGGAACGCGGCGAACAGGTGGCGGTGCTGGGGCCCAGCGGCGCCGGGAAAAGCACCTTGTTGAACCTCATTGCGGGATTCCTCGCGCCCGCCAGCGGTACTCTGCTGATTGGAGGCGAGGATCACACCACCACGCCCCCAGCCCGTCGCCCGGTCTCGATGCTGTTTCAGGAAAACAACCTGTTCAGCCATCTCACGGTGCAACAAAACATCGGTCTTGGGCTTGATCCGGGACTGAAGCTCAATGCGCTCCAGCGGGAGAAAATTCAGCACATTGCCCGTCAGATGGGGATCGATAACCTGATGGCGCGTTTACCGGGCGAGCTTTCCGGCGGCCAGCGCCAACGTGCGGCACTGGCGCGCTGCCTGGTCCGCGAACAGCCGATATTGCTGCTCGACGAACCGTTTTCCGCACTCGACCCCGCCCTGCGCCAGGAAATGCTGGCGTTGGTCAGCGACGTTTGTCGCGAACGGCAATTGACGCTGCTGATGGTGTCTCACAGCATAGAGGACGCGGCGCGCATTGCGACACGTTCCATCGTGGTGGCCGACGGACGCATCGCGTGGCAGGGAACCACGGATGAACTGTTAAGCGGTCATTCCAGCGCGTCGGCGCTGTTGGGGATTAAAGCATAAATAGCATTGCCGGATGGCGGCGAGTAGGCCGGATAAGGTGAAACCGCCATCCGGCATAAACCGACCTCAGTAGCCCACGACTTTTCGCAGAATATCAAGATAGACCGGCATTAGTGGGTGGCGTAGCAACGCCACCAGCGCCATCACCCCGATAGCGAGGAGCACCGGCGTCAGCCACAACAAGCGGCCACGGGGCAAAAAGGAGGCCAGGCGATCGGGGGCAGCCTTACCGAAACGCCACAACCGCCAACACAACCAGCCTGCGACCCACAGCAGCAGCGCCGTGGCCAGTAACAGCCATTTGAAACCGCCGCTCTGCATGCCCTCGGGAATGTCGATCGCCGCACCGGCCAGGATCCCCGGTAAAAAATAGAAAGGCGGCCACAGCACGCAGCCAATGATATTGGGCACGACGAATTTCGCGATCGGCAGATCCAGCATTCCCGCCACCATCGGCACCAGCGGGCGCGTGGGTCCCACAAAACGCCCGACCAGAATGGTGAACATGCTGTGCTGATGCAGCGCATGTTCGGTTTTATCCAGCAGCGCTTTGTTCTTTTTCATGAATGACCAGCGGTGGAGCGGTTTTTTAAAGCGCCACCCCAGCCAGAAGGAGATCCAGTCGCCCAGTAAACATCCCACCATGCCCGCCAGCCAGGCATGCCAGAAATTCACTTCTCCGCTCCCAATGAGCGCCCCCAGCCCCGCCATCAATACCGTGCCAGGTAAGAGCAGACCGACCAATGCCAGCGATTCCAGAAATGCCACCAGCATGACCGCAATTAACGAATAGAGGGTGGATTGGAGAATAAAGTGTTCCAGCAATGCTTGCATAGTGTGCCCGTCAGTTTTACGAAGCTGGGATTCTGCAAACCCTCTCTCACTTCGTCAAGCCATCATTTATCTGAATAGTTTACGGGTTATGACACTTTTGCAGACACATCATTCACTTTTTATTCACATCCGGCACGGAATTCGCTTGGGCTGGCCCCGGTGCATTTCTTGAAGACGCGGGAGAAATAGAGCTGATCGTCAAACCCCACATTACGCCCAACGGTGGCAATCGGCATCCGTGTTGTACTGAGCAACAGTTTCGCCTGACTGATACGCTGATCTTCACGCCAGCTCAACACACTGATGCCAAGTTGCTGACGGAACAGGTGCGACAAACGGGAGGGCGACAGGCAAACATGCTGCGCCACGCTGGCTATATCGAAATGGCTGTCCGCCAGGTGATCGCTAATGTACTGGCAGGCATCACGCACACGGTTATCCATCGGCGGGTGCAGCGATTCGTTGATCGCCTCCATGCGGCGCAATAGCAATTGCTCCAGCAGGTTTATCGCCAGTAGCTCAGAGTAGCGCCCTTCTCCCTGCCCGGCGCTAATAATCTGGCCGAACATGTCATTGAAATGGGGCTGATGGGCCTCATCCGGACGATAAAATCCCGTCTGAGCAAAAATTGTTGGCCAGGCCAGCCATTCTTGCCAGTAGGCTCGCGGGCGAAAGTAGACCCACTGGTGATACCACTCGCTGGCGTCGGGATGGCGTCCGTAATGGTGAACCTCGCCTGGCGGAAACAGCAAAATATCCCCCGGGCGGCAGATAAACTGTTTCCCGTGGTTATTGATGACCCCTTCGCCGCGAACGGTCAGATTAAGGATGTAACCCTTCATCCCCAACGGTCTGTCGATAAAAAAATCCAGGTATCCGTTCGCTTCTATAGGGGTTAACCCCGCCACCAGATGTGCGTTAAACGAGTACCCCGGCAGCAGAGGATCATTTTGTATTTCGGCCATAAACTCATTACTCCGGGCGTTCCGTGAAGAAACAAATTGTCCATATTGCATGAGGTACCTTCAATTTCACCGCTTCCGGCCGCCGCGATTTCAGTGACAGACCATCAATCCCACTGGGGAAAAGCATTCTGTAACAAAGGCACACATCAGAGGCGACGAAAACGGGTAACAAAAGTGTCTATAATTACGGCAGAAATGTCCACATTGATTATTTGCACAGCGTCACACTTTGCGATGGCACAGCATTTTAATCCATAAGATTAGCGGATCCTGCCTGACGGTTTTTATCCCCACTATCTACTGTTTCTCCATACCCGTTTTTTTGGATGGAGTAAGACGATGGCGATTGCAATTGGCCTCGATTTTGGCAGTGATTCAGTACGAGCGCTGGCGGTGGAATGCGCCACCGGCGAAGAGATCGCCACCCGCGTAGAGTGGTATCCACGCTGGCAGGAAGGGCGCTATTGCGACGGTCCGAATAACCAGTTCCGCCATCATCCGCGCGACTACATTGAGTCGATGGAATCCGCGTTGAAAACCGTCCTGGCTGAACTCAGCGCATCGCAGCGCGCAGAGGTAGTTGGGATTGGCGTTGACAGCACCGGCTCTACACCGGCCCCCATTGATGCCGACGGTCATGTCCTCGCCCTGCGCCCGGAGTTCGCCGACAACCCAAACGCGATGTTTGTGCTGTGGAAAGACCACACCTCGGTGGAAGAAGCGGAAGAGATTACCCGTCTGTGTCATACGCCGGGCAAGGTTGATTACTCCCGTTACATTGGCGGTATTTACTCCAGCGAATGGTTCTGGGCCAAAATTCTGCATGTCACCCGCGAGGATAGCACCGTCGCGCAAGCTGCCGTTTCATGGATTGAGCTGTGCGACTGGGTGCCCGCCCTGCTTTCCGGCACCACCCGCCCACAGGATATTCGCCGCGGCCGCTGCAGCGCCGGACACAAATCACTGTGGCATGAAAGCTGGGGAGGACTCCCCCCCGCCAGTTTCTTCGACGAACTTGATCCGCTGCTTAACCGCCACTTGTCTTATCCGATGTTTACCGAAACGTTTACTGCCGACATTCCCGTTGGAACGCTCTGCGCCGAGTGGGCGCAGCGCCTCGGTTTGCCGGAAGGCGTGGTGATTTCTGGCGGCGCGTTTGACTGCCATATGGGCGCCGTTGGCGCTGGCGCACAGCCAAATACGTTGGTGAAAGTGATTGGGACGTCCACCTGCGACATTCTGATTGCGGACAACGCCAGCGTCGGCGAGCGTGCGGTGAAAGGGATTTGTGGGCAGGTCGACGGCAGCGTGGTGCCCGGTTTTATCGGCCTGGAAGCCGGTCAATCCGCCTTTGGCGATATCTACGCCTGGTTCGGTCGCATTCTCAGTTGGCCGCTGGAACAGCTTGCCGCTCAGCATCCTGAGCTGAAAGATCAGATCAACGCCAGTCAGAAACAGCTGTTACCCGCACTGACCGAAGCGTGGGCAAAAAATCCGTCGCTGGATCACCTGCCTGTGGTGCTCGACTGGTTTAACGGCCGCCGCACGCCAAACGCCAACCAGCGCCTGAAAGGGGTGATTACCGATCTGAACCTCGCCACCGACGCGCCAGCGCTGTTTGGCGGCCTGATCGCCTCCACGGCCTTTGGCGCACGCGCCATCATGGAATGCTTTACCGAACAAGGCATTGCGGTCAATAACGTAATGGCGCTCGGCGGTATCGCGCGTAAAAACGTCAGCGTTATGCAGGCGTGCTGCGACGTGCTCAATCGCCCATTACAAATTGTTGCCTCCGATCAATGTTGCGCACTCGGCGCAGCGATTTTTGCCGCCGTCGCCGCGAGGGTACACGCCGACATTCCTGCCGCGCAGGACAAAATGGCGAGCGCAGTCGAGCACACACTGCAACCTCGCCCGGAACAGGCCCAACGTTTTGAACAGCTTTATCGTCGCTACCAGCAGTGGGCGATAAGCGCTGAACAACACTATCTCCCGACTGCCGCCCCGGCGCCAAAAGCCCCGGAAACTCAGGCAACCCTGACTCATTAAGGACACGACAATGACGATTTTTGATAATTATGAAGTGTGGTTTGTGATTGGTAGCCAGCATCTGTATGGTCCTGAAACCCTGCGTCAGGTGACTCAACATGCCGAGCACGTCGTAAAAGCACTGAATACCGAAGCCAAACTGCCGTGCAAACTGGTCCTCAAACCGCTGGGTACGCGCCCGGATGAGATCACCGCCATCTGCCGCGACGCCAATTATGACGACAAATGTGCCGGTATGGTGGTGTGGCTGCACACCTTCTCCCCGGCCAAAATGTGGATCAACGGTCTGACGATCCTCAACAAGCCGCTGCTGCAATTCCACACCCAGTTCAATGCCGCTCTGCCGTGGGACAGCATTGATATGGACTTTATGAACCTGAACCAGACCGCACACGGCGGCCGCGAGTTCGGTTTTATCGGCGCACGTATGCGTCAGCAGCACGCCGTTGTCACCGGTCACTGGCAGGACAAACAGGCACACGAGCGTATTGGTTCGTGGATGCGCCATGCCGTCTCCAAACAGGACACCCGTCATCTGAAAGTGTGCCGTTTTGGCGATAACATGCGCGAAGTGGCGGTGACTGACGGCGATAAAGTGGCTGCGCAGATCAAGTTTGGCTTCTCCGTTAATACCTGGGCGGTGGGCGATCTGGTGCAGGTGGTCAACGCCATCAGCGACGGTGACATTAACGCGCTCATCGACGAGTACGAAAGCAGCTACAGCCTGACTCCAGCCACCCAGATCCACGGCGACAAACGTCAAAACGTGCGTGAAGCGGCGCGCATTGAGCTGGGCATGAAGCGTTTCCTGGAGCAAGGCGGATTCCATGCCTTCACCACCACGTTTGAAGATTTACACGGCCTGAAACAGCTTCCTGGTCTCGCCGTACAGCGTCTGATGCAGCAAGGCTACGGCTTTGCTGGCGAAGGCGACTGGAAAACCGCCGCCCTGCTTCGCATCATGAAGGTGATGTCAACCGGTCTGCAGGGCGGCACCTCTTTTATGGAGGATTACACTTATCACTTCGAGAAAGGCAACGATCTGGTGCTCGGCTCGCATATGCTGGAAGTGTGCCCTTCTATTGCCGTGGAGGAAAAACCGATCCTCGATGTGCAGCACCTCGGCATAGGCGGTAAAGATGACCCAGCCCGCCTGATCTTCAATACCCAAACGGGTCCGGCGATCGTCGCCAGCCTGATTGATCTGGGCGATCGTTACCGTCTGTTGGTTAACTGCATCGACACGGTAAAAACGCCGCACGACCTCCCGAAACTGCCGGTGGCCAACGCCCTGTGGAAAGCGCAACCCGACCTGCCGACCGCATCCGAAGCCTGGATCCTCGCCGGTGGCGCGCACCACACCGTCTTCAGCCATGCGCTGGATCTGAACGACATGCGCCAGTTCGCTGAAATGCACGACATCGAAATCAGCGTGATCGATAACGATACCCGCCTGCCTGCCTTTAAGGATGCGCTGCGCTGGAACGAGGTTTATTACGCCTTTAAACGCTAAGCGTCGTATCGGAATGCCCGGTGGCACTGCGTTTACCGGGCCTACGCTCTTGTAGGCCGGATAAGCGAAGCGTCATCCGGCACACAGGAGCCAACATGTTAGAAGATCTCAAACGCCAGGTGTTAGAAGCCAACCTGGCGCTACCGAAACACAATCTGGTCACCCTCACCTGGGGGAACGTCAGCGCGGTCGACCGGGAACACGGCGTATTCGTGATTAAACCCTCCGGCGTTGATTACAGCGTGATGACCGCTGATGATATGGTGGTCGTGAGCATCGCCACCGGAGACGTCGTTGAAGGTACGAAGAAACCCTCTTCCGACACGCCAACCCACCGACTGCTGTATCAGGCGTTGCCGACAATCGGCGGAATCGTTCACACCCACTCACGCCACGCCACCATCTGGGCGCAGGCGGGTCAGTCAATCCCGGCCACGGGAACGACCCACGCCGATTATTTCTATGGCGCCATTCCCTGCACCCGTAAAATGACCGATGCGGAAATCAACGGCGAATACGAGTGGGAAACCGGCAACGTGATCGTCGAAACCTTTGAAAAACAGGGGATTGATGCAGCACAAATGCCCGGTGTGCTGGTGCACTCCCACGGCCCGTTTGCGTGGGGAAAAACGGCAGAAGACGCCGTACACAACGCCATTGTGCTGGAAGAAGTGGCCTATATGGGGATCTTTTGCCGCCAGCTCGCACCGCAACTGCCGGATATGCAACAGACACTGCTGGACAAGCATTACCTGCGCAAGCATGGCGCAAAAGCCTACTACGGGCAGTAAAAAACCCGCCCGGTGTCGCCACGTTTCACTGGAATGACACCTGTATAAAACCACAGCAAAATCACCTAAACCAGGCTATAATAACGCCTGGTTTTTTTGATGGGTACACAGCGTGGCGCAGGCAGGTTTTATTTTAACCCGGCACTGGCGGGATACCCCGCAGGGAACGGAAGTCTCATTCTGGCTGGCGACGGACAACGGCCCGCTGCAGGTCACGCTCGCGCCGCAGGAGTCGGTGGCCTTTATCCCCGCCGATCAAATTCCCCGCGCCACTTCACTGTTAAGCGCTGAAAATGGCTATCGTATCGCGCCGCTCAATTTGCGTGATTTTCACCGCCAGCCGGTTTCAGGTTTGTATTGCCGCTCCCATCGACAGCTCATGCGTCTGGAAAAACGGCTGAAAGAAAACGGCATCACGGTCTATGAAGCCGATGTACGCCCGCCGGAACGCTATCTGATGGAGCGGTTTATCACCTCTCCGGTGTGGGTCGATGGCGACCCCCATCATGGCACCATCGTAAATGCGCGCCTGAAACCCAATCCGCCCTATCGACCGCCATTAAAATGGGTGTCGCTGGACATAGAAACCAATCGCCACGGCGAGCTTTACTGCATTGGTCTGGAAGGCTGCGGTCAACGTACTGTTTATATGCTCGGTCCGGAGAATGGCGATGCCGGAGGGCTGGATTTTGAGCTCGAATATGTGGCAAGCCGCCCTCTGTTGCTGGAAAAACTCAACGCCTGGTTTACTGAACATGATCCTGACGTGCTCATTGGCTGGAATGTGGTGCAGTTCGATTTACGCGTCCTGCAAAAACATGCTGAACGCTATCGCATTCCTCTGTGTCTCGGGCGCGAGAAGACAGAACTGGAATGGCGCGAGCACGGCTTTAAAAACGGGGTGTTCTTCGCTCAGGCAAAAGGACGACTCATTATCGACGGCATTGAAGCGCTGAAATCCGCGTTCTGGAATTTCTCCTCATTTTCTCTGGAGACCGTTTCGCAGGAGCTGCTCGGTGAAGGGAAATCCATCGACAATCCCTGGGATCGCATGGACGAAATTGACCGTCGTTTCGCCGAAGATAAACCCGCACTGGCCACCTATAACCTGAAAGATTGCGAGCTGGTCACGCGGATTTTTCACAAAACGGAAATCATGCCGTTTTTACTGGAACGCGCGACGGTCAACGGCCTGCCCGCCGATCGTCACGGCGGCTCGGTCGCCGCCTTCGGGCACCTCTATTTTCCGCGTATGCACCGCGCCGGTTATGTTGCGCCAAATCTGGGGGAAGTGCCGCCTTTAGCCAGCCCCGGCGGTTATGTGATGGACTCTCGTCCTGGCTTGTATGACTCTGTGCTGGTACTGGATTACAAAAGCCTGTACCCCTCAATCATCCGCACTTTTCTCATTGATCCTGTCGGTCTTGTGGAAGGCATGGCGCAGCCCGATCCCACACACAGTACCGAAGGATTCCTCGACGCCTGGTTCTCGCGGGAAAAACACTGTCTGCCGGAGATCGTTACCCAGATCTGGCTCGGGCGCGACGAGGCAAAGCGTCACGGTAATAAACCGCTTTCGCAGGCGCTGAAGATCATCATGAACGCGTTTTACGGCGTGCTCGGCACCACCGCCTGCCGCTTTTTCGATCCCCGACTCGCTTCCTCGATCACCATGCGCGGCCACGCGATCATGCGCCAGACCAAAGCGCTCATTGAAGAACAAGGCTATGACGTGATCTATGGCGATACCGACTCCACATTCGTCTGGCTGAAGGGCGCCCACTCGGAAGAGGACGCGGCGAAAATAGGTCGCTCGCTGGTGCAGCATGTCAATGCGTGGTGGGCGCACTCGCTGCAACAACAGCAATTGACCAGTGCGCTGGAACTGGAGTTTGAAACCCACTTCTGCCGCTTTCTGATGCCCACCATCCGCGGGGCAGATACCGGCAGCAAAAAGCGCTACGCCGGGATGATTCAGGAAGGCGAGGCGCAGCGAATGGTGTTCAAAGGCCTGGAGACGGTACGCACCGACTGGACGCCTCTGGCGCAACAGTTCCAACAGGAACTGTATCTGCGTATTTTTCGTAACGAGCCGTATCAGGATTACGTGCGGGAAACCATTGATAAACTGATGGCCGGAGAGCTCGACGATCGTCTGGTCTATCGTAAACGTCTGCGTCGTCCATTAAGTGAATATCAACGTAATGTCCCCCCGCACGTTCGCGCAGCCCGACTCGCCGATGAGCAGAACCTGGCGCGCGGACGACCTGCGCAATACCAGAATCGCGGCACCATAAAATATGTGTGGACCACAAACGGCCCCGAACCTGTGGATTATCAACACTCACAGTTGGATTACGAGCACTACCTGACGCGCCAGCTACAGCCTGTGGCGGAAGGAATTCTTCCCTTTATTGATGATAATTTTGCTACACTACTGACTGGGCAACTGGGGTTATTTTGACGCGTGACGAACGCGCCGCCATCCAGTACCATAGCGCCCTTTCCACTCCTGGACCCATATAACACTGCTGCCACTTTAGCCTGGCAGTGGGTGATTATTGCCTGCAATTAAAGATATAGAGCCAAACACATATGCCTTTTACACTTGGTCAACGCTGGATCAGCGATACAGAAAGCGAACTGGGACTTGGAACTGTTGTTGCGATGGATGCGCGAACCGTCACCTTACTTTTCCCGGCTACAGGTGAAAACCGTCTGTATGCGCGTAGTGACTCCCCCGTGACCCGCGTGATGTTTAATCCCGGTGATACGATTACGAGCCATGAAGGCTGGCAGTTGCAAATCGATGAAGTAAAAGAAGAAAACGGTCTGCTTGCCTACGTGGGTACTCGTCTTGATAGCGAAGAAGCGGGCGTCATGCTACGTGAAGTGCTGCTCGACAGTAAACTGGTCTTCAGTAAACCGCAGGATCGTCTGTTTGCCGGTCAAATCGACCGCATGGACCGATTTGCGCTGCGCTATCGCGCACGTAAATTTCAGAGCGAACAGTATCGCATGCCGTGGAGCGGTCTGCGCGGTCAGCGTACCAGCCTGATCCCGCATCAGCTCAATATCGCTCATGACGTTGGCCGTCGCCACGCCCCGCGCGTGCTGTTAGCGGACGAAGTCGGTCTGGGAAAAACCATTGAAGCGGGGATGATCCTGCATCAGCAATTGTTGGCCGGTGCGGCAGAGCGCGTATTGATTATCGTGCCTGAAACATTACAGCATCAGTGGCTGGTTGAAATGCTGCGTCGTTTTAATCTGCGTTTCGCGCTGTTTGATGATGAACGTTACGCAGAAGCCCAGCATGACGCCTATAACCCATTTGAAACCGAACAACTGGTTATCTGCTCGCTGGACTTCGCCCGTCGCAGTAAGCAGCGCCTGGAACACCTGTGCGACGCAGAATGGGATCTGCTGGTTGTCGATGAAGCGCACCACCTGGTGTGGAGCGAAGATGCGCCCAGCCGTGAATATACGGCAATCGAACAACTGGCGGAACGCGTTCCGGGTATCCTGCTGCTCACCGCAACGCCGGAACAACTGGGGATGGAAAGCCACTTCGCGCGTCTGCGTCTGCTGGACCCGAGCCGTTTCCACGACTTCACGCAATTTGTCGAAGAGCAGAAAAATTACCGTCCGGTTGCGGATGCCGTTGCGATGCTGCTGGCAGGCAATAAGCTGAGCAATGACGAACTCAATATGCTCGGCGAGTTGATTGGCGAGCAGGATATCGAACCGCTGCTACAAGCCGCCAACAGCGATCGTGAAGACGCACAGAGTGCCCGTCAGGAACTGGTCTCCATGCTGATGGACCGCCACGGCACCAGCCGCGTGCTGTTCCGTAACACCCGTAACGGGGTTAAAGGCTTCCCGAAACGCGAACTGCACACCATTAAACTCCCGCTGCCAACGCAGTATCAAACGGCGATTAAAGTCTCCGGGATTATGGGCGCACGTAAAAGCGCGGAAGACAGAGCCCGCGACATGCTCTACCCGGAGCAGATTTATCAGGAATTCGAAGGCGATACGGGCACATGGTGGAACTTCGATCCCCGCGTTGATTGGCTGATGGGCTACCTGACCAGTCACCGTTCGCAGAAAGTGCTGGTGATTTGTGCGAAAGCCACCACCGCATTACAGCTGGAGCAGGTTCTGCGTGAGCGTGAAGGTATTCGCGCCGCCGTATTCCACGAAGGCATGTCGATTATTGAGCGCGACCGCGCTGCCGCCTGGTTCGGGGAAGAAGACAGCGGCGCTCAGGTTCTGCTGTGTTCTGAAATCGGCTCCGAAGGCCGTAACTTCCAGTTCGCCAGTAACCTGGTGATGTTTGACCTGCCGTTTAACCCGGACCTGCTGGAACAGCGTATCGGTCGTCTGGATCGTATTGGCCAGGCGCATGATATTCAGATCCACGTTCCGTTCTTAGAAAAAACCGCGCAGTCGGTACTGGTTCGCTGGTATCACGAAGGCCTGGATGCGTTTGAACACACCTGCCCGACCGGGCGCGCCATCTATGATACGGTTTATAACGATCTGATCACCTTCCTGGCCGCGCCTGAAAACAGCGATGGCTTCGACGAGCTGATTAAATCCTGCCGCGAACAGCATGAAGCACTGAAAGCGCAGCTGGAGCAGGGTCGTGACCGTCTGCTCGAAATTCACTCTAATGGCGGTGAAAAAGCGCAACAGTTGGCTGAAAGTATTGAAGAGCAGGATGACGATACCAACTTGATCGCGTTCGCCATGAACCTGTTTGATATCGTGGGTATTAATCAGGACGATCGCGGTGAAAATCTGATTGTTCTGACGCCCTCCGATCACATGCTGGTGCCGGACTTCCCGGGTTTACCCGAAGATGGCTGTACCATTACATTCGAGCGCGACGTGGCGCTGTCGCGCGAAGATGCGCAGTTTGTGACCTGGGAACACCCGCTGATCCGTAACGGTCTGGATCTGATTTTGTCGGGCGATACCGGCAGCAGTACGATTTCTCTGTTGAAAAACAAAGCATTGCCGGTCGGTACGTTGCTGGTTGAACTGGTGTATGTGGTGGAAGCCCAGGCGCCGAAACAGCTGCAACTTAACCGCTTCCTGCCGCCAACGCCGGTCCGTATGTTGCTGGACAAAAACGGCAATAATCTGGCGGCACAGGTCGAGTTCGAGACCTTCAACCGCCAGTTAAGCGCCGTGAACCGTCACACGGGCAGTAAGCTGGTCAATGCGGTTCAGCAGGATGTCCACGCGATTTTACAATTGGGTGAAGCGCAGGTAGAAAAATCCGCCCGTGCGTTGATCGACGCCGCGCGTAGCGAAGCCGATGAAAAACTCTCCGCAGAGTTGTCACGTCTGGAAGCGCTGCGCGCAGTCAACCCTAACATCCGTGATGACGAACTGACGGCTATCGACACGAATCGTCAGCAGATTCTTGAAAGCCTCGATCAGGCGAACTGGCGCCTGGATGCGTTGCGCCTTATTGTCGTCACGCATCAATAACGGAGCTAAAGATGGGAATGGAAAACTACAATCCGCCGAAGGATCCCTGGCTTGTTATCCTGTATCAGGATGAGCACATTATGGTGGTCAACAAGCCGAGCGGCTTGTTGTCTGTGCCGGGTCGTCAGGAAGAGCACAAAGACAGCGTGATGACGCGTATCCAACGCGACTACCCGCAGGCAGAGTCGGTGCATCGTCTTGATATGGCGACCAGCGGCGTGATTGTAGTGGCGCTCACGAAAGCGGCTGAGCGCGAACTCAAACGCCAGTTTCGCGAGCGCGAACCGAAAAAGCAGTATGTTGCGCGTGTGTGGGGGCATCCCGCGCCCAGCGAGGGGGTGGTCGATTTACCCCTGATTTGTGACTGGCCGAATCGGCCAAAACAAAAAGTGTGTTATGAGACGGGAAAAGCGGCACAAACCGGGTATGAGGTAGTGGATTACGCGGCGGATAATACCGCTCGGGTCGTACTTAAACCGATTACCGGGCGTTCTCATCAGCTACGCGTACATATGCTGGCACTCGGACATCCTATTTTAGGCGACCGGTTTTATGCTTCCCCGGAAGCACTGGCGATGGCTCCACGCTTATTACTGCATGCCGAAATGCTGACCATTACTCATCCCGCGTACGGCAACAGCATGACGTTTAAAGCCCCGGCAGATTTTTAATGTCGGTCTGTATGCCGGATAGCGTGCCACGCATCGCTATCCGGCATCACCGATTATTTGAACCCCTTTTGTTCCTTAATCAGTTCATACGCCTTTTGAATTTCCTGCGCTTTTTGCTTCGCCATCTCCATCATCTCCGGCGGCAGACCTTTCGCCACCAGTTTGTCAGGATGATGCTCGCTCATCAGCTTACGATAGGCACGTTTGATCGTCGTCGCATCGTCGCCAGGTTTTACCCCGAGCACATTACAGGCATCTTCAAGCGTCGGTCCTCGCTGCGCCTGTTGCCATCCGCCGCCAGATTGCTGCTGATATCCGCCGCCAAACTGTGCCCCGCCCTGCATCATGCGCAAAAACTGGTCAAACTGGGTACGGGAAATCCCTAACTCTTCGGCGATGACATACAGCACTTCTCGCTCGTTCGGATGCAAAGAGCCATCGGCAAACGCTGCCTGAATTTGAATCTCCAGAAACATGCGGATCAGATCGAATCGCCCAAAACAGACGCTGCGAAACTGGCGCATTTTTTCACGTAGTGGGTAATTGTCTGATTTTCCGACGCGGAAGGCATGTTGCGCCGCCGTACGTGATTCACCGTGCAAATTCATCCGATCCATCAACTGACTGGCGATATGAATATCGGCTTCGGTGACGCGCCCCTTCGATTTGGTTAAGTGTCCCATGACTTCAAAAGTCGTGGCAAAAAACAGCGCCTGACGCTCACGTTGGTTCGCAAACCACGCCATTTTACGGCTGCGGGCTTTGTCGAACATATGCCCGACCAGCAGGCCTAAAACCACGCCCCAGAAGCCTCCGCCCATCATTAGAGCCACGGCGACACCAATTATTTTTCCCCAGTACTGCATAGACTCCCCAAATCTTTACGCGGTCAGTGAGGCTATGTCCCACAATATAAGGTGCTTTTACGGTAATGAACGCTACGGTCAATTGTGGGACATAGCCTATAATTTGCATTATCATACCTGTCATTCAATGCCGTGCCTAACACCACAGACGCTATATCCATTGGATTTCGAGTTGCAACAAGGCGATAACGTACCGCCAAAAACGATGCAGCCAGGAAGACGGCGGGTATAAAACGGACAGGATTAACACTAGCGCAGTGAAGATGAGTACGTTAGTCTCTGACCGTTTGTCACGCGCAACGCTACCGATGATGGAACAATAAATACAACGTATGAAAAAACGTATTCCCACTCTTCTGGCCACCATGATTGCCAGCGCCCTTTATAGCCAGCAGGGCGCCGCAGCCGATCTCGCCTCACAATGTTTGCTGGGCGTGCCGAGCTATAACCGTCCACTGGTGCAGGGCGAGACGAACGAGTTACCCGTTACCATTACGGCCGATCACGCCAAAGGGAACTACCCTGATGACGCGGTGTTTACCGGCAATGTGGATATCGCCCAGGGTAATAGCCGTCTTCAGGCTGATGAGGTGCAACTCCATCAGAAAGAAGCCCAGGGGCTCCCCGAACCCGTTCGTACTGTCGATGCGCTGGGTAACGTCCATTATGATGACAACCAGGTCATCCTGAAGGGGCCGAAAGGCTGGTCGAACCTGAATACTAAAGATACTAACGTTTGGGAAGGCGACTATCAGATGGTCGGTCGTCAGGGGCACGGTAAAGCGGACCTGATGAAACAGCGTGGCGAAAACCGCTATACGATCCTTGAAAACGGTAGCTTTACCTCCTGTTTACCCGGCGCTGACACCTGGAGCGTGGTGGGCAGTGAAGTTATCCACGACCGCGAAGAGCAGGTGGCGGAAATCTGGAATGCCCGTTTTAAAGTCGGCCCTGTTCCGGTCTTCTATAGCCCGTATTTGCAGTTACCGGTTGGCGACAAACGCCGCTCAGGCTTCCTGATCCCGAATGCGCAGTACAGCAGTAATAACTATTTTGAGTTCTATCTGCCGTATTACTGGAATATCGCGCCCAATATGGACGCCACGATCACGCCACACTACATGCACCGCCGTGGCGGCATTATGTGGGAGAACGAATTCCGCTACCTCACCCATGCGGGTACCGGTTTGATGGAGTTTGACTACCTGAACTCCGATAATGTCTATAGTGACGAAAATCCTAAAGATGACAACTCGCGCCGCTGGTTGTTCTACTGGCAACACTCAGGCGTCATGGACCAGGTGTGGCGTTTCAACGTTGACTACACCAAGGTCAGCGACTCACAATATTTCAATGACTTCGATAACAAGTACGGCTCCAGTACTGACGGCTATGCGACGCAGAAATTTAGCGTTGGCTACGCGGTGGAAAACTTTGACGCCACCGTGTCGACCAAGCAGTTCCAGGTCTTTAGCGATCAGAACACCAGCAGTTACTCAGCAGAACCACAGTTAGACGTTAACCTCTATCAGAATGACGTCGGTCCTTTTGATATGCGTGTCTACGGTCAGGCGGTGCATTTTGTTAACTCCAAAGACGATCAGCCGGAAGCAACCCGTCTGCACATCGAACCGACCATCAATTTGCCGTTGTCGAATCAGTGGGGCAGTATCAATACGGAAGCCAAGTTGATGGCAACCCACTACCAACAGACCAATCTGGATTCATACAACAACAATCCGCTAAACACAGAAAAACTGGATGAGTCCGCTGACCGCGTGATGCCGCAGTTCAAAGTCGACGGTAAGATGATTTTTGAACGCGACATGGCCACCTTTGCACCGGGTTACACCCAGACGCTGGAGCCTCGCGCGCAGTACCTATATGTCCCGTTCCGTGACCAGAGCGGTATCTACAACTACGATTCGTCTTTGCTGCAATCTGACTATTCTGGCCTGTTCCGCGACCGTACTTATGGCGGCCTGGACCGTATCTCCTCCGCCAACCAGGTCACGACCGGCGTCACATCTCGTGTATATGATGACGCTGCCGTTGAACGTTTTAACGTTTCTCTGGGTCAAATCTACTATTTCACGGAGTCTCGCACTGGCGATGACAACATAAAATGGGAGAATGATGACAAAACAGGTTCACTGGTTTGGGCGGGCGACACCTACTGGCGCATTTCCGATCGTTGGGGTTTACGTAGCGGTCTGCAATATGACACGCGTCTGGACAGCGTGGCTACCAGCAGCAGCAGCATTGAATACCGTCGGGATGAAAATCGCCTGGTGCAACTGAACTACCGGTATGCCAGCCCGGAATATATTCAGGCAACATTGCCCAGAAATAGTAGCGATAATCGCTGGAATGCCCCGCAGTATAAAGACGGGATTAATCAGGTCGGTATGGTGGCAAGCTGGCCAATTGCTGACCGGTGGTCCATTGTTGGCGCCTACTACTATGACACCAATGTGAATAAAGCTGCCGACCAGATGCTCGGTCTACAGTATAACTCCTGCTGTTATGCGCTGCGCTTCGGGTACGAACGTAAGCTGAACGGTTGGGATAGTGACAAACAAGAGTCTGTCTATGACAACGTGATCGGCTTTAACATCGAGCTGCGTGGCCTGAGCTCCAATTATGGCCTCGGCACGCAAGAGATGCTGCGCTCGAACATTCTGCCGTACCAGAACTCTTTGTGATCTGATTGATTTACCACGTAATCCGCATTGCGGTTAATTGAAATGGAAAAAGTATGAAGAACTGGAAAACGCTGCTTCTCGGTATCGCCATGATCGCGAATACCAGTTTCGCTGCCCCACAGGTAGTCGATAAAGTCGCAGCCGTCGTCAATAACGGCGTAGTACTCGAAAGTGACGTCGATGGTTTAATGCAGTCAGTAAAACTCAACGCAGGTCAGGCGGGTCAACAACTTCCGGATGACGCTACGCTGCGCCATCAGATCCTTGAACGTTTGATCATGGATCAGATTCTGCTGCAGATGGGCCAGAAAATGGGCGTCAAAATCTCTGACGAGCAGTTGGATCAAGCCATCACCAACATTGCCAAGCAGAACAACATGACATTGGACCAGATGCGCAGCCGTCTGGCTTACGACGGTTTGAACTATTCGACCTACCGCAGCCAGATCCGTAAAGAGATGATCATCTCTGAAGTGCGTAACAACGAAGTACGCCGTCGTGTAACGATTCTACCGCAGGAAGTGGATGCGCTGGCCCAGCAGGTGGGTAAACAAAACGACGCCAGCACTGAGCTGAACCTGAGCCATATTCTGATTCCGCTGCCGGAAAACCCAACCTCAGACCAGGTGAACGAAGCCGAAAGCCAGGCGCGTTCCGTTGTTGAGCAAGCGCAAAACGGCGCTGATTTCGGCAAACTGGCGATTGCCCATTCAGCTGACCAACAGGCGCTGAAAGGCGGCCAGATGGGTTGGGGTCGTATTCAGGAACTGCCAGGTATCTTCGCCCAGGCGCTGAGCACAGCGAAAAAAGGCGATATCGTCGGCCCGATTCGTTCAGGTGTCGGTTTCCATATTCTGAAAGTGAACGATATGCGTGGCCAAAGCCAGAGCATTTCGGTGACTGAAGTTCATGCCCGTCATATTCTGCTGAAACCGTCGCCGATCATGACCGATCAGCAGGCGCGTCTGAAACTGGAAGAGATCGCGGCGAACATCAAGAGTGGCAAAACCACGTTTGCCGCCGCTGCAAAAGAGTTTTCTCAGGATCCGGGCTCAGCCAATCAGGGCGGCGATCTGGGCTGGGCTGCGGCTGACATTTTCGACCCTGCCTTCCGCGATGCACTGACCCGAATGAACAAAGGCCAGATGAGCGCCCCTGTGCACTCTTCCTTTGGCTGGCATCTGATCGAACTGCTGGATACACGTAACGTTGATAAAACCGACGCGGCCCAGAAAGACAGAGCCTACCGCATGCTGATGAACCGTAAGTTCTCGGAAGAAGCTGCAACCTGGATGCAGGAACAGCGCGCCAGCGCATACGTTAAAATTCTGAGCAATTAATGACCAGAACTCAACGTGTTGTCATCACTCCCGGCGAACCCGCCGGGATTGGTCCGGACCTGGTTGTCCAGCTAGCACAGCGTGAGTGGCCGGTAGAACTCGTCGTCTGTGCGGATGCCACGCTATTAACAGACCGGGCAGCCATGCTCGGTTTACCGCTCACACTACTCCCTTATTCGCCCCACTCTCCAGCCAGGCCTCAGTCAGCTGGCACGCTGACCCTCTTGCCTGTCGCGCTGCGCGCATCAGTCTCTGCGGGTCAGTTGGCGGTCGAAAATGGGCAGTATGTGGTGGATACGCTGGCTCGCGCCTGCGATGGTTGTCTGCAGGGCGAATTTGCGGCACTGGTGACCGGCCCGGTTCACAAAGGCATCATTAATGACGCTGGCGTGCCATTTACCGGACACACGGAGTTTTTAGAAGAGCGCTCACAGGCAAAGAAAGTGGTCATGATGCTGGCAACCGAAGAACTTCGCGTTGCGTTGGTCACCACGCATCTGCCGCTCAGAGCCGTTGCCGATGCCATTACACCGGCCCTGTTGCAGGAAGTTATCGGCATTTTGCATCACGACCTGCGCCTGAAATTTGGCCTGGCCGATCCGCATATTCTGGTGTGTGGTTTGAATCCGCATGCCGGAGAAGGCGGTCATATGGGAACGGAAGAGATAGATACGATCATTCCGGTGCTGGATGCGCTGCGCGCACAGGGTATGCATTTAAGCGGCCCACTGCCCGCCGATACGCTATTTCAGCCTAAATACCTCGATCATGCCGATGCGGTTCTGGCAATGTACCACGATCAGGGTCTTCCCGTGCTAAAATACCAGGGCTTTGGGCGCGGCGTGAATATCACGTTGGGCCTACCCTTTATTCGCACATCTGTTGATCACGGTACCGCGCTTGAACTCGCGGGTCGTGGACAAGCCGATGTCGGCAGTTTTATTACGGCGCTTAATCTCGCCATCAAAATGATTGTTAATACTCAATGAATAATAGAGTCCATCAGGGCCACTTAGCCCGTAAACGCTTCGGGCAAAACTTTCTCAACGATCAGTTTGTGATCGACAGTATCGTTTCCGCTATCAACCCGCAGAAGGGTCAGGCCATGGTCGAAATCGGTCCAGGACTGGCAGCACTGACGGAGCCGGTAGGCGAACGCCTGGATCAGCTCACGGTCATCGAACTCGACCGCGATCTGGCTGCACGTCTGCAAACACACCCGTTCCTGGGGCCGAAGCTGACGATTTATCAGCAAGATGCCATGACCATGAATTTTGGCGAGCTTTCCGAAAAAATGGGGCAGCCGCTGCGTGTGTTTGGCAACTTGCCTTACAACATCTCCACACCGTTGATGTTCCATCTCTTTAGCTATACTGATGCCATTGCTGACATGCACTTTATGCTGCAAAAAGAGGTTGTGAACCGTCTGGTTGCAGGACCAAACAGTAAAGCGTATGGTCGATTAACCGTCATGGCGCAGTATTACTGTCAGGTGATCCCGGTTCTTGAAGTACCGCCATCGGCCTTCACGCCGCCGCCTAAAGTGGATTCTGCCGTTGTACGTCTGGTACCGCATACTACAATGCCGCATCCGGTCAAAGATGTCCGCGTACTGAGCCGTATTACTACCGAAGCCTTTAACCAGCGTCGCAAAACGATTCGCAACAGCCTCGGTAATTTGTTTAGCGTTGAGCTGCTGATCGAACTGGGCGTTGACCCGGCAATGCGGGCAGAAAATATTTCTGTCGCGCAATACTGCAAGATGGCGAACTATCTGTCAGAAAACCCGCCGTCGAAGGAGAGTTAAGCATGATCAATTCGCCCCGAGTGTGTATTCAGGTACAAAGCGTCTATATTGAGGCACAGTCCGCACCTGATGATGAACGTTACGTCTTTGCGTACACCGTTACCATCCGCAATTTGGGGCGAGCGCCAGTACAGCTGTTAGGTCGCTACTGGCTGATTACCAATGGTCATGGCCGTGAAACTGAAGTACAGGGTGAAGGTGTGGTTGGCGTACAGCCACACATCGCGCCTGGTGAAGAATATCAGTATACCAGCGGTGCCGTCATTGAAACGCCGCTGGGCACCATGCAGGGTCATTACGAAATGATCGACGAAAATGGCGTTGCCTTTACGATCGATATCCCCGTATTTCGACTCGCTGTTCCTACACTCATTCATTAAAACTAGAGCGATGGCAACATACCTCATTGGCGACGTTCACGGTTGCTACGACGAACTGATCGCATTGTTAGAACAAGTAGAATTTACCCCAGGGAATGACACCTTATGGTTGACGGGCGATCTGGTCGCCCGTGGTCCCGGTTCGCTGGACGTGCTGCGCTACGTTAAGTCGCTGGGTGACAGCGTTCGCTTAGTGCTGGGCAATCACGACCTTCATCTGCTGGCCGTATTTGCCGGCATCAGTCGCAATAAACCCAAAGACAGGCTTACCCCGCTGCTGGAAGCGCCAGACGCCGACGAACTGCTCAATTGGTTGCGTCGTCAGCCGCTATTACAGGTTGATGAAGAGAAGAAACTGGTCATGGCCCACGCGGGCATCACACCGCAGTGGGATCTACACACCGCCAAAGAGTGCGCACGCGATGTCGAAGCGGTCTTATCCAGCGACTCTTACCCTTTCTTTCTGGACTCGATGTACGGTGATATGCCAAACAACTGGACACCAGAGTTAACGGGGCTGGCGCGCCTGCGTTTTATCACCAACGCGTTTACCCGTATGCGCTACTGTTTTCCGAACGGTCAACTGGATATGTACAGCAAAGAGTCACCGGAAAACGCACCGGCGCCGCTGAAGCCCTGGTTTGCCATTCCGGGACCCGTTAGCGAAGCGTACAGCATTGCTTTTGGACACTGGGCCTCACTGGAAGGAAGAGGCACGCCAGAGGGAATTTACGGGCTGGATACGGGATGCTGCTGGGGCGGTGACTTAACCTGCCTGCGTTGGGAAGATAAAAAATATTTTGTACAGCCATCAAACCGCCACCGAAATCCTGGCGGACATGAAGCGGTGGCGTCGTAATCGCGCAACAGAAATACAGGCCGGATAAGACGCGTCAGCGTCGCCATCCGGCACTATGCGCCTGATTCTCGCTTACCGGCGTTCCAGGACCTCGAAGCAGTAGCTGTGTGAGTTCTGCTCATCGGCGTCATGAAACTCACTGAATACCGATTCCCAGTCATCAGGCTCGTAGTCCGGGAAATGCGTATCCCCTTCAACTTCGGCATCAATATGCGTCAGATACAGCTTCTGCGCTTTCGGCAGGAACTGCTCGTAAACGCGGCCACCGCCAATCACCATAATCTCTGGCGCATCACCACACGCGGCCACCGCGTCGTCAACAGAGGTCACCCACTGCACACGATCGTCGGTACCTGGCTGGCTGCTGATAACGATATTCTTACGCCCTGGCAGCGGTCGACCGATGGATTCCCAAGTGTGACGTCCCATAATGACAGGCTTGTTTAACGTGTTACGTTTAAACCAGGCGAGATCGGCAGGCAGGTTCCACGGCATGGCGTTTTCCATGCCAATAACGCGATCTACCGCTAACGCCGCAATCAGACTGATCATTGAATAATTCCCGGATGCAAAAAAATTGTCGCCACTATACGGAAAGCGCAATCTTTCGTCGACTGGCGGAAAGAAGATGAGCACGAAAATTTTCCGTTCTGCTGGCGACCCCACTCATTTAAAGTGGAGTGCCAGCCTTACAGTAGTTCAAAAACAGTCAATTAGCAGTAAAGTTTGCAGAACATCACATTTTTTACCTTATGCTGACGGTTTTACTTCCGGCTCATCGGCAACGTCGCCCGTATGTTTACCTTCATCCGTGCCTTGCCAGCCATGGCGTTGAATTAAAGACAAATGTTCGCGATCTTCGGTGATGATTTCACTCAGCATTGCACTGGTGCGTTTGTAGACGGCCGCGCGGGCATTTGCGTCATTTTCCCCCATTGCCATCTCTTCAACCATTTGCGTATTGAAACGGCGGAACAAGTCCGCGCGTTCACGCGCTTCATAACGACCTAGCCCTAAACTTTCCAGCGCCAGACGCCCGGTCTTTAACGCGCCTTCGAAGGTTTCACGTTCCGGCATCTCCACCCCGGCCTGTCGCAAACGAATGTAGTGATCGACATCGCGGGCGCGGGCAAGAATTTGCAGACTGGGGAAATGGGTCTTCACCATTTCAGTCAGCTCAAGACTGGTTTGCGGATCGTCAATGGCGTTAATTAACACCTCTGCTTTTGCAGCCCCCGCAGATTCCAGCAAATCCATGCGCGTCGCATCGCCGTAAAACACCTTCATACCAAATTTACGCAGCGTCTCAATATGGTCAGGGTCGTGATCGAGGACGACCATTTTCACCCCACTCGACAACAACAAACGACCGGTTATCTGACCAAAGCGCCCGAACCCGGCAATGATCACGCGCGGTTGTTCTTCGTCAATTTCATCCGCTTCACGTTCTTCATCTGCCGCAGATTTTTCCATCCGTGTCAGAAGAACCAGCAAAATCGGCGTCGCCGCCATAGAGAGAGCAACCGCCAGCGTCAACGCTTTCGCCCATTCAGGATCCAGCACATTCGCCATTTGCGCCGCACCAAACACCACAAACGCAAATTCACTCCCCTGCCCTAATAATACGGCAAACCAGCGACGTTGTTTGTTCGGAACCTGCAACGGTCGGGCTACCAGCCACAGCATGCCCATTTTAATGACCAGGAAACCCACCAGCAGAATGACAATACGCAGCGGGTTATCGATCAGCGTGCCAAAATCGATCGACATGCCGACGCCAATGAAAAACAGTCCCAGTAATAGCCCTTTAAACGGCTCAATATCGCTTTCCAGCGCATGTCGGTATTCTGAGCTCGCCAGCAGCACGCCAGCCAGAAACGCGCCCATTGCCATTGAGAGCCCCACCTCTTCCAGCAGCAATCCGAAGCCGAAAACAAGAAACAGCGCCACGGCGCTAAAGACTTCCCGCAGACCTGTGCGAGCCACAAAACGCAGTGCCGGGCGCGAGACATAGCGCCCCAGCACCACCACCAACACCAGCGCGCCCGCGACTTTCAATGCAGAAAGTGCGAACGCCCCCAGGGTGGTGGACGCGCCGCTGGCCGCCAGCAATGGAATCATCGCCACCAGCGGAATCGCCGCGATATCCTGGAACAGCAGCACCGCAAAGGCGCTACGCCCCATTTGAGAAACCGTCAGATTACGTTCGTTCATCGCCTGCATGGCGATGGCTGTCGAAGAAAGCGCCAGCGTCATACCAATCAGTTCTGCGACCTGCCAGCGCAGACCGAGGAACATACAAAACAGACCAATCAGGCCGCCACAGACCACCATCTGCAAAACGCCGCCGCCAAACACCGATGCCCGCAGTTTCCACAAACGCTGCGGATCCAGCTCAAGACCGATAACAAACAGCATCAGCACTACGCCGATCTCAGCAAAATGCAGGATAGATTCGGCGTCTGTCACCAGGCGTAATCCCCACGGGCCGATAATGCATCCGGCGATGAGATACCCCAGTACCGACCCTAAACCAAGCCGCACGGCAATCGGCACAATCAGCGCCGCAGAGCCCAGATAAATTAACGCCTGTATTAGCGTGTGGCTATCCATTGTGCGCCTCCTGCCATTCCATCAACCGCTGCTTGTAGTGACGCGCCTGCGCCTGCAACGTTTCGTCATCACAAATAAAAGTACAATGCATAGCAAACGGCGGTTGCCAGGTCAGTCCGCAGTAAATTGCAGTGGCCTGCAAAGGCTGAGAAAGCACGTCAAAACCTGGGTGTGCGCCAATATCGAAGTGGCTTTCGCCGCCGCCCGTGGTGACGGCCCACATCAGGTGTTTATTGCGAAGCGCGGTTCCTCCGTGCCCGTAGGCCCAGCCGTGAGAAAGGACTTTATCCATCCAGAGTTTAAGCAAGGGGGGAACGCCGTACCACTGCATTGGGTGTTGCCAGATGATCAGATCAGCGCGGGATAGCGCTTCCTGTTCTGCGGCGATATCGATACTGAAGTCGGGATAAAGCTGGTAAAGAGAGCGAATTTCTACACCGCCCAGCATCCTTGCCTGTTCGAGCATCCGCTTATTCGCATGCGAATGGTGCGGATAAGGATGCGCGTAAATGATAAGAATCATGATTAGCCTGTTATTTTGCGACACTCTTTTACCACAGAGTGTAGTCAGTTATTCACCAGGCTTATAGTCAATATTCTTGAGCGGTCAGGATGAGAATTCTGAACGAGTGGTTCCGGCCGCTTATGGCTTACCGCGAATTTTCATATTCCCTGCCTGCAACAGCGTCAGGCCACGCGTTTCCGGGGCAAACATGACGGAGACAGCCAGACCGATCAGCGAAATCAATGCCCCAATCAGCATCACGTTATTAATTCCGTAGCGGGTGATGAAAATCGGTAACGCCCAGGTGGAGACCACCGTCCCGATACGGCTGAGCGACATGATGACACCGACCGCAGAAGCGCGAATGTCAGTGGGAAACAGCTCGTTGGGGTAAAGCCATTGCAAAATACCCGGCCCACCGGAGAAAAACGCATAGACCGCAAACGCCACCACCACCAGACCGATCCCTAAATTGGGGATAAACCCAAGCAGCGCCAGGGCGAAGGTCATCATCGCAAAGCTGCCGATAAGCAACGGGCGACGACCGATACTGTTCAGCCAGAACATGGCCGGAACACAGCCCAGCATAAAGAAGAGGCTGATCACCACATTTCCTAATGCCGCACTCCGGCCCTGCTCCCAGCCGAGCAATCCAACGATCTGCGGACCAAAGGTGTAGATGGCAAACATCGGGATCACCTGACAGGTCCAGATGACCGCAACGAAAAGCACAAACGGAAAATGGCGGCGGTTAAACAACTGCAGGAAACGGGTTTCCTTAGGCGGTTCGTCATCAAAAACGACGGGTTCGCCAAACAATTTGATCATCATCTTCTGGCACTCTTCCACCCGTCCTTTGCGTAGCAGCCAACGCGGGGATTCCGGGAGGTCAAAACGGCCAATCAGGATGATAAGACACGGAATGGCGGCACTGCCAAGCATCCAGCGCCAGCCGCCTTCAACGTCGTATAAACAATAGCCGACCAGGTTGGCGCAGGTCGCGCCCACGTACCACATAGCGGCAATAAAACCGATGGAGAACGCCCGCTGGCGGGTGTTGGAGAATTCGGTGATCATCGAGGTGGCGATGGGATAATCCGCGCCAATCACAATCCCAATCAGCACGCGCATGATCAGCAGTTCAAACGGTGTAGAGACAAACATGGTCGCCACCGATATCGCCCCAATGGCGACGATATCGATAAGGAACATTTTGCGGCGTCCGACCTTGTCGCAAATATAGCCAAACAGCGAGGTACCAACAAACAGCCCTGCCAGCGTCGCGGCGCCGAGCATACCGATCCATTCTGCGTCCAGGCCCAATGTCGGGGTCAATTGCTCCAGCGCAACGCCGATAATGACGAGTACGTACCCATCCAGAAAGGGTCCACCGCTTCCCCACAGCATGATACGGCGGTGAATGGATGAGAATTTGAGGTCGTCAAAATTCCTTGGCTGCTGCATGGCTATTTCCTGTTTCATCGGCAACGTTGCCGGATGGCGACGCAAAACGTCTTATCCGGCTAACAGAACTGCATATTTTAGTCGGCCGGATGCGCGTAAGCGCTACCCGGCATCGGGCTCAGCCGTAACGAAACTCCACGCCAAAGGTGCCACGCGGGTATTCCCACTTTTCCAGCGCCGTCCCCAAACCGAGGATCCGGCAGGTGCCGCATTCAAGACACCCTGCATAATCAAAACGTACGCTACCGTCATCCTGTTTTTTATACAATCCCGCAGGGCAGGCCTTAATCAGAACTTCCAGCGCCTGTTTATCGGGGTCAGTTTTCAGAATGATGTGTGGATTCTCTTCATCCACATTGAATTTATTAACGCCCAGTTTGACGTCTACATTGACGGAAGAAGTCATAATGCGGTTACTCCTTTAATGCCGTCCTTCATCAAATTGATAAAGCCGACTTTCTTAGCATGGCGCAGGATTTTTTTACGCATCGGCACCGGCGCGCTGCCATCAATGGTAAAGAGATCGCGAGCAATGCCGACAACCATTTCAGGGTATTGCGTAAACATGCGCGGATTGTCGAGGAAGGCAGGTAAACGCTGGTACATGCGCATATCACGCATCGGGCCGTTGTCCAGATGCTGATGGTATTCCGCCAGTCCTTGCTTACTGAAATCGTTGCTACGCATGGCAGAGAGTACCGTTTTCGCGGCGGCTTCACCTGCCGATACTGCCAGATCCATACCGCGAATAGTAAAGCCCAGGTTCATGCACATTCCGGCGGCATCGCCGGCAATCAACACGCCGTCCCCTACCAGCTCAGGCTGCATGTTCATTCCGGCTTCAGGAACGACGTGCGCGGCATATTCGACCATCTTGCCGCCAGCAATGAGCGGAGCGACTGCCGGGTGTTGTTTAAAGTCTTCCAGCATTTGTGGAACCGATTTTTTGGCGTCTTTCAGATGATGAAGGCCGCACACCAGCCCCAGAGAAATGGTTGTTTCATTGGTATAGAGGAAACCGCCGCCCATCAGGCCATCGGTTGGCGATCCTGCAAACAGACAGGCAGCCCCTTCGTTGCCCTGCAACTGGAAGCGATCTTCAATCACCGATTTGGGTAATTCGATAAGCTCTTTTACCCCTACCGCAACGTGTTCTGCTTCAACGCGTTTTGCCATGCCCAGTTGTTCCGCCAACAGAGAATTCACCCCATCGGCCAGGATCACGACCTTCGCTTCGAGAATATCGCCATCGGCTTCAACACCCACCACTTTCCCGTCGCGTTTAACGACGTTATCGACGCGGATGCCGGTGATCAGCTGCGCGCCCGCTTCTTCCGCCTGTTCCATGAGCCAGGCGTCAAATTTACTGCGCAGTACGGAATAAGAAACTTGTGAAGGTGCGGCGTCTTCACCGTTGAAATAATCCACCGTCATCGCCCCTTTATCCGTCATAAAGGCGAGTTTTTCGTGGGTAATTACACGTTCGACGGGAGCCTGTTCAGCAAACCCAGGGAGAATGCGTTCAAGACTATGGGCATAAATACGCCCACCGGTGACATTCTTCGCACCTGCAGAATTGCCGCGCTCGATAACTAACACCTGTGCCCCTTCACGGGCGAGCACCAGCGCCGCAACCGAACCGGCCAGCCCTGCTCCCACGATGATGGCATCAAAGATATCTTCGGACATAAGAACTCCAGATTAACCTGTCGATGGCAGGGCCGGGGGCCGGCCCTGCCTGGTGGATCAGCGTGCTAACGCGCTCGTGAGCGCTGGCAGGATCTTCATAACGTCGCCGACAATGCCGTAATCAGCGTATTGGAATATCGGGGCATTTTTATCTTTGTTAATGGCGCAAATGGTTTGTGAGCCGTTCGCCCCCACCATGTGCTGAATTTGCCCAGAGATCCCGACCGCCAGATACAGGTCTGGCTTAAGCATCAGGTTGGAGATCCCGACATAACGCTCGTGCTCCATCCATTTTTCGTTTTCCGCCACCGGACGGGAGCAGGCCAGCTCCGCGCCAATGGCTTCGCACAGCGCGACCGCCAGAGAAATATTCTCTTTGCTGCCGATGCCTCGCCCGACGCTGACCACCAGGCGCGCTTTGTCGAGATCAACGCTGTTGCTTTGACGCGCCAGCGTTGCGGTGCGGGTCACCGCAATCTCAGGTGACTGCCACTGTACAACCTGCGCAGTCCCACTCAGAGAGGCATCCTGAGCCGCGGCCTCAAACGTGCCGCTGCTGAGCGTGATAACAGCAAATGGCGAAGCGATCGTCTCTTCACCAATGGCCAGACCGCCATAGACCATATGTTTAACGGCCGCACGACCCTCTTTTTGCTCCACCGCGCTCGCGTCATTGGAGACGGCAGCCGACAAACGAAACGCCAGCTTTGCCGCCAGCAGTTTGCCGCGACGGGTATTGGGCAGCAGCACCACTCCCGCCTCGCTTTGCTGACGAATGGTTTGCACCATCACGTCGGCATAATCTTCCATCATGCGGTCATCGGGCTTACCGCTCAGTTGCCAGACGTGATTTGCGCCGGACTGAAACGCCGTTACGCCATCAGTATCGTTAAGCACAAACGCATTAATCTGTTCACCTAAAGCCTGTGCGCCACCCATCAGTTCCGGCAGGCGAGAAGGGGTATCGCTGAATACCCAGACACTGGAAAACTTGCTCATAACATCCCCTTTTAACGAATAATTTTGCGCAGATGATCGGCAAACGCGGCGATCTGTTCTTCACCATCGCCTTCAATGACGATACGCTGACGTTCGCGCTGTTTCGGCGCAGCAACCTGTTGAGCGGAATAAGCGTCAACCGCATTGAATCCGATATCCGCAGATGACCAGACCTGAACCGGTTTTTTGGCCGCGCCAAGAATGGCTTTCATGGACGGAATCTGCGGAGTGTTAATGTCGGTAGAAACGGCCACCACCGCAGGAAGGGGAATGCTCAGGGTTTCGATTTCATCTTCCAGCTCACGTTCCACCGTGAGGGTGTTATCCGCCAGCGAGAGGATCTTGCTGACGCCATTAATGGCGGGGATCTGCAGCGTTTCGCCCACCAGCAGGCTCACCTGCTGTGCATAAAGGTCAGAAGAACCATCGCCACAGACAATCAGATCAAAGCCGGATTTTTGCGCGGCGGCAGCCAGCGCGGCAGCCGTATGCTGCGGTAACGCCTGTTCAAACTGGTCGTCAATCACCACGATCAGTTCATCAGGACCACGGGAGAGCACATCTTTCCGCCCTTTTGCGTTAGTCAGCGCTTTGCCGCCCACGCTCAGCGCAATAACCTGCGCTTCACCAACCTGCTGTTTTAACTGACAAGCAGCTTCGATCGCATTCAGATCGTATTGGCTGATTTTGCCATCTGCTTTGCTGAGATCTAATGAGCCATCAGCATTATTAATCACAATATCCTGTTCATCAGGTACGCACTTGTAGCAAGTAATTATCTTCATTGCATCTCCAGAAATCATGAAGGAAACGTCGTTCATATCGGCAGTGTTAAATATACAGATACCACGCTCTCTAATTCGGAAATAAAACATTAATCACCAATATTGAAAATGTCACACACTGATATTTTCAACTTTCAATAATGTTAAGCCCCTCACCAATATTGAAAACAGCCATCAAAACCCAAAACTTTCAATATTGTTTTGTTGATCACCAATATTGAATGCCAGAGAGTTACGAAAGTAAAAAAATCACACATAACCATTTGATTTTAAATCAAAAACAAACAAATAATCGTCAAAAATCACCCAGCATAAAAGTGTGACACAGGTAACAGTACACAGGGGACTGAATACCCATTATGAAGTACTTTCCAACGCGTTCCCGAGGTTAATAAATCATTAAATAATTATTACAAAAAACAAACAAGAAATAACATCCGGGAACACAAAATAAATTTTGTTTTGACACTGGAATTAACTCATGAAAAATGAAAAGAAAAAATCTGGAATTGAACCAAAGGTTTTTTTTCCGCCATTAATAATTGTTGGAATACTATGTTGGCTAACCGTTCGCGATCTTGATGCGGCAAATGTCGTTATTAACGCCGTATTTAGTTACGTCACGAATGTCTGGGGTTGGGCATTCGAATGGTACATGATTGTGATGCTTTTTGGTTGGTTCTGGCTGGTTTTCGGCCCCTATGCCAAAAAGAAATTAGGCGATGAGGCACCTGAATTCAGCACCACCAGCTGGATTTTTATGATGTTTGCCTCCTGTACCTCAGCCGCCGTCTTATTCTGGGGTTCGATTGAGATTTACTACTACATCTCGACACCACCGTTTGCCCTTGCGGCGAATTCCGTGGGCGCGAAAGAACTCGGACTGGCCTACAGCTTGTTCCACTGGGGACCGTTACCGTGGGCAACATACAGCTTCCTCTCCGTCGCATTCGCTTACTTCTTCTTTGTTCGCAAAATGGACGTCATTCGCCCCAGCTCAACGCTGGTGCCGCTGGTCGGTGAGAAACACGCAAAAGGCTTATTCGGGACCATCGTCGATAACTTCTATCTGGTGGCACTGATCTTTGCGATGGGAACAAGTCTGGGGCTGGCGACACCGCTGGTCACAGAGTGTATGCAGTGGTTGTTTGGCATTCCGCACACGCTGCAACTGGACGCCATCATCATCACCTGCTGGATCATCCTGAATGCGATTTGCGTCGCCTGCGGCCTGCAAAAAGGGGTGAAAATCGCCAGTGATGTGCGTAGTTATTTGAGTTTCCTGATGTTGGGCTGGGTGTTTATTGTCAGCGGCGCCAGCTTCATCATGAACTACTTCACTGATTCCGTCGGCATGTTGCTGATGTATCTCCCGCGCATGCTGTTTTATACCGATGCCATCGGCAAAGGCGGCTTCCCGCAAGGCTGGACGGTCTTCTACTGGGCATGGTGGGTTATTTACGCCATCCAGATGAGTATCTTCCTCGCCCGCATTTCCCGTGGACGTACCGTACGTGAATTGTGCTTCGGGATGGTGCTGGGTCTGACCGCATCCACCTGGATCCTGTGGACCGTTCTCGGTAGCAACACCCTGCTGCTGATGGATAAAAACATTCTCAACATTCCGCAGTTGATCGAACAACACGGTGTGGCGCGCGCCATCATCGAAACCTGGGCCGCACTGCCGTTCAGTACCGCCACGATGTGGGGATTCTTCATCCTCTGCTTTATCGCCACGGTAACACTGATTAACGCCTGTTCTTACACCCTGGCAATGTCGACCTGCCGCGAAGTACGCGACGGCGAAGAACCGCCTCTGCTGATTCGCATCGGTTGGTCAGTGCTGGTTGGCATTATCGGTATTGTCCTGCTGGCGCTCGGCGGTCTGAAACCGATTCAAACCGCCATTATCGCCGGCGGCTGTCCGTTGTTCTTCGTCAATATCATGGTGACGCTGTCCTTTATTAAAGACGCCAAAGTGCACTGGAAAGACAAGTAACTTTAACCCCAATATATCAAGAGGTTGGAAGATGGATTTTAATTTAAATGATGAGCAGGAACTGTTTGTCGCTGGTATTCGTGAACTGATGGCCAGTGAAAACTGGGAAGCGTATTTTGCCGAGTGCGATCGCGACAGCGTCTATCCAGAACGTTTTGTAAAAGCACTGGCGGATATGGGCATTGATAGCCTGCTTATCCCAGAAGAACACGGCGGACTGGAAGCCGGTTTTGTCACCGTCGCGGCGGTCTGGATGGAACTGGGACGCCTGGGCGCGCCAACGTATGTGCTGTACCAGCTTCCAGGTGGGTTTAACACCTTCCTGCGTGAAGGAACCCAAGAACAGATCGATAAGATCATGGCTTTCCAGGGGACCGGGAAGCAAATGTGGAACTCCGCCATCACAGAACCGGGAGCGGGATCAGATGTTGGCAGTTTAAAAACTACTTATACACGTAAAAATGGTAAGGTTTATCTTAACGGCAGTAAGTGCTTTATCACCAGTAGCGCCTATACCCCTTACGTCGTGGTAATGGCACGAGACGCCGCCTCTCCGGACAAACCAGTTTATACCGAATGGTGTGTCGATATGAGCAAAGCGGGCATCAAAGTTAACAAACTTGAGAAGCTCGGTCTGCGCATGGACAGCTGCTGCGAAATCAACTTTGACGACGTCGAACTGGAAGAGAAAGACATGTTCGGTCGTGAAGGTAATGGCTTTAACCGCGTAAAAGAAGAGTTCGATCACGAACGTTTCCTGGTGGCCTTAACCAACTACGGTACCGCGATGTGCGCCTTTGAAGATGCCGCGCGCTATGCGAATCAGCGCGTGCAGTTTGGCGAAACTATCGGTCGCTTCCAGCTGATTCAGGAAAAATTCGCTCACATGGCGATTAAATTAAACTCCATGAAAAACATGCTGTTTGAAGCAGCATGGAAGAGCGATAACGGCACCATCACCTCCGGTGATGCCGCGATGTGTAAGTACTTCTGCGCCAATGCTGCGTTTGAAGTTGTGGACAGTGCTATGCAGGTGTTGGGCGGCGTGGGGATTGCGGGCAACCACCGTATCACGCGTTTCTGGCGTGACCTGCGCGTTGACCGTGTATCCGGCGGTTCTGACGAAATGCAGATCCTGACGCTGGGTCGTGCAGTACTGAAACAATATCGCTAAATGGAATGCCCGGTAGCGCTTCGCTTACCGGGCCTACGTTTTTGTTGCCCGGATAAGGCGTTTACGTCGCTGTCCGGCAACATGCAGCAGGAGCCATATCATGACCGAGCATTTACCGATGCCCACCTTTGGGCCACTTACCGGGTTGAGGGTTGTCTTCTCCGGGATTGAAATCGCTGGACCGTTCGCCGGGCAAATGTTTGCCGAGTGGGGCGCCGAAGTCATCTGGATTGAAAACGTTGCCTGGGCCGATACGATCCGCGTCCAGCCCAACTATCCACAACTTTCACGTCGTAATCTGCACGCTCTTTCCCTGAACATTTTCAAAGATGAAGGCCGGGAAGCGTTTCTTAAACTCATGGAAACCACCGATATCTTCATTGAAGCCAGTAAAGGTCCGGCATTTGCCCGTCGCGGGATCACCGATGAAGTGCTTTGGGAGCATAACCCGAAGCTGGTCATCGCCCATCTTTCTGGTTTTGGTCAGTACGGTACCGAGGAGTACACCAACCTTCCGGCGTACAACACCATCGCCCAGGCCTTCAGCGGCTACCTGATTCAAAACGGCGACGTCGATCAGCCGATGCCAGCCTTCCCGTACACGGCGGACTATTTTTCCGGCATGACCGCTACCACCGCGGCGCTGGCGGCACTGCACAAAGTGCGTGAAACCGGTAAAGGCGAAAGTATTGATATCGCCATGTACGAAGTCATGTTGCGCATGGGGCAGTACTTCATGATGGATCACTTCAACGGCGGTGAAGTTTGCCCGCGAATGACCAAAGGCAAAGACCCCTACTACGCCGGGTGCGGACTCTATAAATGCGCGGACGGCTATATCGTCATGGAGCTGGTCGGCATTACCCAAATTAACGAATGCTTTAAAGATATTGGCCTCGCACACATCCTGGGGACGCCAGAAGTCCCGGAAGGCACGCAGCTGATTCACCGCGTCGAATGTCCGTATGGACCTCTAGTGGAAGAAAAACTGGATGCCTGGCTGGCAACGCACACCATCGCCGAGGTGCAGGAACGTTTTGCCGAGTTGAATATCGCTTGTGCAAAAGTACTGACTATCCCGGAGCTGGAAGACAACCCGCAATATGTTGCCCGTGAATCCATCACGCAGTGGCAAACGATAGACGGTCGCACCTGTAAAGGGCCGAACGTGATGCCGAAATTCAAAAATAACCCAGGGAAAATCTGGCGAGGCATGCCTACACACGGCATGGATACCGCCGCCATTCTTAAAAATATCGGTTATAGCGAAGCAGACATTAAAGAGCTGGTCGGCAAAGGTCTGGCCAAAGTTGAGAACTAAACGCGGTCGCGCTGGCTGGCTTTGCCAGTTAGCGCCATCACGGTGAAAAACGGATAGAGGTGCAATGGATATCGTTGGCGGACAAAACTTACGTCAGATGTGGGACGACCTTGCGGACGTCTATGATGATAAAATGGCGCTCATTTTCGAGTCCAGCGAGGGCATCGTACAGCAATTCAGCTATGCCTCGCTGAATGAGGAAATCAACCGTACAGCAAACCTGTTCTATTCGTTAGGGATTCGAAAAGGCGATAAGGTTGCACTCCATCTGGATAACTGCCCGGAATTTATCTTCTGCTGGTTTGGACTGGCAAAAATTGGGGCCGTCATGGTGCCGATTAATGCCCGGTTGCTGCGGGAAGAAAGCACCTGGATTTTGCAAAGTAGCCAGGCACAGCTGTTAGTCACCAGCAGTCAGTTCTATCCGATGTACCAACAAATTCAGCAGGATGCCGACAATCCGCTTACGTGCATTTGTCTCATCGGGCAGGACGTTCCAAAGGCAGATGGCATTATCAACTTTACTCAGTTGAGAACGCAGCAATCTACCACGCTTCATTATGCTCCGCCGCTCAGTACGGACGATACCGCCGAAATACTGTTCACCTCTGGCACCACGTCACGCCCTAAAGGGGTGGTCATCACCCACTATAATTTACGTTTCGCAGGCTACTACTCCTCCTGGCAATGTGCCTTGCGCGAGGATGATATCTACCTGACGGTCATGCCTGCTTTTCATATCGACTGTCAGTGTACGGCGGCAATGGCCGCGTTCTCGGTGGGCTGTACCTTTGTATTGATCGAGAAATACAGCGCCCGCGCGTTTTGGGAACAGGTACGAAAATACCGCGCCACCGTCACCGAATGCATCCCGATGATGATCCGGACGCTGATGGTACAACCCGAATCGCCACAAGACCGGCAGCATCACCTGCGCGAAGTGATGTTCTACCTCAACTTGTCGGTACAGGAAAAAGATGACTTTATTGCGCG
This sequence comes from Citrobacter enshiensis, assembly GCF_029338175.1. Lineage (NCBI taxonomy): Bacteria > Pseudomonadati > Pseudomonadota > Gammaproteobacteria > Enterobacterales > Enterobacteriaceae > Citrobacter > Citrobacter enshiensis. Next base: position 4,072,618 of record NZ_CP119862.1, read on the forward strand.
CTTCGGCGTCAGACTGCTGACCTCCTACGGAATGACGGAGACTATTGTCGGGATCATTGGCGACAGACCGGGAGACAAGCGACGCTGGCCCTCTATCGGACGCGTCGGTTTTTGTTATGAAGCCGAAATCCGCGACGAGAACAACCGCCCTCTCCCCCCCGGTGAGACCGGTGAAATCTGTATCAAAGGCATCCCAGGGAAAACCATTTTCAAAGAGTATTACGACCGCCCGGATGCGACCGCAAAAGCGCTGGAGCCAGAGGGCTGGCTGCATACGGGTGATTCCGGCTACAGAGACGAAGAAGGCTTTTTCTACTTTGTCGACCGGCGCTGCAACATGATCAAGCGCGGAGGGGAAAACGTCTCCTGCGTTGAACTGGAAAATATTATTTCCGCACACCCGAAAATTCAGGACATCGTTGTCGTCGGGATTAAAGATTCTATTCGCGATGAAGCCATTAAAGCTTTTGTGGTGCTCAACGAAGGGGAAACGTTAAGCGAAGATGAATTTTTCGGTTTTTGTGAAATGAATATGGCGAAATTTAAAGTTCCCTCTTTTATGGAGATACGAACCGATTTGCCTCGCAATTGTTCAGGAAAAATAATCAAAAAAAATCTGAAATAACGCACACGGTGGGGAAACACCCCGCCCAGAACAAATATCACGACGAAATGGATGCAGCGCTTTGCAGGATCTGTGCTGCCTCTGTAACGGAATAACAATAATTAAGGAGTGAAAATATGAGTGAATCATTACATCTGACCCGCAATGGCCCAATTCTGGAAATTACCCTGGACAGGCCAAAAGCGAATGCCATCGACGCCAAAACCAGTTTCGAAATGGGCGAAGTTTTTCTCCAGTTCCGTGACGATCCTCAACTGCGCGTGGCCATTATTACCGGCGGCGGCGAAAAATTCTTTTCTGCCGGTTGGGACCTGAAAGCCGCAGCTGAAGGTGAAGCGCCAGATGCAGATTTTGGTCCTGGCGGATTTGCCGGTTTAACCGAAATCTTTGACCTCGACAAACCGGTCATTGCCGCCGTTAACGGCTATGCGTTTGGCGGTGGCTTTGAGCTGGCGCTGGCGGCTGACTTTATTGTCTGCGCAGAAAACGCCAGCTTCGCGTTGCCGGAAGCCAAACTGGGGATCGTGCCGGACAGCGGCGGCGTTCTGCGTCTGCCCAAACTGCTGCCTCCTGCCATCGTTAATGAAATGGTGATGACCGGCCGACGCATGGATGCGGAAGAAGCACTACGCTGGGGGATCGTGAACCGCGTCGTGAGCCAGTCAGCATTGATGGACAGCGCCCGCGAACTGGCGCAACAGCTGGTAGACAGTGCACCGCTGGCCATCGCCGCGCTCAAAGAGATTTATCGCGCCACCAGCGAAATGTCGGTTGAAGAAGGCTATCGCCACATCCGCAGCGGCGCGCTAAAACATTACCCTGCCGTACTGCATTCCGAAGATGCCGTCGAAGGGCCGCTGGCATTTGCAGAAAAACGCGACCCGGTTTGGAAAGGGCGTTAATGCCCGATGGCGCTAACGCTTATCCGGTCTACAAAGAGTGCTGTTTCGTAAGCCGGATAAGGTATTTATGCCGTCATCCGGCAAAAAACATAAAGGAATACTCATGAGCTATTACGCCTTTGAAGGCCTGATTCCGGTGGTGCACCCAGAGGCGTATGTCCATCCCAGCGCCGTGCTTATTGGCGATGTGATTGTTGGGGCTGGCGTTTATATCGGCCCACACGCTTCGCTGCGCGGCGACTATGGCCGCCTGATCCTTGAAGCAGGCGCCAATCTCCAGGATGGTTGCATTATGCATGGCTATTGCGACACCGATACCATCGTGCATGAGAATGGGCACATTGGACACGGTGCGATTCTGCACGGTTGTATTGTCGGCCGGGACGCGCTGGTCGGCATGAACAGCGTCATCATGGACGGCGCTGTCATTGGCGAAGAGAGCATCGTCGCGGCGATGAGTTTTGTGAAAGCAGGATTTACAGGTGCTCCCCGCCAGCTACTGGTGGGCACGCCAGCGCGCTTTCTGCGTCCAGTGACGGACGAGGAGTTGCGCTGGAAGCGGCTCAATACGCAGGAATATCAGGATCTCGCCGTCCGCTGCCGGACATCGCTACATGAAACACAACCGTTAACACAGGTTGAAGCAAACCGGCCGCGACTGAAAGGCACAACGGAAGTGAAACCCAAATCGGAAATGTAAATCATGCCGGATGGCGCCAGCGCCTATCCGGGCAATCAGAAAGGTGAATGTGCTTGTCGGATAAGGCGTTTCACGACGCCATCCGACAAACAGGCCATTAACGACGCATGCTTTTAGAGAGCATCATTTGCCATTTTTGCTCGCGATTGAGTTCCCTGGGCGGTACGCCAGGCATACAAGATCGGCTCACCGGACTCACCACTTTCGCCTGCGTACTGATACCCAGGCGGGTATACAGTGAAGCATCAATATTATTGATACGCACCAGTCGCTGACACTGACATCCCCGTCCCTCAAGCTGGTTTGGAATTGTCTTGGTTTCGCAGGCTATTTCCCCAACCTCAGAGAGAATATAAGAAACCGTATTAATCGCTTTACAATGGTCCATATCAAAATGCTTAGCTATCTCTTTGGCGCTTACCCAACGATTTTGCGCCATCACCCAATCAGCAATTAACAAATAAAGTGGTTTTTCAACATATTCTTCACACATAGGCACACCATTTTCACTAATTAAAATTCTTACTCAGGCTCGGTCGGCGCGAATTAAACACAATGCCATTAGCCGTATTAAAGTCGTGGATATCAGCGATAATATGCAAGTTAGAGGCTAATTAGTGTGAGCTAAATCTTGCTTGTCACATTGTAAGTATAATTAAAGAAATATAAATCCCCTGGAATTAACTTACCGACCAAAAAAAACGGCTCCTTTTCAGGAACCGTTCAGATTAATGACAATATTCCGTTTTACCGGATGGCAGGTGAATACCCGCCATCCGGGATTATTTTTTAATCTGCGCGTGCATTTCCTGCACCGATGTCACCTTCTCAGTGGCATCGGCATTTAACGCCATCGCCGTGGCGAAACCGCCGTTCAGCGTGGTGTCATAATGCACTTTATACTGCAGCGCGCTGCGGCGAATCAGTTTGGAGTCTTCAATCGCCTGGCGACCTGCGGTGGTGTTGATGATGTAGGTGTATTCGCCATTCTTGATACGGTCCTGAATGTGCGGACGGCCTTCATGCACTTTGTTCACCAGACGCGGGTTAATACCGGCTTCTCCCAGCACAATCGCCGTGCCGTGGGTAGCATCCAGTTCGAAGCCCTGTTTCAGCAGTTTTGCGGCCAGGTCCACCACACGCTCTTTGTCACCTTCGCGAACAGAGAGCAATGCGCGACCGGATTTCTTCATGGTAGAGCTGCTGCCCAGCTGCGCTTTCGCGAACGCTTCTGCAAAGGTGCGCCCCACGCCCATCACTTCCCCGGTAGAGCGCATTTCTGGCCCTAACAGCGGGTCAACGCCCGGGAATTTGTTGAACGGCAGTACCACTTCTTTCACCGAGTAGTACGGCGGGATAATCTCTTTGGTAACACCCTGTTCGGTCAGTGACTTACCGGCCATCACGCGCGCTGCCACTTTCGCCAGCGGAACACCCGTCGCTTTGGAGACGAACGGCACGGTACGCGCCGCGCGCGGGTTGACTTCAATCAGGTAGACTTCGTTGTCTTTCACCGCGAACTGAACGTTCATCAGGCCGCGAACCTGCAGTTCGAAGGCCAGTTTCTGCACCTGCTGGCGCATCACGTCCTGGATTTCCTGGCTCAGAGTGTAAGCAGGCAGCGAGCAGGCGGAGTCACCGGAGTGAACGCCAGCCTGTTCGATGTGCTCCATAATGCCGCCAATCAGCACCATCTCGCCGTCGCAGATAGCATCCACATCCACTTCAATAGCATCGTCCAGGAAGCGGTCCAACAGCACCGGCGCATCGTTAGAAACGCTGACTGCCGTCTGGAAGTAGCGACGCAGGTCGGCTTCATCGTAGACGATTTCCATCGCACGGCCGCCCAGTACGTAGGACGGGCGCACTACCAGCGGGTAGCCAATCTCTTTCGCCTTCTCAACGGCCATCTCAATGGCGGTTACGGTGGCGTTCGCCGGTTGTTTCAGCTTCAGACGGTCAACGGCTTTCTGGAAGCGCTCACGGTCTTCCGCACGGTCAATCGCATCCGGGCTGGTACCGATAACCGGTACGCCCGCCGCTTCCAGCGCACGCGCCAGTTTCAGCGGCGTCTGACCACCGTACTGTACGATAACGCCTTTCGGCTTCTCGACGCGGACGATTTCCAGCACATCCTCCAGAGTTACCGGCTCAAAGTAGAGACGGTCAGAGGTGTCGTAGTCGGTAGAGACCGTTTCCGGGTTACAGTTGACCATGATGGTCTCGTAACCGTCTTCGCGCAGCGCCAGCGAGGCGTGTACGCAGCAGTAGTCGAACTCGATCCCCTGGCCGATACGGTTTGGACCGCCGCCCAGCACCATGATCTTGTCGCGATCCTGATTCGGATTCGCTTCGCACTCATCTTCATACGTGGAGTACATGTACGCGGTGTCGGTGGCGAATTCTGCGGCGCAGGTGTCCACACGCTTGTAAACCGGGTGCAGGTTGAACTGGTCGCGCAGCTTGCGGATTTCCGCTTCGCGAACGCCGGCCAGTTTAGCCAGACGCGCATCGGCAAAACCTTTGCGCTTCAACTGGCGCAGGAAGTCCGCGTCGAGGCCGTTAATGCCCACTTCCGCCACTTTCTCTTCCAGGCGCACCAGCTCTTCAATTTGCACCAGGAACCAGCGGTCGATATTGGTCAGGTTAAACACGCCGTCGACAGACAGGCCAGCGCGGAAGGCGTCAGCGATGTACCAGATACGCTCAGCGCCCGCGTCTTTCAGCTCACGGCGGATTTTGGTCAGCGCTTCCGGGTCATCCAGGCTCACTTTCGGGTCAAAGCCCATCGCGCCCACTTCCAGACCGCGCAGCGCTTTCTGCAGGGATTCCTGCTGGGTGCGGCCAATCGCCATCACTTCACCGACAGATTTCATCTGGGTGGTCAGACGGTCGTTCGCGCCCACAAATTTCTCGAAGTTGAAGCGAGGAATTTTGGTCACAACGTAGTCGATGGAAGGCTCGAACGAGGCCGGAGTACGTCCGCCGGTAATGTCGTTCATCAGCTCATCGAGGGTGTAACCTACCGCCAGTTTCGCCGCCACTTTAGCAATCGGGAAGCCGGTCGCTTTCGACGCCAGCGCCGAGGAGCGGGATACACGCGGGTTCATTTCGATGACAATCAGGCGACCGTTTTTCGGGTTCACCGCAAACTGGACGTTAGAACCGCCGGTTTCCACGCCGATTTCACGCAGTACCGCCATCGAGGCGTTACGCATGATTTGGTATTCTTTATCGGTCAGCGTCTGCGCTGGCGCTACGGTGATGGAGTCACCGGTATGAATGCCCATGGCGTCGAAGTTTTCGATAGAGCAGACGATGATGCAGTTGTCGTTTTTATCACGCACCACTTCCATCTCGTACTCTTTCCAGCCAATCAGCGACTCATCAATCAGCAGTTCGTTGGTGGGGGAAAGATCCAGCCCGCGTTCGCAAATTTCTTCGAACTCTTCGCGGTTATAGGCAATACCGCCGCCGGTGCCGCCCATGGTGAAGCTAGGTCGGATGATGCAAGGGAAGCCGACGTCAGCGGCAACCGCCAGCGCTTCTTCCATCGTGTGAGCGATACCCGAGCGCGCGGTGTCGAGACCGATTTTCTTCATCGCAATGTCGAAGCGACGGCGGTCTTCCGCTTTATCAATCGCATCAGCTGTCGCGCCAATCATGGTCACGCCGAACTCTTCCAGTACGCCCTGACGCTCCAGTTCCAGCGCGCAGTTCAGCGCTGTCTGGCCGCCCATGGTCGGCAGTACGGCGTCCGGACGCTCTTTCTCGATGATTTTGCGCACCACTTCCCAGTGAATCGGCTCGATGTAGGTGGCATCGGCCATTTCCGGGTCGGTCATGATGGTCGCCGGGTTAGAGTTCACCAGAATAACGCGGTAACCCTCTTCACGCAGGGCTTTACAGGCCTGTGCGCCGGAGTAGTCAAATTCGCAGGCCTGGCCGATAACAATCGGACCAGCGCCAAGGATCAGGATGCTTTTTATATCTGTACGTTTTGGCATTGTCTTCTCGGCTCCTGATTATTTAGCGGTCTTACGGTATTGCTCGATAAGTTCGATAAAGTGATCGAACAGTGGCGCGGCATCGTGCGGGCCTGGGCTGGCTTCCGGGTGTCCCTGGAAGCTAAACGCCGGTTTGTCGGTGCGATGGATACCTTGCAGGGTGTGGTCAAACAGGGATTTATGCGTCACGCGCAGATTGGCAGGCATCGACGCCTCATCAACCGCAAAACCGTGGTTCTGGGCAGTAATCATCACGGTATTGTTATCAATATCTTTGACCGGATGGTTGCCGCCGTGGTGGCCAAACTTCATCTTGATGGTTTTCGCACCGCTTGCCAGCGCCAGTAGCTGATGGCCGAGGCAGATACCGAACACCGGAATGTCGGTTTCGAGGAATTTCTGAATCGCGGTAATAGCATAGTCACACGGCGCCGGGTCGCCAGGGCCGTTAGAGAGGAAAATGCCGTCCGGGTTCATTTTCAGAACGTCTTCTGCAGAGGTCTGCGCTGGCACCACTGTCAGGCGACAGCCGCGATCTACCAGCATACGCAGAATGTTGCGTTTAGCGCCGTAGTCATACGCCACCACATGGAACGGCAGTTCTTCCTCTTTTTTCGCTTCTGGCAGTTCGCCTGAAAGCGTCCAGCTCCCCTGCGTCCAGCTATAGGCTTCCGCTGTGGTCACTTCTTTCGCCAGGTCCATCCCGTTCAGGCCAGGGAAGGCTTTCGCTTTTTCCTGCGCCAGTGCCGCATCCAGATTATCACCCGCGATGATGCAGCCGTTCTGTGCGCCCTTCTCGCGCAGCAGACGCGTCAGCTTACGGGTATCGATATCGGCAATCGCCACGATGTTATGGCGCTTCAGGTAAGAAGAGAGGTCTTCGGTATTGCGGTAGTTGCTGGCAATCAGCGGCAGGTCGCGAATAATCAGACCTTGCGCATGTACCTGAGAGGATTCTGCATCGGCTTCATTGGTGCCGACATTACCGATATGGGGATAAGTAAGAGTGACGATTTGGCGAGAATAGGAAGGATCAGTGAGGATTTCTTGATAACCGGTCATTGAAGTATTGAAAACGACTTCCCCAACCGCCGAACCTGTTGCCCCTATGGCCCGACCGTGAAACTGGGTTCCGTCTTCCAGAACCAATAGCGCTGACTTAATCAAAACACCCTCCAGAGAATATTCACTCACTTTATTTGCATATTAATTCATTATGACTGCATGAATCAATGCAAATTTGCTTACCCATGTATTTCTGGCAAACGGCGGCATTCTAGAGACAGACCGGACAAAAGTCTACCTGAAAGGGGAATTTTTATTATTATTTTGAGTCACTGGGATAAATCACGTGATTTAACAGGCAAAAAGATCAGCTAAGTCACGTCGGGAAACGCTTGCGCGGCAGAAAGAGCATGAAAAAACATTATCAAGATGAAAAAAGTAGACCATTTGGTCAAAATTTACATAAAACCAACAAAAACAAAGATAAAAACACGATATTATGAGGAATTGGTTAAAAGTACATGACAAAAGCAATAAAATAAAAGGGCAATAAAATATTGCCCTATGTAATCAATAAATTATGACTACAATGACCACATCACTAAGGGTAACTTATGCTTATAAATTATTTAAATTAAGCACATCTCGCATATCAAAAAGACCATTTGATTTGCATTTTAACCAAATTGCCGATTTTACGGCTCCGTTAGCAAATGTCATGCGACTGGATGCCTTATGCGTGATCTCAACGCGCTCGCCAATATCGGCAAACATCGCGGTATGTTCACCCACAATGTCCCCCGCACGCACGGTAGCAAAACCAATCGTGCCCGGCACACGCTCACCGGTATAGCCTTCCCGGCTGTAGACGGCGCAGTCTTTAAGATCTTTGTCCAGCGCATGGGCAATCGCTTCCCCCATCGCCAGTGCTGTACCTGACGGCGCATCCACTTTATGACGATGGTGCGCTTCAATAATTTCAATGTCGGCGTAGTCGCCCATTACTTTTGCCGCTTTTTCGAGAAGCTTCAGCATAACGTTGACGCCCACGCTAAAGTTCGCCGCAAACACAATCCCTACCTCCTGAGCGGCGTCGCGAATAGCCTGCTTACCGGCCTCGTCAAACCCGGTCGTGCCGATCACCATGCCTTTGCCGTGCTGGCGGCAAAAGGCCAGATGCGTCAGCGTCCCTTCCGGGCGGGTAAAATCAATGAATACATCAAAATCGTCTTTGATGGCATCAAGGCTGCTTTGTACGGTAACACCGCACTTTCCGGCGCCCGCCAGTTCACCGGCATCGCTGCCCAGCAATGAGGAACCTTCCCGCTCCAACGCTGCGCCCAGTTGAACGCCTTCCATGCTCAGTGTCGCCTGAATCAACTGGCGTCCCATGCGTCCACCGGCTCCCGCGATGGCAACGCGGATATGTGCATCATGCATAGCTATTCTCTTTTGTTAATTTTGCGTAAATCGTTTTCAGATTAACCAGCGCGCTGCCGCACCGCTAGCCAAAAACGTCGATAATTAGAATTTAATGATAAACAGGGTGAGATATCAGTAAAAGGCATGATGCATCGGAATAAGTCGCACCATACCGTTATATAGACTTGGATTTACGGCGCCAATGCCAGCACGTCTGCAACCCACTGCTGGAAACCAATAGCATCGATATCGAGGGCGACCTGCGCATTTGCCGGTCTGTTCATCCGTCCCTCAATATCCACAACGGTTGTTCCGGCGGTATATTCCCCCTGAGTTTCTACCGCGACGAAGCACGGCTTGACGGTAAACAGATCCGGGCGAACCAGCCAGGCAATGGCGCACAGGTCGTGCATCCGCACGCCAGTGCTCATTGTTCCGCTGCGATAGTGACTGAACAGGGCGTGCAGCATCTTTCCGGTACGATTCAGAGTGGGTAACGCGTCCAGATACTCCGGCGTCAGCATGGCCTGATTCGTGACATCCAGCCCGCACATCACAATCTCTATTCCACTCTGGAATACACAGGCGGCAGCTTCCGGGTCGACAGCGATATTAAATTCGGCATTAGGGGTGAAGTTCCCCCGCCCGGCAGAACCGCCCATAATCACCAGACGGCGAACATTGAATATGCATTCTGGGTAATGCTTCAGCAGCAGCGCGATGTTTGTTAACGGGCCAATCGCGACCAGGGTGACCGGTTCAGGCGCACTCATTAACGCATCACGAATAGCGATAAAAGCCGGTTTCGCCAGCGGCTGTCGGTTATGCGCGACAAAATCATAACCTTCCATACCGGATTCACCATGAACATAGGCCGCGTCGCGCAGTGGACGCAATAATGGCGTGGCAGCTCCCTGCGCCAGGGGAACATCGGCATTCCAGAAATGCAGCAGTTGCAGGGCGTTACGGGTAGTTTTCTCCACGGAGACGTTACCGGCGACCGTGGTCATCAATTGCAGGTCAAGCTGAGGGGCAAACAGCGCAGCGGCAATCGCCGCGGCATCATCAATACCTGGATCGGTGTCGAGAATAATGGGTAGGCGCATATTTCCTCCATAAAAAAATGCCAGACATCGAGTCTGGCATCTTCTCATAATCATCACGTGCAAGATTTACTCTACTTCACGAACATCCACTCGCAGCTCTTTCGGCACTTCAAAAACGATGTTCTCTTCACGACCTTCCAGCGGAATCGCTTCGCCGCCACCAAGCTCCTGCAAGCGCGAAATGACATTTTGTACCAGAATATCCGGTGCGGAGGCCCCTGCGGTGACGCCAACGCAGGTCGCATTCTTGACCCACGTTTCCTGGATATCGGTCGCATCGTCGATAAGAAACGCCGCTTTCCCCATTCGCTGCGCCAGTTCAGCCAGACGGTTGGAGTTTGAGGAGTTCCTGGAACCGACCACCAACACCACATCGGCCTGTTCAGCCAGCGCACGCACCGCTTCCTGACGGTTAGTCGTCGCATAGCAGATATCGTCTTTGCGCGGCCCGACGATTTTCGGGAATCGCTTACGCAGCGCATCAATAACGTCTGAGGTGTCATCCACGGAAAGCGTGGTTTGCGTCATAAAGGAGAGTTTGCCCTCATTTTTGACATTCAGCGTCCAGACATCCTCTGGCGATTCGACCAGGTACATCCCCCCTACCGGGTTGCTGTACTGACCCATCGTACCTTCTACTTCCGGGTGCCCCGCATGGCCAATCAGGATCGACTCTTCGCCGCGACGGCTGGCGCGCGCCACTTCCATATGCACTTTCGTTACCAGCGGACAGGTCGCGTCAAAGACCGTGAGATCGCGGCTTTTCGCCTCATTACGTACCGCCTGAGAAACGCCATGGGCAGAGAAAATCAGGATCGCGCCATCCGGTACTTCGCTGATTTGCTCAATAAAAATCGCCCCACGCTCACGGAGGGTGTCCACCACATAACGGTTATGCACCACTTCGTGACGAACATAAATTGGCGCGCCGTAAATCGCCAGCGCGTTTTCAACAATGCTGATAGCGCGGTCTACACCCGCGCAAAATCCGCGCGGGTTGGCCAACAGGATCTGCATTTTACGCCTCCAGTGCCGGATCGACTTCCAGCACTTCAATATCAAAATGAACGATACGCCCTGCCAGCGGATGGTTGAAATCAACGGTGATGGAGTCGCCATTAATTTCGCGGATCACGCCAGGCATTTCACTGCCGTCCATTGCGGTAAAGAGCATAATTGCCCCGATCTCGGGTTCGCCCGCGTCCATAAATTCCCGACGCGAGAAATACTGAATCAAATCCGGGCTCGGTACGCCAAAAGCGGCATCCGGCTCCAGAGAAAACGTGGTTTTTTCGCCATTTTTCAGGCCAAGAAGATGCTGCTCCAGTCCTTCAGACAGAGAGCCATCACCCAGGCGGAATAGCGCAGGTTTGCCGTTATTGCGGGTCGACTCTGCGGTGGAGCCATCGTCGAGCTTTAAGGTGAAGTGCACCAGCACCGCACTGTTACTCTGTACTGATTTAGACATGCAGGTTGCTCTTTAAAATTGCTGCCGCCTGTTTGCCCGGTGGCGCTACGCTTACCGGGCCTACAAGGATTGCGATATATTGTAGGCCGGATAAGGCGTTTACGCCGCCATCCGGCACAGGTTTGCCTGATGGCGCTACGCTTATCAGGCCTACAGCACCTGATAAGCGCCATCCGGCCATTTTTTATGCGGCTTTTTTCTCTTTCGAAGGCAAAAAGCCTTCCAGCACAATCATTGCCGCGCCGACACAAATTGCGGTGTCCGCGAGGTTAAACGTAGCGAAGTGCCAGTTACCGACGTAGAAGTCGATCATATCGACCACGAAGCCATGCCACAAACGATCGAATAAATTGCCCAGCGCGCCGCCAATAATCAACGCATAAGCAATGTTATTCAGCTTTTGCGAAGCCTTTGTGCGATACATCATCACCATCAGGGTAACGCAGATACCAATCGCAATACCGGCGAAGAACCAACGCTGCCAGCCACCACTATCGGCAAGGAAACTGAACGCCGCGCCGTAGTTACGCGCATAATGCAGATTAAGCGATGGGAACAGCGACACCGTATCCCCCAGAGCAAAATTCTGGAGGATCAGGTATTTGCTGCCCAAATCGATAATCAGCACGACCACCACCAGCCACAGCCAGCGCAGTCCTGTTGAACAGATAGGCTTACTCATCAGGCAAACTTACGTTGTTCGCCATCACCGGCGATATTGCTGACACAGCGTCCGCAGATGTCTGCGTGTTCCGCCACCTGGCCGACATCAGTCGTGTAATGCCAGCAACGCGGGCACTTATCACCCTCGGCTTTGCTCAATACGACCTTCAGCCCTTTCAGCAGTTCGCTTTGCTGTGCATCAGCAGGCGCACTTGCATACTCCGCGACGGCTGCGCCAGAGGTCAACAGGACAAATCGCAATTCGTTGCCCAGGGCAGTCAGCTTCGCGGCCAGTTCTGGCTCGGCATACAGCGTCACCGCTGCTTCCAGAGAACCGCCCACTTTCTTGTCCGCACGTGCCTGTTCGATGACTTTGTTCACTTCGCCGCGCACTTTCAGCAGCTCGTCCCAGAAGGCGTCGTTCATGACTTCGGCATCAGCCAGACCAAACAGTCCCTGGTACCATTCACCGGTGAAAACGTATTTCTCGCGATCGCCCGGCAGGTAGCCCCAGATTTCGTCCGCCGTGAAGGACATGATCGGCGCCATCCAGCGTACCAGTGCTTCTGCAATGTGGTACAGGGCCGTCTGACAGCTACGACGCGCCACGCTGTCTGCTTTCGCGGTGTACTGGCGATCTTTGATGATGTCGAGGTAGAACGAGCCCATTTCAACGGAGCAGAAACGCATCAGGCGCTGTACCACTTCGTGGAAATCGTAGGCTTCATACGCTTTCAGGATGTCTTCCTGTGCGGCTTGCGCACAGCCAACCGCCCACCTGTCCAACACGACCATCTCTTCCGGTTTCACCATGTCTTTCACCGGATCGAAACCGTTCAGGTTCGCCAGCAGGAAGCGCGCGGTGTTACGGATACGACGATAGCTGTCGGCAGCACGTTTCAGGATCTCGTCAGAAACGGCCATTTCACCGGTATAATCGGTAGATGCCACCCACAAACGCAGGATATCCGCGCCCAGTTTGTTCATCACATCCTGAGGAGAAACGGTATTACCGATGGATTTGGACATCTTGCGACCCTGACCATCCACGGTAAATCCGTGGGTCAGTACCTGGCGGTATGGCGCTTTGCCTTTCATGGCGGTGGAAATCATCAGAGAAGACATGAACCAACCGCGATGCTGGTCAGAACCTTCCAGATACATATCCGCAGCGTGACCCGCAAACTCAGGACGCACATCCACGACGGAAGAGTGGGTGGATCCGGAGTCAAACCAGACGTCCAGCGTATCCGGCACTTTCACATACTGGTCAGCGTCATCGCCCAGAATCTCTTTCGGGTCGAGATCCCACCAGGCCTGAATGCCGTCAACTTCAACGCGCTTCGCCACTTCTTCCATCAGTTCGATGGCACGCGGGTGCAGCTCTTCGGTGTCTTTATGCACAAACAGAGACATCGGCACGCCCCAGGTACGCTGACGGGAGATACACCAGTCAGGGCGGTTCGCGACCATAGATTCGATACGTGCCTGACCCCAGTCCGGGATCCACTGCACGCCTTTAATCTCTTTTAGCGACTGCACGCGCAGGCCTTGCTGATCCATGCTGACAAACCACTGCGGCGTCGCGCGGAAGATGATCGGCGACTTGTGACGCCAGCAGCACGGATAGCTGTGCTGCATTTTTTCTACGTGCAGCAGTGCGCCTTTTTCAGTCAGCAATGCAACGACAATATCGTTTGCTTTGAATACGTTAACGCCATCCAGCGTCGGGTAAGTACCCGGAAGATATGTGCCATCCGGGCCAACAGGGTTAGCGACTTCCAGACCGTATTTCTGGCCAATCACATAGTCGTCAGGGCCGTGGCCCGGTGCGGTATGAACGGCCCCGGTACCGGCATCCAGCGTCACGTGATCGCCAAGGATAGCCGGGACGTCGAAGCCCATAAACGGATGGGTAAAGCGCAACAGTTCCAGTTCCGCACCTTTTACCGTGCCAAGGATGCTGTAGTTTGCGGCGCCAATACGCTGCATCACGCCTTCAACCAGATCTTTCGCCAGAATCAGCGCCTGATCGTCAATCTGTACCAGCGCATAGTCGAAATCAGCCGCCAGAGAAATCGCACGGTTAGCAGGCAACGTCCACGGGGTTGTGGTCCAAATAACCAGTGAAATCGGGCCGTTCACGGCAGTGACGCCGAATTTTGCTTTCACGGCATCCTGAGAGGCGGCGTGGAAAGCCACATCGATAGATGGAGAGGTTTTGTCGTAATACTCAACTTCCGCTTCCGCCAGGGCGGAACGGCAGTCTACGCACCAGTGCACCGGCTTCGCGCCTTTGTGCAGATGGCCGTTACCGATGATTTTACCCAGCGCACGAATGATGTTGGCTTCGGTTTTGAAGTCCATGGTCAGATACGGATGCGACCAGTCACCCAGCACGCCCAGGCGGATAAAGTCATTACGCTGACCGTCAACCTGCGTCGCCGCATATTCACGGCACTTCGCGCGGAACTCCGCAGCGGTGAACTTCTCGCCCGGTTTACCGTATTCCTGCTCAACTTTCAGTTCGATGGGCAGACCATGACAGTCCCAGCCCGGAACATAAGGTGAGTCAAATCCCGTAAGCCCTTTGGACTTCACGATAATGTCTTTCAGAATCTTGTTAACTGAGTGACCAATATGAATACTGCCATTCGCATAAGGAGGGCCATCATGCAGAATGAAGGTTTTTTTGCCTTTTTTGGCCGCACGAATGATGCCGTACAGGTCATCATCAGTCCAACGCGCCAGCATTCCCGGTTCGCGTTTGGCGAGATCGCCACGCATTGGGAACCCTGTTTCCGGCAAATTCAGGGTTGATTTATAGTCACTCATCAGATTCTCGTTTCCGTATTTTTCACGTAGGCTTACGCCGGGTTTGATAGCCCAAAAAATTCGCGGGCCGTTAACTCATCACGCGCGATCTGCGCTTTCAACTCATCAAGAGAAGCGAACCGCTGCTCATTGCGTATCTTTTTACGCAGTATTACATCTATATGGCGACCGTAGAGGTCCATTGCAACGTCCAGCAGATGCACTTCCAGCTGTTGACGCACGCCCGCCACCGTTGGGCGAGTGCCAATGTTAGCAACGCCGGGTAACGGCTTGTCGCCAAGGCCCATCACTTCAACCGCATAGACCCCTTTCACCGGGGAAACCTGACGACGCAGCGGTAAATTCGCCGTCGGGAAACCGATGGTACGCCCTAACTCATCGCCGTGGACAACGCGCCCGGAGATGGTAAAGGGGCGTCCCAGTAAACTTTCAGCGAGCGACAGGTTGTCTTCTGCCAACGCCTGGCGCACAGCAGTACTGCTGATTCGCACACCGCCTTCACAGAACGTCTGGGTGCTGGTGATGTCAAAACCATATTCAGCGCCCGCTTTCTGTAATAACAAGAAATCGCCTTCGCGACCAGCGCCAAAGCGGAAATCGTCGCCAATGGCAAGAAATTGTACGCCGAGACGCTTCACCAGCAGATCGCTGATAAACATTTGCGCCGTGAGCGCGGCAAACCGTCGGTCGAAACGCACGCACAGCACGTATTCGACGCCACACTCTGCCAGGTAACGTAGTTTTTCCCGTAGACGGGTCAGACGCGCAGGCACCTTTTCAGTCGCAAACAGCTCCAGCGGCTGCGGCTCGAATATCATGACCATTACCGGTAAACCACGCCTGCGCCCTTCTTCCTGCAAGCCTTGCAGCAACGCGCGATGGCCACGGTGCACACCGTCGAAATTACCAATGGTCAGCACACACCCATGTGGGGCCTGACTGAGATTATGTATGCCGCGTATCAGCTTCATGTCTGGCTCAAAACAGTGAAAATCGCCAAAGTATACCTTGTACAGCGGTCAAGGTTAACCGGCGATTGATGCAGCGAAACATAAAGAGGTTTGTTTTCATTGTTATGGCCAAATCAATACAAAAAACTGGCCGCCCTGTTCAATTTTTATCGCGGAAAAGCTGTATTCACAGTCCGCAAGCTGGTAGAATCCTGCGCCATCACTACGCAACGAGTGCTGCAATATTAACGGCGCTTATTTGCACAAATCCATTGACAAAAGAAGGCTAAGAGGGCATATTCCTCGGCCTTTGAATTGTCCATATAGAACACATTTGGGAGTTGGACCTTGGCTAATATCAAATCAGCTAAGAAGCGCGCCGTTCAGTCTGAAAAGGCTCGTAAGCACAACGCAAGCCGTCGCTCTATGATGCGTACTTTCATCAAGAAAGTATACGCAGCTATCGAAGCTGGCGACAAAGCTACTGCACTGAAAGCATTTAACGAAATGCAACCAATCGTGGACCGTCAGGCTGCTAAAGGTCTGATCCACAAAAACAAAGCTGCACGTCATAAAGCTAACCTGACTGCACAAATCAACAAACTGGCTTAATCGCCTGAGTGTTGAAGCTTTGTGAAAAAACCCGCGCAAGCGGGTTTTTTTATGTCTGTCTGGCAAACAAGCCTTATTTGTTCGCAGGGGCAAAGAGCGCGCTGTAATTCGTATTACAGATTCGCTGTACCGCAGGATGCTGAATCATCCTCTCCGCAAAAATGGCATGGTACTCTTCCATGACATTCTCTACGCGCCCGATTTCAACAATCGAATCGTCTGCATAAAAATCATTCGCATAGAGCGTTGGCGCCACAAAAATCGCATTGTGAGTAGCGCCAAATGCCTTCATCAACGCCGCATCATCGAACTCTCCCAGAATTTCAACGTTTAACCCCTGGGAGTTAATCCAGTTCAGCAATTTACGTCCCAGCATTGAACGGCGTCCGGGAATCAACACCCGGCGTTCCTCCAGGCATGCAGGAAACGTTTTTTCGGGGAGCGGATGGGTACACCAAAAGCTAACGCTGCATTCGCCAATCTTCACGGAGAAGAGTCCTTCCTGCTGCGTGGAGTCTATCGGGCAGTCAGAGATGATCATATCCAGCTTATGCTGGCTCAGTTGTTCAAGTAACATCTCATGCGTAGATTCAAAGCACCGCAGGTGGATCTGTTCTCCCTCAGCCACAGCGGCATCCAGCACGCTGCTGACCAGACGTTTGGAAAGCGCATCCGCCACGCCAACGTCAAACAGCAGGTTTGACTCTTTGCGGTAATTCACAATATCCAGCATCTCCTGGCTAAGCGTGAACATTTTATCCGCATAGCGAAAAACCAATTCCCCTAATTCGCTGGGCTCCAGACCACGCCCCTTTCGCTTGAACAATTTTCCCTGTAAACGCTCTTCAAGGGCTTTAATCTGACCGGTAATGGTTTGTGGGGTCAGATACAACGCCTCTGCTGCACCAACAACAGAACCTTCTTTATAGACATGCCAGAAGTAATAAAGATGGTTGTAATTAATATGAGGCATGCTCATTTCTCTCCCTGAACAATGTCGCAAAGGGAGCCGCATGTGGCTCCCTTGTCATTCCACGCCCGTTAAACAGGCGCATTTAAGCGGGCACGAAGCCAACTATAACCCACAATCGCCGAGAGCAACGATCCGATCAGAATTCCCAGTTTTGCCCAGTTAATCAGCTCAGGATCGACACTTCCAAATGCCAGGCTGGCGATGAAAATCGACATGGTAAATCCGATACCGCACAAGATCCCGACGGCCATAATCTGCTGGAAGTTCGTGCCTTCCGGCAATTGCGCCAGTCTGAGACGCAGAGCCAGCCAGCAGAACACGCTGATACCCAGCGGTTTACCGATTAACAGACCCGCAATAATCCCCAGCGGGAGCATGGAGGTCAGTCCGTCCATCGTCACGCCCTGCAACGAAACACCGGCATTGGCAAAAGCGAACAGCGGCAGAATCAGATACGCCACCCATGGATGCAAAACATGCTCCAGACGTTTAGCTGGAGAGCGGCCGTGCTTCTCCTTGAGTGGAATGAAGAAGCCGACAATCACGCCAGCAAGCGTTGCGTGTACACCAGACTTCAGTACCGCTGTCCACAACACCACACCCACCAGAATATAGATACCGGTACGCCTTACCCCACACATATTCAGGGCTGCCAGCACCAGAATCGCAAACGCGGCAACACCTAAAGAAACCACGGAAAGGTCGCTGGTGTAGAACAGCGCGATAATCACAATAGCGCCCAGATCGTCGATAATCGCCAGCGCCATCAGGAATATTTTCAGCGCCAGAGGGACACGGCTCCCCAACAGCGCCAGCACGCCCAGAGCAAAAGCGATATCGGTTGCCGCTGGAATGGCCCACCCTTCACGTGTAATGGGGTCAGCGTAGTTAAACGCCAGATAGAGCAGCGCCGGGACAACCATCCCCCCAATGGCGGCAATGATCGGGAAAGCCGCCTGACGCAAACTGGCCAGTGAACCTTGCATAAGTTCACGTTTGACCTCAAGCCCGACCAACAGGAAAAACACCGCCATCAGTGCATCATTGATCCACAACAGCATGTTTTTATTGATCTCTAACGCGCCGACTCGCAGTTGTACCGGCGTTTCCAGAAATGCGTGATACCAGCCACTGGTCCACCCCAGGTTCGCCATCAACATAGCCAGCGCGGCGGCAATGATAAGAATGATGCCCCCAGAGGCATCGCTACTAAAGAAACGGTGTAGATGTTTCACTTTTTATTCTCTCAATCAGGTGAATACTTCGTAATTACTATATTAACCTGCATGATCGATCGTTAAAATTAGATTATTTATGATAAACAATTCGGTTTTTACGATTAAATGAAGTCTTACGCTTTGCCGAATTATATGAATACGTTTAATAAAAAAGGCCTGAGATTTTTCAACCCCAGGCCCTTGTCCGATCTCATGCAACCAACTAGCGGGTCAAATCATCAAAGAATTTTTTCACGCCGTCGAAAAAGCTTTTTGAACGCGGGCTGTTTTTCTCGCCCGTTGGACCACCAAAGCTATCCTGCAGATCTTTCAACAGTTGCTTCTGCTTGTCATTCAGGCCTACCGGCGTTTCGACGACGACACGGCACAGCAAATCACCCTGTGCGCCACCGCGAACGGACTTCACGCCTTTACCGCGCATGCGGAACAATTTGCCGGTCTGCGTTTCGCCAGGCACCTTCAGCTTCACACGGCCATCCAGCGTTGGGACTTCAATCTCACCGCCAAGCGCCGCCATTGCGAAGTTGATTGGCACTTCACAGTACAGGTTGTTACCTTCACGTTCGAAAATTGGGTGCTGTTTTACCTGCACCTGAACGTACAGATCGCCTGCTGGCGCGCCATGCTCACCTGCTTCACCTTCACCAGAAAGACGAATGCGATCGCCTGTATCCACGCCTGCCGGGATTTTCACCGACAGTGTTTTGCTCTTCTCAACGCGACCGTGACCGTGGCATTTGTTGCACGGATCTTTGATCAGCGTACCGCGGCCCTGACAGTGCGGACAGGTCTGCTGTACGGCGAAAAAGCCCTGGCGCATTTGCACCTGACCAGAACCATGACAGGTTGGACAGGTCTGCGGCTGGGTACCTGATTTCGCACCGCTGCCGTGGCAAACATCACACTCTTCCAGCGTCGGAATACGGATCTCTTTGGTGACGCCACGCACGGCTTCTTCCAGAGTGAGATCCATGTTGTAACGTAAATCAGCACCACGTGAGGCGCGCTGACGGCCACGACCGCCGCCAAAGATATCGCCAAACACGTCACCAAAGATATCGCTGAAGTCAGCCCCGCCGCCAAAACCGCCGCCGCCGCCCATACCGCCTTGCTCAAACGCAGCATGGCCGTACTGATCGTACGCCGCGCGTTTTTGCGCATCGGTCAGGATCTCGTAGGCTTCTTTGATC
This sequence comes from Citrobacter enshiensis, assembly GCF_029338175.1. Classification (NCBI taxonomy): domain Bacteria; kingdom Pseudomonadati; phylum Pseudomonadota; class Gammaproteobacteria; order Enterobacterales; family Enterobacteriaceae; genus Citrobacter; species Citrobacter enshiensis. Next base: position 4,092,314 of record NZ_CP119862.1, read on the forward strand.
TCTTTGAATTTGGCTTCGGCCTCTTTATCACCCTGGTTACGGTCCGGGTGAAATTTCATGGCCAGGCGCTTGTAGGCCTTTTTGATTTCACGCTCTTCCGCTGTTTTGGAAACGCCTAAAATCTCGTAATAGTCTTGCTTAGCCATCTCTTTTTATCTGCCCCTAACATGCGTGCACGGGCGGAGAGGAAACCTCTTCGCCCGTGCCAGTATTTTACCCGTTCAAAGGGCGATTATTTTTTGTCTTTCACTTCTTCAAACTCAGCGTCGACAACATCGTCATCTTTCGCGTTGTTTGCAGAAGCATCAGCTGAACCAGCCTGCTGCTGTGCATGCTGCTGCTGAGCGATTTCCATCAGCTTCTGGGAAACCTGCGCCAGCGCCTGCATTTTCGCTTCGATGTCTGCTTTATCTTCGCCTTTCAAAGACGTTTCCAGCGCAGTCAGAGCAGATTCGATAGCCGTTTTGTCGTCAGCTGGCAGTTTATCGCCTGCTTCTTCAACCTGCTTGCGAGTGCTGTGCAGCAGATGGTCGCCCTGGTTGCGGGTCTGAACCAGCTCTTCAAACTTACGGTCAGATTCTGCGTTCGCTTCTGCTTCGCGAACCATTTTCTGAATTTCTTCTTCGTTCAGACCAGAAGACGCTTTGATGGTGATCTTCTGCTCTTTACCGCTGTTTTTGTCTTTCGCGGAAACGTGCAGGATACCATCGGCATCAATATCGAAGGTCACTTCGATCTGCGGCATACCGCGCGGTGCTGGGCTGATGCCATCCAGGTTAAACTGACCCAGATCTTTGTTATCTGCGGCACGTTTACGTTCACCCTGCAGCACGTGGATGGTTACCGCAGACTGGTTGTCTTCAGCGGTAGAGAACACCTGGCTGTGCTTGGTCGGGATGGTGGTGTTTTTGCTGATCAGCGCCGTCATCACGCCGCCCATAGTTTCGATACCCAGAGACAGCGGGGTAACGTCCAGCAGCAGTACGTCTTTCACATCACCAGTCAGTACACCACCCTGAACAGCTGCACCGATTGCAACAGCTTCGTCCGGGTTAACGTCTTTACGCGGTTCTTTACCGAAGAACTCAGCAACTTTCTTCTGCACCATCGGCATACGAGTCTGACCGCCGACCAGGATAACATCCTGAACGTCAGAAACAGACAGACCAGCATCCTGCAGAGCAACTTTCAGCGGCTCGATGGAACGGTTCACCAGGTCTTCTACCAGGCTTTCCAGTTTCGCACGGGTCACTTTGATGTTCATATGTTTCGGACCGGTCGCGTCTGCAGTGATGTACGGCAGGTTCACGTCGGTCTGCTGCGCAGAAGACAGTTCGATTTTCGCTTTTTCTGCGGCTTCTTTCAGGCGCTGCATTGCCAGCGGATCGTTGCGCAGGTCAATGCCCTGATCTTTCTTAAACTCGTCAACCAGGTAGTTGATCATACGGCTGTCGAAATCTTCACCACCCAGGTGGGTATCACCGTTGGTTGCCAGTACTTCGAAGGTTTTTTCGCCGTCAACTTCGTCGATTTCGATAATAGAGATATCGAAAGTACCGCCACCGAGGTCATATACCGCGATAGTACGGTTGCCGACTTCTTTATCCAGACCGTATGCCAGAGCAGCTGCGGTTGGTTCGTTGATGATACGTTTGACTTCCAGACCTGCGATACGACCGGCATCTTTAGTTGCCTGACGCTGAGCATCGTTGAAGTAAGCAGGTACGGTGATAACCGCTTCAGTTACCGGTTCGCCCAGGTAATCTTCAGCCGTTTTCTTCATTTTCTTCAGCACTTCAGCAGAGATCTGCGGCGGTGCCATTTTTTGACCTTTTACGTCAATCCATGCATCACCGTTGTCAGCACCGATGATTTTGTACGGCATGATGGCTTCATCACGCTGTACTTCTTCGTCCTGGAAGCGGCGACCAATCAGGCGTTTAATCGCAAACAGGGTGTTTTGCGGGTTTGTCACTGCCTGACGTTTAGCCGGCTGACCAACCAGAGTTTCACCATCCTGGGTATAAGCAATGATAGAAGGCGTGGTGCGATCGCCCTCGGCATTCTCCAGCACACGTGCAGTAGTGCCATCCATAATCGCTACACAAGAGTTGGTAGTACCCAGGTCGATACCAATAATTTTACCCATCTAAACGTCTCCACTAAAAATTCGGTCATCATGTGGTTGTGAATCTGTAATAAGGGCGAAACGTGCGGTTTCAACTACCCTGAATCGTTTTTTTTCAGACTCACTCACTGCGGTTGACTACAAGATGGGGTCGTAACCCACGTCATCAAGGGGGGCGTGAAAATTTTTTTTGCAGCGAAGAAAAAATAAGCGCGAGAAAAGCACAATAAGACGACCGTTCTCCGGCCCGGAGAGTCTGTTTCCCTCGTCTAAATCATTCACAAAATAGATAATAAAAACATACCCATTTACGAAAAAATTGTAATAAAAAGAAAAGATTACACAACTGAATCGTTAAGCTGACGGCGTTACTATACAGACAGGGATCCCCCTGAACACGCCAGAGAGAAATGCCATGAGAACGACCCTATCGATTTCCGCCAGCTTACTTATGGGGCTACTGCTGGCCAGTACAGCCCATGCTAACGACCATAAAGTTCTGGGCGTCATCGCCATGCCCCGAAATGAAACCAACGATCTCGCGCTTAAACTGCCGGTTTGCCGCATGGTGAAACGTATTCAATTAACGGCGGATCACGGTGATGTACAACTGAGCGGCGCCTCTGTCTATTTCAAAACGCTGCACAGCGCCAGCCAGAGTCTGAATATTCCTTCCAGCATTAAAGAGGGGCAAACCACCGGTTGGATCAATATCAACAGCGATAACGACAATAAACGCTGCGTCGCAAAAATCACCTTCTCAGGCCACACGGTGAATTCTTCCGATATGGCTACGCTCAAAATCATTGGCGATGACTGACCTGATTCCTTTATTTCACCCATTGTAGAAGTTGAACAACCATGAATGTCACCTATCTGAATGACGAGGACCTGGATTTTTTGCAGCATTGCAGCGAGGAACAGTTAGCCAACTTTGCCCGCCTGCTTACCCATAACGAAAAAGGCAAAGCTCGCCTGTCGGGCGTCCTCAGCCATAACGAACTGTTCAAAGCCATGGAAGGGCATCCCGAGCAGCATCGCCGTAACTGGAAGCTGATTGCGGGTGAGCTTCAGCATTATGGCGGCGACAGCATTGCCAATAAAGTGCGGGGTCACGGGAAGCTGTATCGCGCAATATTGCTGGATGTCTCTAAAAGGCTAAAGCTCAAAGCGGATAAAGAGATGTCCACTTTTGATATTGAGCAGCAGCTACTGGAGAACTTTTTACGCAATACCTGGCAAAAGATGGACGCCGGACATAAGCAAGAATTTCTGCAGGCTGTTGATGCCAGAGTGAGCGAACTGGAAGAGCTGTTGCCGCTGTTAATGAAAGATAGCCAGCTGGCGAAAGGCGTCTCTCACCTGCTCTCCAGCCAACTAAGCCAAATCCTGCGCACGCATGCAGCCATGAATGTACTCGGTCACGGGTTGCTACGCGGCGTGGGCCTTGGAGGGCCAGTAGGCGCGGCATTAAACGGCGTAAAAGCCGTGAGCGGCAGCGCCTATCGCGTCACCATTCCGGCAGTACTGCAAATTGCCTGTCTGCGCCGTGTGATCAGCGTCACTCAAAAGTAATACGCTCACCAGGGGAAAAATACTTCATTTTACCCCTGGTAGATCATAGACAGCCCTCTTCCCCGTGATTATTATGCCGCGCCCCGAACTCATACTGCTTTTTCGGGGAAACTATTTCACCATTCAATCAATGATGATTTTGAGGAATTATGGGCAACACTAAGTTGGCTAATCCGGCGCCGCTGGGCCTGATGGGTTTCGGCATGACCACCATTCTGCTTAACCTGCATAACGTGGGTTTATTTGCTCTTGACGGTATTATTCTCGCGATGGGGATTTTCTACGGCGGTATCGCGCAGATCTTTGCCGGCCTGCTGGAATACAAGAAAGGCAACACCTTCGGCTTAACCGCATTCACCTCTTACGGCTCCTTCTGGCTGACGCTGGTCGCGATCCTGTTAATGCCGAAAATGGGTCTGACAGATGCACCCAATACGCAGTTCCTGGGCGTGTATTTGGGACTGTGGGGCGTGTTCACGCTGTTCATGTTCATCGGTACGCTGAAGGCTAACCGTGCACTGCAGTTTGTCTTCCTGAGTCTGACAGTGCTGTTTGCTCTGCTGGCTGTCGGCAACATCGGCGGTAATGCGGCGGTGATCCACTTTGCAGGCTGGGTGGGCTTAGTTTGCGGCTCCAGCGCCATCTATCTGGCCATGGGCGAAGTGCTGAACGAGCAGTTTGGACGCACCATTCTGCCTATCGGCGAAGCGCACTAATTTTTTAATATCCCCCCGACCGGGGGGATATTTTTTACTCTTTCTGCAGTTTTGCCTCATCATGGATGTCGCGGTAATAAATATCCTGACGCAGCCACAATCCTAATCCCAACCCTATCAGCGATAACGCCAGCACATACCAGGCAGGCGCCATCGGCGAAACGCCCATCAGCACGGTAACGAAAATCGGCGTCAGTCCCCCAAAAATCGCATACGAGACATTGTAAGAAAATGAAATGCCGGTGAAGCGAACCTCCGCCGGAAAGGCTCTGACCATGACATAGGGCACTGCCCCCACCACACCGACACACAGCCCGACAACGCCGTAGAGGAAGAATAACTGCTCCGGATGCGCGCCTGATAAGTGATAAAAGAACCAGCTTGAGCAGGCCAGCAGCAGGCTCCCCACAATGAAAGTCTTACTGGCACCAAAACGATCGGCGGCCAGTCCAGCCAGCAAACATCCCACACACAGCATGATGGTTGCGATGCTGTTTGCCTGTAGGGTCAGCGCTGGCGCAAAACCGTATTGTTTTTGCAGCCAGACTGGCGACATCAAAATCACCACCACAATACCTGCCGACAAAAGCCAGGTCAGCATCATTGAGACAACCACCGCTTTTCGGTGATTAACCACAACAGATTTTACCGGAAGTTCCTGCGCCAACGCTTTACGCTGCTGCATCTCGAGGAAGATGGGCGTTTCCTGCAACCAACGGCGTAAATACATCGCCACAAGGCCGAAAACACCCCCGAGCAGGAAGGGGATACGCCAGCCATAATCGTGTACTGCCTGTTGAGTCATGCTGGTGTTAATCAGCGTGGCAACGACAGAGCCGAGCAGGATCCCCACCGTTAATCCCGCGGTCAGCGTCCCGCAGGCGATCCCTATCCGACGTTCAGGAACATGCTCCGCCACAAACACCCACGCGCCTGGGACTTCACCGCCAATGGCCGCTCCCTGCAAAATGCGCATCAGTAACAGCAGCAACGGCGGGGGGGGGGGGGTGGGGGGGGCACTGAATCCCAGGGAGGAAAAGGTAGGTAACAGACCTATCGCCAGCGTCGGCACGGCCATCAACAAAATGCTCAGGGTGAACATTTTCTTACGCCCCACCAGGTCGCCAAAGTGCGCCATGATGATGCCTCCCAGTGGACGCGCCAGATAACCGGCCGCAAAGATGCCAAAGGTCTGCACCTGACGGAGCCATTCTGGGATATCAGCAGGGAAAAACAGTTCGCCAACGACAGCCGCGAAGAAGACAAAAATAATGAAGTCATAAAACTCAAGCGCACCACCGAGAGCGGCCAGCGTAAGGGTTTTATAATCCTGACGATTCAGAGGTCGTGTGTGTTGTGACATAGCAAACCATGAGTAAAGTGGAGTTATTGATTGGGTTAAGCGATATGTAAATTAAAAATTACTATATCGTAAACAATTCAATACTCCACTCACTTCACCGCTTATGTCACGAAACGGTTAACTTCAGGCGTTTGTATCGCGGATAGCGCTTTTCGGGCGGAATGATGCTACCACGTCGGGTGCTGTTTCCACATACGGGCCATCCAGCAGCTGTATACAATACGGTACACTGGCAAAAATCCCCGCCACCAGCGCTTTGCCGTCCGCATCTTTCACCCCTTCCAGCGTTTCTTTGATGGATTTAGGTTGTCCTGGCAAATTAAGGATCAGCGCCTGTTTGCGAATAACGCCCACCTGGCGAGAGAGAATTGCCGTTGGCACAAAGTGCAGACTGATCTGGCGCATCTGTTCGCCAAAGCCGGGCATTTCCCGGTCAGCGACGGCCAGCGTCGCATCCGGCGTAACGTCGCGGCGCGCAGGCCCGGTTCCGCCTGTCGTCAGCACCAGGTGACAACTCATCTCGTCGACCAGTTCACACAGCGTTTGTTCAATAATCGCCTGTTCATCCGGTATCAGTCGGGTTTGCACTTCAAAAGGCGTGGTCAGGGCGGCGGCCAGCCACTCTTCCAGAGCCGGGATACCTTTGTCCTGATAAACACCGCTGGAGGCGCGGTCTGAGATGGAAACTAAGCCAATACGTAAGGTGTTCATGATTATTCCGTTTAAACAGTCTCGTTAAACAGAATGATACACTGCGAAGGGACGGACAGACAGGTTTCAGAGGGGTTAGCGTGACCCGTATCAGGGCCACGCTAAAAATGATTACAGCAGATCGCCGATCATTTTTTCCAGTTTACCCTGGTCTACAGCAAACTTACGGATACCGTCCGCCAGTTTGTCTACAGCCATCGGATCCTGGTTGTGCTGCCACAGGAATTCAGCCTCAGTGATGCGTTCCGGACGCGCTTTCACTTCGCCAGAGAAGGACAGTTTACGCTCAACAGCGCCTTCGCTTTCAGCCAGCTCTTTCAGCAATGCAGGCGCGATAGTCAGACGATCGCAACCCGCCAGCTCCAGAATCTCACCCATGTTGCGGAAGCTTGCGCCCATCACCACTGTTTCGTAGCCGTGCTGTTTGTAGTACTCGTAGATTTCCGTCACAGAAACGACACCCGGATCTTCAGCCGGTGCGTACTCTTTTTTGTCGGTATTGGTTTTATACCAGTCAAGAATACGGCCTACGAACGGAGAAATCAGATACACGCCAGCTTCTGCACATGCACGAGCCTGCGCGAAGGAGAACAGCAGCGTCAGGTTACAGTTGATGCCTTCTTTTTCCAGCTGTTCCGCAGCACGAATGCCCTGCCAGGTGGAAGCCAGTTTGATCAGAATACGATCGTTGCTGATGCCCGCATCGTTATAGAGTTTGATCAGACGCTTCGCTTTCGCGATAGACGCTTCGGTGTCGTAAGACAGACGCGCGTCAACTTCGGTAGAGATACGGCCAGGGACCAGCTTCAGGATCTCCAGACCAATGTTCACCGCCAGCTTGTCAGTGGCATCAACCACTTGCTGTGCGCGGTCGTTACTCTGCTGCTTAGCCCAGGCAACGGCGTCATCAATCAGCTTACGGTATTCCGGGATCTGCGCTGCATTCAGAATGAGAGAAGGGTTAGTTGTGGCATCCTGCGGCTGGTACAGCTTCATTGCCGCGATGTCTCCGGTGTCAGCCACCACGGTAGTGAACTGACGAAGGGAGGTCAATTTGTCCGTCATGATAGTGTTTCTCTTTAAACAGCTTGTTAGGGGGATGTAACCGGTCTGCCCTGATGATAACACGACGCACTGACATCGCAACCGAAGACAATACGGTTATCCGCCCGATGCGGTTTTTAACGCGACATTGACCCTGCACGGCATTACTGACCACCGTCTTGTGTATCATAGGATCCTGTTATTAATCGCATTGTAGGGTATATACTGCATACAAATTGGTAACGCTTACACAGGGAAATCGAAGCGTACCGGCATCAACAAGAGGGATGTTAATGCCTGATTTTTTATCATTTATTAATGACGTACTTTGGGGATCGGTAATGATCTACCTGCTCTTTGGCGCAGGATGTTGGTTCACTTACCGTACCGGATTCGTTCAATTTCGCTATATTCGCCAGTTTGGCAAAAGTCCTGAAAATAGCCTTACCCCACAACCCGGCGGTTTAACGTCATTTCAGGCACTGTGCACCAGCCTTGCCGCCCGTATTGGCAGCGGCAATTTAGCGGGCGTCGCCGTCGCGATCTCCGCAGGCGGCCCCGGCGCGGTATTCTGGATGTGGGTTTCAGCGCTAATAGGTATGGCGACATCCTTTGCTGAGTGCTCGCTCGCCCAACTCTATAAAGAACACGACAGCAAAGGCCAGTTTCGCGGCGGTCCGGCCTGGTATATGGCACGAGGACTCGGCATGCGCTGGATGGCGTTCTCTTTGCCGTCTTCTTACTTATTGCTTACGGTATTATTTTTAACAGCGTCCAGGCGAACTCCGTCGCGCGGGCACTGAATTTTGCCTTTGACATACCTCCCCTTTATTCCGGTCTGCTCCTGGCGTCTCTGGCATTGCTGGTAATCATTCGCGGAATCAAAGGCGTCGCACGGCTCATGCAGTGGTTTGTCCCCGTGATGGCCTTGCTGTGGCTTACTGCCAGTGTGGCGATCTGTGTCTGGCATATAGACCAACTCCCCGGCATCATTGCCGCTATCGTGAAGAGTGCCTTCGGCTGGCAGGAAGCAACGGCAGGTGTTGCTGGCTATACGCTCAGCCAGGCCATTACCAGTGGATTTCAGCGGGGCATGTTCTCGAATGAAGCCGGTATGGGGTCCCACGCCTAACGCCGCAGCGGCGGCAGCATCATGGCCTCCCCATCCTGCCGCGCAGGGCATTGTGCAAATGATCGGTGTGTTTACCGACACAGTGATTATTTGTACGGCCAGCGCCATGATCATTTTACTGGCCGACCACCGGCACCGCCTATATGCCGACCGAAGGTATTCAGCTTGTTCAGCGGGCCATGACCTCATTGACCGGAGAATGGGGAGCAGGATTCGTCGCGTTGATTGTGGTGCTGTTTGCCTTCAGCTCGATCGTCCGCCAACTATATTTACGCCGAAAACAACCTGATTTTTCTTCAGTTGGACAACGGCCGAAATGTCTGGATATTGCGTATAACCACCGTCTGTATGGTTGTTCTGGGAACGCTGCTGAGCCTGCCGGTTGTATGGCAACTGGCCGACATTATTATGGCCTGCATGGCGATCACCAACCTGACCGCAATACTGTTACTCTCTCCGGTGGTGTATACCCTGGCGGGAGATTACCTGCGTCAGCGCAAACTCGGCGTACGGCCCGTCTTTGATCCGCTTCGTTATCCTGATATCGGCCAACAGTTGGCGCCAGGGAGCTGGGAAGACCACGACAGGCGATCGGAATGACACAAGGTAATCGCAGCCATCGATCAATTCTGTCGTTTTTTTTGCTAAAGTCGCAGTAAATTTCCCGCAAGGACTGGATATGCTGATTCTCATTTCACCTGCAAAAACGCTCGATTACCAGAGCCCGCTGGCGACTACGCGTCATACCCTGCCCGAGCTGCTGGATCACTCCCAGCAGCTTATCCACGAGGCGCGTAAACTCTCTGCCCCGCAGATTGGGTAAACTGATGGGAATAAGCGACAAGCTGGCCGACCTCAACGCCACCCGCTTTCACGACTGGCAACCCAACTTCTCCCCCGACAATGCGCGTCAGGCTATTCTTGCGTTCAAAGGGGATGTCTACACCGGACTGCGCGCAGAAACCTTCAGCGATGCGGATTTTGACTTCGCCCAACAACATTTGCGCATGCTCTCCGGTTTGTATGGCGTCTTGCGCCCGCTGGATTTGATGCAACCCTATCGTCTGGAAATGGGGATTCGCCTTGAAAACGCGAAAGGGAAAGATCTCTACCAATTCTGGGGCGATACGATCACTGAAAAGCTCAATGAAGCCCTGAAAGCACAAGGGGATCAGGTTGTCATCAACCTGGCGTCAGACGAATACTTTAAATCAGTGAAGCCGAAGAAACTGAACGCCGAACTTATCAAACCGGTTTTCCTCGATGAGAAAAACGGCAAGTTCAAGGTCATCAGTTTCTACGCCAAAAAAGCGCGCGGTCTGATGAGTCGCTACATTATTGAAAATCGCCTGACGACGCCGGAGCAACTCACCGGCTTTAACAGCGAAGGCTATTTCTTTGATGAAGAAGCGTCAGGACAGGGTGAACTGGTGTTTAAACGCCACGAGCAGTAATTGAAGCGTGCCGGATAAGACGCGTCAGCATCGCCATCCGGCACAGCAACTAGCTGCGCGTCATCATCAACTGACGTAGCGCCGCGAAATCGGCGGGCAGATGATGAGAAAGCAGCGGCAAATCAGCACGGTCCGCCAGCTCTTTTGGCAGATCCAGCGTTTCGCCGAGAATGGCTTCCACGCTCTCTTTAAATTTTGCCGGATGCGCGGTTCCCAGGAACAGGCCATACTCGCCAGGGTGCAATTGATCGCGCAACGCACGGTAGGCTACCGCCGCATGCGGTTCTGAAGTGTAACCCACCGCTTTTAACTCACGCATCGTCTCTTGCGTCGTCGCGTCGTCCACCGCCGCGTAACCCAGTTCATTCAGACGCCAGATCTTACGGCGGAACAACTCCTCCACACGCGGCCAGTTATTCGGCTGACTGACATCCATGGCATTCGACAGGGTCGCCTGCGTCGCCTTAGGCGCCCACTGCCCGTCATGCAGGAAGCGCGGTACGGTATCATTGACGTTGGTGGCCGCGATAAAACGCTTCACCGGCAGGCCGAGCGATTTCGCCAGCAGGCCCGCGGTCAGATCGCCGAAGTTGCCGCTAGGAACAGAAACCACCAGCTGATTACGTGCCTCTTGCGGCAACTGTGCAACCGCTTCGAAGTAGTAACAAATCTGCGCTAACAGACGGCTGATGTTAATAGAGTTAGCCGAGTTCAGTCCCAGTGCCTGCTTCAGCGCTTCATCATCAAACGCCTGCTTCACCAGGGCCTGGCAGGCATCAAAATCACCGTCGATCGCCACGGTCTCAATGTTGCCGCCAAGCGTACAAAACAGTTTTTCCTGCAACGGGCTGATCTTACCGTGCGGGTAGAGAATAACGACACGCACATTTTTCAGGCCATAAAAAGCGTGAGCCACTGCCGCACCGGTATCGCCGGAGGTCGCTGTCAGGATAGTGACCGGTTTATCGCCGCTGATATGTGTCAGCATCTGCGCCATAAAACGCCCGCCGAAATCTTTAAACGCCAGCGTGGGTCCGTGAAACAACTCGAGACAGCCAACATCGCTTTCTACCTTTGCCACTGGCGCCGGGAACGCAAACGCCGAGCGTACACGCTCTTCAAGGATCTCCTGCGGGATCTCATCCCCAATGAATGCTGAGAGGATCTTAGCGCTGCGGACAATGAAGTCCTGGTTCAGCATCTCATCAATCTCAGTCAGGCTAAATTCCGGGAGTTCATGCGGAAAGAATAACCCCTGATTTTTGCCCAGTCCCTGCGTGACGGCCTGCGCAAAGCTGACCTGTTCATTGTGATCTTTTAAATTATAGAGTTTCATTAATTATCCCAGTACTCGTGCGCCCGCCGTGTCCAGACGGCAAATATGAACAAAGCCTTCCTGATTTGCAGATAATGTTTAGTCAGGCCAATCCGCTACGCGTTGAGCGGTATCCGGTTTATCGCACAGCGCGAACAGCGTCGGTCCGGACCCGGAAATACCGCTGGTCAGCGCGCCGATCTCCGCCACCGCCTGACGTGCCTGGCTAAAACCTGGCAGCAGACGCGCGCGATAGGGCTCAGCAATCACATCTTTCATCAGCTTTGCAGCAAGCTGCGGCTGACGGGAATAACAGGCATGAATAAATCCGGCCAGGTGCCGCCCGTGGGCAATGCAATCCTGACGACGGTACTGCGCGGGTAAAATCGCGCGGGCTTCCGCCGTGGACACTTTGATCCCCGGATAAGCAAGTACCCATAGCCACTCATCAAAGCCTGGCACTTGTTGGCTAATTATGCCGTTTTCTTCAATCATCAACTGCATGCCGCCCAGAAAACACGGCGCGACGTTATCGTAATGAATGCTGCCGGAGATACGTCCTTCCAGCTCACCCATAATGGCCAGCAGTCGCGTATCGTTCAGCGGTTTACCGCAGTGTTCGTTCATCGCCACCAGCGCAGCAACGACGGAACAGGCGCTGGAACCTAACCCAGAACCTATCGGCATGTTCTTTTCCAGCGTCATCGCCACCGGGATTTGCTTGCCAAGCTCCTGGCAAAAACGCTCCCAACACTGATAGACAATGTTTTCACGCGGCTCTGGTGGCAGTTTGTCAGCAAAGTGCCCCCGATTATCCAGACGAAAGCTGTCTGCGGCTTCAACGGTAACCACGTCGCCCAACAGCGAACCATCAACGGGCGTCACCGCCGCCCCAAGGACATCAAACCCAACGCTCATATTGGCGCTGGAAGCCGGAGCATAAACTTTCACCATCTTAAACTCCTAACTTCCATGAAAGGGTACGCAGCAGATCGGCAAATACGCCCGCCGCCGTCACGTCGTTGCCTGCACCATAACCGCGCAACACCAGCGGCAACGGTTGATAATAGTGGCTGTAGAACGCCAGCGCGTTTTCGCCGTTTTTCACTTTGAACAGCGGATCGTTGCCATCGACCTCGGCAATCTTCACGCGGCAAACGCCGTCCTCTTCAATGTTGCCCACATAGCGCAACACTTTACCCTCATCAGGCTCGCCACGGGCTTTCGCCCACGCGTGCGCAAACGCGTCATCAAGCTGCGGCAGATTCGTCATAAACGCTGCCCACATCGCCCAGAATCATCAAACCCTTCTGGTAACACCGGTTCGATCACGATATCGGAAAGCTCCAGTGCCCGACCCGTTTCACGGGCGAGGATCAGCAGTTTGCGTGCAACATCCATTCCGGAGAGATCGTCTCGCGGATCGGGTTCGGTGTAACCCATCTCACGAGCCTGTGTGGTGGCCTGCGAGAGGCTCATCCCTTCATCCAGTTTACCGAAGATAAATGAGAGCGAGCCGGAGAGAATACCGGAGAATTTTTGCAGCTCGTCCCCCGCATTGAGCAGGTTTTGCAGGTTTTCAATCACCGGCAGGCCCGCGCCAACGTTCGTGTCATATAAAAATTTGCGCCGCGATTTTTCCGCAGCAAAACGCAGCTGATGGTAGTAATCCATCGACGAGGTGTTCGCCTTCTTGTTTGGCGTCACCACATGGAAACCTTCGCGCAGGAAGTCTGCGTACTGATCCGCAACAGCCTGGCTGGAGGTGCAATCCACAATGACAGGGTTGAGCAGGTGATATTCCTTCACCAGACGAATTAAACGGCCTAAGTTGAAAGGCTCTTTCGCTTCCGCCAGTTCCGCCTGCCAGTTTTCCAGATTCAACCCATGCACATTGGTCAGCAGCGCCTTTGAGTTCGCCACACCGCACACGCGCAGATCGATATGTTTATTCTTCAGCCAGCTCTGCTGGCGTTTGAGCTGTTCCAGTAACGCGCCGCCAACGCCGCCGACACCGATGACAAACACTTCAATGACCTGATCGGTATTGAACAGCATCTGGTGTGTTACGCGTACACCGGTTGTTGCATCGTCATTGTTTACCACCACAGAAATAGAACGCTCGGAAGAGCCTTGTGCAATGGCGACGATATTGATGTTGGCGCGAGCCAGCGCCGCGAAGAATTTTGCCGAAATGCCACGCAGCGTTCGCATGCCATCCCCCACCACAGAGATGATGGCCAGATGGTCAGTCACCGCCAGCGGCTCCAGCAAACCTTCTTCAGTTCCAGGTAGAATTCATCCTGCATCGCGCGCTGGGCACGTGCGCTGTCGCCCTGCGGCACACAGAAACTGATGCTGTACTCTGAAGAGGACTGCGTGATCAGGACCACCGAAATACCGGCGCGAGACATGGCGGCAAACACACGCGCAGCCATTCCCACCATCCCTTTCATACCGGGACCGGAAACACTGAACATCGCCATGTTGTTTAAGATTCGAAATCCCTTTCACCGGCAGATTGTCATCATCGCAACTGGCGCCAATCAGCGTACCGGGCGCTTGCGGGTTTCCGGTATTTTTAATCAGGCATGGGATCTGGAAACTGAGCAATAGGGGTAATCGTGCGAGGGTGGAGAACTTTGGCGCCGAAGTAGGAAAGCTCCATGGCTTCCTGATAAGACATCGATTTCAGTAATCTGGCATCCGGCACCTGGCGAGGGTCGCAGGTGTACACGCCATCAACGTCAGTCCAGATCTCACAACAATCCGCGCGTAAACAGGCAGCCAGAACAGCAGCCGAATAGTCAGAGCCGTTGCGCCCCAGCACGACCAGCTCACCTTTATCATTCCCGGCGGTAAAACCTGCCATCAGCACCATATGGTCTGCGGGGATACGCCCGGCCGCAATACGACGCGTGGATTCAGCGATATCGACGGTGGACTCGAGGTAATGCCCAACCGCCAGTAACTTCTCAACCGGATCAATGACCGTCACGCCGTGGCCGCGCGCTTCCAGCAAGCCCGCCATAATGGCGATCGACATTTTTTCACCACGGCAGATAAGCGCGGCGTTGATGCTGTCCGGGCACTGCCCCAGCAGGCTGATGCCGTGCAGCACATGTTTGATCTGCGCAAATTCGTGTTCGACGAAGGCTTTCAATTGCGCCAACGGAAAGCCCGGTTGCGCGGCAGCGAGTCCCGTCAGAAGTTCGGAAAAGATGCGTTCGGCATCGCTGATATTGGGTAAAGCATCCTGACCTCCGATGGTTTTTTCAATCATCGCCACCAGATGGTTAGTAATTTTCGCAGGGGCAGAAAGCACGGTTGCGACCTGCCCCTGCCTGGCATTGCTTTCCAGAATATCGGCAACTCGCAGAAAGCGTTCTGCATTTGCCACTGATGTACCGCCGAACTTCAACACTCGCATTGTTGTTACCTCGTTACCTTTGGTCGAAAAAAAAGCCCGCACTGTTTAGGTGCGGGCTTTTTTCTGTGTTTCCTGTACGCGTCAGCCCGCACCGTTACCTGTGGTAATGGTGATGGTTGTGGTCATGGTGGTGCTGATGCGTTTCATGGATGTTGTGTTCTCTGTAATTTTTATCTGTCTGTGCTGTATGCCTATATTGGTTAAAGTATCTGATGACTTAAGTCAATAAATTTTTAATTTGATCACACTCCGAAACTTGTTCACGAGCTGCTGCCTGCGTCTTTACTTTCAACCAATACAGAGTGAAAACACCACTTGAAACCAGAACAAACACCCATTAAATCACAACTGAGTAAGATTTTATTTTGCTATATTTTTCTCAATATCATGCAGTAAACGGTGCAACATTGCGGTGTCCCGCTGCCCTAACAGGCCAATGCGTTGCTGCAACCAATCCGCCAGTTTGATGTCGTCAGCCACGTCCAGAGAGCCCAATAACCTTACAATTCGTGCGCGTAATGCCTGCAGCTGAAACTCATCAGATGTTTCAGTCTCTTTTATGGATTGTTGCATTAAACCTGCTAATTGATAGCAGTAGACCATCACCGCCTGGCCTAAATTGAGCGAAGGGTAATCAGCCACCATCGGAACTCCCGTCAGCACATCCGCCAACGCCAATTCTTCGTTTGTCAGCCCGGAATCTTCGCGTCCAAAAACCAGTGCGGCGTGACTCATCCAGCCGGACTTTTCCTGCAACAAGGGCACCAGTTCTGCCGGCGTTGCATAGTAATGAAATTTCGCGCGGCTGCGGGCTGTCGTCGCGACGGTAAATTCAACGTCGTGCAGAGCCTCCGCCAGGGTAGGGAAAACGCTAATATTATCAATAATATCACCTGAACCATGCGCGACCCAACGGGTGGCGGGTTCAAGGTGAGCCTGACTGTCGACGATACGTAAATCGGTAAACCCCATCGTCTTCATGGCGCGTGCCGCTGCGCCAATGTTTTCCGCTCTGGCCGGGGCGACCAGGATGATTGTTAAACGCATTTATGAGACTCTTTTTGACTGGCCCGTGGGGAATAATGTGATGCATATCATCATATTACGCGGCGCGAATTTACAAATTTTTAACGAAAATCACTGAATCCGTATTTCACATTCAGTAAAAGACGCTAAACTGTTTCCTGTGTTTACAAACGATTATTATGTTAATAAAAGTTGCATATCTTTCTGTTTATTTAGGATAATTTAATTTAAAATGGATCGCATCCATTGGATTCATTACATTTATTAGTTAGGTCGCGCAACTAGTTGGATTGCTGCAATTTTGTGATGAAAGCTAGCATTTAGATACGATGATTTCATCAAACTGTTAACGTGCTACAATTGAACTTGATATATGTCAACGAAGCGTAGTTTTATTGGGTGTCCGGTATCACTTAGCCTGTTATGTTGCTGTTAAAATGGTTAGGATGACAGCCGTTTTTGACACTGTCGGGTCCAGAGGGAAAGTACCCAGACCAAGCTAATGATGTTGTTGACGTTGATGGAAAGTGCATCAAGAACGCAATTACGTACTTTAGTCATGTTACGCCGATCATGTTAATTTGCGACATGCATCAGGCAGGTCAGGGACTTTTGTACTTCCTGTTTCGATTTAGTTGGCAATTTAGGTAGCAAACATGCAGACCCCGCACATTCTTATCGTTGAAGACGAGTTGGTAACACGCAACACGTTGAAAAGTATTTTCGAAGCGGAAGGCTATGATGTATTCGAAGCGACAGATGGCGCGGAAATGCATCAGATCCTCTCTGAATATGACATCAACCTGGTGATTATGGATATCAATTTGCCAGGGAAAAACGGTCTTCTGTTAGCGCGTGAACTGCGTGAACAGGCTAACGTTGCGTTGATGTTCCTGACGGGCCGCGATAACGAAGTCGATAAAATCCTCGGCCTCGAAATCGGTGCGGATGACTACATCACCAAACCGTTTAACCCACGCGAACTGACTATCCGTGCGCGCAACCTGCTGTCTCGTACCATGAACCTGGGTACCGTCAGCGAAGAACGCCGTAGCGTTGAAAGCTACAAGTTCAATGGTTGGGAACTCGATATCAACAGCCGCTCTTTGATTGGTCCAGATGGCGAGCAGTATAAACTGCCACGCAGCGAATTCCGTGCCATGCTTCACTTCTGTGAGAACCCGGGTAAGATCCAGTCTCGTGCAGAACTGCTGAAGAAAATGACCGGTCGCGAGCTGAAGCCGCATGACCGTACTGTTGACGTGACCATCCGTCGTATTCGTAAACATTTCGAATCGACACCGGATACTCCGGAAATTATCGCCACCATCCACGGCGAAGGCTACCGTTTCTGCGGTGACCTGCAGGATTAATCCTGACACCTCCGGTATTAAAAACGGCGCACATGGCGCCGTTTTTCATTTCTCACCTGTGCTACTTCCAGATACGCAGTTCATCATCGCTAGCGGGTTTGGATTCTTTCGCCTTCGGACGCGAAAGCGAATACCAATCAAAATGACGCGTCAGGAACATCACTCCGCTCAACGCCAACAGGAGTACGCCGGTTCCCAGCAACAACGCGCTGTCTGCGGAGTTCAACAGTACCCACATCACCCCATCCAGCGCCAGTAACGCCAGTGTAAACACCACGCTGTTACGCCAACCTTTCAACACAGCCTGTAAATAAACACCGTTCATCAACGCGCCCACCAGACTTGCAGCGCCCCATGCCGCCGTAAAACCGATGTGTTCAGACAGGGCCAGTAATACCAGGTAAAACATGACCAGTGACATCCCGACCAGCAGGTATTGTATGGGATGCAGTCGTTGCGCCGTCAGGGTTTCAAAGACGAAAAAGGCCATAAACGTCAGCGCAATCAGCAAGATGGCATATTTTGTTGCCCTGTCGGTTAATTGATACTGATCGGCGGGCGTGGTGACGGCGACTCTGAACGACGGTAGGCTGTACCAGCCCATTTTTTCGGTCTCTCCAGCCTCGGGAAACTGCTCTCCAAGATTATTGGCAAACCAGCTACTCTGCCATTTTGCGTGAAAACCCGACTCGCTCAGCTCACGGCTGGTCGGTAAGAAATCGCCCAGGAATCTGGGATGGGGCCAGTTGCTGACCAGCGTCATTTCGCTATTTCGCCCCACCGGCACCACGGAGAAACTCCCGGTTCCACTCAGATTCAGCGAAAACGCCAGACTCAGATTGGTCTTTACCCATTGCGCATCCGGCAGTGGAATATGGAGACCTTGTACCCCACCGGCAAGTCCGGTACCGGGTTCAACGGTCAGCGCAGTACCATTCACCTGCGGCGCATTCACCACACCGATCCCCCGGGCATCGCCCACGCCCACCACGATAAAGGGTTTTCCGAGCGTAATATTCGGCCTTTCTAATTCGCTCAGGCGAGTGGCATCAAACTCCGCTTTCACCGATAAATCGCTGTGCCAGACCTGACCATCATAAATACCGATGTTACGGGACTCAACGTTCTGATTTCCCTCCACCATCAAGGATTCCGGCAGCCAGAAATGAATGTAGCTGCGCTTATGCTGAACTTCTTTCTCATTTTCCAGAACGGTATACAGCTCTGTCACGGGAACCGCTACCAGCGGGCCGACCACTTTTTGCGGCCCACTGGTACTTTGACGAATCGCATCCTCGACGGCGCTGCGGTAGTCAGCCCGCTCCACAATGATCTGTCTGACCATCATCAACGGAATCAACAGCAGTAATATCGCGCCACTTAACGTGACCATTTTCCAGAACAGGGGGGATTTAAACATAGCCTTTCTCCTTTGCAATAACAGCAGAGTAGAGAGGCTATGTGGGGAGAATTTGAAGTTATGTGAAGTGACGGTGAAGTGTCAGCGATGCCTGAACGCCGCCTTCCGGGCGGTTCTTCAATGCGACCTCTCCTTTGAGTAAACGGGCCACTTCGCTCACGAACGCCAGTCCCAGACCGCCTGCTCTTGTGCCCATTCTCACGCGGCAACGAGTAGAAACGTTCAAATATACGCGGCAAAGCAAAATCGGGAATTCCGCTGCCGGTGTCGCAAATCAGGAGTGTGACGTACTCCGCATCGGCTTCCGCCTTCAGGAAAATCTCCCCCTGCAAAGGGGTAAAATCGATCGCGTTATCAAGCAGATTCCCCAGCGCCTGCTCCAGCAGCGCCGGATCGGCTGAAACCACATACGGCGAAGGGCTGATATGCAGCGAGATATTTTTTCGCTGCCAGCTGGATGCTGCGGGCCTCGCCCACCTGGGCCAATAGCGGGTCGACAGCCACCGGCGTCAGCGCGATATCCTGCCGATTTTCCAGTCGCGCCTGCCGCAGCAGGGTTTCGACCAACGCCTGCATGCGGGCGTTTTGCGTCAGTATATTCCCGGTAAACCGCGCGACCACATCGGGAGGCGGCCCCTCGCGCAAGATCTCCGCTGCGCCGCGAATCGCCGCCAGCGGGCTTTTCAATTCATGGGTTCAAGGCATACACATACTGTTCAATGTAGTTTTTACCTTCCAGCTTCAGACGCATACTTTCCAGCGCCTGCGCCAGTTTACGCAGCTCACTGCTGCCCAGTTCTGGTAAGGCGACCGGTTGATTCTCCGTCACCGAATCGGCATAGCGCGCCAGTCTGGCAATAGAGCGGTTGATCCACCAGACCATCCCAACGCCAATCACTAACGCGATGCCCAACAATATGGCGCTCGCCCACAATATTCGCCGTTCACTACGCTTAATAACCGGAGCCATCGCCGCATTGGGTTTACCCACGCTAAGTACGCCGATGATATTGCTACCGTCGGTAATCGGCGCGGCGACATACATCACTGTGCTTTCCGGGTCATCCGGATTTTGCGGCGTGCTGCGCGCACCATACTGCCCGCGAAGCGTGAGCCACACATCATTCCAGCGGGAGTAGTCTTCGCCTACCGCTTTGTTTGCAGAATCAAACAGCTACCTTACCCTGGGCATCGGTCATGTAGACATGGTATTCATTGCGCACTTTGTTAATACCGCTGATATTGGCGCGAAAGGGACGGTTCTGCAGATGGCTGAACGCCTGCGCTAGTCTGCCATGTGCAGGATCGCCAGAGAGCATATCATCCCGCGCCAGCGCCGCCAGCAGCGTCGCAGTATCTATCAGAGTCCCTTCCGTTGCCCTGCGCACACCTGGCTTTATCTCCTGCACAAAGATCGATAGTACAAACCAGGCGGCGACGGCCACAATCAGAAAGTAGCCGAGCAGCAATCGCATCCCAATGCGCATCAGGCGCTCCTCAGGCTGTATCCCATACCGCGATGAGTGTTAATGGGAGAGACTTCCGGATTGATCGCCCTTAGCTTCGCCCGCAACGTTTTGATATGCGTATCGACCGTCCTGTCAAAGGTATCCTGCGCATCGGCCCAGACCAGATCCATCAGCTGCTGACGAGAGTAAACGCGCCCAGGCGACACCAGCAACGTTTTCAGTAACAGAAATTCATAGCGCGTAAGGTTGAGCGGTATGTCGCACCAGGCAATTTGCGCCGCAGGCTCATTCAGCTCAAATTGCCCAATACGCAGAACAGGTGAAGGGGTTGAAAACTTCTTCACACGCCGGAGCAGTGTGCGCACTCTGGCGCACACTTCCCGTGGAGAAAACGGTTTCGCGACATAGTCATCCGCACCAATCTCCAGACCGAGCAGCCGATCCACTTCGTCGCTACGTGCGGTCAAAAAGAGGATCGGTAATGCCGGGTGGCGTTCCAGCAATTTTCTACACAACTCGAATCCACTGATATCGGGTAACCCTACATCCAGAATGACGACATCGGGCAGTCTGGAACGTGCTTGTTCCAGTACGGGGAACCCGCGTTCAAACGCCTCGACGGTAAATCCTTCCTGTTGCAGCATGTAGATAAGCGTATCGGCAATACCTTGCTCATCTTCAACCAACCATACCCGTTCCTGTTGCATAGACTTCCTTGTTATTCCCGCCACGCATAATGGCACCGCGCTATGGCATTTTTTGGCGACCCGTCGACAACCTTGTCAGAGTATGCCAGATAGGCCAGCGCGTTGCGTTTCGCATCATAAAAACGGACGACCTGTAGCGACTTAAACACCAGCGAAGTGCGCTTCTTAAAGACGACTTCACCTTCCGCCTTACCCGTTTTAATTCTTTCGCTCAGTTCAACCGGTCTCAACCTGCTGACACGAAATAGCGGCATCAGAGGTGTCTTCAGCGAGTCCCAGTCCCCCTTTAATGCCCCCTGTTTTTGCACGGCTCACGTAGCAGGTGACGTTTTTGACATCGGGATCATCGAACGCTTCCACGACAATTTTATGATCCGGCCCCAGCACTTTGAAGACGGTATCGACCGAACCCAATCTGCTCTGCATGCGCAACATGCGTCAGCATAAGCAGAATTGAGGATATTACTAAGCTCTTATATTTCATATTGTTACCATTTTTAAATGTTACGCTGTGCAATTATTAAACATTTTAAGATAAAATGTTTACAGATCACAGGATTACAATAATCACGCTTTCGACTGACCAAAAAAAGCATTTATGCGCAAAAAAAACACTGAATGCTAAAACAGCAAAAAATGCTATTATCCGAATACCCTGATGTCAGGTACTCGTTGTTGAAAGATGAGGATATTTTATGGATCAGGCTGGCATTATTCGCGACCTATTAATCTGGCTGGAAGGTCATCTGGATCAGCCCCTGTCGCTTGACAATGTGGCGGCAAAAGCGGGTTATTCCAAGTGGCATCTGCAGAGAATGTTCAAGGACGTGACGGGCCATGCTATCGGCGCTTATATCCGCGCCCGTCGATTATCGAAATCCGCTGTGGCGTTGCGCCTGACGGCGCGTCCGATTCTGGACATTGCTCTGCAATACCGCTTCGATTCTCAACAAACTTTTACACGCGCTTTTAAGAAACAGTTCTCCCAAAACGCCAGCGTTGTATCGCCGTTCTCCAGAATGGAGCCTCCTTCGGGATCCGCCCTCCTCTGCGCTTGGGCGAATTTACCCTGCCTGAACATCAGTTTGTCACGCTGGAAGACACCAGTCTGCTCGGCATCACGCAGAGTTACTTCTGTTCGCTGGAACAAATTTCCGATTTCCGCCACGAGATGCGCGTTCAGTTCTGGCGAGATTTCCTGAGCCAGGCGCCGACGATCCCTCCGGTGCTGTACGGGCTTAACGAGTCGCGCCCAAGTCTTGAGAAAGATGACGAGCAGGAAGTGTTTTACACCACCGCCCTACCGCGAGAGCAAGCCGACGGTTTATGTGCAGTCCGGACACCCGGTTCTGCTGCAAGGGGGTGAATACGTGATGTTCACTTATGAAGGGCTGGGTACCGGCGTTCAGGACTTTATCCTGACAGTCTACGGTACATGCATGCCAATGCTGAATCTGACTCGCCGTAAAGGGCAGGATATAGAGCGATACTTCCCGGCAGATGATGCCAAAGCCGGCGATCGCCCTATTAACCTGCGCTGTGAATTCCTGATTCCGATTCGTCGTTAACGCTGCAACTCATCCAACGCAGGGGCGTCCAGATGCGATATGTCCCCTGCGGTTTCAACAACCCAGCCAGACGCCAGCCACAAACTTTCCTGATAATCGACGCGGGAAATAGAGCAGTTACGCAGGCGTAACCGACGCTCCGCCCAGGCTGGCAACCCCAGAATCGTACTCACCAGACAGCCCAGCGCAATACCGTGGCTGACCAGCAGAGGTCGGCTGTCCTTGTGGGAGTTCCAGGCAGGACATCAGTGCCGCGTTAACGCGCTCACTCAGTTCCTGCATTGATTCGCCGTCCGGAATACGGCCATCAACCGTGCCGTTAACCAGTTGGCGGCGCCAGTTCTCTTCTTCTTCACTGAGTGAATCGATGTGCCGTTTTTCCAGCACGCCCATATTCAGCTCACGCAGACGAGCGTCGAAGGTGATATCACAGCCACACGCCTGGGCGAATTATCTCTGCCGTGCGACGCGTGCGACCTAAATCACTGCTCACGATGTGCGTAATGCCAAGCTCTTTGGCGCGCGCGCCCACCTGCATTGCTTGTTGCTCACCTTTAGCGGTCAGCGGGCTGTCAGACTGGCCTTGAATACGTCGCTCGGCGTTCCACTGCGTCTCACCGTGGCGAACAAGGTATACCTGTAACATGCTTTTTATCCGTTATACTGCGATGACATTTTTTTCTGAGTAAATCTGATTATGCACCATGTTGTCTCAGCAACCACCAATCCCGCCAAAATTCAGGCAATTCTGCAGGCATTTAACGAGATCTTCGGTGAAGGATCCTGCCATATTGAATCCGTCTCCGTCGAGAGCGGGGTACCAGAACAGCCCTTTGGAAGTCCGGAAACGCGTGCTGGCGCACGAAATCGCGTAGAAAACGCGCGCGCCCTGCGCCCGCAGGCTGACTTTTGGGGTCGCCATTGAAGCGGGTATTGATGAGGGCAGTACATTCAGTTGGGTCGTTATCGAAAACCGCGAACAGCGCGGGGAATCACGTTCAGCCACCCTGCCGTTACCCGCCGTCATTCTGGAGAAAGTACAGGCAGGGGATGCGCTCGGCCCGGTGATGTCTCACTATACCGGCATTGATGAGATTGGGCGTAAAGAGGGGGCTATTGGCGTGTTTACCGCCGGAATGTTAACCCGCACCAGCGTCTATCACCAGCGGTGATTCTGGCGTTAAGTCCGTTCCATAATGCGGTGTATCGATAATGTTTTGCCTGATGGCGTTACGCTTACCCGCCCTACAAACAGCGGTGTTTCGCCGTAGGCCAGATAAGGCGAAGCGCCATCCGGCAATCAACCGTCAGCCGTTTTTCAGCAGCACCTGGATCCAGCCACTGGCGCAGTTCGACCGGCGCGGACTTGAGGCTGTTCGAACCGCGGGTAATCGTCGCGATCCCCGCCCCCAGTTCGTTTTTCAGCTCACGCTGGCTCATCTCACCGCGCAACAGCTCTTCAATGATACGCACGCGCGTCCCCAGCGCTTCGCGCTCGTCCGGCGTCATCATCAAATTCAGGAGTGGAAGATGCAGATCTTGCTCATAGGCGCGTTTTAACAGCTCAACAAAACGTAACCACTCCTGGTGACGTTGCTCTGCCATCGCAGCTGAATAGGGGGATTGTTGGGTCATAAAATATCGCCATATTGCTGGGGGAAACGAATTCGCTTCCCCCGATTGTACTCTTTAACGAGTACGATAGCATAACACAACCGATGCGATCAGTAACGGCGCTGCCATTCTGTGTCACTCATCAACGTCGGCTTACCGCCCATGAAGTAGCGATAGTAAGCGTCATAAGCCAGTACATTCTTCACATAGCCGCGCGTTTCAGAAAAGGGAATGCTTTCCACAAACGCAACGGCATCAATGCGCCCGGCGCTATTACCAAGCCAGGTGCGTACGCGGCCCGGCCCGGCGTTATAAGCCGCAGAGGAGAAGATGCGGTTGTTGCCGAACTGCTGGTACACATACTGTAAGTAGCTGGTGCCAATATTGATATTGGTTTCCGGGTCTAACAGTTGGTTCGGACTGCTGTACCCCGGAATGGAGAACATTTTCACCGTATGCGTTGCCGTGCCTGGCATGATTTGCATCAAACCGCTGGCGCCTACCGGGGATTTCACTTTCGGATTCCACGCGCCTTTCCTGACGCGCAATGGCCATCGCATAGCTCTGCGGAACCTCTTTGCTGCTGGTGTAACGCGTGAAGAGATCTTTATAGGCCAGCGGGAAACGCTCTTCCAGATGATCCCACAACTTACCGGCGATCGTCGCCTGCACGCTGAGATCCCACCAATGGTTGTTGAATGCATAACGTGCCAGCTGCGCCTGTTCGGATTTGGTTTTGCTGGTCACCAGATTCGCCCATTCGCTACGCGCGGTGTTGTCCATATTCCAGTACATCAGTTCCCGAACCCGCGCCATTTCTGGCCCCTGCGTCAGCGCCGAATCAACATTATCAGGCGCTTTATCGATTTTCAGGACGTACTCTTCATCTAAACGCTGTGCTGCCACCATTGGGTAGAAACCACGTTGCTGCATCAGCGCATGCAGGATCTCTTTCGCCTCCGCATCACGGCCCCGTTCCAGCAACAGGTCGGCTTGCCAGTAACGCCACTCGTCTTTTTCCTTGGCTTCCATGGGCAGACGCGCCAGCCAGGTGTTCAGCCCCCGACGATCGCCATTTCCTAACGCCATACGGACACGACGCTCGACCAGCGTCGTCGACTGCGATCGCATAATGGCGTCGTCACGCCATTTCGCCTGTTCATCGGTGACGTCATTGCCCATCAGTCGCCACGCGACGATGTCACGCAACTCCTGGAGTTTGATTCCTCATTCAGCTGTTGCGCCTGCACCAGAGAAGGGATCATCAGTCGGGCATTTTCGACGTCCTGACGCGCCCACGCTGGCAAAGGCGACCGCCGCCATTTGACGGGTAAAATCGGTTGCATCGGTGGTGCGCGCAAATGTCATCACGCTGTTGGGATCATTCGCCAGAGAGATAATGGCAGAGGCAATCGTCTGGTATTCCGCGGGCATCTGTCCGGCCAGCACCGTCACCAGCCCCGTGTTGCCCGCCTTCATCGCCAGCCGGATACGCTCTAAATAGGCCAACGGATCCTGCGTGCCGGAAGCCCGCCATACGCTAAATAATTTGTCACAGGCATTCGGCTGGCTTTTCCCCGTCAACCAGAGTTCTTTTGCGCCAGTCCATGCTTCTTCGGGTTGCCCGGTATTCCATTTCGCGTAGTAATAATTGCATTGCGCTTCTGTGGTGCCGGGTTTCTCTGGGCTGAATGCGAGGAGTCCTCGCCAGTCTTCACGTCGCGCCAGCTCATTCACAAAACGCGATTGCAACGTCCGCGCCGGCGGCAGCGTCGGATTAGCGCGAACAAAGTTGGTGACCGTCACTGCGGGTTGATTCATCAAATCGTCAGTGATCTGACGGTATTCAAGGTAAGGATACAGCGGGTAATTCTTCAGTCCTGGCATCAACTGATCAACGACATCCATCTGTCGGTTATCCCAGGCCTGTTTAATTTGCGCATAGCGGTTACGCTGTTCGTCCAGTGAATCAGCCCTTGCCACGCTACTCACCGTCAGCAGGCATACGCTGGCCGCCAGAAGACGCCAGGTAAATTGTTTGGCTTTGTCCACAAGCTCTTCCTCTAATCAATGTACGTCAATGCAGCTTCATGCCACGTAATAAATTTATGCTAACCAGTCATGAGCATTTGCGCCACGTTGCGGACACTTTTTTACTTTTACTGCGAGTGAGATCTGCTAGCTGGGATTGGACAGTGAAAACAGCTACACTTCGCCTTTGAAAACTATTCTTCATCTCGATAAACATAGAGGCGAAGTCCAACGTGGCTCAATTCGTTTATACCATGCATCGTGTCGGCAAAGTGGTTCCGCCGAAACGTCATATCCTGAAAAAACATTTCTCTGAGCTTCTTCCCTGGCGCTAAGATCGGCGTACTGGGGCCTGAACTGGTGCCGGTAAGTCGACCCCTGTTGCGCATTATTGGCTGTGCATCGATACCGATATCGAAGGCGAAGCGCGCCCACCAGCCCTGGCACTAAAATTGGCTATCTGCCGCAGGAACCGAAGCTGAACCCGGAACACACCGTTCGCGAATCTATCGAAGAAGCGGTTGCCGAAGTGGTTAACGCACTGAAAGGCCTGGATGAGGTGTACGCCAAGTACGCTGAACCGGACGCTGATTTTGACAAGCTGGCTGCGCAACAGGGTAAATTTGAAGAAATTATCCAGGCACATGATGGCCACAACCTGAACGTTACAGCTGGATACGCGCTGCTGATGCACTGCGTCTGCCAGACTGGGATGCGAAAGTCGCTACCCTTTCCGGTGGTGAACGTCGCCGTGTAGCGCTCTGCCCGTCTGCTGCTGGAAAAACCAGACATGCTGCTGCTCGACGAACCAACCAACCACCTGGATGCCGAATCCGTGGCCTGGCTGGAACGCTTCCTGCACGACTTCGAAGGTACCGTTGTGGCGATCACCCACGACCGTTACTTCCTTGATAACGTTGCCGGTTGGATCCTCGAACTTGACCGCGGCGAAGGTATCCCGTGGGAAGGCAACTACTCTTCCTGGCTGGAGCAGAAAGACCAGCGTCTGGCGCAGGAAGCCTCTCAGGAAGCGGCTCGCCGTAAATCCATTGAGAAAGAGCTGGAGTGGGTGCGTCAGGGCGCGAAAGGCCGCCAGTCCAAAGGCAAAGCTCGTCTGGCACGCTTTGAAGAGCTGAACAGCGCCGAATACCAGAAACGTAACGAAACCAACGAACTGTTTATTCCACCTGGACCGCGTCTGGGCGATAAGGTCGTTGAAGTCAGTAACCTGCGTAAGTCTTACGGCGATCGCGTACTGATCGACGATCTGAGTTTCTCAGTACCGAAAGGGGCGATTGTCGGCATCATCGGTCCGAACGGCGCGGGTAAATCCACGCTGTTCCGTATGATGTCCGGTCAGGAGCAGCCAGACAGCGGCACCATTACGCTGGGCGAAACCGTGAAGTTGGCCTCTGTTGACCAGTTCCGTGATGCGATGGATAACAGCAAAACCGTGTGGGAAGAAGTTTCCGGCGGGCTGGATATCATGAAGATCGGCAACACCGAGATGCCAAGCCGCGCCTACGTTGGCCGCTTTAACTTTAAAGGTGTTGATCAGGGCAAACGCGTCGGCGAACTCTCCGGCGGTGAACGCGGTCGTCTGCACCTGGCGAAGCTGCTGCAGGTTGGCGGCAACATGCTGCTGCTCGATGAACCGACCAACGACCTGGATATCGAAACCCTGCGCGCGCTGGAAAACGCCTTACTGGAATTCCCGGGTTGCGCCATGGTTATCTCGCACGACCGTTGGTTCCTCGACCGTATCGCTACCCACATTCTGGATTATCAGGATGAAGGTAAGATCGAATTCTTCGAAGGTAACTTCACCGAATACGAAGAGTATAAGAAACGCACGCTGGGCGCAGACGCGCTGGAGCCGAAGCGTATCAAGTACAAGCGTATCGCGAAGTAATCTGAATGGCCCTCTGCGGAGGGCCATTTTTTTATCCCCGCTCGCCCATCAGCTCTTTGACCAGTTCCACACAGCGCAGGAACCGCGAGTCATAATCCGCTTCTTCGACGTGTACAAACTCAATATTGTTCTTCTCAAGCATCGAAACCAGCAGCGTCTGAAACTCTTTGCGATCGACCGAACTCCCGAGGCTACGCAAACCGTCAGCCACCCACGGCGTGTTGTTTTCCAGCAGGATCACCAAATCGAAACGGTATTCATCAATCAACGCCTGTACGAAAGGATGTTCGCGTCCCTCATACTTTTTGCAGAACGCCTGCGTCGTGACAAAGTCCGTATCGACAAACGCCACTTTATTGGCGTATTTGACGGCAAAATCAATGTATTGCGCGTGGCCGAGTGCAATTTTGTCATAATCGGAATATTGCAACGCCATCTCATCGCCACCGAGGTGAGAAAAGACATAATCACGCCCGTATTCCCAGGCACTGGTGGTATTGAAGATGTTGGCAAGTTTATTCACCAGCGTCGATTTACCACTCGACTCTCCCCCCAGTACCGCCACGGTGCGCACAAAAAACGGTTTCACTTCGGTGGGAATGTATTCCCAGTAGCGGAAAGGGTTTTCACGAATTTGCGCCCCGCTGATGTTCATAAAGGTGCGTTTCGGATCCACCAGCACGGTTTCAATACCCAGATGCTCAAGAAACCGCGGGGGCGTCGTTCTCTTCGGAAGTGTATATCCAGTTAGGCTGAATACCTTTTTCTTCCATGAACGTCTTAATGCCGTTGCTCCAGACATCCCAGCCATGCGGATACGGTTCCATGCCCTCCTCATCAAAAGCATGAATGCGGATATTCTTCTGATACTTAAAGGTCTGTAATAACCAACGCAGGACGATCGGAAACCGTCGGCTGCTGGGACATCGCGCTATCTTCGAACAAGGCGCGGTCACGCGCGTCGTCATAGCCCATGATGATATGCAGTTCGTCCACCTGGCTACAGGCGCGCTGAATCAAATAGATATGCCCGGTGTGCAACGGGTAAAATTTACCAAACACCACACCGATATTTTTTCTGCATTCGTGGGAATTCCAGCCCCAGAAAACGATGCAACGCCTCCAGCTTTTGCGCGCTGGGACTTTTAATCTTGGCATTCAACAACTGACTTAAATACCCCTTGGTCATTCCGCTGGAATCGGCCACCTGCTGCAATGTGCAGCCTTTTTGCTTAATGGCGGTTTTTAAGTAGTCGAATGCTGACAAAGGTGCCTCCTGCTGAAAAAAATCGTAGGCCGGATAAGGCATCGCTGCCATCCGGCACTTTCACCACCCCATCCCTGATGGCGCGACGCTTTTCAGGCCCGGGAGGTGAGTACATATAGGCAATTATAAGTCGTCAAACACGCTTAACGCATCTGAGAGTTTTTTGACACCGAAGATTTGCATCCCTTCCGGCACTTTTTTCGGGACGTTGGCCGCCGGGACAATGGCACGGCGGAAACCGTGTTTCGCCGCCTCGGAAATACGTTCCTGGCCGCTTGGTACGGGGCGAATTTCCCCCGCCAGACCGACTTCGCCAAACACCACCAGATCCTGTGGCAATGGCCTGTCGCGCAGGCTGGACACCATCGCCAGCAGCAACGCCAGGTCCGCGCTGGTTTCCGTCACTTTGACACCGCCCACCACGTTGACGAATACATCCTGGTCGGCCATCTGCAGACCGCCGTGACGATGCAGGACCGCCAACAAAATGGCCAGGCGATTTTGTTCCAGCCCAACGGCAACACGACGCGGGTTTGCCATCATCGAGTGATCGACAAGCGCCTGAATCTCCACCAGCAGAGGGCGCGTGCCTTCCCAGACCACCATCACCGAACTGCCAGAGGTCACTTCATCACCGCGGCTTAAGAAAATAGCGGAAGGGTTACTGATTTCCCGCAGCCCCTGCTCGGTCATCGCAAAAACGCCCAGGTTCGTTGACGGCGCCAAAACGGTTCTTATGGCTGCGCAACGTCCGAAACCGGGAGTCGGCATCGCCATCAAGCAACACGGAGCAGTCGATACAGTGCTCCAGTACCTTTGGCCCCGCCAGTGAACCGTCCTTCGTCACGTGACCGACCATCACGATAGCGACACCGCGTGTTTTGGCAAAACGTGTCAGATAAGCCGCCGTTTCACGAACCTGCGCAACGCTGCCCGGCGAAGACTGAATATCCGCCATGTGCATCACCTGAATGGAGTCGATGACCATCAGTTTTGGTTGTTCTTCTTCGGCAATCAGGCAGATCTGTTCAATACTGGTCTCCGACAGCATATTCAGATTCGCCGTCGGCAAGCCGAGCCGATGGGCGCGCATCGCCACCTGCTGCAAAGACTCTTCCCCCGTGACGTACAGGGTTTTCATCTGTTCCGCCAGCTTGCACAGCGTTTGCAGCAGCAGCGTAGATTTCCCCGCACCGGGGTTCCCCCCAATCAGAATAGCGCTACCGGGCACGACGCCACCGCCCAGTACACGGTCAAATTCTTTAAAACCGGTAGAAAAACGTGGCAGTTCCTCAAGACTGATATCCGCCAGCTTCTGCACTTTTGCCACGCCTGCATTACCGGCATAGCCGCTGAGCCGCTCGTTACGCGCCACCGTCGGCGATGCCGCAAGGCGCACCTCAGTGATGGTGTTCCAGGCGTTGCAAGCGCTACATTGCCCCTGCCAGCGCGGATAATCGGCCCCGCATTCATTACAAACAAAGGCGCGTTTTGGAGCTTTTGCCACGGGTTACCTCGTTATTTCTGATTCATGCTGCCGGAGAGAATGCAGAACACCCCCATCAGGTCGGCATGACGGATAGTCACTTCCGTCTTTTCATTCACTTTCGGCTTGGGCATGGTACGCAATACCCACCCTGCCGCTTTGATCATCGGCAGATCGTTGGCGCCATCACCGATCGCCACCGTCTGCGCTGGCGGAATCTCATACTCCTGCGCAAGGCGTGCCAGCGTATTGGCTTTGTACTGCGCATCAACGATATCGCCAATCACATTCCCCGTGAATTTCCCGTCCATGATCTCCAGTTCGTTCGCCACCACCGTCGACAGGCGTAGCTTGTCGCGCAGGTATTCCGCGAAGAAAGTGAACCCGCCCGAGGCGATAGCCACTTTCCAGCCCAGCGTTTCCAGCTTCAGCACCAGTTGTGTCAGACCCGGCATCAGAGGCAGGTTTTCACGAACCTGGCGTAGAATATCGGCATCTGCGCCTTTCAGCGTCGCCACACGGCTACGCAGGCTGGCGGTAAAATCCAGCTCCCCACGCATAGCCCGTTCGGTCACTTCCGCCACCATCTCACCCGTACCGGCCAGCTTCGCGATTTC
This sequence comes from Citrobacter enshiensis, assembly GCF_029338175.1. Classification (NCBI taxonomy): domain Bacteria; kingdom Pseudomonadati; phylum Pseudomonadota; class Gammaproteobacteria; order Enterobacterales; family Enterobacteriaceae; genus Citrobacter; species Citrobacter enshiensis. The sequence continues at coordinate 4,123,672 of NZ_CP119862.1, forward strand.
GTCAATGCACTCAATCTGGATCGCGGTGGAATCCATGTCCATCACCAGCAAGCCAGGCTTACGCAGGTGCGGGATCTTGCCCAGCGGGGCGACATCCAGTTTTGCATCGTGCGCCAGTTTTGTGGCGCGCGGCGTTAATGAGCCTGCCAGACGAATAACCTGATAATCCTCGACGCACCAGGCGGCGACAATGACCATCGCCGCCCCCAGCGTGCTCTGGTATTGCGTCAGGCGCTGCTTGTCCAGCCCGCGACCATACAGCAGCCAGCCACTACGGCCTGCGTGGTAATCGAGTGGCATCACCTCGTCACCACTTAATGAGAGGGGCAAACCTGGCCACAGAGAGACATCTTCAGGCAGGTCGCACCAGGTAATGTTAGGCATTAAAGCTCCTGTAAAATCGTACGGGTCGGGAAACATCCAGGGGAAAATAACGCATGAGGCTACCCTGTAACCATCGCTTCTGGCAACATTAAGCCTCAAATTTTCAGCAGGTGGAATATGGCTCGCGCAAAACTCAAATTCCGGCTTCATCGTGCAGTGATTGTCTTGTTCTGTCTCGCACTACTTGTCGCGCTGATGCAGGGTGCGTCCTGGTTCAGTCAAAACCATCAGCGGCAACGAAATCCGCAACTGGAAGAACTGGCTCGTACGCTGGCACATCAGGTGACGCTCAACATCGCACCGTTAATGCGCACCGAAACGCCGGATGAAAAACGTATCGCCATTGTACTCCGCCAGCTCACTGAAGAGAGCCGAATTCTGGATGCCGGAGTTTACGATGAGCAAGGTGATCTCATTACCCGTGCAGGCGAAAGCGTTAATGTGCGCGACAGGCTGGCGCTGGACGGCAAAAAAGCAGGCGGCTATTTTAACCAGCAGATAGTCGAACCCATTCAGGGAAAGAATGGTCCACTGGGTTATCTGCGTCTGACGCTCGACACGCACACCTTAGCCACCGAAGCGAAGCAGGTCGATAACACCACCAATATTCTACGCCTGATGCTGCTCTTGTCACTGGCTATTGGCGTGGTATTAACCCGAACCCTTCTGCAGGGCAAACGCACGCGCTGGCAACAATCCCCCTTCCTGCTTACCGCCAGCAAGTCTGTACCCGAAGAGGATGAGAACGAGAAAAAGGATCCGTAAGTCGCGAAAGTGCAGCGCCAGTACGTTAGCATTAATATAGACGTCAGTTATAGAAAGGAAATCTGCCATGTCGACACTACGCTTACTTATCTCAGACTCTTACGATCCCTGGTTCAACCTCGCGGTCGAGGAGTGTATTTTCCGCCAGATGCCTGCCACTCAGCGCGTTTTGTTCCTGTGGCGTAACGCGGATACGGTGGTGATTGGCCGGGCGCAAAATCCGTGGAAGGAGTGCAATACCCGGCGCATGGAGGAAGACAACGTCCGTCTGGCGCGCCGTAGCAGCGGCGGTGGCGCGGTATTCCACGATCTCGGGAATACCTGTTTTACCTTTATGGCGGGGAAACCGGAATACGACAAAACCATTTCAACAGCTATTGTGCTGGATGCGCTGAATTCACTCGGCGTTGCCGCCGATGCTTCCGGGCGCAACGAATCTGATAGTCAACACCGCCGATGGGGAGCGCAAAGTGTCCGGCTCCGCCTATCGTGAAACAAAAGATCGTGGTTTTCATCACGGCACATTGTTACTCAACGCCGACCTGAGTCGCCTGGCGAACTATCTGAATCCAGATAAAAAGAAGCTTGAAGCCAAAGGGATTACCTCCGTGCGTGCGCGCGTCGCAAATCTGGTCGAGCTGTTGCCGGGCATTACCCACGCTCAGGTGTGCGAGGCGATAACCGACGCCTTTTTCGCCCACTATGGTGAGCGTGTGGAAGCGGAAATTATTTCGCCGGATAAAACGCCAGACCTGCCAAACTTTGCCGAAACTTTTGCCCGTCAAAGCAGTTGGGAATGGAACTTTGGTCAGGCGCCAGCGTTTTCGCACCTGCTGGATGAACGCTTTTAGCTGGGGGCGGCGTGGAGCTGCACTTTGATGTAGAGAAGGGCCATATTACCCGTGCTCAGATCTTTCACGATAGTCTGAACCCGGCGCCGTTGGAAGCATTGACCACGCGTTTGCAGGGATCTCTGTATCGTGCCGATACGCTGCAACAGGCATGTGAAGCATTAGTGGAGGATTTCCCCGAGCAGGAGAACGCGTTGCGGGAACTGTCGGCGTGGATTGCCAGGGCCGTGCCGTTAAAAAGGCCCCGCAAGCGGGCCTTTAAAAGCGGTTGACCGGGCAGGCGAAAACGCCACCCGGTACAAATATCATTACTCCTGGTCGCCCAGCAGTACAGATTCCAGCGCCAATCTTAATCATATCGTTGAAGGTCGTCTGACGCTCAGCGGCAGTGGTCTGCTCGTGGGTACGGATATGGTCGGATACGGTGCAGATGGTCAGCGCTTTCGCACCAAACTCGGCTGCTACGCCGTAAATAGCCTGCCGCTTCCATTTCCACGCCCAGAATGCCGTATTTTTCCATCACGTCGAACATTTCGCCGTCCGGAGAGTAGAACAGGTCTAGCGGCGAGAACAGGTTGCCGACGCGAGCGTCAACACCGAGGGCTTTCGCTGCGTCAACGGCGTTACGCACCATGCCGAAATCAGCAATCGCGGCAAAATCACTGATCTTTGAACGGATGCGGTTAAACTTTGGAATCGGTGCAGGCACCCATACCGATCACCACGTCACGCAGTTTGACATCAGTAACGTACTGCGCCGCAGGACCGACGCGAATGAATTTTCTTCACGCCGAAATCGGTGATCAGCTACTTTGAGGTAGATAGAGCAGGACGGGACTACCCATACCGTGACCATAACGGAGATCTTGCGGCACCTTTATAGTCCCCGGTGAAACCCAGCATGCCCGCCGAACGTTATTTTACTTCACGAACATCTTCGAGGAAAGTTTCAGCAATGTGCTTCGCACGCAGCGGGTCGCCCGGCATCAAAACTACGTCTCTCGAAATCGCCCATTTCTGGCATTAATGTGTGGGCGTAGGCCCATCGTTATATCCTTCTAAATGTTTATGCCTGATGGCGCGCCCAAGCGCCTAATCAGGCCTACAAAAATAAGGCCCGGTGAGCAAATGCTACCGGGCGATTCCATTACAGCATATTTATGCCGTAGTCCATTGCAGAGGTGCCGAAATAGCTCGCCAGCGTTTGGCCGATATCCGCGAACGTTTCACGGTGGCCAAGCGAGCCGGGTTTCACTTTTCCGGACGCATAAACCAGTACCGGAATGTGCTCACGAGTATGGTCGGTGCCCTGCCAGCTTGGTATCACAACCGTGGGTCAGCGGTCAGGATAAGAATGTCATCTTCCCCTACCAGCTCCATCAGTTCCGGCAAGCGGCGGTCGAACAGTTCCAGACCCGCAGCATACCCTGCGATTATCGCGGCGGTGGGCCCCTAGGAAGAGTCCAAAGTCAACAAAGTTGGTAAAGACGATAGTCTTGTCGCCAGCCTCTTTCATCTCTTTCAGGGTTGCCGTCCAAACAACGCATCCAATCCTGTGGCTTTCACTTTTTTGGTGATACCGCAGTTGGCATAGATATCCGCGATTTTACCCACAGAAACCACATGACCGTCTTTCTCATCGACCAGTTTTTGCAACACGGTCGGCGCTGGCGGTTCAACGGCCAGATCGTGACGGTTACCGGTACGCTGGAAGTTGCCGGCTTTGTCGCCAACAAACGGACGCGCGATAACACGACCAATGTTGTAACCGCCTTCGGTCAGCTCTTCACGGGCGATTTCGCACAGCTCGTACAGACGATCCAGACCAAAGGTCTCTTCGTGGCAGGCAATCTGGAAACACGGAGTCGGCAGAGGTGTAGAAAATCGGCTTGCCGGTTTTCATATGCTCTTCGCCCAACTGATCCAGAATCACAGTGCCGGAAGAGTGGCAGTTGCCCAGGTAACCCGGCAAAATTGCCCGCGTTTCACCAGCTTATCCAGCAGTTCCTGCGGGAAGCTATTGTCGTGGTCCCTGAAGTAACCCCATTCAAACAAAACACGGCACGCCTCAGCGATTTCCCAGTGCCCCGACGGGGTATCTTTGCCAGAAGAGAGCTCATGTGCCCAGGCATAGGCGCCAATCACTTCCGCGTTGCCATCCAGCCCGGCAGCAATTTTACCTGTAGAGCCTTCGTGCGCTTCGCCAGACCCCAGACGGGTCAGGGTTAGGCAAATTCAGTGGGCCTTTACGACCATTATCAGCCTCGCCTTTGGCGCAGGCTTCTGCAATATGGCCCAGAGTGTCGGAAACCTACGTCGCCGAGAGCGATCCGCATCTTCAGTTGCACCAATACCAAAGGAGTCCAGCACCATAATAAATGCACGTTTCATCTTGTTCTCCATACATCTTGCGCTGCAAAAAAGCGATCAGATTCAGTATATCGCTATTCGGTGATTCGACGATACACTGTCGGTGTAATTTCAGGCGCTTCGTTGTCAAGTCTGATTGCCGCTTTGACCGCTTTCGCGCCGCTTCTTGCCAACTGGCCCTCATCTTTGGCGTGGATCACCGCCAGCGGGCGTTGTCCGTCAACACTGTCGCCCAGACGCGCCATGTCGGTAAAACCAACACTGTAATCAATAGTGTCCGATGCCTGACGGCGACCGCCGCCCATCGACACCACGGCCATGCCGAGTGCGCGGGTATCCATTGCGCCAACAAACCCTTCGCTGTCAGCGTACACCGCTTTACTCAGCATCGCTGTCGGCAGGTATTTTGCGTAGTTTTCGGCGAAATCAGTCGGCCCTTTCTGTGCCGCAACCATACGACCAAAGATTTCCGCCGCTTTACCGTTATCCAGCACTGCCTGCAGTTTTGCACGCGCGTCCGCATCATCACTGGCCAGCTTGCCGGAGATCAGCATCTCAACGCACAGCGCCATCGTGACGTCAAACAGACGTGGATTACGATATTCCCCGGTCAGGAACTGCACCGCTTCACGCACTTCTACCGCGTTACCCGCGCTGGAGGCCAGTACCTGGTTCATGTCAGTCAGCAGCGCCGTAGTACGCACTCCCGCGCCATTGGCCACGCCGACGATCGCTTCTGCCAACGCGGCAGAAAGCTCATAGGTGGGCATAAAGGCGCCGCTACCCACTTTGACGTCCATAACCAGCGCATCCAGCCCTTCCGCCAGTTTTTTGGCCAGAATAGACGCGGGTAATCAAGTGGGATGGAGTCCACGGTCGCGGTAATGTCACGCGTGGCATAAAAACGTTTATCCGCCGGTGCTAGCGAACTGGTTTGCCCAATAATCGCCACACCCACGTCTTTAATAATTTCACGGAAACGGGCGTCATCCGGGAAGATATCAAACCCCGGGATCGCTTCCAGTTTGTCGAGCGTACCGCCGGTATGACCGAGGCCACGCCCGGAGATCATCGGAATGTAACCCCCACAGGCTGCCACCATCGGCCCCAACATCAGGGACGTCACGTCGCCCACGCCGCCGGTAGAGTGTTTATCAACAATAGGGCCATTCAGATTCAGGCTTTTCCAGTCCAGTACGGTTCCTGAATCCCGCATCGCCATGGTCAGCGAAACGCGTTCTGGCATTGTCATATCGTGGAAGAAAATGGTCATCGCCAGGGCGGCAATCTGCCTTCAGAGATGGTGTTGTCACGAATCCCGTTAATAAAGAAACGAATTTCTTCATCACTCAGACGCATGACCATCACGTTTTTTACGAATAATTTCTTGTGCGAGAAACAAGGTAACCTCCCGATTCTGGGCCTGGGCAGTACGCCTCCGGCCAACCGAATACAATGCCAGATGGCGGCATCAGCGCCATCCGGCAGAATCAAGTCTTAGTAGCTGCTTGCGCTTTTACCGTCGCCGTGGCCGAGTGCTTTCAGCAGGCTCGCCAGCAGGCTGGATGCGCCGAAACGGTAGTGACGAGAGTCAGCCCAGTCAGCGCCAAACAGTTCGTCGGCAATCGCCAGGAACTGTTGCGCGTCTTCAGCAGTACGTACGCCGCCTGCCGGTTTGAAACCAACCGTTTTGGCAACGCCCATATCACGAATGACTTCCATCATGATGCGCGCGCTTTCCGGCGTCGCGTTTACCGGCACTTTACCGGTAGACGTTTTGATGAAATCGGCACCCGCTTTGATAGAGATTTCAGACGCTTTACGGGTCAACGCTTCTTCTTTCAGTTCACCGGTTTCGATGATCACTTTAAGCCAGACGTTAGCCGCCGCACAGGCATCTTTACAGGCTTTAACCAGATCAAAACCCACCTGCTCATTGCCCGCGATCAGCGCGCGGTACGGGAACACCACGTCTACTTCATCCGCACCGTAGGCGATTGCCGCACGGGTTTCCGCCAGAGCGATGTCGATGTCGTCGTTACCGTGCGGGAAGTTAGTCACCGTTGCGATACGGATATCCGGCGTGCCCTGCGCATTCAGGGTTTTACGCGCAATAGGAATGAAACGCGGGTAGATGCAGATAGCGGGCCGTGTTGCCGACCGGCGTTTTCGCCTGATGACACAGCGCGATCACTTTTTCATTGGTGTCGTCGTCGTTCAGGGTAGTCAGGTCCATCAGTTTCAGTGCGCGCAGGCTGCTTGCTTTTAAATCGGTCATTTGATTCTCCAACGGCATCGCCGTATAAAATTTCACCTTGCGGGTTTGTTAGTATTCTAACATTCACCCGTCATTACACTTCGATATACATCACAGTTAATGAAAACTACGTACAAATTTGCATTACTCTAATGAGATCAACTTCAAATAAATGACCTTTTCAGGCCCCACGAGAACGCTGGCAGGCGCATCAGGATCAAAAGCCATCGTGACGTAATTTTCTACAATGCCACTAAACCTTCGGTACAAAAAGGAAACGAAGATGCCTGTTCCAAGCGAAACCGCCCTGCAACAACGTTGCCAGCAAATCGTGCCAGCCGGGTGCTCAGCCCTGAACAAAAACGCCATTTCCTGGCGCTGGAGGCCGAGAACAATTTACCTTATCCGGCACTCCCTGCGGATGCCCGCCAGGCGCTGGGATGACGGCGTTATTTGCGATATGTTTTGAAGGACATGCACCGTTCAAACCCCGCTATGTATTGCTGATTATGCCCGTTTTTCTGGCCAACGGTTCACAGTGGCTGGAGCTGGAAGGGGCACAGGATTTAGATGACGCATTATCCTTGCTCACCATTCTGTACCACCATGTGCCCTCGGTAACATCGATGCCGGTCTTCCTCGGTCAGCTCGATACGCTGCTCCAGCCATATGTTAGAATTCTAACACAAAAAGAGATCGACATTCGAATAAAACGTTTCTGGCGCTATCTCGACAGAACCCTCCCTGATGCATTTATGCATGCCAATATTGGCCCTGCCGATACCCCTGTCACACGTGCGATTTTACGCGCAGATGCAGAGTTAAAGCAGGTAGCACCTAACCTGACGTTTATTTATGATCCGCAAATCACCCCGGATGATTTGCTGCTTGAGGTTGCGAAAAATATTTGTGAATGCAGCAAACCTCATATTTCCAACGGCCCCGAAAATGATAAAATTTTCACAAAAAGCGGTTATGGCGTCGTCAGTTGTTATAACTCTTTACCCCTTGCGGGAGGCGGCAGCACACTGGTCAGGCTCAACCTGAAAGCCGTTGCAGAGCGCAGTACCTCTGTCGATGACTTCTTTACGCGCACGCTACCGCACTACTGTCAGCAACAAATTTCCATCATTGATGCTCGCTGTGACTTCCTCTACGAAAAATCACATTTCTTTGAGAATAGCTTCCTCGTGCAGGAAGGGTTGATCGATCCACAACGTTTTGTGCCCATGTTTGGGATGTATGGTCTGGCGGAAGCCGTCAATCTGCTGTGTGAAAAAGCGGGGTTGAAAGCGCGGTATGGGAAAGATGAGGCCGCAAACGAACTGGGTTATCGCATCAGCGCGCAACTGGCCGGGTTTGTCGAAAAGACACCGGTGAAACACGGCTGGAAGCAAAGAGCGATGCTGCATGCGCAATCGGGTATCAGTTCAGATATCGGCACCACGCCGGGCGCGCGTCTGCCCTATGGCGACGAACCGGATCCCATCACCCATCTGCAAACCGTCGCGCCGCACCATGCGTGGTATCACTCCGGGATCAGCGACATCCTGACGCTGGATGAAACCATTAAACGTAATCCGCAGGCGCTGGTACAACTTTGTCTTGGCGCGTTCAAGGCGGGTATGCGTGAATTTACCGCCAACGTCAGCGGCAACGATCTGGTGCGCGTCACAGGTTATATGGTGCGTTTGTCGGACCTGGAAAAATACCGCGCCGAAGGCTCCCGTACCAACACTACCTGGCTGGGAGAAGAAGCCGCACGTAATACACGTATTCTGGAACGACAACCCCGCGTGATAAGCCATGAACAACAAATGCGCTTTGGTAAGTAAGGTTATCCCTTTCTCCTGCGTGGACGGGCCAGGCAGTCGTCTGGTCCTCTTTTTACAGGGGTGTAATCTGCGCTGTAAAAACTGCCACAATCCGTGGACGATGGGACGCTGTAATGATTGCGCTGAATGTGTCTCTCACTGCCCGCACCAGGCGCTGAGTCTCGTTGCCGGGAAAGTGGTGTGGCAGACTGATGTCTGTAAGCAGTGCGATACCTGTCTGCAGATGTGCCCACAACACGCCACGCCGATGGCGCAGACGATGAGTATTGACGATGTATTACGTCATATCCGCAAAGCATCATTGTTCATCGAGGGCATCACCGTCAGCGGCGGCGAAGCCACAACGCAATTACCGTTTATCCTGCAACTGTTTGCCGCAGTCAAAGCCGACCCGCACCTGCGTCATCTGAGTTGCCTGGTAGACAGTAACGGCATGTTGAGCGAAACCGGCTGGGAGAAATTACTCCCGCTGTGTGACGGGGTCATGCTTGACCTTAAAGCATGGGGTAACGCGTGTCACCAACGGCTCACAGGGCGGGATAATGTGCTTATTAAGCGCAGCATTATGCTGCTGGCAGAGCGCGGTAAACTGGCAGAACTGCGGCTGCTGGTCATTCCCGGCCAGGTTGATTATTTGCAACAGATAGACCCGCTGGCGGCATTTATCTCTACTCTGGGAAATGTTCCCATCCGATTAAATGCTTTCCACGCCCATGGAGTGTATGGCGAAGCCAGAAACCTGGCCGAGCGCGACGCCGGACGACGTGGAGGCCCTGGCGAGCGCCTTACAGGATCGCGGCGTGAATAATCTGATTTTCCCGGCGCTGTATCTTTAAATCTGAATTGCCGGTGGCGCTGACGCTCTACGGGCCTACAAAAATAGGGCAATTTGTACGATTCTCGTCACCCTCTGGCAATCAGAGATGAAAAAGCGTTGTGGTATTGCGATACAGCGCATCGGCAATCACCTCTTCAGGCTCCGGGCGCAACTCACATAGCACCTCAAACACTCTGACGGCCTGCTCCGGACGATTCGGCTGCCCCTGAAAACCGTTCAGCGGCATGTCCGGCGCATCCGTTTCCAGCAGTAAAGCGTCCAGTGGCAGTCGCGCCATGACATCGCGCGTTTTGCTGGCGCGAGGATACGTAATGGTGCCTCCCACGCCAATCTTATAGCCCAGTTGAACAAAGCGCTCGGCCTGTTGCAGGCTACCAGAGAAACCGTGTACCACGCCGGTTCGTGGCAAATTCTGGCGCTTAAGATGCATCGCCAGCGTGTCGTGCGTGCGACGGGAGTGGAGGATCACTGGCAGGCAATAGCGTTTCGCCAGTTTCAGCTGCGCCTCCAGCAGGTACTCTTGCCTTGCGAACTGAGGATCGTCCCGGTAAAGATCCAGGCCAATCTCCCCTACCGCCACCACTTTCTGTGGGCGTTTCTCCAGGATCTGTTGGAGCTGGTCCAGACAGTGGTCGGCGTGATGTTCAATGACAATAGGATGCAGACCGAGTGCGGCAAACAGCGGCGGGAACTGTTCCGTCAGCGCCAGCACACGTGAGAAGTTCGCCGATTCCGTTGCCGGGACGATGATTTTCCCCGACGCCGGCATCTGCAGGCGCGCTGAATACTGGCCCACTTCATCGCCGCAAAAAGGCGGAAAATCAAAATGACAGTGCGTATCGATAAAACACCCACTCACGCCAGATCCTCATTGTTAAACGATGTGTCATTGGCCTGTGGCGCACCGCTCATGGGTTTTCACATGCGCGTCGTTGGCCACCGGAGCGGCAGGGACCACTACCCTTCCCGGAACCACAATCTTCGGCGTATGACGGACTAACGGCGGGTTTTCCGCCAGCAGTTTACCCACCCGTCGCCAGGAAGTATCGCCCGCACAGGCGCCCGTTTTGTAATCTTCACGCAGTGCGGAATGCGGCTTCCAGCGCCATGCTTTTGTAAAGGTTTTTGGCGGGGTAGAGTCTCAAAGATACGTAATTTACCTGGCGGCTTTTCTATAAAGCGCTGAATTTCGCTGTAACTGGCTTCATGATGCTTCACCAGATTGACCAACGGCTGCAAACTGCTTTCCCCCAGCCAGCGTTCCATGCGCTTAAACCACTGTGGCGTATAGTACATCTGCGAGGGGACGGTGCGGATCACCACCAGCGTTTTTGCCCCTTGCTTTGCCGCTTCACGAACGGGGATCGCATCGCTGACGCCGCCATCCAGATAGCTGATACCATCAAGCTCGACGCCCGTTCGGTAGAATCCTGGAATGGCGCTGGAGGCGCGAAGAAGATCGAGCCAGTTTTGTTTCGTTGGCGAAAAATAGACCGGCGAGTAGTCATCGCCGCGACAGGCGCACATGTAAAACTTTTTCCCCTTTTCAAACAAGTGCGACGCGTTATCCAGTGCCAGAGGCATCTGCCCGGCGCTCGACTCCACCAGCCAGTCGAGATCGATGAGATTTCCCCCGCGCACAAAGCGAACCGGATCAAAGAATTCGCGCTTCGTGGTGTAACGCATGATGATTTTGCGCCCATAGCCGGGCTGATTGCAGAGGTAAGCCGAGAGGTTTTGCGCCCCTGCGGGAAGTACCGAAGTAGAGGTCAAAGGGGTTGAACTGCGCGCGCATGAACTCATCCAGCACCCCAGCGGTAAAAATCCCCCGCTGGCCCTCCACCTTCGCACACCAGTGCCATACTTCCCGGGCGGAATGCGTTTATTGTTAACGGCGCTATATTGCCGAGCGTGACGGGTATTCGCTGCCCCACCTCTGCCTTCCTGTTCTTTTTGTATTATAGAGCGACAAAGTAACGCAATTTTGGCCTGTGCTAAAACCGTAAAAGCCAGTCCGATAGACTGGCTTAGTATCAACAAAACGTTACGGATTGAGCGCTAGGGTCGTTTACGGCCCATAAACAGGCTGATCAGGAACAGGATAATCCCTACGACGAAGACAATTTTCGCTGCCCCTGCAGCGGTGCCGGCCAGTCCACCAAACCCCAGAGCGGCGCAATTAACCGCGATAACCAGAAATATAATGCCCAACGAAACATAAGCTCTCCTTTACCCTAGTTAATGTCGACCGCTTGAGATGAGCGCTCAGGCTGCTCATTTGCGATAGTTTTGAGTGTGGTGCACAGTGCGCCTCCCGACAAAGTCAGGAGGGCAAATTACGAAGAATTACTGAGTTTTCAGATCATTTTTGACGCTTTTCACGCCATCAACCGCTTTGGCGATACTTTCAGCGCGCTCGATTTGCGCCTGAGAGTCGACGGTACCGGAGAGCTGAACCACGCCATCGGTAGTCTCGACTTTCACTTTACGGGAGGGAACGGTGTCATCAGCCAGCAGCTTCGCTTTGATCTCGCTGGTGGTTGCCGTATCGCCTGCGTAGCCTTTCACGGAATCTGATTTGCTGTCACGAACATGAAGCTTGTCGCTGACGGAGCTCACGCCCTCAATGCCTTTTGCGACTTTGACAGCTTCTTCTGCCTGCGCCTGGCTTTCGACAAACCCACTGAGGGTCACCACTTTCTGGTCGGTTTTGACGGAGATATCGGTGCTCTTAATGCTTTCGTGGTCCACCAGTGCGGCTTTCACTTTCGCAGTGATGGTGCTGTCATCCATGAAATTACCGACTTTATTCATAGAGCTATCGATCTTTTGCCCTGCGCTTTCAGCCCCGGATTGCGCCTTATCCATCGTAGAGGTTTCTGCAAACGCAGAACCTGTCGCGACAGCGGAGGTCAGCATAACGGCCAGCAGAGTTTTAGAAATCTTAAGTCTTGTCATAGTCATCGATTAATTCCTGTATGGTTTGCTCATAATTTGAGCTCAGGCAACACGAGGTTGCATTGCTGAATGCGGTGAAAATCACCCAGTTCAGAAGTCAATGGCAGAGATCGCAATCAGCAATTCTTATGATGAAGCTCTGTCCTGATACCTTCTGAGTCAGTTTTTAATATCGCAATTTAAATTATTGATAGCTTTAACAACCAACATTCACAGAACAGGCAGTCGTAAAAGCCGTCAAAAATGTCATCACTTTGTTAAATATAGATCACAATCGCAAAATCGCTTGCCGAAACGGTCAAAAAATAGACAATCATAAGGAAAACAGAGGGATTTAAGAACATTCCGCAATGGGAAGACAAGAGGGAAAACGTCCGCAGAGCGCGGATATACCGCGCTCTGGAAGGCAGATTAGTGCTCGCGGGTTTTGCGGAACCGAACGTCAGGGTAACGTTCCTGCGTCAGGTTCAGGTTAACCATGGTTGGGGCGATATAGGTGAGGTTATCACCGCCATCCAGCGCCAGTTGGATTTCGTTTTTACGTTTGAACTCTTCGAATTTCTTCGCATCAGCGCATTCTACCCAGCGCGCTGTCGCCACGTTGACGGACTCATAAATCGCCTCAACGTTGTACTCGCTTTTCAAACGGGACACGACCACATCAAACTGCAGCACACCCACCGCGCCCACAATCAGATCGTTGTTAGCGATAGGACGGAACACCTGTACCGCGCCCTCCTCAGAGAGCTGCACCAGCCCTTTCAGCAGCTGCTTCTGCTTCAACGGATCTTTCAGGCGAATACGGCGGAACAGTTCCGGCGCGAAGTTCGGAATACCGGTGAACTTCATCATTTCGCCCTGGGTAAAGGTGTCACCGATCTGGATGGTGCCGTGGTTATGCAGACCGAGGATATCACCCGGATACGCCTCTTCCACGTGCGAACGGTCACCGGCCATAAAGGTCAGCGCATCAGAAATCACCACGTCTTTACCAATGCGCACCTGGCGCATCTTCATGCCTTTCTCGTACTTACCGGAAACGACGCGCATGAAAGCCACGCGGTCACGGTGTTTCGGGTCCATGTTGGCCTGAATTTTAAAGACGAAGCCGGTGAATTTCTCTTCTTCCGCTTCTACCACGCGCGTATCGGTTTTGCGCGGCATCGGCGCAGGCGCCCATTCCACCAAACCGTCGAGCATGTGATCTACACCGAAGTTACCCAGCGCGGTACCGAAGAAGACCGGGGTAATTTCACCCGCGAGGAACAGCTCCTGGTCAAATTCGTTAGAGGCGCCCTGCACCAGCTCCAGCTCATCGCGCAACTGCTGCGCCAAATCTTCACCGACGGCAGCGTCCAGTTCCGGGTTATTCAGACCTTTAACGATGCGCACTTCCTGGATAGTGTGACCTTTACCGGTCTGGTACAGGTAAGTTTCGTCTTTATAAAGGTGGTAAACACCCTTAAACAGCTTACCGCAGCCAATCGGCCAGGTGATCGGTGCACAGCCGATTTTCAGCTCGTTTTCCACTTCATCCAGCAGCTCCATCGGATCTCGGATGTCACGGTCGAGTTTGTTCATAAAGGTGAGGATCGGCGTATCGCGCAGACGGGTCACTTCCATCAGCTTACGGGTACGGTCTCCTACACCTTTCGCGGCGTCGATCACCATCAGGACAGCAGTCCACTGCCGTCAGCGTACGGTAGGTATCTTCCGAGAAATCTTCGTGCCCCGGGGTATCCCAGCAGGTTCACCAGACAATCATGATACGGAAACTGCATCACAGAGGTGGTAATGGAGATACCACGCTGCTTTTCCATTTCCATCCAGTCAGATTTTGCATGCTGGTTAGAACCACGGCCTTTTACCGTACGGCAGTCTGGATCGCCTGTCCGAATAACAGCACCTTTTCGGTGATGGTAGTTTTACCGGCATCCGGGTGAGAAATAATGGCAAAAGTGCGGCGTTTGGCCACCTCTTGCAAAAAGGAGAGACAACGTCATAGTCCAAATCTTCTTAGGTAAGCACGGCTAAGGCCGCGCATGTTGAATACGAAAAATTGCGGCTATTTTACCCATCAACAGGGGGGAGGCAATCAGTGTTTACACAGGAGCTGCTCCAGTTCGCTTAATGACGTCACCGTCCAGGTCGGTTCAATGCCCGCAGGCTGCTCACGACGATGCGCATTTAGCCAGCAGGTGGATAGCCCGGAATTGATACCACCCAGAATATCGGACTCCGCGGTATCGCCTACCATCAGCACACGGAACGATCAGGATTGCCCGCCTGCTCCAGCGCATAATCAAAAATACGCGGGTCCGGTTTCGCCACGCCAACCTGCTCAGAGATAACCAGCAGATCAAAATAGTCGCGCAGCCCGGTACGCTCAAGGCGAATTTGCTGCAACGCGGTAAATCCATTGGTGATAATGCCAATTTTCGTTTTACCGCGAATGGCGTTGAGCAGAGAGACAGCCCCCGGTAACGGCGAGCAAATTTCCGCCATCGCATTAATAAATGCGTCATTCAGCTGGCCCGACGGCACATTCAAACGTTCAGCCCAGTCCTGGAAACGTGCGTGTTGCAACTGTAATGAGCTAATCGCACCGTTTTGATAATCCACCCACAGAGGTTGATTGACGGCCTGGTAGTCCTGAAAATCTTCAGCGGTAAAGGTCACGCTATAGTCGAGAAACATCCGCTGTAAGCCGGTGAAGGAATCAAACGTAAACAGCGTTTCATCGGCATCAAAGAAAATCCAGTCCCACTTCATCATTACACCTTGCCTCTTTTATTACATACTTATAGGAAGTGCCATTATGACGGCGTCCTCACGCCCGTCCGCCAGTCGGATAATAGTTGCGGCGGATCGTTGCCTCGTTAAAGCCTAAGCTTTCATACAGCGCGATGGCGGCAACGTTAGAGGCGCGGACTTCCAGCCACAAACGTCAGAATGCCGCGTTTTTCCAGTTCATCGATGAGATGTTCCAGCAGTGCTCGTCCCAATCCCCGACGTTGAAAATCCGGGTCTACGGCAATATTAAACAGCGTCGCTTCATCCAGTACGACTTGCGTAATGGCAAAAGCCGCCAGCCTCCCGTCTACCGTCAATTGATAGTTGAGGTAGCGCTCGCCCTGATTACTGGCAAAAGTGTGTTCGCTCCACGGAAACGCATGGGCGCGTTTTTCAATCTGAAAGGCTGCAGGGAGATCAGTCGGATTGAGGGTAGAAATCGTGTTCATATGCGCAGATTTGTTGCCATAGTGCGGCGCGTGCCGTTGGGTTTGCCCGTAATTCATTAAACGCAGGAGTTGAGACCTGAGCGCCTTCCAGTAACAGCGGTTCTTCAGTGCCCAGCCGCCAGCTGTTGCAGCGACTCCCCTGCGGCAGCATCGTGACGCGGTCAGGCGTCAGTTGCAGTACCTGGTCCGGGCTGAGGGTCAGCGTGCGTAAAATATCGCTCATCAGCGGGTCGTTCAGCGCCGGTAAGTCCGCGGCAACCATGACCAGACGAACGTGCGCAGGAATTGAAATCGCGATCTCACCCTGCAGCGCACCAGGGCGACGCAGCGACCACTGCGTAATGCCCAATTGCTGTAACTGCCGGTCTCGTCGGGATGTCATAGCGAAACGCTCCTGTCTGTCAGGGGCGCAAATATAGCAAATTCGTCGAAACTGCGCAACAAACAACTATATTCGCCGCCTGGAACAATAGAGGAATTTTCATGTCTGCTTTTACCCCGGCAAGTGAAGTCTTGCTGCGTCACAGTGATGATTTCGAACAAAGCCGTATTCTGTTTGCCGGAGATTTGCAGGACGATCTGCCTGCCCGCTTCGAAAGTGCCGCCAGCCGCGTGCATACTCAGCAGTTTCACCACTGGCAGGTACTCAGCCGCCAGATGGGCGATCAGGCGCGTTATAGCCTGGTGGCGGAAGCCAGCGATGTCGCCGACAGCGACACATTCATCTACTACTGGCCGAAGAACAAGCCGGAAGCGCAGTTTCAGTTGATGAACATATTGTCACTGCTGCCTGTCGGCACGGACATTTTCGTGGTGGGTGAAAACCGTAGCGGTGTTCGCAGCGCAGAGCAGATGCTGGCCGAATACGCGCCGTTGAATAAAGTCGATAGCGCGCGCCGCTGCGGCCTGTACCACGGTCGTCTGGAAAAACAGCCGGTCTTTAATGCCGACGCATTCTGGGGTGAATATACTTGCGAAGGGCTTACCATTAAAACCCTGCCAGGCGTGTTTAGCCGTGACGGCCTGGATGTCGGCAGTCAGCTTTTGCTCTCAACGCTGACGCCACACACCAAAGGCAAAGTTTTGGATGTTGGCTGCGGCGCAGGCGTGCTGTCTGTCGCATTAGCGACCCACTCCCCGAAAGTGCGTCTGACCCTGTGCGATGTTTCCGCGCCTGCGGTTGAAGCCAGCCGGGCAACGCTTGCGGCGAACGGCATTGAAGGTGACGTATTCGCCAGCAATGTGTTCTCGGAAGTAACGGGGCGTTTTGACATGATCATCTCCAACCCGCCTTTCCATGATGGTGTACAGACCAGTCTTGACGCTGGCACAAACGTTATTCGCGGCGCCGTTCGTCATTTGAACAGCGGTGGAGAGCTGCGGATTGTCGCCAACGCCTTCCTGCCGTATCCGGAAAGTGCTGGATGAGATGTTTGGCTTCCACGAAGTCCATCGCACAAACCGGCCGCTTTAAGGTGTACCGCACGGTGATGACCGTTCAGGCGAAGAAAGCCTAATTTCGTCAATGTGAAGACCGGATACGATGCTTGCGCCTTGCATCCGGTCGCCACAAGCCAGGCCATTTTTACAGCAATCAATTCATCCCACGCAATTAACTATTGACGAACAGCTGAAAACCACTAGAATGCGCCTCCGTGGTAGTGATTCTTTTTTAAGAATCGATGGTATGCGAAGGTGGCGGAATTGGTAGACGCGCTAGCTTCAGGTGTTAGTGTCCTTACGGACGTGGGGGTTCAAGTCCCCCCCCTCGCACCATAAACCACGTTGATATTGCTCGCACTGGGCGAAGGTGGCGGAATTGGTAGACGCGCTAGCTTCAGGTGTTAGTGTTCTTACGGACGTGGGGGTTCAAGTCCCCCCCCTCGCACCAACGAGGCGATATCAAAAAGTAAGATGACTGTGCGAAGGTGGCGGAATTGGTAGACGCGCTAGCTTCAGGTGTTAGTGTCCTTACGGACGTGGGGGTTCAAGTCCCCCCCCCTCGCACCAATTATCTTATTTCCCACGCTGTTTTCCTCTATCTGTGTTTTATCCCTGATTCGCGTTGATTACCACCAGCATAATACCGCTCACCAGCGCCACACATGATGGCAGCAAAACAAAGTGTCGTAACTGCTTGTGATATAACATCAATGAAGTCAGTAGCAATCCTGACACTATCATCGCTTTCCATGCTTCGACAGACAGATCGGTAAACGCCAGTCCGGTAATCATCATTCCCGGCAACAATATCCCCCATCCACTGCCCAGCGCACGTTGCAACATGGTTTTACCTCTGACACCAATAATGATAATCAATATCATATGATATAATTTCTCATCTGTCAGCATGCCGCATTCGTCGCATCCATGAGTTTTACTTAACGATAGATGACATATTTTGGGCAAGGTGATAAATTGCTCGCTAGTTAACTTACAAACATCATAAAACGTATACCTATGTGAGTTTCTTCCTCGCACGTTATTTTTCACTTTAGCAACCCACTCAACGTATCCTGCAGATTAATAACGATATTCAGATATGACAGCACAATCCTGGCGATCACTTGCGCACCAAGAAATATCAATTTTCACTCCGCCTGTTTCTGTTTCTTAACGCTGCATCGGCACTGTTTGCATTAGCATTTCCTCTTTTTGAGGTCAGCACACTTCCCGCCCCTGCGATTTTTATCGTTGCCGCAAGCACGCTGTTATTGGTCTGGCATGGAAAATACGCCGATAAAAAAATCAGTCTTCCAGTCGTATCCCTGATATTTGGCATACTGTGGGGCGAGCCATATTGCAATGAAATACAGTATGTTAGGTCATAGTGATGACTCTTTTTTAATGATTTCCCTGCTAAGCGTGTTATTTATTGGCTCCATTGCTTTTGCTAACAACATCATCGCGTTTACGCTTCACTCGTTACCTTCGGTATTTGTCTGCTTATGGCTTAATGGCCATGAGCACGGAATACGGATCCTCTATTTAATGGCCTTGCCGATGGCAGGTATTGCCATCCAGAATGTGATCCAAAAGCGCTATGACCGCTTTGCCCAACAGCTGATGTACAAATTGCTGGAAGAGAGGGAGACACTGAACGGTCTGAGCATGCTGGGAGTCCGTTGACCGGTTTGTACAATCGTCGCGGTCTGCAAAATAAGCTGGAATACCCTGCTAGCCCTGGACACCCACGGGCACTACGTCTTACTTCTCGATATCGACCACTTCAAAGCCTACAACGATCATTACGGGCATATGATGGGCGATCAGGCGCTGATTCGCGTCTCTGCGGCTATTCGTGACGCCGTCCGTTCACGGGATATTGTCACCCGTTTTGGCGGCGAAGAATTCATGGTTCTGCTGACTGCAGCGGATCAACAACAGGCGCGAGTCACCGCCGAACAGATTCGCCAAAAAGTCTACGATCTCGAGATCCCGCATATGTTTAATGAGAGTACCGCGACAAATGTCACCATCAGCATCGGCATTGCGCCATTGGTCGATCAGGACATTGATGGCGCGATCTCCAGAGCCGATAAAGCGCTGTATGAGGCGAAAAACCAGGGGCGAAATAACACGCTGGTCTTCGATGAGCTCCCCCTCCCCTGATGGTTTAATCGTGCTACGCCGCAGAGGATAGCGACAAAGCACTTGCCATCGTTTCGCTCTATCGCTAGGATTGGTAATCATTATCATTTAGATTACTATCCAGATATAGCGCTATGGCCTATCGTTCTGCTCCCATTATTGAAGATGTCATCTGGCAAGCTCATCTCCCGTCAGGGGAGCCAACGCTTGCCGATGCTGTGCGTGAAACCATCGCGCAGACCCGCGAGCATCTACTGGATTTTATTCGTCTTGATGAACCCGCCCCGCAAGGCGTCATGACGCTGGCCCAGTGGTCCAGTCCCAGCGCTCTGAGCTCGTTGCTGGCGATTTATTCGGATCATATCTATCGCAATCAACCCGACACAGCCACGCGAAAATAAACCGCTGATATCTCTGTGGGCGCAATGGTATATCGGACTGATGGTTCCCCCGCTGATGCTGGCCCTGCTCACTCAGGAAAAAGCCATTGATGTTTCTCCTGAATATGTCAGCGTTGAGTTTCATGAAACGGGACGGGCAGCCTGTTTCTGGATTGACGTGCACCAGGATCACCGGGCGACGTTACACTCTCCCCAGCAACGGATGGAAACGCTGATTCTCCGGGCATTAATGCCCATCGTTCAGGCACTGGAAGCCACGGGAGAGATTAATAGCAAACTCATCTGGGGCAACACCGGGTATTTGATCCACTGGTATCTGACAGAAATGAAACCGTTACTGGGAGAAGAGTTGTGGGCGACGCTGCGCCAGACCTGCTTTTTCGAGAAAACTCTGTCTGGCGGCGAAGATAATCCTCTGTGGCGAACTGTCGTTCCCCGCGAAGGGCTTTTGGTACGCAGAACCTGCTGTCAGCGCTATCGCCTTCCTGATGTTCAACAGTGTGGCGACTGTACGTTAAAATAAGCAAGGAGCTATCGCCCCTTGCTTTTTCTCTTTATGCAACCTGCTGGCTTTCCTCTTCCGTACGCTGAGCTTCTTCAGCTTCCTGCGCCAGCAACTGTTTCTCGTACACCTTGAAGAACGGGAAATAAATAATGGCGGACACCAACGCCAGCACCACCACCAACACAGCAGCACGATAATCCCAGCCTAACGCCCATGCGGCCCCTACCGGCGCTGGCGCGGTCCAGGGAACAACGGAAATCACGCGCCCAATCAAGTCGAGTTTCATTGCCGCCCAGGCCAATATCGCGTTAACCATCGGCGCGAGCAGGAACGGAATAAAAAAGACCGGGTTCATGACAATCGGCGTACCGAAAATAACAGGCTCGTTAATATTGAAAATACTGGGAACCACACTCAAACGACCAATGGATCGCAGGTGGACAGAACGGCTACGCAGATAGCAAATCACCAGCCCCATTGTCGCACCGGACCCGCCCACAACAATAAAGAACGTCCAGAACGCTTCCATGAAGATGTGCGGCAGCGGTGCGCCCTGCGCCAACGCGGTCTGGTTCATCCCAAGATTGGTCAGCCAGAACATTTGTAGCATCCCGGAGACAATCGCGGCGCCGTGTATCCCCGCAAACCACAACAGATGGCCAATTAATACCGCGAGCAAAATCGCTGGCAGAGAATCAGCCGCAGAAACCAATGGCTTAAAGATCGCCATGATGGCTTGTGGGATCAGCATATCGAACTGCCCCTGGATCAGCAGACTCAGAGGGTACAGCGTGAGGACAACAACCAATACCGGAATCAGCAGATCAAAAGAGTTTTTGATCATCGGAGGAACCTGATCCGGCAGGCGAATACCAATATTGTGCGCTTTCAGGAAACGCATCATTTCGACGCAGTAAATCGCCACCAGAATCGCGGTAAAAATACCAGTGCCTCCGAGGCTGTCAGTCGGCAGGGGGCCTTTCGTTTTCGGGGCAGCAATCAGTAAAAACGCCATGATCGAAAGCATTGCGCACATAAATGGATCTAACTGATGCGACTTAACGTAGTGTTTCCCCAAGTTATATGCGATGGCCGCGCAAATATAGATGGACATGATCCCCATCGTCATATCAAACGGCGTGAGTATCTGACCTTCAAACTGTTTTGCCATATCCAGCCACGCACGGGCAAAACCCCAGGTGGTATCCGAAGAAAGGGGAGGATAGGCAAACACCAGCAGGAACGATTCCGACAATCATAAACGGCATCGCCGAGATAAACCCATCGCGGATCGCCATCACGTGGCGCTGTGAGGATATACGCCCGGCAACGGGGCTAACGTAGTTTTCAACAAACCGAAAAATCACATTAAACACAGGCATGGTTGGTAGACATATCCGTTCTCCAGTCTGTCAAAACAACGTAGACATGCAGGCAGCAGCAACACCGCCACGTAAGAATCCATTACCACTTTTCGCAACCGGTGCCGGAATAAGGACCCGCGATACAGCGTAGAGAATCAAGTTTCATAGATGGCTCTTATTATGTGATACAGAGGAAGTGACAATTTTAGTATTAATCTCTCCCTCCCGTACCGCAACCGGTTACTGTAACCGGTTTCTGTGATTGTGAAGACGATCTAATATTTGAGCATGTTACTGGTTTGTTACATTAAAATATTTACAGCGATACTTTCCTTATGACAAATTACGCCACGCAGTTTTCCGAAGAACAGGGGCTGCTTACACCGCGTCAGGAGGAATGAATGAGTCTGCAATCTGTACGGCAATTTCTGGCCGAATATGCCCCGGATATTGAAATTATCGAATTAGATCAGAGTACAGCAACGGTTGAACTGGCTGCGAAAGCCCATAATGTGGAACTGGGACAAATTGCAAAAACACTTTCACTCAAAGTGAAAGACAACATTATTTTGGTTGTCGCCAAAGGTGATGTCCGCCTGGACAATAAGAAGCTCAAAGAAACATTTGGGGCGAAAGCGCGTATGCTCAGTTTTGATGAAGTGGTGAGTGCAACAGGTCATCCGCCAGGCGGCGTCTGCCCTTTTGGTCTGGAAACGCCTCTGCCAGTCTATTGTGATGTCTCCCTCAGGCATTACACGGAGGTATTGCCTGCTGCTGGCGCAACGAATAGTGCAATAAGAATCGCACCTGAAAGAATGGCCGAACTGACTTCAGCGACCTGGATTGATGTCTGCCAGTGATCTGCCGTTAGGTCTGAAGAGTGCGCCTTGTTCGCTCTTTCGGGTACGCCGCATTATGCCGTGTGCAGCGTAGAACGGGGGTCCACGGCGCGCAGAGACAGCAAAATATCTGCCGCATCCAGCAACCCGGCATCAGAACTCACGCCCAGCTTGGACATCACATTAAATTTATGCGCCCGGATCGTTTTGATATTACGTTCAAGCTGCACGGCTATCTGAATCATCGAATAGCCGTGCGACATAAACCGTAATATTTCACGCTCAGTAGGGCTTATCATACGACTCTGACTGGTGTACCAAAGATTGCTGCTGTTTTCTGTCACCCGACGTACGCCGTTGAGCGCTAAAAACAGCTGTTCTTGTAAACCACTCAGCGACGATGACTTACTTAATACACCATCCAGTTGCGATGGTGATAGAGAGCCAATAAGGCGGGCTTCATTATCGTCATCGGCAATGACCAGCTGACGCATACGCGGGAAATCGATCGCCAGTTCCGTCAGGCACGCCAACCCTACCCGACGATCTTCTCGTATTGCAGAAAGGGAGAAGATAACCGCAGAAAAGGGAATATTTACCATCGCCGTTTTAAATTCAGACTGATTAGAAAAGAGATGAAGCTGATAGAGACATTCAGGGTCTGAATTAAATAAACTCTTAATACCAATACTGCTCATTACGCACTTTTCTACCAGTGCGACATTTCTCTTGATGATTCTTTTTTCCATTCCGTGGTATCTCCATAAACTGAAGGTAAGTTCAGTTCTCTTGCTCCTTGAGAACTGTTAATCCATGCGTACATTTCGGCATTACTGTGTATGGATAAACGACGCATGGCACTGTTTTTCTGGGCACTGATGGTTTTATTACTCTTCTTCAACAACGTCGCTATTTGATTAATTCCCCACCCTTTTCCGAGAAGCCGTAATACTTTTCGTTCCGATAGCGTAAGAACCATCGACTGTCCGCCATAATCAATCATGTCTTGCAGTGCCGGAGTCATCAGCGCTTTACTGATTCGCTCCGCGCTATAATTACCTGAACGAATAGCATTAACCACGCTTTCGACCGGATCCTCGTCCGAAAGCAACGTCGTGGCAGGCCCCATCAATAGCTCAACGGCCGAAGGGTAGTAAGTGTGTGAAACGAGAAAAATCCAATGAATATCATGATATTGCGTTAATAACGTATAAAACTGCTCACAAACAGCACGAGGTTGATTGCACTCCCCCGTTAAATCGACCAACACCAGTTCAGAACGGCGCAGCTGTAACAACGTGAGCTCTTCGACTGAACGGCAGAATGTTAACTCATGATCGGGAAAGTGACCCAGGATGACGCCTCTTAGGCCAGCCTGGATAACGGGTATTTTACTGATAACAATTCCATTTTTGTAGCGTCCTGGCAACATATGCCCTCCATATTCACATCCTTTCTCATTTTCACCGTTATTAATAAATTACACATATATATAGTGAGGTGAAAAATAAAATTAATTAACAATGTGAATTATTCCATTATTTTATTTTTATACATAGTGACTGCGACCATACCAGAACTCACATAGTATAAGATCCTCTTAACATTATCACATAGTGTTTTATAAAAACAATTACCTCACAATTAAATAAACCAAATTGAATTATCAGGTATTTTAAGATGAATTAATTTCATTTAATAAATTCACAATATGTTTTTGGCAACATCTACTTATCTTCCCTGATGAATGGAGAGGAAGTATAGTCGCATCAAGTAATCCCCGCATAATCATAATGCTACCGATAGACGGTTGCGGAATATCGGCAGTGCGCTTCACTTCACTCGTCCTCGTTGACACAACCTGATTAATGCACTGCAATGATGAGTCTCACTGCAAAACGGAGGGCAACATTGTTCAAATGCTCAAGCCCATCGTGCTGACGTTTTTTTCAACACAAAGATTGATCCTGGCCAGAGCCAATGGACTCATACTTCGTGTTACAAAGAAGACTTTGTCATTTTTACCCGTCTTTTCAATCAGGGCGAGTCATGCAAACAGAGCAGTTGTTACAACGAACGGTTACACGGTTATGCATTCAATGCGGGCTTTTTTTATTGCAGCACGAGCAGAAGCGCACTGGTTGATGATAACTCTCCACGCGTCTTGGTCTGGCGCTAGGGATGGACAGCGTAGAAAGCGCCATCTCTTCTAACGCCATCGTTCTCACCACCATTAAAGACGGTCACTGTCTGACGTCGACGCGGAAGAATCAGGATCGTGGCATTAATATGCACGTTGTCACGGAAGTTCAACACATTGTGATTCTGGCCGAGCACAAACTCCTGGACTGCCGGGGGGTCGAGAAGCGTTTTAGCCAAATCAGACCGTTACGTTATCCGCGATGGCTGGTGGCTTTCATGGTCGGACTTTCCTGCGCCTGTTTCTGCAAACTGAATAAGGGCGGATGGGACGGCGCGGTGATCACCTTTTTCGCCAGCATGGTGGCCATGTATATCCGTCAGTTTCTGGCGCACCGACATCTCCATCCGCAAATCAACTTTTGTATTACCGCCTTTGTTGCCACGACCATCTCCGGTCTGTTACTGCGTCTGGACACGTTCAGCCAAACCCCGACCATCGCGATGGCGGCCAGCGTACTGCTGCTGGTACCGGGATTTCCACTGATTAACTCTGTCGCCGATATGTTTAAGGGCCACATTAATACCGGGCTGGCGCGCTGGGCGATCGCCAGCCTGCTGACGCTGGCGACCTGTGTGGGCGTCGTGATGTCTTTAACGCTGTGGGGGCTTCGCGGATGGGTGTGATCGATTTCGTTCTTGCTCTCGTGCAGGACATGATTTTGTCGGCAATCCCTGCCGTCGGGTTCGCCATGGTCTTTAACGTCCCACACCGGGCGCTGCCCTGGTGCGCCCTGCTGGGTGCACTGGGGACACGGGTCGCGGATGGCGATGATGACCGCCGGGTTTAACATTGAATGGTCGACCTTTATGGCCTCGCTGTTGGTCGGCAGTATCGGAATCCAGTGGTCGCGCTGGTATCTGGCGCACCCGAAGGTCTTCACCGTGGCGGCCGTTATCCCTATGTTTCCCGGGGATCTCCGCCTACACGGCGATGATTTCCGCCGTTAAGATCGGTCATTTTGGCTACAGCGATCCTCTGATGATCACCTTGCTGACCAATTTTCTGAAAGCCTCATCCATTGTCGGCGCGCTCTCCATCGGGCTTTCCGTGCCGGGGCTTTGGCTGTACCGCAAACGCCCACGCGTTTGATTCCCCCTCTTCTGGTATCACCTGGCGAATAAGAGGCGGTCATCCCGCCTCCCTGCCGCTTCTGGTCATCGGTGTGTTACTATAAAAACAGTCTCCCTTCTCGGTTGTTGTTCCGTATTGAGAAACATTATGTCTTGCAGAATTTTAACCCCGGACGTCATCGGTATTGGACGCATTAGTCCACGATCACAACGCTCGTGCTGGCAAAAATCGGCTGACGGCGCGGTCGCGTATTTGCCAATAATGTGCCCGCATTTTATGCCGTCACGCCTGCCCGCCTGGCAGAGTTGCTGGCGCTTGAAGAAAAACTGTCGCGCCCGGGAAGCGACATTACGCTGGACGCGCAGTTTTACGAAGAGCCGCAGGCCACGCCCGTTGCGGTACCGATGGGGAAATTTGCGATGTATCCTGCCTGGCAGCCGGACGCCGACTTCCAGCGTCAGGCGGCATTATGGGGCGTCGCGTTAAGCGAGCCGGCGACAGCGGAAGAGCTGGCGTCATTTGTGGCTTACTGGCAGGCGGAAGGCAAAGTCTTTCAACCATGTTCAGTGGCAGCACAAAAGCTGGCGCGCAGTCTCCAGATTGGCCGCTCCAGTAATGGCGGAATGCCCAAACGTGATGTGAATAGCATTAGCGAACCTGACAACCACATTCCACCGGGATTTAGAGGGTAACGATGAAAAACGTTGGCGATCTGATGAAACGTCTGCAAAAAATGATGCCGGCGAACGTAGTACCTGCGTTTAAAACAGGCGAAGAACTGCTGGCATGGACAAAAGAACAAGGTGAAATTCGCGCTGCCGCGCTGGCCCGTGAAAACCGGGCGATGAAGATGCAGCGCACATTCAACCGTTCCGGGATCCGCCCATTGCATCAAAACTGCTCTTTCGAGAACTATCGGGTTCGAGTGCGACGGTCAAATGAATGCGCTCAGCAAAGCCCGACAGTATGTAGAAGAGTTCGATGGCAACATCGCCAGTTTTATCTTCTCGGGTAAGCCCGGCACCGGGAAAAACCACCTTGCGGCGGCGATCTGCAACGAGTTGCTCCTGCGGGGAAAATCAGTCCCTGATCATTACCGTCGCCGATATTATGTCAGCGATGAAAGAGACCTTCACGAATCGTGAAACCAGTGAAGAACAGTTACTCAACGACCTGAGCAACGTCGATCTGCTGGTGATCGACGAGATTGGCGTGCAAACCGAGTCCCGTTACGAAAAAGTGATCATCAATCAGATCGTCGATCGTCGCTCATTCCTCAAAACGCCCTACCGGCATGCTGACCAACAGCAACATGGAAGAGATGAGCAAATTGCTCGGCGAGCGTGTGATGGATCGTATGCGTTTGGGCAACAGTTTTGTGGGTAAATTTCAACTGGGATAGCTATCGTAGCCGTGTGACCGGAAAAGAGTATTAAGACCATTCTTAATACTAGCAGCGCTATACTTTCGCTGAAAAGGCACATACGAGTTACCATTATGAAAACAACAAAACGCATTCTGCGCTGCGCGATTGCCGCCAGCGCACTCATCTCCACCAGCATTTTCGCATCCTCCTGGCAGGATTCACTCTCCAGCGCGGCCAACGAACTCAGCAAAAGCACCAGTTCAGAGCAGAGCAGCACGTCGCTCTCCTCCCTCACCAGTCTGTTAAATGGCAGCACTGACGCGTTGAGCGCCAGCAACATGAACAACGCGGCGGGGATTTTGCAGTATTGCGCCAAACAAAAACTCGCCGTCGCGACCGATGCGGAAAACGTCAAAAATCAGGTTCTGGATAAACTGGGCTTGAGCGCAAACGAGCAAAAACAGGATACCAACTATATGGACGGTATTCAGGGTTTGCTGAACACCAAAGATGGCCAGCAGTTGAATCTGAGCAACATCGGCAGCACGCCGCTGGCGGAGCAAGTCAAAACCAAAGCCTGCGATTTGGTACTTAAGCAAGGCATGAGTTTCATTTCCTGATCGCTCCACACGCCGCGTTTTAGCGCTTGTGCAAGAAACGCGGCCTTAATCCCTCTCTTTTCTCCCCTCACCCCTTGATATTCGCCGGAATCACGCGAAGTGATGGCGATCAAAAAATACGCTTTCTAAACCAATTCTGAATAACAACGTAATTTAATGTCACTAGAATTGCAGCAGTGTAACATCGCAATTACATTGTATAACCCCGAAAAAGATTAGCCCTCCTGATATTTAGCCGGGAGGAGCAGGCTATAACTGAGGATCGTTAGTTGTCTGAATTACTGTCCATCGCCCTGTTTCTCGCCTCTGTGCTGATTTATGCCTGGAAAGCGGGTCGTAACACCTGGTGGTTTGCAGCCACTCTGACGGTGCTTGGCTTATGTGTTGTCCTGAACATTACACTTTATGCCAGCGACTACTTTACCGGTGACGGCATTAACGATGCGTGTGCTCTACACGTTGACCAACAGCCTGACGGGCGCAGGCGTCAGTAAATACCTTCTTCCGGGCGCGGGGATCGTTCTTGCGCTGACGCTGGTTTTTGGTGCGCTGGGCTGGATTCTTCGCCGCCGTCGGCACCATCCTCACCACGTAGGTTATAGCCTGCTGGCACTGCTGCTGGCGCTGGGTTCGGTAGACGCCAGCCCGGCGTTTCGTCAGATTACCGAACTGGTGAAATCGCAGTCCCGCGATGGCGATCCTGATTTCACGGCTTATTACAAAGAGCCGTCGAAAACGATCCCCAACCCCAAACTGAATCTGGTCTATATCTACGGCGAAAGCCTCGAACGCACCTATTTTGACAATGATGCCTTCCCGGATCTCACCCCAGAACTGGGCGCGCTGAAAAACGAAGGGCTGGATTTCAGTCAAACCATGCAATTGCCGGGCACGGATTACACCATTGCCGGGATGGTGGCCTCTCAGTGCGGAATTCCCCTGTTTGCGCCCTTTGAAGGCAACGCCTCGGCATCGGTTTCGAGCTTCTTCCCACAAAATATCTGCCTTGGCGATATCCTGAAGAACTCCGGCTACCAGAACTACTTTGTTCAGGGCGCGAACCTGCGTTTTGCAGGTAAAGATGTGTTCCTGAAATCCCACGGCTTCGATCATCTCTACGGTGCCGAAGAGTTAAAAACCGTGGTCGCGGACCCAACGTATCGTAATGACTGGGGTTTCTACGACGATACGGTACTCGACGAGGCATGGAAAAAGTTTGAAGAACTCTCTCGCTCCGGCCAGCGTTTCTCGCTGTTTACAGCTGACCGTCGCACACCCATCACCCGGATGGATTTATCTCAGCGCACCTGCAACGTAAACGCTACGACTTCGACGCAAGCCCAAACCCAGGTCATTTAGCGCCGTCAGCTGCAGCCAGGAAAACATCGCCCAGTTTATCAATAGAATCAAAGCATCGCCGTGGTTTAAAGACACCGTCATCGTCGTCTCTTCCGATCATCTGGCGATGAACAACACCGCATGGAAGTACCTGAATAAGCAGGATCGCAGCAACCTGTTTTTCGTTCTGCGCGGCGACCAGCCTCAGCAAGAGACGCTGGCGGTCAAACGCAACACGATGGATAAACGGCGCGACCGTGCTCGATATTCTCGGCGGGGATAACTTTATTGGACTCGGGCGCAGCAGCTTGTCCGGCGAATCCATGTCGCTGGTATTCCTGAAACATTAAAGAGAAAAGTTCTGGCGTGGAAACCCGACATCATCCGCTTGTGGAATTTCCCCAAAGAGATGAAAACGTTCACCATCGATCAGGATAAAAGCATGATCGCCTTCTCGGGCAGCCATTTCCGTTTGCCGCTGCTGCTGCGCGTCTCAAACAATCAGCGTTGAACCGCTGCCAGAAAGCGAATACTCCGCGCCGCTACGCTTTCAGCTGGCGGATTTCGCCCCACGCGACAACTTTGTTTGGGTCGACCGCTGCTACAAAATGGCGCAACTGTGGTCGCCGGAACTGGCGCTCTCCACCGACTGGTGTGTCTCGCAGGGCCAGTTGGGCGGAGAACAAGTCGTACAGCACGTGAACAAAGCACAGTGGAAGGCAAGACGGCGTTTAAGAACACCATCATCGATATGGAACGCTATAAAGGCAACGTAGATACGCTGAAAATCGTCGATAACGATATTCGCTACAAAGCGGACAGTTTCGTCTTTAACGTCGCCGGCGCGCCGGAAGAAGTGAAGCAGTTTAGCGGCATCTCTCGCCCGGAATCCTGGGGGCGCTGGTCCAACGCGCAACTGGGAGAAGAGGTCAAAATCGAGTACAAGACGCCGTTGCCCAAAAAATTCGATCTGGTGATCACCGCCAAAGCCTACGGCGCGAACGCCGATCGCCCCATTCCGGTACGTGTGGGCAAAGAAGAACAGATACTGCGGTTAGGTAACGATGTCACCACGACCACACTGCATTTTGACAATCCGGAAGCGGCCAGCACGCTGGTGATCGCGCCACCCGACCCGCAATCCACCAACGAGGGCAACATTCTGGGGCACTCGCCGCGTAAACTGGGGATAGGTATGGTGGAAATCAAAGTGATCAATGCCGAAGGATAACCCCGTGTGGAGAGCATCGGCCCGATAAGCGTCACGCCACTGGGCCTCTCTTTATCGGTGAAAAAAACAGCGCCCAACACGGCTCCGGGCGCTGCATGGCAACCTTAATCCAGCGCTTTCACCGCCTGACGCATCCCCTGAACAGTATATTTTCCAGGGCGAGACCGTCACCTGGGCGGTAAGCCCTGGCAACAACGTTAAAGTCCTCGCCCCAATGCGCTTTATCGTGCTGAGTACGGGCATCGACCAGTTCCTGGTAACGTCAGATCTGCACCCACTACGCGGCCACAGCTGTTGATAGCGTGTGAGCCACTGGTTCATCGGTCCAGGAGCGGGATACGTCTCTCCCGCCGTTCGCCCCGGTAAAATGCAATCAGCGCCGCAAGCGCAAACGTCAGCCGCACGGGATAGGTATTGCTCTGCTGGCCTGCAGCAACTGAGGGCAAAATACGTGCGTGCGGAATTTCGTCATAGCCGTTGGAGCGCGATAGAGAGTAGCTGATGGCGGATATACGGGATTCTGGGAAACGTCCTTGTCACCGCATCGGCAAATTCACGCAGGTGTCAGCGGCGGGCAGAGTCCAGGGACCGGAATAATCTCCTGGTGAATCGCCTTTTCCACAAAGCGACGCACATCCTCGTCCTGCATCGCCTCGCCGACAGTATCCAACCCGCACAGCCACGCCACCAGAACCAGTGCGGTATGCGCGCCGTTGAGAATGGCGACTTACGCTCTTTATAACGGTTTGATGTCGGCAACAATGCCGAATATTCAGCGAACTTTTCGTTAATTTCAGCGCCTCTGCCAGCCAGGCCGGTCCCTGGATCACAAACAGATAAAATGCTCGGCGGTGTCGAGAAACGCATCGTGATACCCCAGCTGTGCTTCCAGCGCTGGCGCCTCCTCGTGCGGATAGCCGGTCACGATCCTGTCCACCAACGTGGAGCAAAATGTGTTTGCGGTTTCCAGGCCAGTCGAGAAACGCCGGAGACAACTGACCCACTCCTGCGCATTAACGCTGAATTACGCCTTGAGTGGCATCGCGTTATAGTCCGATCAGTTCGCAGGGGGAATCATCACCCAGCTTTGTCTGGCGCGCCGTTGAAGTGATTAAAACGCTCCAGCAACAGACGTGTCAGTTTCGCCGGGAAACTCACCGGCGGGGCATCATCGATACTGTCGCCTGGGTGATAGCCGATCCCCGCCTCAGTGGTGTTAGAAAACACAAAGCGGATGTCAGGGTTATGCGCCAGCGCCAGGTACCCGGCAAAATCCTGATACGGGTTGATCTCGTTATTCACCGAGCGGATCAGACGCGCGTCGCTGACGGCCTCGCCCTGCTCATATCAGGCCACGGATCACCGTGGTGTACAGTCCATCCTGGGTATTGAGCGACGGTGGAAAATCAGTGGTTTATAGGACGGACAAGGGTGATGCCCGCCTGCAGATCCGTTGTCTCATTGAGAACATCCGGCTGCCAGTCTACAAACGCCCGCAGAAAATTGCCTTCGCCAAACTGGATCACTTTCGTCGGGTAGTTGTGGCCAGGAAAATCCTGTCGATTCAATGTTTTCATTGCTATATCCCTATCAGAAAGTAATCACGCCTTTGATAAGCTCGAGGTTGTTAACCACATCATGTTCGTAGATCTCCGCCATGCGTGGTGAAGGGATAGCGGTGCGTCAACATCATGTCTGCGGTCAGCTTACCTTCCTCCATCAGCTGCCCTACTTTGGCGAAATCCTCCGGCGTGGCGTTACGACTGCCCATCATGGTGGTCTCTTTTTTGTGAAACTCAGGGTCGGAAAACTGCAAGTCCCCCTTAAACAGCCCAACGAAAACAATGCTACCGCCATGGCGAATCAGGTTAACGCTGTTATTCATCGCATGCTGATTCCCCGTCGCATCAATAACCTTTTGCGCCAGGGAGCCGCCAAATTGCGCGCGTAGCTGTGCGTCAAAATCATCGGCAGACGGATCAATCACCGGAAGTTCCAGCCGAGAGGTCACATGCTCCCGACGGGCCAGGCTGGTATCAGCGACCACCACCTGCGCGCCGTCGGCTTTAGCGATGGCCGCCGCCCCCAGCCCTAACGGACCTGCGCCCACCACCAGTACCTGCTCGCCAGCCGCAATCGCCGCCCGACGTACCGCATGCGCGCTAATGGCATAGGGCTCAATCAGTGCTGCCGCCTGCGGATCAATACCGTCCGCCGCCAGCAGGTTAGTCGCAGGTACAGACAAATACTCGCTAAAGCCGCCATCCTGATGCACGCCAATTACCGAAATTTTCTCGCAGCAGTTGGTACGCCCGCTGTTACACGCCGGACATTGCTGACACGCCACGTAGGGAATCACTGCGACCTGTTGACCCATTTTCAGATGCGAAATATTTTTACCTAACCCGGCAATTTCGCCACATATTTCATGCCCAACACGCGGGGATAACTGAAAAAGGGTTGATTGCCTCCCCAGGCATGAATATCGGTACCACAAATCCCTACGGATTTAATTTTTATTAATGCTTCCCCTTCACCAGGAATAGGAATTTCACGTTCTTCCCAATTTAATTTCTTAGGTTCCTGGCAAATCAGCACATTCATCGTTGACATGATTCAACTCTCCTGTTTTTCGTTGCATCAGATATCGATGAAAATAAAAATATCGAAGAGACAGGAAACGTAATTTGTGAATGCCGACGCATAAAAATGTTTTAAATCGGGTTTTAATACGCGCAAAAAGGAGAGACCAATGAGCCGCTCGCAAAATTTACGTCACAACGTCATTAACCAGATGATCGATGATATGGCTCGCGGCCATATCCCCTCCCCGCTCCCCTCACAAAGCGCACTGGCGGAGATGTACAACATCAGCCGTACTACGGTGCGCCATATGCTGAGCCATTTAAGCGAATGCGGCGTACTGACACCGGTTGGCAGCGACTATGTGATCGCCCGTAAACCCAATAATGACGACGGTTTCGCCTGCACCACCGCCTCGCTGGCTGAGCAAAACCGCATTTTCGAGCACGCCTTTTTCACCATGATTAACCAACGCCAGCTACGCGCAGGCGAGACATTTTCCGAACTGCAGCTGGCGCGCGCAGCCGGCGTCAGCCCGGTCGTTGTGCGGGAATATCTTTTAGAAATTCGGGCGTTACAATCTGATTATCAGCGAACGACGTGGTCCTGTGCGTTATGCAACAGTTCGAGTCAACGCTATGCCGGAACAGCTTTTCCGAAATACGGGAAATGCTGGAGACCCCCACGCCCCTGCAACACTTTCTCAATCTGCCGGTTACGGGATATCCGCTGGCAGAAAGCGCGGAGATTTACTCGATCGTCCACCGGCGCATTACGCGACAACCATCAGCGACAACTATCGCATGTTTTCCGTGCTGGACGGGACTTTCATAATCTGATTCTCAGCGCCGCCGAAAATGTCTTTTCGATCAATCACTGGAGATTATCTCTGTTATTTTTCACTTTCACTATCAATGGGATGAGAGCGATCTCAAACAAAGGAATATCGTCGCCGTCAATGAACATATGACCATTCTCAGCGCCCTCATCTGTCGCAACGACCTCAGCGCCACAGCCGCATTACGTCAGCATCTGCAACACCGCCCGGCAGACCATGATCCACTCCATCAATACGACGAGCAGCCACTCTGTGAGATTTTAAAAACCGATTAAAAACAGCAAATCATTACCGTAGCCACAATTCCTTAATAAAAATAACTATCCATTAATAAGACACTTTAGGCTCTGATAAACATTTTAAGACAATCAATACGCATAATAATAAATAGTTTAGAAACTCTGTAATACATCCCGGAAAACCCGGGCAAAATAATAACATCCTCAGTACCTACTAAAAAAACGGAGAGTAATAATGAGTCTGATGTCTAAAAAAAGAAATACGTTACTAGCATTCGCTGTTGGCTCTATACTCGCCACTGTCTCATTAGCAATTCTGCGATAGCCGCTGCCGAATATACGTTGAAAGTTGCCTACGAAAATAATCCAGGAGAACCTTTTGATAAGGCGATCCGTGAATGGGCACGCTTATTTAATGAACAAACCGGCGGTAAAGGCGAGCTCATTGCTTATCCCAGTTCACAATTAGGCTCGAAAAAGGATGTCATTGAGCAAATGAACAAACTGGGTAGTCCACTGATGACCCTCGCCGATGGCGCATTCTTCTCTGACTATGTGCCTGATTTCGGCATTATGTTTGGTCCTTACGTCGGCAATAGCTATAAAGATATTTTTAAACTCAACCAGTCAGACTGGTACAAGGATCTGGAAAACAAACTGGATGCTAAAGGTCTGCACATCGTTTCTAAAGACTGGCTCTACGGTACACGCCATATGCTGACCACCAAAATGGTCACCAAACCGGAAGATTTGAAAGGCCTCAAAATTCGCGTACCGAACAATCGCATTCAAATCGAAGGCATGAAAGCGATGGGCGCAACCCCAACGCCACTCCCTCTCGCCGAAGTCTACACCTCGCTGAATCTGAAAGTTATTGATGGCGCGGAAAACCCGATTCCGGTGTTGTACGGACAAAAACATCATGAAGCGGCTAAATACCTGATCCTCACCGGCCATGTCGAAAACGTGACTAACCTGGTGATGGGAAGCAATACCTACAAAAAACTGCCGCCGGAAATTCAGGCCGCACTGGTGAACTCCCGGCGATCAAGCAGGGAAATACTTGACTGAGCTCGTTCAGAAGGAAGAACAAGAACTGATTGAGAAGATGAAGACAGAAGGCGTCACTGTGGTGGAAGTTGACCGTAATCTGTTCCGCGAAGCGTCAAAACCGTTCTACACAAAATTCCCGGAATGGACGCCAGGATTGTATGAAAAAACACAGGAAATCATTGCACAGTAACGGAGAACACGCGCAGCGCACTGCCTGCGCGTTTCCCTTTCCCTGAAAAAAGTATCGCCCGTATAGGAATGACTATGTTTCGGTTTCTCAATAAATTCAGCGATATTCTGGCCTGCCTGCTGGCAGGTGGGATTGTGCTCATTACGGTCGGTGGCCGTCCTGATGCGCCTGGCTGCTTAACGCCCCACTGATCTGGGTGAGGAAGCGCTGATCATCTGTTACATCTGGTTGATTATGATCGGTGCGGCCTCAGCAATGGGCCATCGTATGCACGTCAGTATTGATGCCTTCACCTCCATGCTGCCGGAAAACTGGCGTTTATCCTGCGCCATCATCACCCACATGATTGCCATTGTCTCACTGTCTACATTTGGCTATCTCGGCTATGAGCTGTCACTTATCGCCGTCGATAAAATCACCCCTATTCTTGGGGTCTCCTATCTGTACATCGATTTTGCTGTGCCGACAGGCGCTGGGATCATGGTGATGTTTTGCCTACAACACCTCTGGCAAGACATTCAAAAACTGAAACGCAGGGAGGTCGTATGTCAGTAGCGATCGCGTGTATTGTCTTATTGTTTCTGTTTATTCTGAATACGCCGATATTCATCAGCGTACTGGTCGCAATACTGACTTACTTTTATATGGCAGGCGACATTTCACCGCTGATCGCTGTTCAACGTATTATCGGCGCTGGAGAAAACGTCACTTTACTGGCAATCCCGTTCTTTATTCTGCTTGGTAACCTACTGAATTACACCGGTATTACGCACCGTATGTTGCGATTCACCGGTGTGCTCTCCGGCCACTATCCGGGTGGGCTCGCCCAGTCCAACGTCCTGCTCAGTACTATGATGGGAGGTCTGTCGGCATCTAACCTGGCTGACTGCGCGATGTTGTCAAAAATGCTGGTGCCGGAAATGACTAAACTCGGTTACAGCAGAAGTTTTTCTACCGCCGTCACCGCTGCCGGGTCGCTTATCACGCCGATCATCCCCCCGGGAATCGCCCTGATCATTTACGGTTTTGTTGCCGATGTCTCCATCGGAAAAATGTTTATGGCCGCGATCGTTCCGGGACTCTTGTGCTGCGTCGCACTGATGTTCACGATCTATTTAATCTCGAAAAAACGCGGCTATCTCCCCGCCAGAGCCCATGGCCCGACATGCCGCGAGCTGTGGGAGGCGGGTAAAGGGCGCCACCTCAGCATTAATTTTTGATTCTGGTGATTATCGGTGGGATCCGTTTTGGGATCTTTACCCCAACAGAAGCAGGCGCAATTGCCGTTGTGTTTGTGATTATTATCGGAGCCGTTTTCTATCGTGAAATGACGATGAAAGATATCGCGGCATCGTTACTGGAAACGGCGCGCTCAACCGCAAGTGTAATGCTCATCATCATGACCTGCTCAGCGCTGGCATGGGTGTTAACGAACGAACAGATTGCGCAGGATCTGGCCGTGGTGATGACTGGATTCTCTGATAATCCTTACATCTTCTTGCTGATTGTGAACCTGGTTCTGTTGTTTCTGGGGATGTTTATTGAAGGGAATGCCGCCATCATCGTACTGGTTCCGCTATTAATGCCAACCGTACGCTTGCTGGGCATCGATCCGATTCACTTCGGCGTGATGATGATCCTCAACCTGGCCATCGGTTGCCTGACGCCACCCATGGGAACGGTAATGTTCGTTGCAACCTCCATCACGGGAACAAAAATTGCTGATTTTCTGCGTGAAGTGCTACCGCTGTTAGCGGCACTGATTGTCGTGTTGCTGATGGTGACGTTTATTCCGGCTCTGACAACCTTCCTGCCCGCGCTGTAAAAACGTGTCGCGCCCTGCTCAACAGGGCGCGACAACTCACGATTAAAACGTTTCCCAGTTCTCACCGGCATCGGTAACAGCGGCTTTGCGCGGCGGTACCGGCGCAGAAACGCTTTTCGCGGCGGCAACGTCACGAGAACGCTGTTGTTCCTGCTGAATACGGAATACGGCGACTGCCTGGGTCAGACGACTGGCTTGTTCCTCCAGCGCGGCTGCGGCAGCGGCGGACTCTTCCACCAGCGAGGCGTTCTGCTGCGTCACGCGATCCATCTCTGCGACAGCCAGACCGACCTGGTCGATACCGCGACTCTGCTCATCAGACGCAGAAGCGATTTCGCCCATGATATCGGTGACACGGGTGACCGCGTTGACAATCTCATCCATGGTTTCGCCCGCGCTCTCAACCAGCGTCGAACCGACATCCACACGACTGACCGAGTCTTCAATCAGGCTCTTAATCTCACGCGCGGCCTGAGCACTGCGTTGCGCCAGATTGCGCACTTCCCCGGCAACCACCGCAAAGCCACGGCCCTGTTCGCCCGCACGCGCCGCTTCTACCGCCGCGTTCAACGCCAGAATGTTAGTCTGGAAAGCAATACCGTCGATCACGCTGATAATATCGGCAATTTTCTGCGAACTGGAGGCGATATCACGCATGGTTTGCACCACGTTATCCACCACTTTACCGCCCTTCTGCGCGGTTTCTGAGGCGCTCAGCGCCAGATGGCTGGCCTGACGGCGTTCTCGGCGTTCTGTTTCACGGTGGCCGTCAGTTCTTCCATGCTGGCCGCAGTCTCTTCCAGGGAGGCAGCCTGCTGTTCAGTACGGGAAGAAAGATCGTTGTTGCCCATCGCAATTTCGCTGGCACCGCTGTAAATCGCGTTAGCGCCGTTGCGCACATCGCCGACGGTATGCACCAGCTCGCTCTGCATGTGGCGCAGGCTTTCTGCCAGTTGCCCCATTTCGTTAGAGCCTTCTACATCAATACGCTTCACCAGATCGCCACTGGCGATATGACGAATGCTCTCGATCAGGCGGTTCATCGGTTCGATTAAAGAACTTAATGCCGAACCAGACGGCGACGATCACCAGCAGCACCGCGATTAACACGCTAACCAACACCCACATCGCCTGGCTGTAGGAGCCTATTATTGTCTTCAACCGCAATGTCATACAGGTGATCGTTCTGCTGCATATAGGCCGTATACGGTTTTTCAAAACCGTCCTGATAGCCCTGCGTCGGTTGATCAAAGAACTCGTTGATCTTACCCGAGCCCAACAACTGGATCAGTTCCGCCAACGCATTGTGATAGATATCGTAGCTACCGTTTGATCTCGACAGCCGCAGCCTCGCTCTGACGCGGATCGCGCGCAGTGCTTCGTAATCGGCCCAGTGTTTTTCCGCCTGCTTCAGGGACGTGCTCGCAATCTGCATCAGATCGACAACGGTGGCGCCGCTGCCGATATTGTCTGATCCATCATGTAGCGGATACCCGCCCGGTTGAGGGTATTACGTGTTTGTAGCAGCGCAACCCAGCTGGAGTTCAGCGTGGACTGCTGCTGGCGAATGGTCTGTAGAACGGTGAAGTTTTCTTTGTCATTTTTCAATGAGTTAAAGAACAAACCGCCCGAGGTCAGTTGTAAAAGGCCAAATATTGCCAACACCAGCAGTAAGCTGGTCACAATCTTAATTCGTTTTAACATGTTTTCTCATTCCGCTAGACAGATACTCTGGTTGTCGGCCTGGAATGAGAAAACTTTATGCAATAGCGACGTCTGTCACAGGTATTTTGTGCAAAATGCTGGCAAAAAACGCCATGACAGACTACCGCCTGATGACTCTACCTGAGTGCGCAGATGTCATCATACAACGTACGGGTAATGACCACGCCTTCCTGCTCGGCCTTTGCCCGCGCCACAAAACGTCGCTCGCCAGGCAAACGCGCCCCCTGACTCTGCATCGCATCAAACAGCGTTTCCGCCCGCGCCAGATGAACATGCGCCTCCTGACCCAGAAAACGTGTCGGATCGAACGCCAGGATCAGTTCGCCGCCATAAGGTAGTCCTCCGGCACCGTCATCCCAGGCCAGCGACTCCGCACTGGTCATGTCGCCAATCAACGGTCCAGCCAACAGTTCGACCATCGCCGCAAACGCCGAGCCTTTATGCCCGCCAAAGGTCAGCATCGCGCCATCCAGCACCGCCTGCGGATCGGTTGACGGGCCGCCCGTCGCTGTCTACCCCCCAGCCTTCGGGGATCGGTTTTCCGGCGCGTAAATGAAGCTGGATCTCTCCCCGCGCCGCCGCGCTGGTGGCCATATCAAAGATAAACGGCGGCCTTTCGCCACGCGGCCAGCCAAACGCAATAGGGTTAGTGCCAAACAGCGGGCGCGTGCCCCCGGCAGGTGCCACCCAGGCGTGACTTGGCGTGCAGGCGTACCCCACCAGTCCGGCGTCCGTGAGCGGTTCAATATCGGCAAACAGCGCCGAAAAATGAACGCAGCGATTGATAGCCAGCGCCGCGATACCGCAATGCCGTGTTTTCTCAATCAATAACGGTAACGCCTGTTCAAATGCCAGCAGCGAAAACGCGCCGCCGGCATCCGCCTTCACAATCGCCGGGGCGCTGTCGGTCACCACCGGCACAGCGTCTGGCGACACTTTACCTTTGCGTAAGGTGTCGACAATCCCCAACAACCGCCATAAACCGTGGGAAGCGCAGCCATCGCGCTCCCCGTTGGTCACATTGCGCGCCACAACAGCGGCATGTTCTTCACTGAATCCATTCCCGCGTAGCACCTGATGTGCCAGCGAGTAAGCCTCTGTTAACGAGAGGTTTACCATTGTCATTACCTTCTCCTTTACTCTTCTTCGTCTCCAGTAAAGTTAGCTTGTGGTAGACAAGTCCGCTCGCCCCAGTAGTAAATTCCCAGCGACATCACCGCGACAATCACTGTATCCCACGGATGGCCAATCACCCCTGTACCACCAAAACTGCCTAACCAGGAGAACAGCATAATCAGCGCATAAAACCCTACCAGCCACAGCGAAGACTTCACCTGCTGCGCCAGACTGACGGTATGCACCGGCACTTTGGATTTACACAGCACATAAACCACGAACATGACGATCTGCAGCCCCAACAACCACGACAGCGTTCCCAACCCGGACCAAAAGACAATCAGCGCGGAGATCACAAACGACAATGGACCGATAATATGAAATGCGCGAACACGGAACGGACGCGGTAAATCCGGCGAATTCCGGCGCAGCCCTGCCGCCGTCACCGGCGCAATGGCGTAACTGAGCACCAGCGCGGCGGAGACGACGCTGATCAATTGCTCCCATGACGGGAACGGCAGCGTCCAGAAAATCGATAAACCAAACGTCAGCCACAACGCCGGACGGGGAATGCCGGACTCTTTATCAATGTGGGTAAACGCTTTAAAGAAGGTGCCCGCTTTCGCCCAACCGTAAATCACGCGCGGCGTCGCGTTCATATAAATATTGCCGGTTCCGCTCGGGGAGACAATCGCGTCACTGACCACCATAAACGCCAGCCAGCCCATCCCCAGCGTAATAGCAATATCGCGATACGGCAAAGAGAACTGCTTACTGACTTCCGCCCAGCCGCCGTTCAGCATCTCAGTCGGGATACTGCCCAGAAACGCCACTTGCAGCAGCACATAGATAATGGTCGAAAGCACCACCGACAAAATCAGCGCCACCGGAATGGTTCGCTGCGGGTTTTGCACTTCACTGGCAACGGAGATAATCGGCGTTAGCCCCCAGATAGGCAGAAGATTATCCCGCCTTGCGCTTATCGCCGCCTCTACGCCCGACATGCCAAACGGCGCAATCCCCTGCGCGTGCAGGTTTTCGGGTTTAAAGAAGGCAAACAGGGTGATCACCACCACCAGCGGCACGAGGAATTTCAGTACGCTGATGATGTTGTTCGAGCGGGCGAACGTTTTAACGCTGTAGTAGTTCAGCGCAAAGAAAAAGCAGAGCAACAAAAATTGCACCACCCAACCGAGCAACGTCGGGTCGCTGGAACCAGGCTGCGTCAAGGCCGGGAACCGGGCCGCGGCATACTGACGCGCCGCGACGATTTCGATGGAGATCAGGCTGGAAAACGCGATAAGCGTA
Organism: Citrobacter enshiensis; assembly: GCF_029338175.1. NCBI lineage: Bacteria > Pseudomonadati > Pseudomonadota > Gammaproteobacteria > Enterobacterales > Enterobacteriaceae > Citrobacter > Citrobacter enshiensis. Next base: position 4,164,578 of record NZ_CP119862.1, read on the forward strand.
ATAAAACCCAGCAGATACCCCATCAGCTCGCCGTGAGAAAACACCGGGTAACGAATAATGCCACCGGCACGCGGCAACGCCGCGCCTAACTCACAATAAACAATGCCCAGCAGCAACACGGCGATACCGCCGATCACCCACGATGCGATACCGGCAGGTCCGGCAATCGAGGCGACATGGCTGGCGGCAAACAGCCAGCCAGAGCCAAAAATCGCCCCCAGTCCAATAAACGTCAGATCCGTTAACGTCAGCTGCTTTTTAAATTTCCCCGACTCAACAACCCGGGTCTGAGATTGAGGTGTAGAGTGAATCGTCATGATTGTGCCCTTCAGTTAACAGAGGGGGAAATCGCTTCCCGGGTCCACTGCCCGTTCACCAGGCGCAGCAGGTTTAATGGATTGGCATCCTGCACGGCAGGCGGCAACAGCGCGCCAGGGACGTTTTGCAAACACACCGGGCGCAGGAAACGCTCGATGGCTTTGCTGCCAACCGACGTGCCGCGCGCATCGGTGGTCGCTGGCCACGGACCGCCATGGACCATCGCGTCACACACTTCCACACCGGTGGGATAGCCGTTAAACAGTACGCGCCCGGCTTTCTCACCCAGCATCGGCAACAGTCGCGCCGCCAGTTGTCGGTCATCCGCTTCGGCATGCACCGTGGCGGTGAGCTGTCCCTGGATCACCCGCAGAATGGCGCACAGCTCGGCCTCATCCGCCACGCTCACCAGCACCGCCAGCGGCCCGAAGACCTCCTCCTGCAACAACGGATCTTTCGCCAGCAGCAGCGAAGCAGGGGCTTTGTACAGGCGTGCCCTGCGCGCGTCCAACGACGTTCTCATTACGGCCCGCAATACGTTGAATATTCGGGTGGGCATCCAGCGCGCTAACGACCCTGCTGATAATGCGCAAGCGTCGTGGCATTGAGCATCACCTGCGCCGGAGCACGCTCCACCGCTTCCACTAACACGTCGGAGAAACGGCCTCTCCCCTTCCCCCTGCATCACCAGAATCAGCCGGGCTTGGTACAAAACTGACCGCTGCCCAGCGTGAACGAGGCCACCAGATCGTTGGCAAGCGTTTCGGCATTTTCTGCCAGCGCCTGAGGCAGAACAATCAGCGGATTAATGGCGGACATCTCCGCAAACACCGGAATCGGCTGCGGGCGCTGCTGCGCCAGTTGTTGCAACGCTTTCCCACCGCGCAGAGAACCGGTAAAACCGGACCGCCTGAATCGCCGGATGGCTCACCAGTTCTGCGCCGATATCGGTGCCAAAAATCATATTGAACACGCCTGCCGGCATGCCGCACGCGTTTGCCGCGCGCAACACCGCCAGTGCGGTGTATTCCGCCGTCGCCATATGACCAGGATGCGCTTTCACCACCACCGGACAGCCTGCCGCCAGCGCCGCAGCGGTGTCGCCTCCGGCGGTCGAAAAGGCGAGCGGAAAATTACTGGCGCCAAAGACGGCAACCGGCCCGAGCGCCATCTGATACTGGCGCAAATCCGGACGCGGCAACGGCTGGCGGTCAGGTAACGCCGTATCAATGCGCACGCCATGCGTATCGCCGCGACGCAGTACCCCCGGCGAACATCCGCAACTGGCCGCTGGGTACGCGCCCGCTCGCCCTGCAAACGCGCCAGCGGCAAGGCCGTTTCCTGATGCGCGATGGCAAAGAACGCCTCGCCCAGCGCGTCCAGTTCACCGGCGATAGCCTCCAGAAACCGCGCCCGTGCTTCAGGCGAGGTCTGTGAATACACCGCAAATGCCTGTTCTGCCGCCAGCGCCGCCTGTGCGGCCTCCTCGCGGGTGGCCGACAGGAAACGATAACCGGTGGCTTCGCCATCTTCAGCGCGCAGGCTGAGCAGGGTGGCATCGCCACCCCCAACCCGCTGACCGGCAATAAACTGCAAGCCCTGTTCAGGCTGTCGTAATGTCATGTTCACTCCTGCGTTCAGAGACCGACATCCGGCAGCTGAGGACGGGTTGCCAGCGCCTGTTCAACCACCGCCACCACCTGCGCGCGCGTTTCACCTTCCAGCGCCAGGCGCGGCGGACGCGTCACGGCGCTACCGCGACCCAGCAGCTCTTCGCACAGCTTGATGCACTGCACCAGATCCGGACGCGCATCGAGGTGCAGCACCGGCATAAACCAGCGGTACAGCGCCATCGCCTCTTCATAGCGTTGCTGTTTCGCCAGACGGAACAGCGTCTCGCCCTCACGCGGGAAGGCGTTCGACATCCCGGAGATCCAGCCTTCAGCGCCCACCGCAATGCTCTCCACCACCACATCGTCCAGCCCGGCGAACAGTACAAAGCGGTCGCCCACGGCATTACGCAGATCGATAAAGCGACGGGTATCGCCGGAGGAGTCTTTAAAACAGACGATGTTGTCGCAGTCGGCGAGGGTTGCCAGGATGTCTGGCGTGACATCGTTTTTTGTAAATCGGCGGGTTGTTGTAGACCATAATCGGCAGGTCGGTGGCGGTCGCGACGCTGCGGAAGTGGGCGGCAGTTTCATGCGGTTTTGAAGAGTAGACCAGCGCAGGCATCACCATAATGCCATCGACGCCCACTTTCTCAGCCTCTTTCGCCATCTTCTGGGCAAACGCGGTGGTGAATTCCGCCACCCCCGGCAATCACTGGATTTTGCCGCCAGCGGCGTCTTTCGCCACTTCGATAATTTGTAATTTTTCCTGGGTGGTCAGTGAGGTGTTCTCCCCGACGCTGCCGCAAACCACCAGGCCTGAAACACCATCCTTGACCAGGTTTTTCATCACCGTGTGGGTGGCGTCCAAATCCAGTGAGTAATCGCTGCGAAACTGTGTGCTGACTGCCGGAAATACGCCGCTCCAGTGAATAGCTTTTTTGCTCATGATCGATTCCTTGTCGTCAATTTGTTAAACATTGGTGAATGAATGGTGAATATTCACTGACAGATTGACGGCTAAGGCGTTCGGCGGCTTGTGGGTTTTCCTTTGCAAGGATGACGAAATTAGCACAGTGGCGATTCTCCCCTCTTCCCTGAGGGAGGTCGCAAACCGGGGATCAGCCTGCCAGCGTCAGGCGAAAATCCCGTGGCGTAGAGCCGGTCATCGCTTTGAACTGGCGGCTAAAAGCACTGTGATCGGTATAGCCGCATTGCAATGCGATATCGGTGATGGGCGTCTTGCCAGCCAGTAACTCGGTGGCTTTTTCGAGGCGGACTTTGTGGATCATCTGACGCGGCGTCAGGTGAAAAATGCGTTTGCAGTAGCGTTCGATCTGCGCCACCGACATCCCGCTCAACATGGTCAACTCTTCCATCGCGATCGGACGGTGGTAGTGTTTGCGGATATGATCATCCACGATCGCCAGCCGTTGCCATGCGGGATGCCGCGCCTGCGTCTCCAGCAGATCGTGGGAGATCCCGGCCATACCGATCACCCGCCCATGAACATCGCGCAACGCCAGCTTCTGGGTCAGACACCAGCCCCGCTCGCGACCGTTATACAGATGCATCTCCAGCTGATCGCGCAGCGTCACACCGTCGCGCAGAACCCGCAGATCCTGCTCGGTATAACCCTGTCCCAGCGCAGAAGGAAACACATCCGCCGAGGTTTTCCCCAGCAACGAAACCACATTCTTGAACCCGCAGCGACGGGCCAGCGTCATATTCACCAGCAGGTATCTTGCCTGCACATCTTTGATAAAAAAGACAACGTTAGGAATGGCGTTGAGTAATGGCGCAATCAGCGCCATCGCATTCAGCAAGGTCTGGATGTTTTCCGGGCGCTGGCGGGCCAGCCCTTCGCATATCTGGCTGAGTTCACCCACCTCCATCCCCACCTCTTGCGCCGGGGCTTTCCCCGACACCTCTTCATAAGCACAGGACATAACGCTTCCTCACAATAAGTGACGAGGGATATTTATTAACTTTTTGTTAACTCATCAAGCGCCAGTGATGCGTTTTGCGATCCTGCCTGTGGTTTACGATTTCCCCTGTTTCACGCACTGGCGCAGAGGCGTTCTTTGGTTTACCACAGACATAAGAAAATGATTAATAAGAAATAAATATGAAAATCATGCAAAAACACGCGGATGCACTGTGCTGATTTCGTCATCTCAGGTGGTGAAAGCAGTCAAGCCGGAACGTCAGGGTTGCGCCAGCATTTAGAAACAAACATTTAACGTTTCGGAGAGCTCATGACAACGACACAGCAGGAAAGCGAACTCAGGGTGATTGATTCACATACCGGCGGCGAACCGACGCGCCTGGTGGTTGCGGGTTTTCCGGATCTCGGTAACGGCACGATGGCGCAGCGTCGGGAGCGCTTTGCCAAAGACTACGATGCGTGGCGCAAAGCCATCATTCTGGAGCCTCGCGGAAATGATGTATTGGTTGGCGCGCTGCTGTGCGAACCCGTCGCCCCCGAGGCCACCGCCGGGGTTGTCTTTTTCAACAACGCCGGATTCCTGAATATGTGCGGTCACGGCACGATAGGGCTGATTGCTTCTCTGGCCTGGCTTGGGCGCATCAAACCCGGTCAGCACCGCATTGAAACCCCGGTGGGCGATGTCACCGCCACCCTCCACGACGACGGCAGCGTGTCGGTTGAAAACGTGCCGTCGTATCGCTGGCGTAAACAGGTCAGCGTGGTCACGCAACACGGCACCGTCACTGGCGATATCGCCTGGGGCGGCAACTGGTTTTTCCTCGTTAACGATCATCCCTTCGATATCACGCCAGAGCAGATCCCCGCCCTCACCGATTTTGCGTGGGCCATCCGTGAAGGACTGGAAGCGGCGGGGATCCGCGGCGAAAATGACGGCGTTATCGATCATATTGAGCTGTTTGCCAGTGACGATCTTGCCGACAGTCGCAGCTTTGTCCTCTGTCCAGGAAAAGCGTGGGACCGTTCGCCGTGCGGCACTGGCACCAGCGCCAAACTGGCCTGCCTCGCCGATGACGGCAAACTGCAGCCCGGAGAAATCTGGCGACAGGCGAGCATCATCGGCAGTCAGTTTACGGCAAGTTTTATCCGCAAAGGCGCTCAGGTCATTCCGACGATCCGCGGTGAAGCGTGGGTGTGCGGCGACAACCGTTTGATCCTCAATGCAGACGATCCTTTCCGCTGGGGGATCACCCTGTGACAGGAAAGCGACGTCATTGTCATCGGTGCCGGGATAGTTGGCGCAGCCTGTGCCTGGCAACTGGCGAAACGCGGGCAACGCGTCACCCTTATCGACGACGGGCACGCTGGAGCAACCGCCGCCGGAATGGGGCATCTGGTCTGTATGGATGACGATCCCGCCGAACTGGCGCTGTCGGCCTGGTCGCTGGCACGCTGGCGGGAACTCACGCCACGGATGCCGCACACCTGCGCCTGGCACGGCTGCGGAACCTTATGGCTGGCGGAAAACGAACAGGAACTGGCCCTCGCCGAGGAAAAACAACAGCGCATGGCAGCGCACCAGGTCGCCAGCGAAATGCAGACCCGCGCACAGGTTGCCGCGCGCGAACCGCTGCTGACGCCGGATCTGGCGGGAGGTTTGTGGGTGCCGGGCGACGGCATTGTTTACGCCCCCAACGTGGCGCGCTGGTTTATTGACGATGCGGCGCAGGCCATCACCAGTGTTAACGAAGGGGCCGTTTCAATCGACGCCCCCCAGGTGGTGCTGGAGAGCGGAAAACGTCTGCGGGCGCGCGCGATTGTGGTCGCCTGCGGCCTGGGCGCCAATACGCTATTGCAGGAAAACTGGCTGCGCCCCAAAAAAGGCCAACTGGCCATTACCGACCGTTACGGCACAACGCTGAACCATCAACTGGTGGAGCTGGGCTACGGCGCCAGCGCCCACGCCGGGGGAACCTCGGTGGCGTTTAATGTGCAGCCACGCCCCACCGGACAATGGCTGATTGGTTCCTCGCGCCAGTTTGACACCCTCGACCGTGAGCTGGATCTGCCGCTGCTGGCGATGATGCTCAAGCGCGCGCACCATTTTTTACCGGCCATCGCCAGTCTGAACATCATCCGTTGCTGGAGCGGTTTTCGCGCCGCTTCCGAAGACGGCAATCCGCTTATCGGTCCGCATCCTTCGCGCCCCGGCGTCTGGCTGGCGCTCGGTCATGAGGGGCTGGGCGTGACCACCGCACCGGCAACCGCCGAGCTGCTCTGTGCGCAGATCCTCGGCGAGCGACCCGCGTTCGCGCCGGACGCCTGGCTGCCCGCACGCCTGATACGCCAGGAGGCCAGCGCATGAAAATTATTACTCTGTTTATTGACGGTCTGCCCTGCCAGGTTCCGGTGGGCATCAGCGTCGCCGCCGCGCTGGCGATGAGCGGCAACCCCGTGACGCGCCGCTCGGTTCACGACCGCCCACGCGCCCCATTTTGCGGAATGGGCGTCTGTCAGGAGTGCCGCGTGACGGTGAATGGACGCCGGGTGCTGGCCTGCCAGACGGAATGCCAGCCGGAGATGAAAATAGAAAGGAGCTGCCATGCGCACACTGCATTGTGACATTCTGATCCTGGGCGCCGGGGCCTGCCGGGCTGGCGGCCGCGCTGGCGGCAGCGCAAAGCGGCAAGCAGGTGGTAATCCTGGATGATAACCCCCGACCCGGCGGGCAAATCTGGCGCGACGGGCCACAGGTCGCACTCCCGCCGCTCGCCAGACATTACCGTGACGCCGTGGCACGCGAATCGCGGATCACGCATTTGTCCGCCGCCCGTCTGATTGCCCGCCCTTCCTCACACAGCGTGCTGTTTGAAACCGCCGAAAACTGCGGGATTGTCCACTGGCAGCGATTAATTTTATGCTGCGGCGCGCGCGAGCTATCGCTGCCCTTTCCTGGCTGGACGCTGCCTGGCGTCACCGGCGCTGGCGGTTTACAGGCGCAAATCAAGCATGGGTTGCTGCTTAACGGCGAACGGGTGGTCATTGCCGGTAGCGGCCCGCTGCTGCTGGCGGTTGCCGATACGGTGCGTAAAGCGGGCGGTAATGTGGTCGCGATCGTGGAACAGGCGCCGCGTAGCGCGCTGGTTCGCTTTGCGATGGGGCTTTGGCGCTGGCCAGACAAACTGCGTCAACTTTTCACCGTCGCGCCAACAGGTTACGCCACCGCAAGCCAGGTCACGCAGGCGCTGGGGGATGACAGACTGCGGGCGGTCATCGTGCGTCAACACGGTAAAATTCGGGAAATCGCCTGCGACCGCCTGGCCATTGGCTATGGGCTGGTGCCCAACCTTGAACCGGCGCTGATTTTTGGTTGTGCGACAGCAAACAATGCCATCACCGTGGATGCGCAACAGCGCACCAGTCAGCCCGATATTTTCGCCGCCGGGGAGTGTACGGGATTTGGCGGCAGCGAACTGGCGCTGGCAGAAGGGGAAGTTGCCGGATATATCGCGGCACAGCGTCCGGACAGCGCGATCAACGCGCTCAAAAAACGCGATCGCTGGCAATGCTTTGCCGACGCGCTCAATGCCACGTTCTCCCTGCCCGACACGCTCAAAGAGGTCGTCACGCCGGAAACATTACTCTGCCGCTGTGAAGATGTGCGCTGCGGCGACGTTGCCGAGGCGAAAAACTGGCAAACCGCAAAGCTGGCCTCACGCTGCGGCATGGGTGCCTGTCAGGGAAAAACCTGCGCCACCAGCGCCCGCTGGCTCTATCAGTGGCCGCTTCCCCAGCCGCGTGAACCGCTTTCCCCCGCCAGAACCGAAACGCTGATTCATCTGGCGAACCCGGACCCGTAGTTACTCTTCTTCCCCGCGCTCGGCAATATGGCGATTGCCGAGCGCAATAAACTCACCCAGCAGCGCCGTCAGTTGTTGCATCTTCTCTGGCGTGTATTCCGCTTCAATTTGCCGGTACGCCTCTTCCACCTGTGACTGCGCATGTTCATACAGCGCATTTCCGGCTTTCGTCAGTGACACATACAGTTTTCTCTGGTCATTCACCGGTTTTAAACGCAACACCAGTCCATCGCGTTCCATTCGCGTCAGAATACCGGTCAGGCTCGGGCGCAAAATGCAGGTACGAAACGCCAGATCGTGGAAGTCGATAGACGGATGTTCCGCCAGTACGCGCACGATGCGCCACTGCTGTTCCGTCAGATTATGCTGCTTCACGATGGGCCGAAAGTAAGACATTGCCGCTTCTCGTGCCTGCAACAGTGCAATGGTTAAAGAGTCATGCATGGTCTTCCCCTGGAAAAATCATTAACAGATAAACAATTCAATAATGATGCTTTTATAAACAACCCGTTTTAGGCGAAAAAGTCTAACAGAAACCACGCCATTTTTTTAATTACATGATAATTATAAACATTAAATTGTATATGTAAATTTATTGTTATTATCATCACAATTATTTCACTTCTATTTGCCAAACGCGTAGCAAAAGCATACAACCGAATCATTAATATATTAATTGAAATCACAGTGTGGTATTTCACCCTGAGGAGTTTGTGTATGAAAGGTACTGTTTTTGCCGTCGCGTTAAACCATCGCAGCCAGCTTGATGCCTGGCGCGACGCGTTTACGCAAGCCCCGTATAACGCACCGCCGAAGACGGCTGTCTGGTTTATCAAACCGCACAACACCGTAATTCGTCACGGCGACGCCATCCCGCATCCACAGGGCGAGAAGGTGCAAAGCGGCGCGACGGTCGCGCTGGTGGTCGGCAAAAACAGCCCGCAACGTCCCGGTTGAAGCGGCGGCAAACTATATCGCCGGTTACGCACTGGCCAACGAGGTCAGCCTGCCGGAAGAGAGCTTCTACCGCCCGGCCATCAAAGCAAAATGCCGCGACGGTTTCCTGCCGATGGGCGAAACGGCGGCGCTGAAAAACGTCGATAACCTGACGATCATCACTGAAATCAACGGTCGCGAAGCCGATCGCTGGAACACCGCCGACCTGCAACGCAGCGCTGCCGAACTGCTCAGCGCGCTCAGTGAATTCGCTACCCTGAACCCGGGCGACGCCATCCTGATTGGCACTCCGCAGGCACGCGTGGAAATTCGCCCCGCGCGACCACGGTGCGTACGATTCTAGGCAGACGGTTTCCCCGCCGCTGGAAAACCCCGGTAGTGGACGCACGCGACCATCACGGAAACCAGAACGCGGCCTGCGCTTTCGCACCCAAATGGCACCCTGTTCGCGCTGGGTCTGAACTATGCCGACCACGCCAGCGAACTGGAATTTACGCCGCCGGAAGAGCCGCTGGTGTTTATCAAAGCGCCAAACTCGTTTTATAACGGCGACGGCAGACCTCCGTGCGCCCGAACAATGTCGAGTACATGCACTACGAGGCGGAACTGGTGGTGGTGATCGGCAAAACGGCGCGCAACGTCGTCGAAGCCGACGCGATGGACTATGTCGCGGGCTATACGATCTGTAATGACTACGCCATCCGCGACTATCTGGAAAACTACTACCGCCCCAACCTGCGGGTGAAAAGCCGCGACGGTCTGACCCCGATTGCGCCGTGGATCGTTGATAAAGCGGCCATCCCGGATCCGCACAACTTAACCCTGCGCACTTTCGTCAATGGCGAATTGCGCCAGCAGGGCACCACCGCCGATCTGATCTTCAACATCCCGTTTTTGATCGCTTACCTGAGCGAATTCATGACCCTGCAACCGGGCGACATGATCGCCACCGGCACGCCAAAAGGGCTGTCCGACGTGGTGCCGGGCGATGAAGTCGTCGTGGAAGTGGAAGGCGTGGGCCGCCTGGTCAACCGAATTGTGAGTGAGGAAACCGCAAAATGAAAAAAATAAACCCATTGATCAACGGCAAAAATGTGGCGGGCACCGACTATTTCCACACCACCAACCCGGCCAGCGGAGACGTGCTGGCGGAAGTGGCTTCCGGCGGTGAAGCGGAGATAAGCCAGGCCGTAGCGGCTGCGAAAGAGGGCGTTCCCGAAATGGGGCCAACCTGCCGATGAAAGAGCGCGCGCGCCTGATGCGTCGCCTCGGTGACCTGATCGACCAGAACGTGCCGGAGATCGCGGCGATGGAAACCGCCGACACCGGTCTGCCTATCCATTCAGACCCAAAAACGTGCTGATCCCACGCGCCTACCCACAACTTCGAATTTTTCGCCGAGTCTGCCAGCAGATGAACGGTAAAGACCTACCCGGTCGACGACAAGATGCTCAACTACACGCTGGTGCAGCCGGTAGGCGTTTGCGCGCTGGTGTCGCCGTGGAACGTGCCGTTTATGACTGCCACCTGGAAAGTCGCGCCGTGCCTGGCGCTGGGTAACACGGCGGTGCTGAAGATGTCTGAACTCTCGCCGCTGACTGCCGATCGCCTGGGCGAACTGGCGCTGGAAGCGGGCATTCCGGCGGGCGTGCTGAACGTGGTGCAGGGCTACGGCGCCACTGCGGGCGACGCGCTGGTACGTCATCACGATGTGCGTGCGGTTTCCTTTACCGGCGGCACCGCCACCGGGCGCAACATCATGAAAAACGCCGGGCTGAAGAAATACTCGATGGAGCTGGGCGGCAAATCGCCGGTGCTGATTTTTGAAGACGCCGACATCGAGCGCGCACTGGACGCCGCGCTGTTCACCATCTTCTCCGATCAACGGCGAGCGTTGCACCGCAGGCTCGCGCATCTTTATTCAGCAGAGCATCTACCCGGAATTCGTCAAACGCTTTGCCGAACGCGCTAACCGCCTGCGCGTGGGCGATCCGAACGATCCCAACACCCAGGTCGGCGCGCTGATTAGCCAGCAGCACTGGGAAAAAGTGTCCGGCTATATCCGTCTCGGCATTGAAGAAGGGGCAACTCTGCTGGCGGGCGGTCCGGACAAACCGACCGATCTGCCTGCTCATCTGAGAAACGGCAACTTCCTGCGCCCGACGGTGCTGGCGGACGTCGACAACCGGATGCGCGTGGCCCAGGAAGAGATCTTCGGGCCGGTCGCCTGCCTGATGCCGTTCAAAGACGAGGCGGAAGGTCTGCGTCTGGCCAACGACGTGGAGTACGGCCTTGCGTCTTACATCTGGACCCAGGATGTCAGCAAAGTGCTGCGTCTGGCGCGCAATATCGAAGCGGGCATGGTGTTTGTGAATACCCAGAACGTACGCGACCTGCGCCAGCCGTTTGGCGGCGTCAAAGCCTCTGGCACCGGGCGTGAAGGTGGGGAATACAGCTTTGAGGTGTTCGCCGAAATGAAGAACGTCTGCATTTCCATGGGCGACCATCCGATCCCGAAATGGGGAGTCTGATATGGGCACATTAGCGTTAGCCGCAAAAATCACCCACGTCCCGTCGATGTACCTGTCTGAGCTGCCGGGGAAAAACCACGGCTGCCGCCAGGCAGCGATTGACGGGCACAAAGAGATCAGCCATCGCTGCCGCGAGATGGGCGTCGACACCATTATCGTGTTCGACACCCACTGGCTGGTGAACAGCGCCTACCACATCAACTGTGCGGACCATTTTTCCGGCATTTATACCAGTAACGAACTGCCGCATTTTATCCGCGACATGACCTACGACTACGACGGCAACCCGGAGCTGGGTCAGTTGATTGCCGACGAAGCGGTAAAGCTGGGCGTACGCGCCAAAGCGCACAACATCCCGAGCCTCAAGCTCGAGTACGGGCACGCTGGTGCCGATGCGTTACATGAACAGCGACAAGCATTTCAAAGTGGTGTCGATCTCCGCCTTTTGTACCGTCCATGACTTTGCCGACAGCCGCAAGCTTGGCGAGGCGATCGTCAGCGCGATTGAGCAATACAACGGCACCGTGGCGGTGCTTGCCAGCGGCTCGTTGTCGCACCGTTTCATCGACGACCAGCGCGCGGAAGAAGGGATGAACAGCTACACCCGCGAGTTTGATCGTCAGATGGACGAACGGGTGGTCAAGCTGTGGCGCGAAGGGCAGTTCAAAGAATTTTGCAGCATGCTGCCGGAGTACGCCGACTACTGCTACGGCGAAGGCAACATGCACGACACGGTGATGCTGCTGGGGATGCTCGGCTGGGACAAATACGACGGCAAGGTGGAGTTCCTCACCGAGTTATTTGCCAGTTCCGGCACCGGCCAGGTAAACGCCGTTTTCCCGCTGCCCGCCTGAGGAGAGGACCATGCCGCACTTTATCGCTGAATGTACCGACAACATCCGTGAACAGGCTGATTTGCCGGGGCTGTTCGCTAAGGTCAACGCCGCGCTTGCCGCCACCGGAATCTTCCCGCTCGGCGGCATCCGCAGCCGCGCACACTGGCTGGATACCTGGCAGATGGCCGACGGTCAACACGACTATGCGTTTGTCCATATGACGCTGAAAATTGGCGCGGGGCGCAGTCTGGAGAGCCGTCAGGAGGTGGGCGAAATGCTGTTTGGGCTTATCAAAACCCATTTCGCCGGGCTGATGGCAAACCGCTATCTGGCGCTGTCGTTTGAAATCGACGAACTGCACCCGACGCTGAATTACAAACAAAACAATGTGCACGCGTTATTTAAGTAACGCGCTTTTTGCCCGGTGGCGCTGCGCTTACCGGGCCTACAACAGCACAAAACCGTAGGCTGGATAAGGCGCAGCCGCCATCCGGCAATGCCACAGGATATCGCCATGTTCGATAGTCACACCCATAACCTGATAGCCCAACGGCTGGACCAGGCAGAAAAACAGCGTGAGCAAATCCGTGCGATCTCACTGGATTACCCGGACATCACCATTGAAGACGCCTACGCCGTTCAACGCGAATGGGTACGCCTGAAAATCGCCGAAGGCCGCACGCTAAAAGGCCACAAAATCGGCCTGACCTCGAAAGCGATGCAGGCCAGCTCGCAGATAAGCGAACCGGACTACGGCGCATTACTCGACGATATGTTTTTCCACGACGGCAGCGATATCCCAACCGATCGCTTTATCGTCCCGCGCATTGAAGTCGAACTGGCTTTCCGTGCTGGCAAAACCGCTACGCGGGCCGAACTGCACCTTGTTCGACGTCTACAACGCGACAGATTACGTGATCCCGGCGCTGGAACTGATCGACGCTCGCTGCCACAACATCGACCCGGAAACGCAGCGTCCGCGCAAAGTATTCGACACCATATCGGATAACGCCGCCAATGCGGGGGTGATCCTCGGCGGGCGTCCGATTAAACCCGACGCACTGGATCTGCGCTGGATCTCCGCCCTGCTCTATCGTAACGGCGTGATCGAAGAGACTGGCGTGGCGGCGGGCGTACTGAATCATCCGGCCAACGGCGTGGCATGGCTGGCGAACAAGCTGGCGCCTTACGACGTACAACTGGAGCCAGGGCAGATCATTCTCGGCGGCTCGTTCACCCGCCCGGTCACGGCCAGCAAGGGCGATACCTTCCATGTGGACTACGGCAACATGGGCTCGATCAGCTGCCGCTTTGTGTAAGGAGACGACCATGCAAAATGTATTCAAAGAGGCGCTGAAAGCGGGCCGCCCGCAAATCGGTCTGTGGCTGGGACTGTGCAGCAACTACAGCGCGGAGCTGCTGGCGGGCGCGGGTTTCGACTGGCTGCTTATCGACGGTGAACATGCGCCGAATAACGTGCAAACGGTGCTGACGCAACTGCAGGCGATTGCCCCCTACGCCAGCCAGCCGATCGTTCGCCCGTCGTGGAACGATCCGGTGCAGATCAAACAGTTGCTGGACGTGGGCGCGCAAACGCTGCTCGTTCCGATGGTACAAAACGCCGATGAAGCCCGTCTGGCGGTGAGCGCGACACGCTATCCCCCGGCCGGTATTCGCGGTGTCGGCAGCGCCCTGGCCGCGGGCATCGCGCTGGAATCGCATCCCGGATTACCTGCAAAAGGCGAACGATGAAATGTGCGTGCTGGTGCAGATTGAAACCCGCGAGGCGCTGAAGAATTTGCCACAGATTCTGGACGTTGAAGGGGTCGATGGGGTGTTTATCGGCCCGGCGGATCTGAGCGCCGATATGGGCTTTGCCGGTAATCCACAGCACCCGGAAGTGCAGGCCGCCATTGAGCACGCCATTGCGCAGATTCGCCAGGCAGGTAAAGCGCCGGGCATTCTGATGGCCAATGAACAGCTGGCGAAACGCTATCTTGAACTCGGTGCGCTGTTTGTCGCCGTTGGCGTCGACACCACCCTGCTCGCCCGCGCCGCCGAAGCGCTGGCCGCACGGTTTGGCGCACACGTCGACGCCAAACCGGCAGCGCCCGGCGTGTATTAACGCCGGATGGCGCTGCGCTTATCCGGCCTACAACGCATCCCGCTGGCCGGATAGGGCAAACAGCAGTAGCGAACCGTAGGCCGGATAAGGCATCGCCGCCATCCGGCAAACAGCAGTACCGAACCGTAGGCCGGATAAGGCATCGCCGCCATCCGACAAACAGCAGTAGCGAACCGTAGGCCGGATAAGGCATCGCCGCCATCCGGCAAACAGCAGTACCGAACCGTAGGCCGGATAAGGCATCGCCGCCATCCGGCAAACAGCAGTACCGAACCGTAGGCCGGATAAGGCATCGCCGCCATCCGGCAAACAGCAGTACCGAACCGTAGGCCGGATAAGGCATCGCCGCCATCCGGCAAACAGCAGTACCGAACCGCTGGCCGGATAGGGCATAGCCGCCATCCGGCAAACAGCAGTACCAAAACACAGGCCGGATAAGGCATTAGCCCCCTCCGGCACAACCTATGTCGTACCCTACAAAATTCCCATTAGAGGAAAAACAATGAGCGACACCTCATCTGCAATCCCTGAGAAACAAAACCCTGCCAGTCAGCATAAACAACTGACGGCGCAGCAACAGTCGGTGATCAATAAGCTGTTCCGCCGTCTGATCGTGTTTCTGTTCGTGCTGTTTATTTTTTCATTCCTCGATCGCATCAACATCGGCTTTGCCGGACTCACGATGGGCCGCGATCTGGGGCTAAACGCCACCATGTTCGGTCTGGCGACCACCCTGTTTTACGCCGCGTACGTTATTTTCGGTATTCCCAGCAACATCATGCTCAGCATCGTCGGCGCTCGCCGCTGGATTGCGACCATTATGGTGCTGTGGGGAATTGCCTCCACCGCGACCCTGTTTGCCACCGGGCCGAACAGCCTGTACATACTACGTATTCTGGTCGGCATCACCGAGGCCGGTTTTTTACCGGGCATTCTGCTCTATTTAACCTACTGGTTTCCGGCGTTTTTCCGCGCCCGCGCCAACGCCCTGTTTATGATCGCCATGCCCGTCACGACGGCGCTCGGCTCGATTGTCTCCGGCTATATTCTGGCGATGGACGGCCTGTTTGACCTTCGCGGCTGGCAGTGGTTGTTCCTGCTGGAAGGGTTCCCGTCGGTCCTGCTGGGCGTCCTGGTCTGGTTCTGGCTGGACGACTCCCCGTCGAAGGCCAAATGGCTCACCGCAGAAGACAAAAAATGCCTGCAAGAGATGATGGACAACGACCGACTGACGCTGGTGCAGCCGGAAGGCGCCGTGAGTCATCACGCCATGCAACAGCGCAGCCTGTGGCGCGAAATCTTCACTCCGATTGTGATGATGTACACGCTGGCTTACTTCTGCCTGACCAATACCCTCAGCGCGATTGGCATCTGGACGCCGCAGATCCTGCAAAGTTTTAATCAGGGCAGCAGCAACATTACGATCGGGCTGCTGGCCGCCATTCCGCAGGTGTGTACTATTTTCGGGATGATCTTCTGGAGCCGCCATTCGGACAGCCGTCAGGAGCGCAAGCACCACACCGCCCTGCCGTATCTCTTCGCTGCGGCGGGCTGGCTACTGGCCTCCGCCACCGATAACAATCTGCTCCAGATGCTGGGGATCGTCATGGCCTCTACCGGATCGTTCTGCGCCATGGCCATTTTCTGGACCACGCCGGATCAGTCGATCAGTCTGCGTGCGAGAGCGATCGGGATTGCGGTGATCAACGCCACGGGTAATATTGGATCGGCGCTCAGCCCCTTTATGATCGGCTGGCTGAAAGATGTCACCGGCAGCTTTAACAGCGGATTGTGGTTTGTCGCCTCGCTGCTGGTTGTCGGCGCCGTCATTGTCTGGTTAATTCCCATGCAGTCATCGCGCCCGCGCGCCACCCCGTAAGGAGCGAGTATGTGCCAGAGTTCGATCGCCAATATCGACATCAGCAAAGAGTATGACGAAAGCCTCGGCAGCGACGATGTGCATTACCAGTCATTCGCCCGCATGGCGGCGTTTTTTGGCCGGGATATGCAGGCGCATCGCCACGACCAGTTCTTTCAGATGCACTTTCTTGATACCGGGCAGATCGAACTCCAGCTCGACGATCACCGCTATTCGGTACAAGCGCCGCTGTTTGTCCTGACGCCGCCCTCGGTACCGCATGCGTTTATTACCGAATCAGACAGTGACGGTCACGTGCTAACGGTGCGGGAAGCGCTGATCTGGCCGCTGTTAGAGGTGCTTTACCCCGGCACGCGGGAGACATTCGGCCTGCCGGGGATTTGCCTTTCGCTGGCGGACAAACCGGATGAACTCGCGGCGCTGGCCCATTACTGGCGGCTGATTGAGCGGGAATCGACTGAACAACTGCCCGGGTGCGAACACACGCTGGTACTTTTGGCGCAGGCGGTCTTCACCCTGCTGCTGCGTAACGCCAAACTCGATGACCATGCGGCAAGCGGGATGCGCGGCGAACTGAAGCTGTTCCAGCGTTTCACCCAGTTGATCGACACCCACTTCCACCAGCACTGGAGCGTGCCGGACTATGCCAGCGAGCTGCATCTGACGGAGTCCCGCCTGACCGATATCTGTCGCCGTTTCGCCAACCGCCCCCCTAAACGCCTGATCTTCGACCGGCAATTGCGCGAGGCCAAACGGCTGCTGCTCTTTTCTGACAGCGCGGTCAATGAGATCGCCTGGCAACTGGGGTTTAAAGATCCTGCCTATTTCGCCCGCTTCTTTAATCGGCTGGTGGGATGTTCGCCGAGTGCGTACCGGGCAAGTAAAGTACCCGTATCATGAATTTCCGGCGGGTAAGCGCAGCGCCGCCCGCCAAAAAGCCGCACAGATCACAAAACGCAATCCCGTCTGAAAAGTACCTGCCGTTGTCGCAATCGTCCCTTCACGCCATCGTCTTATCACGCTTCAATTAAACAACAAAAACAAAACATAAATTTAACATTAAAGCCTAAGACGCCCGCTGGCGCAGGCTTTCCATCCGATACGAAAAGAGAGTCTGACTATGAAACCTGAAGATTTCCGCGCTGACGCCAAACGCCCCTTAACCGGTGAAGAGTACTTAAAAAGTCTGCAGGACGGCCGCGAGATCTACATCTACGGTGAACGCGTGAAAGACGTCACCACGCATCCGGCGTTTCGCAACGCGGCGGCTTCCGTTGCCCAACTCTATGACGCACTGCACAAACCTGAGATGCAGGACGCCCTCTGCTGGGGCACCGACACCGGCAGCGGCGGCTACACCCACAAATTCTTTCGCGTGGCGAAAAGCGCCAACGATCTGCGCCAGCAGCGTGACGCCATCGCTGAGTGGTCCCGTCTGAGCTACGGCTGGATGGGACGTACGCCGGATTACAAAGCCGCTTTTGGCTGCGCGCTGGGGGCGAATCCGGCGTTTTACGGTCAGTTTGAGCAGAACGCCCGCAACTGGTACACCCGCATTCAGGAAACCGGACTCTACTTTAACCACGCCATCGTCAACCCGCCGATTGACCGCCACAAACCGGCCGACGAAGTGAAAGACGTCTACATCAAACTGGAAAAAGAGACCGACGCCGGGATCATCGTCAGCGGCGCGAAAGTGGTAGCGACCAACTCGGCGCTGACCCACTACAACATGATCGGCTTTGGCTCTGCGCAGGTGATGGGCGAAAACCCGGACTTCGCACTGATGTTCGTCGCCCCAATGGATGCCGACGGGGTGAAACTGATTTCCCGCGCCTCTTATGAATTGGTGGCAGGCGCGACCGGTTCTCCGTATGACTACCCGCTCTCCAGCCGTTTTGACGAGAACGATGCCATTCTGGTGATGGATAAGGTGCTGATCCCGTGGGAAAACGTGCTGATCTACCGCGATTTTGATCGCTGTCGTCGCTGGACGATGGAAGGCGGTTTCGCCCGCATGTATCCGTTGCAGGCGTGTGTGCGTCTGGCGGTCAAACTCGACTTTATCACCGCGTTACTGAAAAAATCGCTCGAATGTACCGGCACAGCGGAGTTCCGTGGCGTGCAGGCCGATCTGGGGGAAGTCGTGGCCTGGCGTAACATGTTCTGGGCGCTGAGCGACTCCATGTGTTCTGAAGCGACGCCGTGGGTCAACGGTGCCTGGCTGCCGGATCACGCGGCGCTGCAAACCTACCGCGTGATGGCGCCGATGGCCTATGCGAAGATCAAAAACATTATTGAGCGTAACGTCACCAGCGGTCTGATCTATCTGCCTTCCAGCGCGCGTGATCTGAATAATCCACAGATCGATCAGTATCTGGCAAAATACGTGCGCGGCTCCAACGGGATGGATCACGTTGAACGCATTAAGATTTTAAAACTGATGTGGGACGCCATCGGCAGCGAATTTGGTGGACGCCACGAGTTATATGAAATCAACTACTCCGGTAGCCAGGACGAGATCCGCCTGCAGTGTCTGCGTCAGGCGCAGACCTCCGGCAACATGGACAAAATGATGGCGATGGTTGACCGCTGCCTGTCTGAATACGACCAGAACGGCTGGACGGTGCCACACCTGCACAACAACAACGATATCAACCTGCTGGATACGCTGCTGAAATAACGCAGTCGGAGGTCAAAATGCAATTAGATGAACAACGTCTGCGTTTTCGTGATGCGATGGCTAGCCTGTCGGCGGCGGTCAATATTGTGACCACCGAAGGCGACGGCGGACGCTGCGGGATCACCGCGACCGCCGTGTGCTCGGTGACCGATACGCCACCGTCAGTGATGGTCTGCCTTAACGCCAACAGCGCTATGAATCCAGTGTTTCAGGACAACGGTAAGCTGTGCGTCAACGTGCTGAACCACGAGCAGGAACTGATGGCGCGCCACTTCGCCGGCATGACCGGAATGGCGATGGACGAACGTTTCAACCTCTCCTGCTGGCAAAAAGGGCCGCTGGCGCAACCGGTGCTGAAAGGCGCGCTGGCCAGCCTTGAAGGGGAGATCCGCGATGTGCAGGCGATTGGCACGCATCTGGTTTATCTGGTTGAGATCAAAAATATTATCCTGGGCGAGGACGGTCACGGTCTGATCTACTTCAAGCGTCGTTTCCATCCGGTGATGACGGAAATGGAAACCACCGTCTAATCCTGTGATACCCAGCGGGCGGCAGCGCTGTCGCTCGCTTTCATTGTGACCTCAATCACACAATTTCCACCGCTTACGCCCTCTCTTTACCGCTCGCTGACACTCCTGACCGCTTAAGCTGACATATAACCACTCGCCTATTTACCTTACTTTACGCGCGCGTTTCTCTGGCAAGATCGTCCCCAGCATAACAGTCATATACCTCCTCAAACACACACTTGAACCCAAACGGCTTCGGCCAATTATTAATCTAAAGAAACCAGGTTTTACTATGGATACCAAAAAGATATTCAAGCACATACCCTGGGTGATTCTCGGAATCATCGGGGCATTCTGCCTCTCGGTAGTGGCATTACGTCGGGGCGAGCACATCAGCGCCCTGTGGATTGTGGTCGCTTCCGTCTCTGTGTATCTGGTAGCTTACCGCTACTACAGTCTGTACATCGCTCAAAAGGTGATGAAACTCGACCCGACGCGTTCCACGCCGGCGGTCATCAATAACGACGGCCTGAACTATGTGCCGACCAACCGCTACGTGCTGTTCGGTCACCACTTCGCCGCTATCGCCGGTGCCGGTCCGCTGGTGGGTCCGGTTCTGGCCGCACAGATGGGCTACCTGCCGGGTACGCTGTGGCTGCTGGCGGGCGTAGTGCTGGCGGGTGCGGTACAGGACTTCATGGTGCTGTTCATCTCGACCCGCCGCAACGGTGCTTCTCTGGGTGAGATGATCAAAGAAGAGATGGGCCGCGTGCCGGGCACCATTGCCCTGTTCGGTTGCTTCTTAATCATGATCATCATCCTCGCGGTACTGGCGTTGATCGTGGTAAAAGCGCTGGCCGAAAGCCCGTGGGGTGTCTTCACCGTTTGCTCTACTGTACCTATCGCGCTGTTCATGGGGATCTACATGCGATTCCTGCGCCCGGGTCGTGTAGGCGAAGTGTCAGTGATTGGTATCGTGCTGCTGATTGCCTCGATTTACTTCGGTGGCGTGATTGCCCACGACCCGTACTGGGGCCCGGCGCTGACCTTTAAAGACACCACCATCACCTTCGCACTGATCGGCTACGCGTTTATCTCCGCGCTGCTGCCGGTATGGCTGATTCTGGCCCCGCGTGACTACCTGGCAACGTTCCTGAAAATCGGCGTTATCGTCGGTCTGGCGATCGGTATCGTGATCATCAACCCGGAACTGAAAATGCCAGCCGTGACCCAGTACATTGACGGTACCGGTCCACTGTGGAAAGGCGCGCTGTTCCCGTTCCTGTTTATCACCATCGCCTGTGGTGCCGTCTCTGGCTTCCACGCGCTGATTGCTTCCGGCACCACGCCGAAGCTGATGGCCAACGAAACCGACGCCCGCTTTATCGGTTACGGCGCGATGCTGATGGAATCCTTCGTTGCGATTATGGCGCTGGTTGCCGCGTCCATCATCGAACCGGGCCTCTACTTCGCGATGAACACGCCACCTGCGGGCCTTGGCATCACCATGCCGAACCTGCATGAAATGGGTGGTGACAACGCACCGCTGATTATGGCGCAGTTGAAAGACGTGACGGCACACGCCGCCGCAACCGTCAGCTCCTGGGGCTTCGTGATTTCGCCTGAGCAGATCCTGCAAACCGCGAAAGACATCGGCGAACCGTCCGTTCTGAACCGCGCAGGTGGCGCACCGACGCTGGCTGTGGGTATCGCACATGTATTCCACAAAGTGCTGCCGATGGCGGATATGGGCTTCTGGTACCACTTCGGGATCCTGTTCGAAGCGCTGTTCATCCTGACCGCGCTGGACGCCGGTACCCGTGCTGGCCGCTTTATGCTGCAAGATTTGCTCGGTAACTTCGTGCCGTTCCTGAAGAAAACCGACTCTCTGGTCGCCGGTGTGCTGGGTACTGCAGGCTGTGTCGGTCTGTGGGGCTACCTGCTGTATCAGGGCGTGGTTGATCCGCTGGGCGGCGTTAAGAGCCTGTGGCCGCTGTTCGGTATCTCTAACCAGATGCTGGCCGCTGTGGCGCTGGTTCTGGGCACCGTGGTGCTGATTAAAATGCAGCGCACCAAATACATCTGGGTTACCGTTGTTCCGGCATCATGGTTGCTTCTCTGCACCACCTGGGCGCTGGGTCTGAAACTGTTCAGCACCAACCCGCAGATGGAAGGCTTCTTCTTCATGGCTAACCAGTACAAAGAGAAGATTGCGAATGGCGGTGAACTGACTGCACAGCAGATTGCCAACATGAACCATATCGTGGTGAACAACTACACCAACGCGGGTTTGAGTATTCTGTTCCTGGTCGTGGTGTACAGCATCATCTTCTACGGTATCAAAACCTGGATGAACGTGCGTAACGTCGACGGTCGTACCGACAAAGAAACTCCGTACGTTCCGGTACCGGAAGGCGGCGTGAAGACTTCTTCACACCACTAAAAACGAATGCCGGATGAGCGAAGCGTCATCCGGCCTACAGAATGCAGTTAACGTAGGCCGGATAAGGCGAATGCCGCTATCCGGCTTTATTCATTAACGGGACGGTATAATGTTTGGTACTTTAGGTCAGGCAAAAAAATATCTCGGTCAGGCGGCGAAGATGTTGATTGGCATTCCGGACTACGACAACTACGTCGAGCACATGAAGACCAACCATCCAGACCAGCCCTACATGACTTACGAAGAATTCTTCCGCGAGCGCCAGGAAGCCCGCTACGGCAGCGGCGGAAGCAGTTGCTGTTAGAAGGAGAAATGAATGACCCCGATTGCAGTTACCCTACTCACCGGTTTTCTTGGCGCCGGTAAAACCACGCTGCTGCGCCATATTCTCAACGAACAGCACGGCTACAAAATTGCCGTTATCGAAAACGAATTCGGCGAAGTTTCCGTTGACGATCAGCTGATTGGCGATCGCGCCACCCAGATCAAAACCCTCACCAACGGCTGTATCTGCTGCACCCGCTCCAGCGAGCTGGAAGACGCGCTGTTAGACCTGCTCGACAACCTCGACAAGGGCAACATCCAGTTCGACCGTCTGGTGATTGAATGTACCGGCATGGCCGATCCCGGCCCGATTATTCAGACCTTTTTCTCACATGAAGTGCTGTGCGAACGCTACCTGCTGGACGGCGTGATTGCGCTGGTCGATGCAGTCCATGCCGACGAGCAGATGAACCAGTTCACCATCGCCCAGTCGCAGATTGGCTACGCTGACCGCATCCTGCTGACCAAAACCGATGTGGCGGGTGAAAGCGAAAAACTGCGTGAGCGCCTGGCGCGCATCAACGCCCGCGCCCCGGTTTACACCGTTACCCACGGCAATATCGACCTCTCCCTGCTGTTCAACACCAACGGCTTTATGCTGGAAGAGAACGTGGTCAGCGCCACACCGCGTTTCCACTTTATCGCCGACAAGCAGAACGATATTTCATCGATTGTGGTGGACCTGGATTACCCGGTCGACATCAGCGACGTTTCCCGCGTGATGGAAAACCTGCTGCTGGAATCTGCCGACAAGCTGCTGCGCTACAAAGGAATGCTGTGGATCGACGGCGAGCCAAACCGCCTGCTATTCCAGGGCGTGCAACGCCTCTACAGCGCCGACTGGGACCGCCCGTGGGGCGACGAACAGCCGCACAGCACGCTGGTATTTATCGGGATTCAACTCCCCGAAGAAGAGATAAGGGCGGCGTTTGCGGGGCTGAAGAAGTAAACCATCCTGATGCCCGATGGCGCTATGCTTATCGGGCCGGTGCCGATTTGTAAGCCGGATAAGGCGTAGCCGCCATCCGGCAGATACAGGTCAGCACAGACACGCTATTTCTTGTTTTGCTCCCGCAGCATGGCTTCGCGCAAAATCGCATTAAGCCGCGTCTGATACCCTTTCCCCGGACGTTTCAGCCACTCCATGACATCAGCATCAATACGCACAGAGGCTTGCATTTTCAATGGGCGAAAAAATCTCCCCCGCTCCGCGTCAGACCATGCGTCATCACCAGATGAAGGAATGTCGCTGTAATCAATTTCATCATCCGGTTTATTCGCCAGCACCTTAAGTTCAGCCGCATGCTGAGCACTGAGCGCGGATACGCTGCCGCGTTTATGTTTAACCATGCTCATAACGATTCCTCTCTTTACTGTCTGCCTTTCGGGCGCTAATGATCCGAATGACTTCGCTGCCACTTTCAAAACGAACGGTGTGGGCGACAAGAATGACAATAATCCCATGTACCAACCCGAGGGTTTGCCAGCGGCGGTAAAAAAGCCTCGCGTAAAAAAGCGTAATTCTTATTTTTAAGGCGCATCTGAACGGTGCGATTTTTATTATTCCCCGCCAAATATAACCCGCAAAAATATATCCAGTTTATTCCAGAAGGTGTCTATTTCATTCTATTTTCATCTGGACTTTTTGTTTTTTTGCTGATGTTATATCCAGGTTTTTTAGCGCGATGCGGGTGTGCTCGAACACACCCGCATCGCTGATCACAATCCCTATTAAAGGAGAATAGAGACTATGACTACCAACCATTCTATTGCAGAATGCACCGATCCAGAAGTGTCCCCGGCAAATAACCGTCGTCTGACGGTGAGTTATGCGAGTCGCCATCCTGATTATACCCGTATCCCCGCCCTCACCCTGAAAGGCCAGTGGCTGGAGGCGGCCGGTTTTACCACCGGTACGGAAGTGGATGTGAAAGTGATGGACGGCTGTATTGTGCTGACCGCGCTGCCCCCCGCCGCCGAAGAGAGCGAATTAATGCAGTCGCTGCGTAAAGTGAGCAAACTGTCGGCGCGCAAACAGCAGCAAATCCAGGAGTTTATCGCCCTGGTCGAGCGGAATAAAAAGACCTTCCGCTAAGGGGATCGCCCCCGGTAACATCCTGCTTACCGGGGTTTATAAATGCTATCGGTTCAACGCTTTACTAAACGCCATGCCTAATTGCGTATCTTCCGAGATATGGTGTGAAACGACCTCTTTCAACGTGGGTTTGGCATCAGGGATCAGCATCTTGTAATAACCCACGCACCGGTTGTCGACATAAAGTTGCGTCACGTTCTTTTTGTTATGTATCCGCTGCTTCAGGGAGAGTTCCGATTCAGCGGCAAAACGGTTAATCAAATAGTTGCGCTGAAAATCGCTGACAAATAATGGCATGTGCCATTTTTTTCTTTGTGAAGACAGGGATAACTGAACATGCGCATCCTCGCGCACATCAATATTTTCAACAACAAAATCTGTCGCTACAGGTAATTTTGCCTGGTCTGCATTTGTGCAGGAGAGTATGGCAACTTTACCGCGTGGGGTTTTCCGGTGCTGGCCTGAAGGGGCATCGATGGAAAAATGACACTCTGCTCCTCCGGCATGTTCCAGCCAGATAGCCATTTCACCGTTGAGTAAGGCGTCGATACTTTCATTCGCGCGAAGATATTTTCTGGGCACATAAAAGGTAATGTAACTGTCGTCAATTTTACCCAGAACCTTAAACTGCAACGTTTCAACGTCCTCCAGATAAATATCCTCCAGCTTAACCCGTTTATCCGGGTTAACTGACTCTGCGGTCACGTTCTTTTTATCTGTCCTCTTAACCACAAAGTTAATAAATTCTCTGCTACGCGGATTTATCGCATAAAAAATATAATGATTTCCTGACTTATCCTCCCGAAAATAAAGCTTCAGGCGCTCCAGTTTTTGTCGCAGACCATGCCACTGATTACCGCCAATAGGCTGATGATATTTTTCCCCATAGAACAAAAACTCGACAAGAAGCTTATCTTTTTTGATGCTTATCAGGCCGTTTTGCAGCGGCGTTAACGCTTTAAATTTCTTCTCACTAAGCACCGGTACCGCGACAGGCGCTGGCTGTTTCGCACTGCCAGAAGCCGATGAGGGAGACAGTGTTCCTTTTTGCTCCCAGCCAGATTTACCATCGTGGAGCTGGATCAGCACCTCCGTTCCCGTCTGTTGCTTCACCTGCGCCAGCAGATCTTTTATCTGGCTTACCGCAATCTTCCTCGCCCGTAGGGTTGAGGCCGCAATATGAAAATTTAGCACCGCTTTTTCGGTTCGGGCGCGAACGTCAACACGATCCTGTAGCAAATGCGCTTTTTCAATCACAACGGGGAGCCATCCCTTTTCTTTTTTACTCACAGCCTTAACAGAAGGTTTAGCGGATTTATTCTTTATACTCTGTCCGGCGGCAAAACAGGGATGAAGGGGCCACGGCGGGCCAAGCTCATCAAACAAAACACGTGAGCCTGATGGATGCTCATAATAGTAAACAGGCTGGCCACATGTTTTACACTTTACGTTCGGGACGGTAAACGACCGGAAATCATTATAATGATTCTTTTTTAGCTGATACTCGGATTTACCTGCCGTTTTCTTTTTTTTAACTTTTGCAGTCTGTCCACCGACCGCAATGGGTCTGACAATACCATTAATGGTCCTGAAGATAATATTGCTCATCGCGCCATCGCCTTTAGATGATTCTTATCGCAATACTACGCCAGTGGGGGAGATTAATAAATACTCTGTTTCGTCCACCTCGTCAGTGCAGGAAGTTCGCCTGAGAGGTTCATGAAGCGCAAGGCCGGGCACAGGCAAGAGCCTCAGCCGTAACATGCAGTCGCTTTTCAGATGGCTTTTTGTTTTTTTATGCTTATCTCTATGAATACGTGTTCGCGGGTAAGAACAATCTGGAAGAACATATTAAAAACAGGCAATTACACAATTTTAATTACAGCCCCTTAATATTAACTTTCCAGTCTTATGGGACCCGTACATTTTATCTATTTTATAAACAATGAGTTATCGCCCTGTCCATTTATGGACTGATTAGTGAAAGATGCATTCATTCATCAATGTTATTATTCCTGGCGTCGTTAAAACTATAAATTTAAACCATCAGGGTTGATGGGTTTCTTTTGCGCAAAATGTAAGGATGTGACCCTATAAATTAATTTATGAGTTATGCTTCGTTTAATTTTATTTATTGTTTTTGTACTTTCTTCTTCAACCACCTTTGCTTTCGAAAATATCATTCCTGAAGAATGGGGAAGCGATCCTGTTTTTACTTTTAAATCATCGCCTCCGCCAACACATATATTAAAAGAAGGGAATTTAAAGCAACGTATTATGGATGAATATGCCCAATGGAAAGGAACCCGTTATCTCTGGGGCGGAAATAGTCATAATGGTATTGACTGTTCGGCGTTCACCCGAAGAGTGATACACACCGTCGCTCATCTGAATTTACCGAGAACCGCCGCTGAGCAGAGTCATACTGGCTACCCCGTTCAACAGGAACAACTGAAACCTGGAGACCTGGTCTTTTTTATGACAAAGCCCAATGTTCGCCATGTCGGTGTCTTTGTCGGTAACGACCAATTTATCCATGCGTCGAGTTCCCGGGGCGTGATGCTCTCTCATTTGTCAGGCAGTTACTGGCAAGAGCATTATCTGACCGCCAGGAGAATGGCCCCGGTACGGGGATTTTCGTAGCTTACGGACTCCCCTCCTCGCATCCGATGTCGGCGCTGGGTATGTACGAAACGGGGGCAGACACGCTGTGGCTTTGTCATCAACCGTTACGCGTTTCAAAGTACAACGCTCAATAATGCGTTCACGATAATTTTCCGTTCATGATTCATGAACACATTAAAATCGTGAACGGCGTGTCTTACCTCGCTGCCTTTTGCACTTTTCCCCCGCCTCCCTCTATCCTTAACCTTATGAATAAAATCGCTGAACTCAAACGCGCCAAGTTGTTGGCGCTCTCTTTGCTGCTGATGGCTGCGGCAACGTTTGTCATTACACTCTTTTTGCCACCCAATTTTTGGGTGCTGGGCATTAAGGCGATTGCCGAAGCCGCGATGGTCGGCGCGCTGGCCGACTGGTTTGCAGTGGTGGCGCTGTTTCGTCGGGTGCCGATCCCGTTTATTTCTCGCCATACGGCGATTATCCCGCGTAATAAAGACCGGATCGGCGAAAATCTTGGTCAGTTCGTCCAGGAGAAGTTTCTCGATACCCAGTCACTGGTGGCGCTGATTCGCCGCCACGAACCGGCCAGCCTTCTCGGTAACTGGTTCAGCCAGCCGGAAAACGCCCAGCGGATAGGGCAGCATCTGTTGCAGATCATGAGCGGTTTTCTGGAGCTGACCGACGATGCCCGCATTCAACGACTGATCAAGCGCGCGGTGCATAAAGCCATTGATAAGGTGGATCTCTCCGGCGCCAGCGCATTAATGCTGGAGAGTATGACCAAAAACGATCGCCATCAGGAGTTGCTCGACACGCTGATTGCCCAGCTAATCGCCCTGCTGCAGCGTGACAGCTCGCGGGCGTTTATCGCCCACCAGATCGTGCGCTGGCTGGAGACGGAACACCCGCTTAAAGCGAAGATTTTGCCGACCGAATGGCTGGGAGAACACAGCGCCGAACTGGTTTCGGAGGCCGTCAACTCGCTACTTGATGATATCAGCCACGATCGCGCCCATCAGATCCGCCATGCATTCGATCGCGCAACGTTTGCGTTGATCGACAAACTCAAACACGATCCGGAGATGGCGTTGCGGGCAGAGAATATCAAAGCATATCTGAAAGAAGATGAGGCGTTTAACCGTTATCTCGGCGAGCTGTGGGGGGATGTCCGTCAGTGGCTGAAAGCGGATATTAATGCCGAGGATTCCCGGGTGAAGCAGCGGATCGCGCATGCCGGGCAGTGGTTTGGTGAAACGCTGGTCGCCGACGAAGCGCTGCGCGCATCGCTGAATGGTCATCTGGAACAGGCCGCACGTAAGGTTGCGCCAGAGTTCGCCGCGTTCCTGACGCGCCACATCAGCGATACGGTCAAAAGCTGGGATGCGCGGGATATGTCACAGCAAATTGAGCTGAATATCGGCAAAGATTTGCAGTTTATCCGCGTCAACGGCACGCTGGTCGGCGGCTCCATCGGACTGGTGCTGTATCTGCTCTCGCAAATTCCGTCTCTGCTGACGCTGCCGAACCTTTAATGCCGACGGTTTGCCGGATGGCGGCATACATGCCTTATCCGGCCTACAAAACCCTGCGACGAGTCTGTAGGCCGGATAAGGCGAAGCCGTCATCCGGCAAAAACGCTATCGCGTTACTTCAAGCCAGTTACCCTGGTCCATTTCCAGCAACAGCAGCATGGTGAGCGCCTGCGCATAAGGCACCGGCGCTATCGCGATGTCACAGTAATACTGGATATCCCAGCCGAGCATCGTCCCGCGTGAAGCTTCCAGCACCAGACCGCCGTCGTCGATCCGCGCCATCACGGCGTCGAACGCGCGCAGCGCGCTGGCGCTGACTGAATCATCCAGAATCCCCATCCGCACGCCGCGCAGCATACCGTAGGCAATGCCTGCCGTTGCTGATGATTCCTGCGGTGACAGCGGATCGTCGAGCACCGTATGCCACATGCCGTTGTCGGCCTGCAGTTCGCAGAGCGTGCGTACCTGGCGCGCCACCACCTGCGACAGAAAACGCCGCACGCTGGTGTCGAGATGCTCGCCCATCAGTTCGATAAACTCTGGGATCGCCACGGTGATCCACGCGTTGCCCCGCGCCCAGAACGCCCCGGCGTAATGGTGTTTATCGACAAACGTCCAGCCGTGATACCACAGCCCGCTCGCCGGATCGCTGAGATAACGCGTGTGCAGCAGGAACTGGTATCCCGCTTCATCAATCAGATCCTGGCGTTTCAGCGCAATACCCGCGACGCCCAGAAACAGACAGGTCATAAACAGCGTGTCATCCCACAGCTGGCCGGTATTGGCCTGCTCTTTCACCACATGCTGAAAACCGCCCTCTTCCGTTTTCGGCAAATCACGCAGGAGCGCATCCGCCCAGTCGTTGACGACGGCCAACAGATCCTGGCGTTGATGATGTTTCGCCACCAGCGCCAGTGCGATCATCGGCGCCGTGGTGTTGATCTGCATCTCCGGCAAGCCTTTGCCGATCTGTGTTTCATACCAGGTGAGGATCGACTGTTGCAGCGCCGTGTCCTGCTGGAAATCCGCAAAACGCCAGAAACCGTACAGCCCCACGCCGATCTCCCACTCCCACTCTTCGAAGTGGATCGAAAATCCGTCGCTGGTGCCTACTTCATCAAGGTTTTTCAGACGGCAAAATCCGCGAACCACCTGATCCAACGTTCCCATCAGTGCATCACGATTCATGCCTGGACTCCTTTAATCAGTTTACCCGCACGATCGCGCAGGCTCGCATCGTCTGCCATGAGGGCGAGAGCAGACAGCCCTCGATAATCAACGGGATAGCTTACGATTGCATTCAATTCAGCCAGCCCCTGCGCTTCAACCACGCTCAGCCAGTTTTCCAGCCGCGCTTTGGCGATCGCCTGCTGCTCGCGCCCTTTGCGGCACGAAGCGATAAACAACTCGTCAGGGAAGCACTGCCCCGCCAGATACTGCGCCGCATGAAAAGCCAGCGCGTGATTCTCGGTGTCGAAACGCATGGCGTCGCATCCGCGCTCATCCCGCCAGTAGCGGTAGCCCATCAGCGTGGATTTTATGCGGCGGAACAGCACCTCAGAAAAGTATTCGCCCTGGTGGCAACGCCAGATTTGCAGCAGTGGCAGCACGGAGAACACTGAAGCCTCTTCGCGCGCGCTGATGTGCTTGAGGGCGCTGTACAGCAGCGCTTCCGCCTGCGGTCCGTATTCGCGCTGTTGCATCAGCGTCAACAGGTGGCTGGCGCAGACGTTGGTATGGGAAACCACCGGATGCTGGGACGCGCATTGATGTTCAGCCAGCACCTGAGTGTGGGGAAACGCCGCGCTCAGCGCTTCCGCGCCCAGATAGATCATCTGCAGAGAGCAGATCAATTCGCGCTCCGCCAGCTCATCCAGATGGATCAGCAGACTGTTTTTGCCTGCGCGTAACGGGATTTCAACGTCGGTATGCTGCATAAGGTTGCGCGTAAACGGCGTGAAGCAAGCGACCTGAGTCTCCTCACACCAGACTCGCACCCCGCCGCAGGTGCCCAGACGAAACGCGAAGGTCCCGGTGGACGGCGCGTAAAGATCAATCGCCAGCCAGCGCTGAACGTGAAACGGCAGCGGGCGGAAGTTAGGGAAAGAGACCACGCCAAGTTCGTCGGCAATAACGGCTTCATTGCAGGTCAGGGCCACAGCGGGATCGACCGCGCGCTGGGCCAGGTTTTGGCGAAACACGTCGCGACAAAATGATTCACTGGTCGCCGGGTCTGCCCCTTCGCCCGTGTAAAACTCGGCAAAGCGTTCTGTTTTTGCCGCTGAAAACAGGAAACGCGTCAGTGCGTCTCCCTGTACCAATTTCCAGTCACCCTGTGACATATTTGCTCAACTCCAGCAGGATTCATGCGATGGGCGATATTTTCAGCGGGTTTGATTTTTGAGGCGAGCAACCATTTTTGGCAAATATCGGGATATGCCTGACAACTCACAATCCGGAGGATACCAGGGGATGCAGAGTGATTCAGATCACGCTTTATTGAGGATGATGGCAATACAGTGTGATGCAGATCACGCTAAATTTGAAACTCACCCTATTTGCGTGATCTGCATCACATAAAAATTACCCTTTCAGGATTTTAAGTTCTTCGCTCAGGCTGTCTGCCAGCGACCGCACCCGCGAAGCGTCAAACAATATGTGCAGACCCGGCGACGCATCAGCGTGTTTTGCACAGTAATCTTCCAGCTCAGCCGCGCTACGGTACAGCTCCTGAATGTTGATCTGGCAGATCTCGCGCATGCTCCAGCTATTCTCCGCTTCGTGGGCAAAACGCAGGGTGAAAAAGGCTTTCTGAGCATGTAAAAACAGGTGGCAGTAGAGTGCAAACCCTTGCCATTCCTCCAGCCAGCGGCGTTTTAGCGCGTAAGGGAAGGCCGCCGTTTGCGCAAAACTCAGCGCCTGCTCGCGCAGCGCTGTCGCGGCCTCCCGGGCTTCGTCTTTTTCGCTGGCAATACGGGAGAGGCAGGCGGCAGATGTTTCTACATCGCTGCGATCGAAGGTGATGTCCCGCTCCGAGCCAGGTAACCAGTGGTTACGGTTAAGCTGCCCGTACAAACTCCAGACCGCCTGACCGTAGCTTTCCGGCACCTGGCTGTGGCGGTGAAAAACATGGTCACGCACGTAGGTGGCCTTGTACAGCACCTGCCCCGCCTGTTCCATCAGCGAACAGAACGTTTCAAACGTTTTCTCGTCGGGGCGCCAGCCGTAGGTTTCATCCAGCCACCAGGTCATCAGTTGCGCTTCACTATAGTGCGTTCCGCTACTGGCCAGCATCCGGCTACACGCCACCAGATTACAGGCGCTCAGGGTGCCCATAATCCAGTGGTTATCGACGCCTTCCCAGCTGGCTTTACATACCGCGCCACGAATCGCCGGATTGCTGCGACACCACAACAATCTTCCCTGCAACTCATTGATACGCGGGAACGGGAAAACGCCCCAGCCGACTTCCTCGCCGACCAGATCGATGTCGGCCCACACTTCACGTTCGCGGACCTGCAACAGCGCCGGGTTGTTGGGAAAAGAGGGCCAGAACCGCTCTGGCGTGAGTTTGATGGAGACGCTGACGCTCTCCGGCAACGGGCGGATCGCCGCCAGCACATTGCCGAGATCGTGGTTTCCGGCAGGGAATACGCGCAGCACCAGATGCTTGTTTTCTGCCTGCATTACGCGAGATAACGTATTGAAACAGCGGCTATAAATGGCAAAGCTGCGCTCGTCACGCTGGGGCTGCGTCGTGTCGTCTTCCGACGGTAACTCCCAGTTAGGACGCGAAACCGGCAACAGGCCGTCGGTGTTGGAAATCGCAACCAGCAAGCCTGTGAGCGCCGGAATACGCTGGCAAATCAGCGAGACTTTGTCGGCGAGATACCCGCACCAGAAATCGACGTCAAACCGGACGCCGCGCCCAGGTTCAAACAGTTGCGGATGCGCCAGCAGCAGGTCGGTTGGAAAGTTAAATTCTTTGGCTTGCAGATAAAAGCGCAGCCCTTTTTGCTGACAGAGTTTTCCCAGCCGGTTGAGGTAGACGCAACGGGCGCGCTGCTGGCTGGAAAGGCGGTCGTTATACTGATGCGGCGTGTAGCCTTTCGGGGAAACCAGTTTGTCGAACAGATCGACCTGCCCAACAATAAGGGTATTAAAATCATGCGCTACGGCCCATTCGACCAGTTCGCAGGCTTTTTCCCAGTTCCAGTACGCCTGATTGTTAAGTTCCAGCGCTCGCGTTTGCCACATCTTTATTTACCTCTACCGCACGTTTTCGCCCGTATAGATAGCATAGAACAAAGCGTTTGTGCTCTGGCACCGCACGATATCACCCTTCTTTCAGCACCGGCGTTTATCATGGGCGATCCAATCGGTTGTATCGCTTTACGAAAATGCCGCCACGCTGATGTAGCAAGCGTTAATTATTTTACTTTTTATTATCATTTACCTATGTATGATAACAAAATAGTCATGAGAGAAGGAAAGAGAACACGGCATGATTCAGGGGAACACGGATTCGGATCGCTATTCCATCAGGACGTCGCTTTTTGGCATGCTGGTGTTGGCGCTGGGCATGGGGATTGGCCGCTTTCTGTATACCCCGATGTTGGCGCTGCTGCTGACGGAAGGTCATTTCTCTTTCAGCCAACTGTCGTGGATTGCCAGCGCTAACTATGCCGGCTATCTGGCGGGAAGCCTGCTGTTCTCCTTCGGCCTGTTCCATCTTCCCTCTCGTTTACGACCCATGCTATTGACCTCGGCCATTGCGACCGGAGGGCTGATCGTCGCCATGTCAGTGTTCACGCAACCCGCCCTGGTGATGCTGATACGTTTTCTGGCGGGGGTCGCCAGTGCCGGAATGATGATTTTCGGCACCATGACTGTGCTACTCCATACGCGCCATCCGTTTGTTATTGCGTCTCTTTTTTCCGGTGTTGGCGCAGGCATTATTCTGGGTAATGAGTATGTCATCGCCGGGATCCAGATGTCGTTGGCCTCTCACGCTCTCTGGCTTGGTGCAGGCGCGCTCTCCGGCCTGTTACTGCTGTTGCTGGCCTGGCTGATGCCCGGTCGCGCTCACGCGCTGCCCCCTGCGCCACTGGCGACCGCACGAAATCCCGTCATGCGCTGGTGGCAACTGGCGCTCCTGTACGGCCTTGCCGGATTCGGCTATATCATCGTCGCCACCTATTTACCGCTCATGGCGCGTGACGCAGGCTCACCGCAAATCGCCTTACATCTCTGGTCACTGGTGGGTCTGGCGATTATTCCGGGCTGTTTCGGTTGGTTATGGGCGGCAAAACGTTGGGGGGTGTTGCAATGCCTGACGGCGAATCTGATTATTCAGGGCGTCTGCGTTATGCTGACCCTCGCCAGCGACGCGCCGCTACTGCTTATCGTGAGCAGCATCGGCTTTGGTGCCACCTTTATGGGTACGACCTCTCTGGTGATGCCTCTGGCGCGCCAGTTGAGCGTTCCGGGCAACATCAATCTGTTAGGCGTCGTGACGCTGACCTACGGCATCGGCCAGATCGTCGGTCCGATGTTAACCAGCATGCTGGGCAGTGGTTCCGAGGCGCTGACTCACGCCACCCTGTGGGGCGCCGCGGCGTTGTTCCTCGCAGCAACAATCAGCGCAATGCAGCTGTATAAACGGTAGCGCCAGCCCCGACGTAAACGGATCAATACCTTCCCCCTCCCCACCAGCTATGCAAGAAACGCATAGCTCGAAACATACTTGCATTTTCCCCTTTTCCCCATGACTGATAAGGTCATTCAGTTTCGGGCCCGACGTGGCCTGTTGCTACAAACACACATCATCAAAAAAAATAACGGGGTTCACGATGGCGCAACAAGGGGAACAAGCGGCCATACCGCTTGCAACGGAAAGGGTTGGGATTAAAGGGTATCTGGCATTTTTTCTGACCATCATTTTCTTTTCGGGTGTTTTTTCCGGGAGTGATGGATGGTGGCGCGTTTTTGATTTTAGCGTGCTGAACGGCGCGTTTGGTCAACTTCCCGGCAGTGCAGGGCACGCCACCACGTCATTTCGCGGTGCGGGTGGCACAGGGGCAAAAGATGGCTTTCTGTTCGCGCTGGAACTCGCCCCGTCGGTCATTCTCTCTCTGGGCATCATTGCTATTACCGACGGTCTGGGCGGTCTGCGTGCGGCTCAACAACTGATGACCCCGATCCTCAAACCACTGCTCGGTATTCCCGGTATTTGCTCACTGGCGTTGATCGCTAACCTGCAAAACACCGATGCCGCAGCCGGTATGACCAAAGAGCTTGCGCAGGAAGGTGAAATCACCGAACGAGATAAAGTCATTTTTGCGGCATACCAGACCAGCGGCAGCGCCATTATCACTAACTATTTTTCCTCTGGTGCCGCCGTGTTCGCGTTTCTCGGCACCTCCGTTATCGTCCCGCTGGCGGTGATCCTGGTCTTTAAATTTGTCGGCGCTAACCTGCTGCGAATCTGGATTAACGTTGAAGAACGTCGTCACCCTCTGCAAGGAGCGCAATCATGACCACTCAAGTACGCAAAAACGTCATGGACATGTTTATCGATGGCGCCCGTCGCGGTTTTACCATCGCCACCACCAACCTGCTGCCTAACGTTGTCATGGCGTTCGTGATAATTCAGGCCTTAAAAATTACGGGCTTACTCGACCTGGTGGGGCAAATCTGCCAGCCGGTTATGGCGCTGTGGGGACTGCCCGGCGAAGCGGCAACCGTTCTGTTGGCCTCGCTGATGAGCATGGGCGGTGCCGTCGGCGTCTCTGCAAGCCTGCTCACGGCCGGAGCCTTAAGCGGCCACGACGTCACCGTTCTGCTCCCGGCCATCTATC
Source organism: Citrobacter enshiensis (assembly GCF_029338175.1). Taxonomy (NCBI): domain Bacteria; kingdom Pseudomonadati; phylum Pseudomonadota; class Gammaproteobacteria; order Enterobacterales; family Enterobacteriaceae; genus Citrobacter; species Citrobacter enshiensis. The sequence continues at coordinate 4,199,710 of NZ_CP119862.1, forward strand.
TGATGGGTAACCCGGTACAGAACGTCGGTCGCTGCCTCGGCACTGCCGAAGTGAATGCCAAATACTATCCCCATATCATCGCGGTGTGCGCTATCAACGCATTGCTTTCGATCTGGGTTATGCAGCTTATTGTTTAGTAAGGAGTCATCATGTCTGATTTATCCGCTGCAGATTTTACTCTGCTGCAGGGGGCGCATCTGTTTGCGCCAGAAGACCGGGGAATTTGCGACGTGCTGCTGGCCAACGGCAAGATCATTGCCGTTGATACCGCTATCCCGACAGACATTGTCCCGGACTGTACGGTCATTGATTTACGCGGGCGCATTCTGTGCCCGGGTTTTATCGATCAGCACGTTCATTTGATTGGCGGCGGCGGTGAAGCCGGCCCCACCACCCGGACGCCGGAAGTCACGCTGAGCCGTCTCACCGAAGCGGGGATCACCACGGTGGTAGGCTTGCTGGGCACCGACTCCGTCACCCGTCATCCGGAATCCCTGCTGGCAAAAACCCGGGCGCTGAATGAAGAAGGGATCACCGCCTGGATGCTGACCGGCGCTTATCATGTTCCTTCGCCGACCATCACCGGTTCCGTGGAGAAAGATGTGGCGCTGATCGATCGCGTTATCGGCGTGAAATGCGCGGTCTCCGATCATCGCTCTGCCGCGCCAGGCGATTATCAACTGGCCAATATGGCAGCGGAATCACGCGTTGGCGGACTGCTCGGCGGGAAGCCCGGCGTCAGCGTGTTCCATATGGGCAGCAGCAAAAAAGGGCTGCAACCGCTGTATGACATTCTGGAAAACAGCGATGTGCCGATGGGCAAACTGCTCCCTACCCACGTGAACCGCAGCGAATATCTGTTCGATCAGGCGCTGACCTTCGCGCTCAACGGCGGCACTATCGATATCACCAGCGGCATTCCCGGCCCGGTGACGCCACCAGAGGGGATCGCGCGCGCGGTGAAAGCGGGCGTACCGCTTGCACAGGTCACGCTCAGTTCTGATGGCAACGGCAGCCAACCGCTGTTTGACGCGGCGGGCAATCTGACGGGCATTGGCGTTGCCGGTTTCGACAGTTTGCTGCAAACCTTGCACGCGCTGGTCAACGACTACGGTTTTACGCTGACGGACGCGCTGCGCCCTCTCACCACCAGCGTGGCAACGTTCCTGAGCCTTTCCGGTAAAGGTGAAATCCTCCCCGGTCACGATGCCGACCTGCTGGTGATGACGCCGGAACTGCGCATTGAGCAGGTTTACGCGCATGGGAAACGGATGGTCGTAGACGGTAAAGCCTGCGTAAAAGGGACGTTTGAGTAAGTCGAAAGGTTGTCAGCCGTTCGAATGAACGTAGAATGCGCAAACGAGCGGCTGACAGGTAAACAGGAATGGACGAGAGTGGTGCAGGTTTGCATAACATTGAAACAAAATGGCTTTATGATTTTCTGACTCTGGAAAAGTGCCGAAACTTCTCTCAGGCAGCGATCATCCGTAATGTCTCACAGCCAGCGTTTAGTCGTCGGATTCGCGCGCTGGAAAGTGCCGTGGGCGTCGAACTGTTTAATCGCCAGATCTCTCCGCTACAGCTCTCTGAGCAGGGAAAAATCTTTCATTCTCAAATTCGTCATCTGCTGCAACAACTGGAAAGTAACCTGACGGAGCTGCGGGGCGGCAGCGATTTTACGCTGCGTAAAATCAAAGTTGCCGCGGCGCACTCGCTTTCCCTCGGCCTGTTGCCGGGCGTTGTCAGAGCGATGCCAACGCAGTTTACCTGGTCGGTTGAGGCGATCGATGTCGATCAGGCGGTTGATATGCTGCGGGAAGGACAAAGCGATTTTATCTTTTCTTATCACGACGAAAATCTGCTGCAGGCGCCGTTTGCCAACATTCGTTTGTTCGAGTCGCAACTCTTTCCCGTCTGTGCCTGCAACGAACAGGGGCAACCACGCTATACCCTTGACCAGCCTCACTTCCCCTTGCTGAACTATAGCCGTAACTCCTATATGGGCAGGCTGATAAACCGCACGCTGACCCGCCACGCCGAGCTCAGTTTCAGCACGTTTTTTGTCTCTTCAATGAGTGAGTTGTTAAAGCAGGTCGCGCTAGACGGCTGCGGCATCGCCTGGCTGCCGGAGTATGCCATTCGCCAGGAGCTCAGCAGCGGACAGTTGATCGTGCTGGACAACGACGCGCTGGTGATTCCTATCCAGGCTTACGCGTACCGCATGGACACGCGCATGAACCCCTTAGCGGAACGTTTCTGGCGGGAACTGCACAACCTTCACGCCGTCCCCTGAACGTCATTCAGGCATGAGCAAACTGTTCCGGCACCAGCGCTGTCTGCGTATCCGACCTGGACTCATACCAACGAATGGCGGCACGTACCAGTGACGCAGTCGAGTCGATAAAGCGGCAACCCGCGACGTCCTCATGCCCGGACACGATCAGTGGAATTTCAGTACACCCCATGATTATCCTCTGCGCACCACGGGAAATCAGCCGCTCGATTTGCGGAAGCAGCAGCTTTTCTGCCGCCGGTTTATCGCCGCTTTTCAGGGCATAAATGGCCTGCATCACCTGTTCCTGCCCCGAATCTTCCGGCGGGATCAGAGTGAGTCCCTGCGCCGTCGCTTTCTTCTGATACAGCCCTGTCGCCAGTGTGGCGTTCGTCGCCAACAGACCCACGCGTTTGACCGACGGAGGAATTTCGCCAAGAGTCGCATCCAGAATGCTGATCATCTCAGCCTTTGCCACGGCCCGCAGATCCTCAAACCAGTAATGCGCGGTATTGCAGGGGATCACGATACATTCCGCCCCCGCCTCTTCCAGCATATGCAGATAACGCTCAAGATAGTGATAGGGTGAAGGACCGCCGGATAATAAACAGGCCGTGCGATCGGGAATATCCGGAATGGAGCTCACAATCAGCGGGATATGCTGCTGATCGCAGCTGGCATCGCGTAAGTAAACAAACTTTTCCAGCATATCCGCCGTCGCTGCTGGCCCCATTCCACCTAAGATCCCAATCGTATGTTTCATCGCTTTCTCATTGCTTAGCTTGAGTTCAGAAACACACTATCAGCATGATGTTTAGGTAAAAAATGCCGTTTTATTAGCGGCTATGCGTAAAAATCATAGCCCCCTCATCCCGGCGGCGATCTGTTGCCACTGTGAACAAAAAGCTTTACACCCTCACAAAAGAGAGAACGCCAAGGCTATCTTTTAAGCGTCTCCAGAGCAGCATAAAATAGCGCCGATGTTTCAAATAGAGGATTGTTGTTATGTTGTTCTGGAAAAAGATGGTGAGAAGAATCGACGCGTTCGCAATGCTGCTCCCACCAGGCTACTTCCGGGTGTAAAACCAGGCAGGCCTGTCACCGACAGGCCTGATTCCCTTTCCCTTCTTTGCGTTTACGCAATCCGGATGTTCTTAACACCACCACCCACATCCGTAGCCAGGCATAACGATATACCAGCGGATGCTGCCACCTGAGCAATGTCAGAAACATAGCGACTCCTTTCTTGCCTGAAGACCTAACGGAATGTCGGCAGCAAGCCAAAAACATCCAGAACGACCGTCAGATAGACAATACCTCCACCCACAATCACCAGATTCAGCACCGTATTGTTACAAGGAGAGGTGTATTGCGCCGTAGCAAAACGCTTACGCGCGGCTTTAACCAGAATAGGAGGCAAGATCACGCTCCAGATGGTAAACGCCAGTCCCGCATAACCAATCGCATGCACGAAGCCATTCGGGAAGAAGAAGCACACGGCGGCGGGCGGGAAATAGGTCACCAGCGCGGTTTTCAAACGCCCGATATTGTCATCCGGGAAGTGAAACAGATCGGCAATATAATCAAACAGACCCAACGTGGCCGCCAACAGTGAACTGGCAACGGCGAAATTACCGAAGAAGGTCAGGATCACGTCCATATACCGGCTGGTAAATAACCCGCTAATGGCTTCCACAAACACATCGATATTCCCCCCTTTGGCAATGATGGGAGGAAAGTCTGCGCGACTGATATTCCCCATCGTGACCGCCAGCCAAAAGATATACAGCAGCACGGCAAAGAGCGTACCGATGATAATGGAGCGCGTAATGTGGGGTATACCTTGCGTTCCGTAAAACTTGACCAGACTCGGAACGTTGCCATGAAAACCAAAAGAGATAATACAAAACGGCAGCGTCATCAGAATGTACGGAAGGTATTGCGCATTCGGTAGCGCGATCCCGACGCTATCGACCAGTTTTGCCGTGTCAATATGACCAACCAACCCGGAGAAGGTGGCAAAAAACGCCAAAAACTTACCGATGATCAGAACGGTTGTAATTCTCCCGACCAACAACGAGCTGTACCACGCGATCACGCCGACCAGCATGCTGACAAGGACCACCGAAATATTCGCAGGGAAACGAACACCACTATATTTGAATACGGTTTGCGCCATCACCGCCGAGGAACCGGAGATATAGGCGTAGGTTAAAATATACAACACAAAACCGAAGGCAATCCCAACGACAACATTCCACTTTTGTCCCAGTAAATCCTGGGTAAACGTATTAAAACTGGCTCCAGCGCCATAGTGAAGGTTAACCTCAACCAACATCAGACCGGTTAACAACATCATGATGGCAATAACAATCAGAATGACAGAAGCGCCGGGAAACCATACACCTGCCATCGCAATAGGAAGAGAAAACATCCCCCCTCCCACCACGGTCGCAATGACAAGCATTGTGCCGCTAATTAATCCGGGGGTACTCTGTCGTTCAATGGCATTAATATCCATAGTAAATGTTCCTGTTGACTATTATTTATAATTACGGCTGTCATTTGTACATCTTCGGATAATGAACGTGTTGAAGTCAGGTTTGCATTTTTATTAGTCAGCAAAGTATCGCCGATACGGTAAAGGCTTCCTGTTCTGTGAAAATAAAAACAAAAAGGCCCCAGTTTCCTGGGGCCATGAACAATTAAATATAGTCAAAACGCGCAGTGAAGAAGCGTAACTGCTTAGGCTCATAAATGAACTTAAGCCCACGAATATCTTCTTTATGCTGGTACAGTTTGATAATACCGTCGGCCACCACATCCATATGTGCGTAGGTGTAAACACGGCGTGGGATCGTCAGACGCACCGTTTCCAGTTTTGGACGGTGGTTCTCACCGGTCTCTTTGCTGCGACCGGCAGAGATAATACCGCGCTCCATACTGCGAACGCCGGTTTCCACGAAAATGCTGGCTGCCAGACTTTGCGCCGGGAACTCATCTTGCGTCAGATGCTCACAGAAACGACGCGCGTCCAGGAACACCGCATGACCGCCGATCGGCTCAACAATTGGCACACCCGCCGCCTTCAGCTTATCGCCCAGGTAGCGAACCTGCTTAACACGGTGCTCGATGTATTCGAACTGCATGGATTCACGCAGACCAATAGCCATGGCTTCCATATCACGACCCGCAAGGCCGCCGTAAGATGGCATCCCTTCGTAAACTACCACCAGTTCTTTGGCCTCGGAGAACATTTCATCGTCGTTCATGCACAGGAAACCGCCGATATTCACCAGACAGTCTTTTTTGCCGCTCATGGTGCAACCATCAGCATAACTGAACATTTCATGCACGATATCTTTGATGCTGGTATTCTCGAACCCTTGCTCCTGCTCTTTAATGAAATAGGCGTTCTCTACGCAACGGGTCGCATCGTAGAACACTTTAATACCATGAGCCTGAGTTAATTCTCTGACGGCGCGCATATTCGCCATAGAAACAGGTTGACCGCCCGCGAGGTTAACCGTGACTGCCAGGCAAATATAGGCAATATTTTCTGCGCCTTTTTCATCAATCAATTTTTGCAGTTTATTAAGATCAATATCACCTTTAAATGCGATATTCAGACCTGCATCGTGCGCTTCGTCACGTACGATATCGACAAAGATCGCACCATTTTTTTCCTGGTGATAACGCGTCGTAGTGAAATACATGTTCCCGGCGACATACTGTCCCGGTTTAATTGCCAGTATTGACAGTAGGTTTTCTGCGCCACGCCCCTGGTGAGTAGGCACAATATGTTTAAAACCAAACAGTTCCCGAACTGTTCTTTCCAGATGATAGAAGTTTTCGCTACCCGCATAAGCTTCATCACCGATCATCATACCGGCCCACTGCTTATCGCTCATCGCGTTGGTGCCACTGTCTGTCAGCAGGTCGATATAGATATCTTTCGAGTTTAACAGGAAAGTATTGTAACCCGCTTCCTGCATTTTCTGAATGCGCTCATCACGCGAGATCATAGATACAGTTTCAACGCTTTTAATACGGAAGGGTTCTGCCGGATAATTCATTTTGTTTCTCCAGTAAACAGTGATCATGTTCGTATTAATGTGAAGTAAAGCATCCTTATCTCATCAACAGACGCTGAAGAGATATAACTATTCGCCGCCTTAACCAAGGGGAAAAATAATGTGATGGCACTATGCAAGATTTAATTACTGAAGAAAATAGCCTCAACAGTATTAATCATTTCAAATGATAAAGAGAAGTGTAAATACGTGTGATATAAATCACACGTTCTTTTCTTAGTTTTTCATATTCAACAAGTTATTTACCACACAATGAATTGCAACTTCCCTCCAGACGCTGTAAAAGTGAGAAAGAACTGAAAACATAACTTTCCAGCCCCTTTTCAGCTCACATTCTCTATTTTTGAGAGTGGAGATTGTGGGATTACGATCACCCTCCGCCGCTAATTCTGTGATTAATATCACCAAAAGCGTAAAGTAATTTGTACAAAACAGCGTACTTTCAGAAATCACAATTTACTTCAGAGACCTGAATCACATTTTTCTGCAATGATTTTGCAATACCAAATTTGGCGCGTGAGGTAATTAGCGGGAATGGTTCTTAATGGAGTGCAATGTCTATTTTCCGACACTCTTATTTTCTTAAAATATATTTAAAGGCGTCGATTATAGTTTATATCCTTCCTGAGTTCATTGCTTATTCCTGATGATGCATACAGCTATTTATCATTGTACAAGGGTGTTGTTACTCTTCCACTCCGCAAATCTCTGTACGCTAAATAATCCCACTCTCCGAACAGTTTACTATTTCATAACGATCCCTCTTTATCCGTTCACCTGACTTTAGAAAAACAAAATAATTAACAAAATAACAACAACAAAATCAGCATGCGCGAAACCAAAGATCGTCGTTTTATTTTACATGCCAACGAAATCACCAATAAGACGTATTTCAAATGAGTGCACATCAAATTATTTGCGATAAAGAACACAAAATTTAACCCGCATTGGCGAAAAAACTTGCTGTTTAGCCCAAATACCTTAACGTAGCGAAAAATTGGTTTATACCAGATTGGTGAACATGAAAGACAAAAGCTATGTAGATATCATCCGGGAGCGCCTGGAAAGGTGGTTGTCTGAGACAAATCTGGCGGCGGGTTCACGACTTCCTTCAGAGCGGGAGCTCTGTGAATTGCTGGATACCCGCAGGATGACGCTGAGACAAGTGTTACTGGAGCTGGAGGTGGCATCCATCATCTTCAGGAAAAATCGTAGCGGCTGGTTTATTGCGCCCAAGCGTTTCATCTATAACCCAAAAGCGCAGTCCAGCTTTAATGCCGAAGCCCGCGCCCAAGGGCGACTTCCGTTTTGGGGGTATCTGGAAGAAGAATTATGCGAAGCGCCTCCTCCCAGTGTGGTGAAGGCGTTCTCAGAAAATACCAGCAGCTATCTCATCACCGGCTGGTGTGGTCTTGACGGACATAAGGTTTTTTATCACGAGTCCTACATTGACGCTGACTTTGCCCCTGGTTTCGTTAATAAAATCAACAACCAGTCATTTGCCGAAGTCTGGGAAAGAGAATTCAGTCAGTTCCTGAGTATAAAAAGCATGGTATTTAAACCCGTAAAAATACCGGACCAGGCATGCAAAGAGTTGGGCGTAGCTCCGAACTCTTTCGTCATTCTGGTCGAAAAACACCGGGCAACACGAGAAAAAAGAGTGGTTCAGGTTGACTTTGAGTACTGGAGACTGGAGTCCGTTGAACTCTATATCAAAGATGAATGAGGGTAAAAATGAAAACAACAGAAAGGGTATGTCTCGCTGAGCGAGCCAGCAATATTCCCCTATATTTACATGCCTATGCATTTCATTTAAATATGCGGTACGAACGGATTCTGCCAGGTGATCTACTGGATATTGCGCATCAGCATCAATTACAGGGTGTGAAGATTCATGTAGAGGATGGTGAAACTCAGGCCTTACAAATGTTGAGTGACCATCAGTTATTTGATTTCAGGAAAAAAGCAGAAGACTACGGGCTGGATGTTAACATTGAAACCAGCGCATCAGATAAAAAAACGCTGGACGATGCCATCAGGATTGCCCGGGCAACAGGCGCTTCATCCGTTCGTTTTTACCCTCGCTATGAGGGGCATCTGCAAGACGTCATGGAAAAGATAGCGTTAGATATACAATATTTATCTCAGTTTGATGATTGCGGCTTAACATTCACGATAGAGCAGCATGAAGATCTGAAGGGAGAGGAACTGGTCAGCTTAGTAAAACAGAGCGGGATGAAGAACCTTTCAATACTTTTCGACTTCGGCAATATGATTAATGCCAATGAAAAGCCGCTCGACGCCCTGAACGTCATGGCGCCGTATATAACGCAAGTGCATGTAAAAGATGCCAAAATCATCCAGGATGGTTCCGGCTGGGCACATGAAGCGTGCCGCTCCGGGCATGGGGATTTGCCCATGGAAGAGATGATCAGAGCATTATTACTGCTGGGAGAAGACAAGCCGCAGGTAATATCTTTCGGTCTTGAGGAAGAAGTCGATTACTTTGCTCCCGCCTTCCGCTTCGACGATGAGGGAGATAACCCATGGATCCCCTGGAGAACCGCGAGTTATACACCATTACCTGATGCTGATAAGGTTGATGCGCGCCTTGCTCAGGAATCAGAACACGCAATAGAACAAATTCACTATGTCAGAAACATATGCAATAAGTTTATTAACGAAAATTAATTTAAATATTATAAATTAATCTCACACAACGATAATTACATCAACTTTCTTATCGCTTTGATATTTATCAATAGCGGATATGGAAGGTTATTCCCTCTATGCTTTTAAGTAAGTGAAGGTATAACTATGTTCATGAACAAGTGGGCACGACTGTGCTTTTTAGTCCTCGGTGGTGGAACGATATTTAAACTTTCCAGCATGAAGGATGTATTTTACGTCCCGATGCAAAGTGACTGGGGTTTAACCAACACACAAATTGGTCTTGGCTTTACTGTATATACCATTATCCAGACAACAGGGCTGTTTCTTTCCCTTTATATTGCTGACCGTTATTCCAAGAAAATACTCTTACCCTTTGGGTTGATTGGCGTTGGACTCTGTGGATTGTATTTATCCACACTGCCTTCATTCACCGGTTATCTGCTCTGTTTTGCGGCAATGGCCTTCTTTGGTGATGTCATTTTCTGGCCCGTATTGTTGAAAGCCGTACGCCTGCTGGGGAAACAGGAAGAACAGGGACGAATGTTTGGTTTCCTGGAAGCCGGCCGTGGGGTTGTGGATGTGATTGTCGCCTCCGGTGCCTTGTTTATTTTTGTGCAGTTCGGCGAAGGTAAAGCAGGTATGCAGGCGGGTCTGCTTTTCTACACGGTAATCACGCTCACCGTCGGTGTTATTACCTATTTCATTGTGGGGGATGATGACAAAGTCACCGCTCGCGATAACAGCAGTGCAAATCTGGAAGTTCTCAAGGGCATCAAACATGTTCTGACCTGCGCTAACGTGTGGCTGGCCGCATTTGGCATCTTCTTTGTGTACGCCGCCTACTGTGGATTAACCTACTTCATCCCTTTCTTAAAGGATATCTACATGCTGCCGGTAGCCCTTGTTGGGGCGTACGGTATCATTAACCAGTATGCGTTAAAAATGGTCGGTGGCCCGATTGGCGGATTCCTTGCCGATAAAGTCACGAAATCTCCAACGGTCTATCTGAAATGGACGTTCCTGATCGCGGCGATTGCCATGCTCCTCTTCATTCAGTTGCCTCACGAGTCTATGAATGTGTATGTCGGGATGGCGGTGACGTTAGGCTTTGGCGCCATTATCTTCTCCCAGCGTGCTATTTTCTTTGCGCCAATGGATGAGATCGGCATCTCACGCCAGTACAGTGGTTCTGCGATGGCATTTGGTTGCATCATCGGCTACATGCCAGCGATGTTTGCCTACACCCTGTATGGCTCGCTTCTGGATAACTTCAAAGGCATTACCGGCTATAACTATGTCTTCAGCGTGATGGTGGTATTCAGCCTGCTGGGCTTCGTGTGCTCCACTCTTCTGGCCAGAAGGATTAAGCAACAAAAAATGGCGTTAGAAGCAACGTCAGCATAATTGAGTTATCGATGACTTTTCTTCCCTGAACGTAAAAAAGAAAGTAAGGGTCGTTAGTTTTATGCTTAAAAATGGCAGCCGGGTCATCCTGCTGCCATTTCTCCCCTCAAAAATACGGCATCGTTTTAGGATTTCAGAGCCGTATTGCTTTTCTGATTACGCCAGACGGGTGTCGCTTTTGTCAGCCAATAGTCCACGCTGACATATTTTCCGCCACCGTAGATCAGCAGAACTAACAGCATGATGAAATAAGTGGCAGAGAATTCAATACCGTTGTTCAGGATAATCGGATCGCCCAGTTGCGTAATATAGTTATACCGACCGGGGAAGTTTTCCATCAACCACTGGAGAAACGCTGTCATTCGCTGACTGGATTCCATGCTATTACTGGCGATAGCCAGCCAACCGTGCGACCAGTGAACCATCAGGCTGGCGACGCTCATCACGACGATCATTGGGATGGCGATAATTCGTGTGAAAAGCCCCAGCGTAATGCAAATCAACCCCAGCACTTCAGTAGACGTAGCCAGAAACGCCAGCAGCCAGGGAAATGGTAGTCCCAGCCCGCCTTCTGCTGTCGGTTGCGCAAACCACGCCACCGTTCCGCTAAATCCCATGACCTTTGAGTGTGCGCCAGCAAAAATCACCGGAATTAAAAAAAGGCGGATAAGCAGCAGCGCAATAAAATCTGCTTTCTTTATTTTTGATATAACGAGCTTGTACCACGAAATTACGTTTATCAACATAGCATCACCCTTTGTATTTTAAAGACAAAAGTTCGTCGTTATTGTTGGTTTCCAGCCACGAGCGCAAAGAAAAATCGTCTAAAAAAAGTGAGGCACTATTTAGCAATCGTTCGGCTGAAATGATCTGCTGGTTAATCGCGGATAACAGCTGCACGTCAACCTGGCTGAGCCTCTTCTGGTACAGCGCATTATTATGTTTCCGATAGAGCGCATAATAATTCAGGCACTCTTCATTCTCGTAACAAGGCTCTCCCTCGTGGATCCGAAACGGTAAGGCCACTATTTTCAGCGTGGGATTTCGCGCCACCTCCACGTCGCCAGTCTGTGCCAACGGCCGCGACATTTTCAGAGGAGGTGGAACATTACTGTCATCGATTTCCACGGCGTACATCAGCCATTCATACTCGATCAGCGCCAAATCGTGAGGCGACAGCTGACGTTGCTGACGCATAAAAAGCAGTAACTCTGTCGCCACCTGATGAAATTCCGGTTGGCTGGCCTGATGCTGATGGAGAAAAGCATCCGTCAGATCCTGAATATCCACGTCTTTGATACGCTGGCAAAATAAAGGAAAAACGTGTTGCAACACGCCGCCAATATTTTCTCTGACAATTTTCCGGTACAGCGACATACCGCGTGAACAGGTTTCACTCGCGGTTGCTCTGGCGCGAAGCTGGGCAGAAAACGTTGCCTCCATCTCGACCAACGATGCAGGTGCTAGATAATGTGTTGTCACAGGCACTCGCTTTTATAAAAGGTATTCCCTGATTTGCGTTAATTCCGCACATAACGCCGCCAGTGGTGGAACGTTGTTATCGCGTTCCAGCAGCAAAGGTCTCGCGCCATGAAACCGCACGGTCTGTTTTGCCAGTATTAATACATCCTCCAGTACTGGCATTCCGTGGGTATCGAGGCGGAACTCCTCATACTCCAGATGGCCTGCGATGTGGTAATAGATAATCGACGACGATGGAATGCTGCGAATATACTCAAAGGCATCAAACCCATGATTACAGGCATTCACAAAGACGTTATTAATATCCAGCAGCATCCCACAACCGCTCAGGTTGAGCAGCTCGCCCCAAAATTCCGCCTCCGGCATTTCACCGGCGTAGCGGTGATAAGTGGAGATATTCTCAAGAACCAGTTGCCGCCCCGTCATATTTTGCACCTGGTCAATGCGCGCGACTAAATAAGGCAACACCTCGGTAAAACCGGGTACGGGCAACAAATCGTAGAGATAACCCTGGCGATCGCGGGAAAAACATAAATGATCGCTGTAAATATCAATATGGTATTCGTCAAGAAAACGGCGAACATCATTAATGTACTCTTCATTTAATGGGCAACTATCGCCAATGGATAAACTCAGTCCGTGCGCAATTAACGGATATTTTTTGCTGATGTCTGCTAACTGTTCTTTCTTCGCACCGCCGATATTCATCCAGTTATCTGGGGCCAGTTCGAGAAAGTCGATATCCTGACGGCGGGGTTGTTGCAGCAGTGCCGCAATATGCTCGCCGCGCAGCCCGATCCCGGCTCCCTTTGAAGTTATTTCCCACATACGCCACTGACACATTTTTCAGCGTTCGCCAGTTGGGAAGATTCCGGCTTATTCATCCCTTCACCCGTCAGACCACATTTACCGTCTCTGGCGCGCACCAGTTGATCCTGAGGGTCATGCTTAAGCGTCGCCTGACTATAGATCTTCTCAGTACCGCATTTACCACTGGCACATTTACCGCTGCTGGTTGGCGCTTTATTCTGCACCTGACTGGCGTTGCCGCTCGCCTCTGTCGCACTGGCGGGGTTAACCATTCCTGCGGCCACCATGGAACCCACGACGATTGACAGCACAATATCTTTTTTCATCGGTTATTCCTTCGCCTTGGCTAATGAAATCGGGAAACAGGAGAGATCGCGACTGCTATAGACCGGACCGTGGTAATACTGTTTCACAATGTCGATGGATTGATCTTTGAGACGCAACCCCTTGCCCATAAAGTGATTCAGCACCAGCACTTTGGGATTAATTTCAGCCGCCACCTTGCCCACCACATCCGGGGCAGCATGAATAAATTTCGAGGTTTCGTCAGTATCTTCATCAATGGCTAACGGCATCACCAGCATGTCCGCGCCTTTGGCAAAGCGGGCAAACGCTTTATTACTGCCATTCTGATCGGCTGACACGACAATAGTGCCTTTCGCCGTTTCAATACGGAACGCCAGACAAGGCACATCGCCGTGAGGAATCCCCAGAGCGGTCACTTTCATTTCATCGTCCTGATACACCAATTGCGGGTCAGTGGCGGTGTAATTAATATCCTTAACATGACTCGCAAGTTGTAAGCCATCTGTCGCGTTATACAACCCATTCAGATAGGAATAAGCACCATTTTCTTTTTTAAAGAGCGCGTTAAAATATTGCGTCATTGACGGGAATACGCCGCCGCTTTCTGGCCCTGCAAGGTTTATGGTCTCCTTTTCCTTCAGGAAATAACCGCCTTTTAAAATCGGCGCCAGATCCGAGACATGGTCAGTGTGGAAATGGCTGATGGCAATGAGTTTCAAATCTTCCAGGCGGGCGCCCGATTGACCAAAACGTAAAAAAATACCGCCACCAGCATCAATAAGAATGGCCGACTTCCCATTTAGCCAAATAACCTCTCCCGACGAAGCACGCTGATCGTCTGTAATCGGTCCGCCAGTGCCCAGCGTTTGCAGAGTGAAATCCTTATTTTCGCACTGCAACCCTCCAGCCAACACATTGACAGAAAAAAACAGAGAAAGTGTCAGTAATGTCGCTTTTTTTAAAGACAATGATTTTTTATTTTCTTCCATATGGAGTTAACCCTGTTTATTAGGTGCTGAAGTTTCTATTCCTGCCCGGTGTAAAAAATGTAAAGAAAATGTAATTTAATTTTTAAATATGATGAAACTCATAATTTAACTTATCGATATCTGTTTTCTTGATAAGCAATATCGCACGCAAAAACATTGGTAATAAACTGTGTTAATTCACATTGTTACCACAAATAACATTTATAAAAGTAAGGGCTAATTTCGTAAGCCTTCAGCGAGATAACAGGAAAAATAAGCAAGAATAGCTAAAAAACAATTTAACTATAAAAGTGCTTTACTTAATCTGGTTATCTGGTAAGCAATAATATTCTCACCGATAAAAACACATTTTTATTCTGGGTTATATGCTTAACGAAGCGACACTATTGTACTTCCGGAGAGAAAATGAACGTCATACCCAGATTAGGATTATCCATGAAGAGATTGCTATTACCCATCGCCGCAATAACCACTGCCAGCATGCTCTCTCCCCCCGTGAGTGCGGAGTCACTACAGGAACAACAGCGGCGTTACCAGCAGGCATGGCAGCACGCTAACGGTCCCCTGGTACAAACACCACCCGCCCCGCTGGCAGCATTTCTGGAAAAACAGGCCAGTAATCCTCCCGTGGTTTACGCTACGTTAAGCGCGAGAGAGGGGTTGGCGGTGCTAACCAAAGCGAACGTCACCACGTCCGACCCGATGGCGACCGTGCTCAATGATGAAGTGGATACCGGCGAACGGCGCATCCCTGTTCGTATTTACCGCCCCACTTTGCAGGGAAAACAGGATGTTTTGCTGTTTATTCATGGTGGTGGGCATCTGAGTGGTTCAGTGGAGGTGTACGATCCTGTTGCCCGCCATCTGGCGACAGCAACCGGAAACACGGTCATCTCTGTTGACTACCGCCGGGCACCGGAAAGTCCCTACCCGCAAGGGCTTTCTGATGCGCGGGCAGTAACAGAACAGGTCTGGACGCTACTGGATCGTCTGGATATCCCGTATCAGCGTCAGCTAACGGTGGCCGGAGACAGCGGTGGCGGTGCCTTCAGCGCCACGCTTGCCGAAGCATTCTCACGCACTCATCCGGGGTTGATAAAACGACTGGTGCTTATCTATCCAAGCCTGGATTACACCCTGACCTGGCCGTCAGTAAAAGAAAATGGCACGGGAAAGCTGTTAGATGAAAGTAAGATCCGCTGGTATTTTCACCAATACTTCCAGCATGACGAAGATCGTCAATCGGCATCGCCGCTCTACCTGCCTGTGAGCAAAGATTTCCCGGAAACACTGGTATTCAGCGCGGGCCTTGACCCTCTACGTGATGAAGGGTTTGCTTTTGTCGCCCGGCTGAAAGCCGCGGGAGTACCGGTAAAGCACCGCCATTTCCCCGGCATGGTCCACGCCTGGCTGATGCTGGAAGACAAAGTACCGGAAGAAGCGAGGGCAACCTATCAGGCTATTGGGGAGTTCGTTCGCCATTCGCGTTGAACCTACGAAGTGAAATAGATAGCGCCTGGCAGACGCTGGGCGCGATGACGCAGTACCGTTGGGTCATGGAGTTTCAGTTGCCCGGCACATATCGGATCCGCCACGCTTGATCAGGTGTTACTTTGCGAGCATCATCGCAATTATTTACCTGATAATGAAATCAATGGCTTCCAGTAAAACACTGCAACAGGCAATTGCCAACATCACGATCTGGCGTAAAGGCGAGCAACGCGCCCCCCATAAGCCGCTGTTACTGCTGTATGTGCTGTCAGGCTATCAGCGCGGTCACAGTCGCCTGTTTGATTATGGTTCGGAAGTCCGCGATCAGTTACACAGCTTACTGGCAAGATTTGGGCCGCAGCGCACGCAATATCGGCCGGATATGCCCTTCTGGCGTTTGCAGGGCGATGGATTCTGGGAACTGCAAAATGCTGAGCATTGTTCAACATCCGGAAGCAGCAGGCAGCCACCTGCCGGGGAACTGCTAAAACACAGCGTTGCTGGCGGCTTTGATGAGCAACATTACATCCTGCTGACGAAGAGTAAGACCCTCATCAATTCTCTGGCGCAACAAATCCTCGAAGCGCATTTTCCCGAAAGTATTCAGGAAGAACTCGCCGACGAGATGGGATTTAATATCCAGCAAATTCGCAGACAGCGCGATCCTTTGTTTCGCCAGCAAGTGTTGCGCGCCTACAACTACCAGTGCGCAATCTGCGGCTTCAATATGCGACACGATAACACCTCCGTTGCACTGGAGGCCGCGCATATCAAATGGAAGCAGCATGGCGGTCCGTGCGAGATCCCAAATGGTCTGGCGCTGTGCGCGATTCACCACAAAGCCTTTGATAAGGGTTCGATCGGACTGGATGAGAATATGCGCGTGCAGGTTTCTGCTGCAGTGAATGGAAGCGGGATTGTCGGCAGGTTGTTCTGGGATTTTGACCAGAAGCCAATTGCATTACCGCAGATACGAGAGAATTACCCGCAGGAAGGGTTTGTGGAATGGCACAGGAGAGAGGTGTTTAGAGGATAAGTGCGAAGGCCGGACTCGAATTTCACACCTAATAGACTGATATCAATGTTGTTTAGAAACAGGAATAAATAGTTATACCCGCACTTGTACCCACAAGTTAAAATCCGTATAAAAAATAGACATTGCTAGTGGGTATAAAGCCATACCAGTAGAACACCAATATGGCTATCAAAGCAAGATTCAGAGAGCCAGGGGTTTATCCTCGAAAATCACTGAAGCTTGCTCAATTAAATGAACTGCAAAAAGGTCCTCATCAAACAGGGAGCTTTTGAGCGCCTGTTATGAATTAAACGAGGACAAGTATGTAAATTTCTTTATTACACCATAGAGCCTTACTCGCATTGTGTCATAACCTCATGTTTTCTTTGTCATATACTGTTCATTTTGAGACGTCAAAAGAGTTATAGTGTCAATCGATATACATTCCGACAGAGAGGAAACATGCAACCCATCCATCCCCTTGTCAAAGCGGCAAGAGATAAGAAATTGCCACATCCCACACAGCTGAATGAATTTAATCAAGAGCACTGGATTAAATTCATGAACCAAGTAGGTCCACTAACTGCAGAGGCTTCAGCATACATTTCAGGGGCTACGTGGCTGAATTATAACTTCCAAAGTGTTGAAAATACTCGAAGACAAATTTGTTTTTTAAAAGGTTGCAGACCCGAATATCACGAAATGATTAGGGCACATATCGCCAGCGCTAATTATGCATTTTGGCAGGTATGCGACGAACAGAAAGAGATTTTTGAAGATATAAGCAATACGACTATAGAGCAGTTTATTACCTCAAAAACGTCGAAGGTAGGGAAAAGCGATCCGGTAAGTGTTAACAGTGTAAATATGCATAGGCTTGACAGTCTCAGAGGTCCATTATTCGAGCTAT
Source organism: Citrobacter enshiensis (assembly GCF_029338175.1). NCBI lineage: Bacteria > Pseudomonadati > Pseudomonadota > Gammaproteobacteria > Enterobacterales > Enterobacteriaceae > Citrobacter > Citrobacter enshiensis. The sequence continues at coordinate 4,217,156 of NZ_CP119862.1, forward strand.
TTAAATATAAAGACCGCATGCATATACTCTTTCCTGATGATCGCCCGATCAAGTTATCAAAACTTGATTTCTATCTCGCAGAAATGAGGATGTCTCAGCACTTCCATAGTTTTTCTTCACTGTGGCAAGACTTGCTCTATGGTCGCGCAGTATTCGCTTTCCAGCAGAAACGGGTCTTTTTCATGCAATGTCATTCTGACTATCACCGCATGAAAACAATTGCAGAATTTCGTCGCGATCATTTTTTAGCCACTTCGATGACTGAAGCTCACACCGTAATGGACAAATTTCAGGATATCAATCTTTGGTCAAATTATCTACATTATGAGCCTGGTAAAGCGTTGAACCCAGCGCCATGGCAATCATTATCTCAACGGTCGCAAATGATCGCCAGATATCAGCCTTTATCAGCTTTCATTCAGCTTGATGACCATCTCAAATCGTTATTAACGCGAAAATCACTCCCTTGTATTGAACGTAAATTACAAAGTGTTTTAGATGTATGGGTTCATCTATCTGTGCTAGCTGTTCAGATTGATGAACATCTGCATACAAACGAGGAAATAAACGACTGGTCAAAGTTAGTTCATCTAGCACCTCGTTTTGAACGTTCTAATCTTATTGCTGCACTGATCGAGTGTTGTGAATATAGTGAAACTGAGATCATCGATGCCCTAGATTTATTGACATGGAGAGGGAAATCGCCACAGGAAGATTTATGGGTGCAGCCTCTGGTGTCTATTGAAGATAATTATATTTTCCCAATCAGTGCATTTCTGACTGCTAGTTTCACCCGCAATATAGATTGTTGGATGGCCAAAATCGATCCCAAAGATACTCGCCGTGGAAAGCTATTTGAGAAAGATTTGATTAGAGTATTAGAAGAGTGCAGAAATGGAAATCCGGTAATGAAGGAGCATTTGCGCTATACTACCGCAATTGAACCGAACTATCATGGGTATAGGGAAGAAATAGACCTGACCTTCGCTTTCGGAAATTTACTAATTGTAGTAGAAGCTCGTAGCCGTAAAACATCCATCACGCCACTCGATTATGACAATGAACTTTTTGACTCTAACGGACTGATGCATAAAACCAAGCAGGCCATTAGAAAAGCAGCCTTTGTTAAGGATCATCTTGAGCGTTTCTGTCGGGACTATTACCCCTATTTATCAGGTACAGAAGAAATAGAGGTAGTCCCACTAGTAATCATCAATGGTCAATTTCATGCTGGTTTTCCACTGAATGATGTGCCCATTATCGATCCGGCGCTTCTGTTGCATTATCTTCGAGATCGTGAGGTACGTTTTATGGCAGCAGCACCTTACGACAAACATCAATACGGTATTCCGCTCTGGCAAAGCCTCGAAGAGGCACAGACACGCTTCAGGGATTATCTTTCATGTCCTACCTTGATAAAGGTTTACGATTCAATGTGCAGAGAGTCAGTAAAACGATCCAACAACCTCGGGCAGGAGTTTGATGAGGTTGTCTCACTTACATTCGAAATTGATTTCAGGGGATGTCATGAGCAATTGGCTCATGTCGAGCGAACTTTTCCAAATCAATTTGTAAAATATTACTGACATGAATAATATTATCGCAGATCCATATCCTCAGAATATAGTTAATACTGATAATAAAATCAGCTCATCACTGCTGGTAAAATCCTCAACTCTTACATTTATGATTATTGACCGTGAAAAATCAAATACACCCGCCGATATCGGCGGGTATATTATGCAATGAATAAACAAGGAAGAAATACTGGAGATTTAAATCAGGAAGGCTGTTTAACATACAACGTTTTTACGGCTTCGCCGCAACAAACCAGTTGCCTGTCGCGCTCGCAGAATGTCGACAGCCCGAAGGTGAGATGATTGTTTCTGCCAACTAAACTCTTTGCGATCAATGCGAACCAGTTCGTACTTTTCCACCAAAAAGTTAACGGCATCAGCCAGTGTGATCCCGGCATCGATATGTTCCTGAATAACGATTTCATCGCTAAACGGGGTGTCGTTCAGAGTCAGACCATAGTGCTGATCCAGCAGTTGGGCCAGCAACGTCTGCCAGACCACCACAGGCGGAGGGCATGGCTTCGCCGCCCGCTGAGTTATTGCAGGTAAGGTTTTCATTTTTTCTCTCACGTGAATTAAAGGGTTAGTGTTGTGTAGGATAAATGACGATATAGACGTAACCGTGTGAACCAAGGGTATCGGCTTCGCAGGTGAAACCGTTGTGATACAGGGTGACTCAGTGTGTATGGCGAGGATTCAGTTCGCCAGTGGTCAGCATCAATTCCATCTGACGGACAAAGTGCGGGAATGCTTCATCCAGCCTTAGACATTCAACGTCACTGAACTTACCGGTGATACTGGCCCGGTCAGATAGATAGTGCAGTCGGTTGCTCTCCTGCACCAGTCGGGCACCGAAGCGTGGTGTGACGTCACGCTGCAGGCCCCAGGTCATTTCATTCACTAATGTTCTCCTTTAAGGTAAATGCATCTCACAACAGGCCGTGTTCAGCGAACGACAGTATCTGGTTACCACCGACAATAAGGTGGTCCGGAACACGTATGTCCACCAGCGCAAGTGCCTGTACCAGACGCTGCGTAATGGCTTTGTCAGCCTGGCTGGGTGTGGTATCGCCGGAAGGATGGTTGTGGGCAAGTATCACTGCTGCTGCATTGAAATACAGGGCGCGTTTGACCACCTCCCGGGGATGTACCTCGGTGCTGCTAATTGAACCGGTGAACAGAGTTTCGTGGGCAATCAACTGGTTCTGCTGGTTCAGGTACATCACCATGAACTCTTCACGCTCCAGCCCCGCCATTTTCAATTTCAGCCAGTCACGGGCAGCCTGGGCGGACGTGAATGCCACGCCAGTTTCACGCAGGTGGTGATCAAGCAGCGTTAAAGCGCGTTTTATCGTGCGTTGTGCAGTCAGCGGAAATGTCGGAGTCTGTGTGGAAAGTAGTTTTTCCATAATGAGTTTCCTTAATCAATAATGCGCAGAATGGCAATGGATTCAGTGTGCTGCAGGGCGTAGTAGCGCAGACGGTAATAGTGTTCTGTCATGGCATCGCATTCGGTGCGACAGGCGTGATGGCTGTACCCAATCAGGCAGACCGCAATGCCTGCAGCTTCTGCACTCATTTCCGCGCTATTACCATTCATATTGTTGAACAGACTCCATGTCTCATTGCTGTCACTATCAGGTGCCATAAAGGCCCCGCCGTTGCTCAGCGTGTAAAACTGCCAGATGCCACCGCGGTACTCGTCACAGAAGCGGTTCATCCAGGCGAAAATACGCGGCTCCAGCGCTATCCACTGCGGAATGGTGCCGAAGTGCTGCGGCCAGAAGCCGATGCGCTGTTCATAGGTAACCGCCGTGGCGGCAATAATTAACTGCGGCTCGTTAGCCGGTGTAAGGATGTGCTGTGTCATGGTGTTCTCCGGGAATGAAAACGCCAGCAACTCAGGCTGGCGTAACAGGAAATAAATGAGGTGGTGTGAAGCGTGCTGCCGGGTTAAGTGCGTTTGAAATTAGTGTGCTGATGGCTCCGTCAGAATGCCGTATTGCCGGATATACGGGGTAAGCCCGGCGCCGGCATCAGGTTCAAAATTCCATGCCCGCCAGACCATCCGGCCTTCGGGGTCACGAACAACCAGGCAAAAATGGCTTCTCTGGTCATCTTCAATAGTGATATTCCGGTACGCTGCCGTGACGACTTCCGCTTGCGTCCGGGTGAAAGTCCCCGGAGGCAGTAATACTGGCAGAGACATTTCAGACTCCTGATAAAAGAAAACCCCGGCAGCCTGGAGGTTGTCGGGGTTAGTTTGCGGAAGAAAATACAGCTATCAGTCGTTACCACACTCTCCGGGAGCGGGCAGGACCTTCGCGGCGTTCGTCGGGTCAGCACTGAAGGTACCCGCTTTGCGGTCATTGACGTAGACTTCGAACTGCCGGGCCTTACGGATATCGCTGATGAAGTCATACCAGGCGTTATCCCCGTTACGCCAGCCCAGGCTGGACGGAATAACGTACTGCTGATGATTCATCACCACGGTGACGGTGGTGCCGTCATCGTGCGAACTGGCCATTCTGTTATCCGCCAGGGTAAGAAAAGCAGAATGCTGGTAGAAACCATTCTGGTCCGGATTTCCTGTACAGTTGATAGTGAATCTCTTCCCGCTGGCATCGGTTACGCTGTATTCCGTATTGCCCTGGCCGTAACCCTGCTGCCATAGCCCGGGAACCGCAGAGACATTAAAGCTCGCGAGCAGTACGCCTGCCAACCCAAACCGGGTAAGTGAACGTGTTTTCATTTCTGTCTCCTTTAACATTTTCTTTATTCCCGATTATCAGGGTTTGATGGTATTAGCAGCCGTCCCATCAGCTTTCCGTCATGGGAATACTCAAGGAATCGCTCCTGGGTGTGTGGATCGGTCTCTTCGTGATATTGCAGCGTGATGTTGTCGGCTATGCACAACGCATTCATCAGTGGCTGAACGGTTTTTTCCTCCATATCCACCAGATAGTAGTAATTACCACCCTCGCAACCATCGGGTGACTGGCGGGTACGTAAGACCTGCAGAGCGGGGCCTGATAGAGCAATCTGCGACCACTCCTCCCTGACATCATCCTTGCGATTAACCACATCGCTGAAGCGCGGCGGGGTGAGGTCCTTAAATTTACTGATAGCCTTCAGGTCATCACTCCTGTCATCGCAGGCGGCCAGAAACAGGCTGGCGGTAAGCACCGTCAGCAAAGCCAGTGTTTTACGTTTCATTTTTTCTTTCCTGAAATCAGACGAACCACTTTGGCGAAAACATAAATCCCCACAAAAATACCCATCGGCACACCGACGAACGGAGTCAGTGCAACACTGGCAGCACCGGCTGCACCGCCGCCCGTCAGCAGGGCGGCAACGGTGGCAAGCGTCAGGGCGATGAGACTGTCGGACACCCCGGTTTTGTTCAGAATGATGACGATGACAACAATGGCGATAATGGCAATAACGGGCATCGGGTTCCTCCCTGCTGCCGGGTTGATAACAACGCCTGTGCTATTCCGGTGGGCTGTCAGCCGGAACAAACGCAAGCAGTGACTGCTGGATAAAACGAAAATGGGGTAAGGCATGAATGAAGACCGGGTCCTCGACCAGGCGGCACAGACTGTCATTGCGCCGGAAACTCTCCTGCAGGGGCTGAACCAGATGGATTTCATCCAGCGTGAATACGACGATATGTCCGTCGTGTTCAGCAACCAGATACCAGGCCTGCAGGTGGATGAGCAGGCGGCAGGGTGCCAGTCGCTCACAGCGCCGACCTTCTGCAATCAGCGTCACCCGCCTGCGCCCGGTAATAGCCTGAATCAGCCGCCAGAAAGATAATGCCCCTGACGGTGAAGGGACCGGATTTGCTGGTGCTATCACGCAGGGAGACTCGTCACACATCAGCAATGCGTTCACTAGGCGTCGGTCAAGGTCAGGAAAAAGACCTGCCAGCCCGCTCCTGTGGGCAAAGATAAGCACGTCGGGCACCATCTGTGTCTCACTGCCAGCAGTGCGTAAGCGGCAGTAACCGGACTGATATTCCAGGTCCAGATACATCAGCCGCTCACGAAAATCCCGCCGCAGTGTGCGCACCGACACGCCAAACTCAATGGCCAGTTTGCGCACGCTCAGTGTTTCCCCCGCCACCAGGCGACTGATGATCAGTGACAGCCTGACAGCCAGCCGGTCATGCCGGCGTTCTGCCTGGGTCATGAGTGGTTCTCCGTCTAAGTTAACTGACTGAAAATAATGTGATTACTTTAAAGAGGTGGGCGGACAGGGTATGGACACTGCAGAAACTATTTTTCATTTCTGCGAAAGTCAGATATAGCAGGGGTTGCAGGCCATACCAGGGAGAGTGAGGCCTACTGGCATGTCGTAACGCGGACAGGTGGTGTCCGATATTAACAACATGGCAACAAAGGTAATGACTACTGCAGTTGTGTAAGCAGTGTTTCCGCCATCACCCACAGCGCCCGGTTGAGCTTCACATCCCCGTCAATGCCGCGCACGGCACGGGTATGCGTCCGTCCGCCTTTAGCATTACGCCCACTGAGTCCACCCTTAATCAGGTTTTCCTGCACACGCTGGTAAGTGGTCCACAGGTCGTTACTCTCATCCTGCCAGCGGCGCGGGGAGAGTATCTGCGATTCACTGACAGGCTGGTGGTCCTCACCAAAGCGATACGTGAGCGCGGCTTTTGCCAGTGCCTGCTGTGCGGGAGGTGGTAATAGCAGCGATTGCATGGCATCCCGCTTCTCCTCCACCCGGCCAAAAATCCCCAGTACCTCATACGCCCCTTCTATTACCTGACTCACCACATCCCCTTTGTGCGGCACCCGCACCTCGCCAAACGATTCACCGCAGACAAGGCCGTTCTGACAAACCGCACGAAATAATCCCGGAAGCATCTGATACGAACTTGTGCCGTCATGTGAGTTGAGCAGAATGATTTCCGGGACCTGTTTACCGGTGATCTGCCCCTCACGCCGCAGACGCAACATGTGCTTTGTGTGTTCCCGACGACCCGGGTCACGGACACGGGTCTGACAGGCAAAGAACGGCTGGAAGCCCTCCCGCTGCAGACTGTCGAGCAGGGAAATGGTCGGAATATAGGTATAACGTTCACTGCGGGATTCGTGTTTTTCCTCGCTGAATACGCTGGGTACCACACGAAACAGCTCTTCACGGGTTAACGGACGATCACGACGAATAAGGTTTGCTGCGCCAAAGCGCGAAGCCAGACGGGTCATAAGCAGACTCCTCATAACGGGAAAAATAATAAATGAAAGCCTCGTCGCACAGGCGACAGGGCTCAGGGAGTAACAGGTAAGAATTAAACGCTCAGAAGAAGAAATCCCAGACGGCGCGGGCCACTGAGACTACTGTACTGCGCACGGCCTGAATGACGGCCCGCACCGGGCCGGGTATCAGGGGAAAAGCACTGACTGTATCAAGTACGGCACCTACGGTTTCACCGAAATCGTCACGGGCCTGCTCCCGGACTACCGTTGTGCGAAAGGGATGCTGCAGTTGCGACACCACCGGACTGCTGGCCTCACGCGGCAGACACTTAATCATCCGCTCTGCCATCACCCGTAATCCCCATTGAAGCCGGACCGACACGGCACACACCGGATGTACGGGCTGGAACAGCTCATGCAGCAGGCAGATTTTGCGGCTGATGTTTTGCTTCTGCTCTGTGGATAATCGCTCTCCACCGCTGGTGGGTTCAGCTTTGTCTGACTGGCTGATAACAAACAGCACCTTATGCCGGTATGCTTCACCAATCACCTGGCGGTAAAAATGCTCATCAGTCGCCAGTGCCCGGTCATCAGCTTTAATCAGCCACAGCACCAGGTCGAGCCGGGGAAGTTGTTTGCGGTACAGCGCAGCATACTCGGTATCACGAACGCCACTTTCGCCCACGCCGGGCAGGTCCACCAGCGTCATATAACGCTCTCCAATCTGCAGACGAAATCGTAAAGGTTCACGGGTGCAGGCCGCGACATCGCTGACCGGCGATACTTCGCCAACAAACAGAGCATTGCAAAGGCTACTCTTTCCCGTCCCGGTTTTACCCATAATGCCGATCACCGGCTCGTAGTGGGTTAACTGATTTATCTGCTGCAATATACGTTCAGACACCCACTGCGGCAGGCCGGAAAGCGAATGGTTTAATGGCTGCAAACCTTGCTGATTATTCATGACAACTCCTGCAATAAATAAAACTAAAAACGGCAGGACCGTGAAGTTCTGCCGTTATGCTGGTATGTTCATGAAAATGATATATATCTGAATATAGTTTGAACGATGATTTTCTATTGAATCACCCTAAATACTTCCAGTACTCGTAAGGGTAGTTTATGGTGACCTTAGGAGGGTATAGCTGATTAGGTAAGGCTTTATCGATGTGCAAAGCTGCAACAAAAATAAACCCATTCCGAAAGGCCGCAACAGGAACCCATGAAAGATACGCTGTATGCAGATACTTCTTATTTCTCTGCATGTATTCACTAATTCCAATATTGCAAAAATCGATAGCGCGAACATAGCAGATTGATTGGATATCAAACAAATACTTGTCAACAATGAAAAATGGAATTGTTATCTGGATTAAGTCGAACTCGAACTTTTCAACAGGATGCTTTTTTATACATAAGTAAACATATTTAGATATACCGTCATCTTCTGGCATATGAACTTCAATATTTTCTTCTATCTTTGCCTTAAATTCTTTTTTGTAAGAATCCCATTCATCAAACATTGGAAGAGAAAAGGACATTATTGGTTCAGAACGAATACGAAAAACAAGTTTCTCAGACAGCAAATGAAGATACTTCAGCGTGGAATCATCTTTATGCTGCTGCGTTTCGAAGTGACGGACCTCATGATAAAACATGCTAAAAAGCCTGCTTTCAACCTCCTGAGTAATTCTATTTTGATATGTCACAAAATCAAGAATAGGTGCAGTGGATCGTAATAACTCACATATTACTTTCGAACGTGACGTGCCATTGGATTCGGCATACCTGTCGATTGAATCAATCGTTAAATTATCATCGGTGTTAAATGTTATTCTCTTTATCATGACTGTTATGCATTTTGTTGATTATGCATAACAACCTATCACGGAGGCCAGTAAAGCTCCAGATTGCACTGCAATACTTCAGATTTCGCGCACACATTTCTTCCTGTGTAAGGCCACCATGTGAACCTACGATAGAATCCTTGAAACCATCAGTTCTTACTGAATTAAGGTTAATTAGTATTATCACCCGGAGTTAACTATCCCCCTCCTGTAATCAATACTCATCCCTGTATTAAAAAATACATCAACCATCTATCTATTGAACCCATTTAGTTTGAGGATAGATCATGAAAGAACCCTACAATGCCAACCCTAATTACCCTATGCATCGTTTTCTTCTTGAAGATATAAACCACCACCTGGATGAAATGTTTGAGCGTTATTCCCGCTTACTGGCTTTTCGTATGGATTTTGGCTGGAAGCAAGGAAGTGAACGCTCGCAGCGTAATCTCATGGATGAGATGGATGGCGAGATACAGCATCTGATGGATGTGGTATTTGGCCGAAAAATGGTTATTGGGTACTGCTGGGTAATTGAATACAGACAACGTAAGGGGTTGCATGCGCATGCCATGCTTTATCTTGATGGACAGAAGCATCGGAAATTTTATCCGACCTCGCGGGCGATAGGTGAAGAATGGCGCAGATTGACTGACGATGAAGGTCTCTTTCATCTGTGTTCCAAGAAAAAGCATTTCGTTGCGAGTTCCGGAACGATAGTGGATCACCGCAATAAGCAGGCAGTTGATGAACTACGTTACGTAATTAGTTACTTAGCCAAATCTGAGCAGAAATCGCGGGGTGTTATTGCAGGTATGAATGCTATACCACCACGAAACCGTAGAGGCAGGCCCAGGAAGGAGTAGCGACAGGTAAACATTGAGCCGAAGTTTTTTTACAACAGAAGCCATTGATGTGGAGGAGCTGGCAGTAACCATCAGTTTACTAACGGCTCCGGTTATTCATCCTTAACCGGAACACATCATCATGTATACAAAACCTGCACTACTTGAAGATCAATTCATTGATATGAAATTCATTACCCAGCTTACTGGCCTGAGCGATAAATGGTTCTATAAGCTGATACAGGATGGGGCATTCCCTAAACCGATTAAATTGGGCAGAGCTTCCCGTTGGTTAAAAAGCGATCTGGAAGAATGGTTATATTACCGTATTTACGAATCCAGAAATTAATCTGTTCTTATTCCAGTCTGCTTTAAAATCGCAATATTAAATGTCAACGCATCAGGTACCGACCCTTCAGATACGGGTTACGCCTGTCTGCAGGAGTCTGATTATGTTTCCCAAATCCTTTATCGCTCTCAATGGTAATGGTCATCTGATCGGTGCTAAAATGGTGCAGACAACCCACTACGACGACCGCCATACCTACCATCTCTACAACAGCGCACTGCAATACCATCCTGAATACGACACTAAACGCCCATGGTTTGGACATACCGAACTGTAGCTACAAGCAGCAACCCCTATGTGAAACCAGACGCCTGCGGCGTTTCCTCTCCAATACCACTCCCAAAGTCAGTAAAGTCGACTGGCACTGTAGACAATGTGCCACTGACTCCTTTGGTGAACGTTATTGCCTCGCAATGATAAACCGGAGACTTAAATCAGCCAACAGGAGGAGTATCATGGGGCCAATGCCAAAAACAACCTGATTTGGATACGACCGAAATAATTTTGCCAATCCAATAGAGTGTTAATAGCTAACTCAGAAAAGCTAGGAAATCGTGCTTCTTATTGTTACTGTATAACAAAAAAATGAGGTCACCATGAAAACTACGCTATACAAAGATTTCACCTTTGAAGCCGCACATCGACTGCCCAACGTGCCTGATGGCCATAAGTGCGGACGCTTACACGGACACTCTTTTGTGGTTCGCCTTGAAATCACAGGCGAAGTAGATAATCACACCGGGTGGATTATCGATTTCGCCGAACTGAAAGCAATTTTTAAACCCACGCTAGATAAGTTGGACCACTATTATCTCAACGACATCTCCGGCTTAGAAAACCCAACCAGTGAAGTACTAGCAGAATGGATTTGGAATCAGGTTAAGCCGCAACTGCCTATCCTTAGCGCAGTGGTAGTGAAAGAAACTTGTACGGCTGGTTGTATTTATCGCGGCGAATAAGCACACGTTTAGATGGCTGGTTGCAACTCCGCCAGCCCTGCTATCTCGTATTGATGTATAAAAGCTGAAAATGAAAAAAGTTTAATTTTTAACAAAATCAACAATATATTCACACCAACTTTGGTAGTTGAAAATACGAATTTAATCCCCCCTGAAGATCCATAATCATTTGACTCACATACATTTTTCACTTGAATGTGGTGCTATCTCATTTTTACCTTTTTTCACTTGAGTATGAATTTTATCTTAGTATCCTATTCATATTCATGTATTTATAGCAACCGCACATAACATCATTCAGATTTGGGTGAATTTCAACCAAAAAAATTAACATACTGTTTTTTTTAGATAAAGAATGCAATCTTCTATTAAGGACTAAGAGGATGAACATACTACCAATCGGGTCACTGGTGGTCTCTGAGCATTTTGAGGGTACTGGCAAAATCGTCAGCGTCAATATCGATTCAAATTTCGCAACAGTTGCTTTTTTTGAGTCTCCTGCGCAACCTTATGCACGTCAAATTGAAGTAAACCGGGATAAATTATCACTAACAATACCGCCCGAAGAGGCTGTAATTTATTGCCTTGAACCTCAAAGTCAGCGCTGGGCACGCGCACGCTTTGGAGGATCTAGACCTAATGGTGATTTCCTGGTCATTTTTCGTGAAGAAGAATATGCAACGCTCCCGATTGATAAAATCTTTGTTCTCAACAAAGCCTATGATACTCCAGTAAACCCTGCTGACTTTCTTGCCTTACAAGCAAATGACGCGCCGTTTTTTTTTCCTCTTCGACAGTCCTTTATTGAAACCTACATCCAGCAACGCGCTGCATGCCGCGCGATGGCGTCCATTTCCAGTAGTGCCGTTGAACTCGAACCCCACCAATTGGCTGTGGTACGCCGTGTGCTTCAGGATAAAAACCCCAAGTATATTCTGGCCGATGAGGTTGGTCTGGGGAAAACCATCGAAGCCGGAATGGTCGTCCGTGAACACGCGTTAGAAGCAACTGGCCACGTCAGCATGCTTATTGCGGTTCCGGCACCGCTCGTTAACCAGTGGCGGGAAGAACTGGGTGAACGCTTTCAACTGAAACAACTTATTATTGATGCCTCGACGGCCCTCGCAGGTTTGCGACAAAATGAGGTCACAGAAGGCATCGTGATTTGCACCCATTGCGATGCCTGTACCCTGATTGAACGGGGATTCACCCCTTCGCTTATCGCGGTCGATGAGGTCCACCAGATTGCATCCTGGCCGTGGTCAGGAGATAAAGATGAACGTTATGACTTCAACCTGATCGCTGAGGGTTGCCGGAAAGCCCACTACGTTCTGTTACTCACGGGGACCCCTCTGCATGGGCATGAAAGGAACTTCTTGTCGATGCTGCACTGTATTAATCCCGAAGCCTACCAAGTGGATGAGACCCATCTGCAAGACTTTACCGAACTGGTCAAAAATCGTGAAAACCTCGGCGGGATCTTCTCGGGGTTAGTACCTTCCGTCTCAAACGTCAGCTTACGCCGTAATCTGGAAACACTGCAGCAGCAGTTCCCAGAAGATACTGTTCTGATGACACTCTGCCAGCAACTCATCCCGCTTATTGGGACGTTCTCCCCCAATACCCCGGAGCGTGAAGAAAGGATCCGGGATATTCGCCGGCACCTAGGGGAAAACTATCGCATTCATCATCGACTGTTGCGTAACCGCCGTCAGGTTTCACTCAGCTTCGATGAAACGAAAAACCTCAACCTAAACCTTCTGTTTCCAGGGCTAAATGGAGCAGCGGAGTGCCGCTGGTATTGCGATGGGTTAGCGTTAGACGAACTGATTGATGAGTATCGTTCATTATCTTTACTGCCGCAGAATACGCAGTGGGCAATGAGTGAAGACACGTACCTCTTCTGGATTGACGATCTCCTATCCAGCCCACTCTGTGTCATGCAACGCGCTAAAGTACATTTGGGTGAAGCGGAACGCACTCAGGAAGAACGAGATCTGTTAGAACACATTGTTTCAACTGCAAAAAATGAACTTCAGGCCATTGATAACAAGCTTGCCATCACCCTGAATGAGTGGCTGCAAAAGAATTCAACAGGAAAAGCCATCGTCTTCTGCGATCGTCCGGATCTTGCCCAGCACTTGGCAATAAAGCTCGAACTGCTGCTGGAGTACCCCCTGGAGCGCTATCAGCCGGGTCAACCCCTGATGTACCTGAAACCCGGCAGCCCCATTCGGATCCTGATCTGCGATAAAAGCGGCGAAGATGGTCTGAATCTCCATGGGGGTCTGCGACTGGCCGTTCACTACGGTTTACCGCGCTCTTGTAGCCGTATTGAACAGCGCCTTGGTCGTCTGAACAGGTACAGTGCAAACCTGAAAGGCGTAAAACCCGTCCAGAGTCTGATCCTGAAAAATCACGCCGACCGCGGATTACGCAACGTGTGGGCCAGCATTCTGAAAGACAGCATTGGCGTATTTAATAACACCATCGCCAGCCTCCAGTTCGTCCTCGACGATTATCTGGAAAATGCGTGGCAAAATGTCTACCAAGAAGGTCCGGTGGCCCTTGAACGTATTGCCAGCGAATTCCCTGGCGAACAGGGCATTCTGGCCAATGAAACGCATAAAATTAACATGCAGGAAAAGCTGCTGGCGATGGATGACGAGATTGCAGAGGCGGCGATTTTTGCGCAACAGATAAGCGCTGACGATCATCTTGCAGTAGCGCAGTGTAATACGCTGACAAGTTGGATCACGCGTGCGCTGCGTTTTCGCGCCACCGGCACCGCAGAAAAAGGTATCAAGTTTCAGTTCGAACTCTCTGACCGCAGCACAGGGACGCTGGTCGATTTTAAAACCTTTCTCACCACCTGCATGCTCAGCTTCGATAAAGAAGGGGGTAACCCACCGTCAACGCATCTGATGAGCGCTGAACGCATTCCGGCGATCGACGGAACAACCGTTTATCCGCTGCGTTATGGGCAGCCATTTGTCGATACGATCTGGCAACTGTTAAACCAGGATGCCCGGGGCAGTTCCATGGCGGTACTGCGGGTGCTCCCAAAGCCATTGAATGAGCCCAATTACTTCTTCCAGTCTACCTGGCTTGTCACCCATCGCCAGACGCAGGACACCTACGCCCAACGCCGTATCGCAGACGAGTTGTACCCGCCGCGTATTGTGCAACACTGGCTGTCCTCTAAGGGTACACCGGTGACGAATCCGCAGTTGCTGGAACTGCTCAATAGCGAGTACGCCAAACATGAAACATCGCAGAAATTCTATGCAGATATGAATCTGCGCCCTAATCTCTGGCAAGAAATTGAAGAGCTTGTCTCACCGGACACCTGGAAAGAGATGGTGGAACGAGTCTATGCCAGTGACCGGGAACAACAACAGGCAACCTTCGGCGAACAAGCCAGACTCCAGTTAATGGCCGTCAAAGCCGTGGTGGTGTGCAGCAGAAATCTACTGGAGGAAATCGTCTGATGGAAGAGGAATGGTCACGCCTGCAGCAGGCGCTAACCACCTGTTTTAGTCAAGGGGTCACCTTTAAGGACGGCATCGAAAATCAGTTTCTGAACAGACTGATTCAGATCATCACCGATGCCTCGGCAGGTCATGGTGACATTTTTGCCGGCTACGCCGATGCGTTACGTGCCGCTCACGCAAGTGGTATTAGCGCGCCGTGGCTACCCCTGCCGCCGGAACTGACCGACGCTCCGGCGCCTGAGTGGGGCATGACAAAGTCGCCTGCCGCGCAACAAATTCAACTGGCTGAAGAGGCGGACCTGGCGCTGACCAGAGCCACCTATCAGCGTAAGATCCGCAGGAACTTGCTGCGCCCCGAGACCGATCCGGCACTGAAGCGCCTGTTACCCGAGGAGCCCTGGCTGACTCACTATCAGGGATTCGGTCAACAGGCCGCCATCCGGACGCTGCTAACGTCTGATAATAACTGTACATTGCTGGTGAATCTGCCCACCAGTTGCGGTAAAAGTCTGCTCACCCAACTCCAGGCGCTCAGCGCACCGACAAACACCCTCACGCTGGTGATCGTCCCCACCGTCGCCCTCGCAATTGAGCAGGCTGACGACATGCAAAAACTGCTTCGCGGCACCGACCAAGATCATGGTGGAAGTTATGCTTGGATCGGAGGACAAGATCAGCCCTCGCGTCAGGCAATTAAGGAAAGAATCAAAGCGGGGACACAGCGTGTGCTCTTCTGTTCCCCGGAATCCGTTCGCTCTTCTTTGGTTCCGGTGCTGTTTGAGCTTTCCAGACTGAATATGATTGGCGCGATCGTCATCGACGAAGCGCATTTGATCGATCAATGGGGCGCAGAGTTCCGCCCTGACTTTCAGCTGATTGCCCCTATGATTCGCTCACTGAAAGCCCTAGGAAAATGCCGTTTTCGTACGCTGCTACTTTCGGCGACTTACAGCAAAAGCACCCGGGACATTCTGGTCGAGCAGTTCCATGATGAAAACAGCGAACTGATTGAAGTGTCAGCTAATTTCCTACGCCCGGAGCCGGAATATTTTGTGCATCATGAGGCAAATGAAAACGCGCATCGTCAGCGGGTCGAACAGCTTCTGATGACCTTACCCCGCCCGCTGATTTTGTATTGCACTACCCGCACAGATGCGGAAATGTGGTCTGCCCGTCTGAACGAACTGGGCTACTGGCGAACCGGCATGTTCCACGGTCAAATTGACACAAACAATCGCAAGAAATTGATTTCAAAATGGAAAAATGACCAGCTCGATATCATGGTCGCTACCTCTGCCTTTGGGGTAGGGATGAATAAAAAGGAAATCCGCAGCATCATTCATGCTGCCATTCCGGAAAATATCGACCGCTATTACCAGGACTGCGGGCGTGCTGGGCGTGACGGCAGATCCTGCCAGGTGCATCTGGTATGGCATAAGGCGCAAATGAAAACGGCAAAATCGCTGGCCGTTGAGACGCTGATTGGCGTAGAAAAAGGTTTTGCCCGCTGGAAAGCAATGTTTGACGATCGTAAGAAAAGCCCGATCGCTGACTACATGATTTCACTGAACACCAAGCCCGTTCATATTGATCACCAAGGCGATAAAAACGAAGCCTGGAACCGTCGGACATTGCTGTTAATGCAAAGAGCCGGACTCATCAAACTGGTCTTTGCTGATCCGAAAATTCCTGACGACCTGCGAGATAATCTGGATGACAACAACACGCAACTGATTGAATGGTTCGAAAGCTACTATAACCACGTTCATATCCGTCACTGTGACGATGCGCATTGTTCAGAAGCGCACTGGAACACCCATGTGGAGAAGATCCGCCAGTCCGAGTTGAATAACCGCCGGGCAGCCTTTACGGTAATGGAAACGTGGTTGGAGGATCCTGGCAAACCACTGTGTAAAATTCTGCAGAAATTCTATGAATATCAGAGCCATCCTCCCGAGTTAACCTGTGGAGGTTGTCCGGGATGTCGCCAGAAAGGGAAAGGAGCGTTTTCGCCCACCGTGGGCACAGATGTACAAATTTTACGTTCCGAGCCGAAGAAAAAAGCACTCTTCGTAGGTGCGGAAAAGAAAGTTTATTACAACGAAAATATGAAGTTACATTCGTTGTTGATGGAACTTCGTGTGACGTTGCGGTCGCTGATCACCTCTGGCGAATACGTGTTTATTCGTGCAGACAGGCCAGTGTTCCTGCAACTAGAGAACAACCTGGATTCGCTTTCGCATTTCTGGAGCGCACAGAAAATGACAGCACCTGCATCGGATGGACCAGAGATCGTGATCATCCCTAACACGGCCAATGCGTTCCCAGACCTACCCATGACGCGCTTTGAGCGAATTATTATTGCACCTGAGCATCTCGCCGATCCTCAGTTCCCACATCGAACATGGTGCGCAAGCGCCGCTAATGCGCTGTCGCTGGACACTTTTATCAGGCAACTACAACATGTCAATAATTAACAACGCAAACCCAGGAAGCGGCCTGATACTGCTTCCTTTGATTGAACGCGTTCTGCAAAGCGCACAGGAACCGTTGTCTCAGGACACGCTGCTCGCCCGCTATCGTCCTGATAACCTGCCCACTAACGATAACGCATGGGGAAAATTAAAAGAGAACCTGAGCTTCTGGTGCAATCTGGGACTCTGGCCGATGCTCGACGGAAAGATGTTACCGCTTGAAGCAGGTGTGCGTCCGTTGGCGCATCGGTTGCTTGCCTGTACGATTGATGCTTGTCGTGAAAACGGCGTTGCCAGTGGGAATGAATGCGAACCGCTGTGGCGGGTACTGAGTTGCCTGTTGAGCCTTCAGCAACACTCGCTCGGGGGCCTGGAACCTCTCTCCCCTACGATCATCACCAACAAAGTGCATAAATGGTTACCCGGCGAAACCATCAATACCAACACCGAAAAACTAGTGAGAGAATTTGGTCGTTTTCTCGGTTTTCTCGAGTTAATGCCGGACGGAAATTATGTCACCGACCCTACCCGGGCCATTCAATATTTTCTCCCGGAGATCTTTGACGATACGCGTACCCTTCCCGCCAAAATCTTTATGGCAAACATGGCGGAGGTCATGCCAATGATGGACGGGGGCCAGTTCAGAAACTCCGTTCATGACGTGATGCAGCAGGAAAAAGACTGGGTCGCGCCGGAAGGTGACAATATCTGCACCAGCACATCCGTTGCGCTGCAACGACTTGAAATCAGTAAGCGCATTATCCTCGCCATCGGCAGTGATGATAAAGACGCCTTATCACTCCACTTACCTGGCGGTAAAATTCGCCGGGTTAGCCAAATCACGCTAAGGGAGGATGCAGAATGAGCATGATGGAGTACTGGCCATCCAGGAAAAATATCGTCCAATGCATTCGCAATGAAGCAGAAGAATTAGAGGATCATGTGCTTCTGGCCGTGCATGAACCGATGCTACTGACCCGACGCGACGTCAATGAAAATCATAAAATATTGCGTGACGAAGACCTGTTCCAGCAGTTACTTCATACGGAGCGCGCCATCCCACTGATTGGCCGCTCGGGGATGGGGAAATCACATCTGGTGCGCTGGTTAGACTGCCGGTTCAACATGTACCTGGCGGAAAACGACCAGAGCGAGCAATGGGAAATTGTCCGGATACCCAAAAACTCCAGTCTACGACAGGTGCTTTTACGCATCCTGAAAAACTTGACGGGGGAATTTTTCGACAACGCACGCATGCGCGTTAATGAAGTAACAGAACAGTATCCGGCGAAAGATCTGGCAGATCTACTGTTGACCATGATGGCCCATCAGTTGCAGGACATGCAAAAAGCGGTCATGGAAGAAGGTCAAACGCTGCTGGCACAAGGTAAAGACATTCCAGCAGACCGACTCGCCTATATGGAAGCCATCATTGAAGAGGTGGAAAACGGTATCTGTGATCTGATCACCGACCCCAACTTCAAACAGAATCTTCTGAAGCCGGGCCACTGTATTTTCAAACTTGCCAGCCGGATGAGTAGTGGTCTGGAAGAAGGAGAAGAAGATCATGATAAATATGAACTTCTTCCGGAAGATCTCTATTTTGTCTTTGAGCCTGACGATCTGTCCGCGCGTGCACGCCGCTATCTTAACCATTCTCAACTGCATGAGTCAGACCAAGTGGAGGCGCGTACCCGTGCAGCGCGCGTGCTCAATGAAGCCATGCATACCTCGCTGAAATCACTCTTCAAGCGCCTGTTCACCTTCAATGGAGGATCTTTTCAGGAGCTTTTTCAGGAAATCCGCAAGGAGTTTCTGCGACTTAATCGCCGTCTGGTGATTCTGGTAGAAGATATGGCGGCGATCTCCGCCATTGAAGATGTCCTGATCGACAGCCTGATCGAAGAAGCGGCACCTGGCGGCGTGCAAATTCTCTGTCCTGTCCACTCAGTGATTGCAGTCACCGACAATTATCCCGGCTATAAACGCCGCCAGGAAACGTTAATCACGCGTGCTGGCTACGAGTGGGTCATCGAGAACGTCGATAAAGACAATAACGAAGATCGTATTGTCTCGCTCTGTGGTCGCTATCTGAACGCCGCACGCTTTGGATCAGAGGAGTTAAAAAACAGTCCTGAGCAAGGTAAGCCCCAGTGGCCACCTGTCTGGCACAGTGATGAGATCCCCAATCCAATAGAAGATTTTGGTTATTCTGCCAATAAGAAATTCCCGCTCTTCCCGTATAACCGCAATGCCATTTTGGCATTGGCGGATAAGCATTGCCGCGACAGCAGCGGCGAGTTGATTTTTAACCCGCGTACAATCATTAACCGCATCCTGTTAGATATTCTGCGCGATTGCAGAATAGAAGCGGAAAAAACACAGTTCCCGCCAGCAAATTTCGCTGGAATTCATGCCGTTCCCGAGATCGAAGACAAGATTTCACAGATAGTTGTCAACCGGGTTGGCAGTTCGGTGACGCTTGCCGCCATCTGGGGATATGGCATTGATTCATTTGATGAACTACGCGAAAAACTGCCGGGCAGCGTTGCGAGTGCCTTTGGCCTCGATGAACTAGCAGCGCAACTGAATGGCAAAGGTCCCACCATGGAGTCGGCGGAACCAGCAACAAAGAACGCACACGAAACGGCGGGCAAAACAGGCAGTACGCCGGCGGGTAAAAAGATTGACAATCCGGAGTTCAAACCGAAAGAAGAGGCAAAATACACTGCCAAATCCGAACTACCCTTTATCAGGGCGGTCCGTGCATGGGTGAATGACAATGTCATTCTGCCGCAGGATGTTGCCCGTGATTTGCGTGCGGCACTGAACGCCTGTTATGAAATTCATGCACAGCCAGAGTTGTTCGGTATGTCTTCTCGGCCACCGCTGAAAGAAGGTCGTTTTACGTTGATTTCACTGCCAAAAGCGGCGTCTGACCCCTCAAGCATTATTACGAACTTTTACTCTGAGCAGGACCTGACCGATCCTTCCCGACGGGTAGATGTGTATAACGCCGCGGTAGCCCTGTTACGTATCCAGTATTACGCCGGTTTAAAGCAAGGCTTTAATTATCCAGAGGCGCAGGAAGACTACACTCGCTATCAAAACTTCATCCAGTGGTGGGTGCCGCAGGCTACGGAAAGCGCCATTAATCACTTCCGGGCGCGTAACCTACAGGATGCGCTTAAAAAGCATCTGCAAAAAGCTCTGCTGCTTGGCCTGGTGACGGGTAAAGAAGAACCGGCGGAGATCGTCAATACCCTATGCCTCACCCAGAAAGGTGTCGGGAGAACCGAAGGGAAAAGTACCGGTCGAACGCTGACGACCTCTCCTTCCGAGATCTGTTTCAGAGGGATTGAGGCGACCCTGCATCCGCACGCCAGCGCCAGAGTCGCCGAAGCCAGGGCGCAGGCGCTCGTCGGATGGGATGATGCCAGAAAAGCGTGGCTTGAACAGGTTGCCATCACTGAGCAAGGCTCAGGCTTGGGCAGCAGTCGTGCGCTGGATGCCGATGTAATATATTCCGCGCTGAAAACAGTGTTAAAACAGCCGCTTGGTGCGGAAATTGAACGTGCGGCGCTCTCCGTCAAACAGGAACTTGCCAGCACGCTAAAAAATGTTCATCTCTTTGCCAACATTAAAGATAGCGACGATTTCCTCAGCCAACTGAACGACTGGCAGACGTTTATTGAGACTGTGCGGACCGAGCACTATCCCACAGGCAGCGCTCAGTACAAACCATCTTCGTGGCTGCTGGGTGAAATTGAAGCCCTCAGAACCGACGCCGAGGAGAGTCTGGCGACTTTAATTGCGTTACTTTCCATTGAAAAACAGAAAGATAGTGCGAAATTGTGGCTGGAGATCTGTCGGCTTGACGGTGACTACGTTTCAAGAATCAGCAGCGTACTTGCGCAATGGCAACTGGTACAACCCAAGATCGCGTTCACACTCCAGCAGATGAACGCCAAAGGGGATATCCAGCAACTGACTCTTGCTCTGAATAAAGTGAATGACCGTCTGAAAACACTTGTGAGCGATATCATCGCCTCTGGAGCCGATCAATGACCACCTTGCGCCAACAACTGGCTGAAATGCAAAAAGAACTCGATCTTAGCGTTCAGGCTGGTAAGGCCTCACAAATCATCGATAAATGTAATCTGGTGTGCAGCAAAACTAACACCATTGCCGATAAGTTTGCATTGCTTAAACAGCAATATCCAGCCCAGCAACAACTCCCGCGGGGCATTGCGGTTACCTGGAATGACGAGCAGCGTAGCGAACTGATCGCTGCCGCGAACAGCGTCAAAAGTCTCAAGTTACAGTGGGGACGCTGGCTGAAAAACCAGTCGGTAAACAATCCCGGCGAGGAAGAAAACCTTGTAGATCAGGAAGAGTCGCCACAGAACTCTCTAGATGAGACGCTGGCCGCTTCAGAGGAACCTACCGCTTACGACATCATCCAGAATGATTCCTTGACCCATTGTGTCAGCCAACTCGGCACCCTACACAAGGACCTGAGCAAAGAACTGAAAGATGCCTGGGATGCATGGTTGGAAGAGTTACATCAGCAGGTTCATGTCGATGACAAGACACTGAATTTCCAAAAAAATGCGAACAAATTTGACGATATCGCCTCCGACTATGAGCGTCGACGTCAGGATTTCGAAAACTTAACGCAGTGCCAACCAGTAAGCGGTGAAAAGATTCACCAAATCAAAGCGCTCGCCGAAAAACTATATTCCCTGCGCGGCATGATGAAAACAGACTGGCCTGACGTGGTGCAAGCATTTTTCAATAGCATTAATGGCCCGCAGAGTCTCCGCCCGACGTTAAGTGCCCTGACGCCCGAGGTGCTTGAGTGGTTAAGGGATGAAGAGATGCTGGATGAGTTCGTGATCACAAGGAAATAGTTTATGTCTACGGCTGATTTGTCCCACTTGCACCAGGCGCTGGACCTGCTCGAAGAGCGGGAAGCGGAACTGCTGGTCTGGGGGGATACGGATGGCGCATTTACCCATGCCGATATCATCTCACTCTTTACCCGGCACCTGCCCTACGAAGATGCCGAGTCGTTACTGGCAGAACTGCAGAATGCTGCCATGCTCTTCAGCGTCCCGACCAGCAAAGGGGGGACGCGCTACCGCACGCGTATGGCGGAATCGGTCTACCTGTTCCGCCACCAGCGTCAATGGTTCCGCGATCAGCCGCTTCAGCGAGCCCGGACGCTTGTCGCCGACTACCGTTTCGTCCGTCGCCCGCGCAACTATCCGAAGCGGGAACTTCCGGCGCAAACGGTGCTGAGCAAATGGGTCGACGTACCGTGGATGAACGAGATTAAACGCCAGGCGCTTTCCCGACTGATCGGCGACTTTTCCATTGCCGGCTTTCAGGAACGCTCAACCGAACGTATTTTGCGCGCCTGGCACTTTCATAGTCATCATGCTCACGCGAAAGAAGCCACCGGGACCATTGTCTGTGCCGGTACGGGGAGTGGTAAAACGCTGGCGTTCTATCTCCCGGCACTCACCTCGCTCCTCAATGATATTCAGCGCGACAACGCACAGCGGGTCAGGACGCTGGCACTGTATCCGCGTAAAGAACTGCTTAAAGATCAGTTCATGGAAACCTGGGGCAAATGTCGTGAACTCGACAGTCAGGCCCTAGCACTGGCAGGACGCAAGATCCGTATTGGTTCTTTTTTCGGTGACACCCCGTTCAACCATCAATACGCAACGAAAGATAAAGACAAGGATATGCCCTTTGATTTACTCCGTTGCACCACGCCGAAATGTCCGGGGCAAATGCACTGGAAAGCAGAAGATATCAAAGCGAAAAGAGAGATTCTTCGTTGTAGCCACTGCGATCACAGCGTAGACAGTGACGAAGTGATCCTGACCCGCGTCTCGCTGATGAAAAACCCGCCTGACATCCTGTTTACTACCACCGAAATGCTCAATCAGCACCTCGGGAATAACCAAACGAATCACCTATTTGGCGTTGGCATCGGCGTAACACCGCCGCCGGTAGTCCTGCTGGATGAAGTACACACCTATGTGGGGAATACCGGTGCGCAGACAGCCTATCTGCTGCGACGCTGGATGCAACTTGCACGCAGCCGCCCCCATTTTGTCGGGCTGTCGGCAACGCTAAGTGACGCCGAACGTTTCTTCGCCGATCTGGTAGGCGCGCATAAAAAACATGTGGCTCTTATCGAACCGAAGCTCCACGAAATGGAAGATGAAGGGGCTGAATATCTGCTGGCATTACGCGGTGATCCGGTCTCGCAAACCGCCCTGCTGTCTACTACTATCCAGACCAGCATGCTCGCCCGGCGTATTCTGGATACGAAAAGGAAAAAATCACGCGGGACATGGGGGCAAAAAACCTTCGTCTTCACCGACGATCTGGATATCAATAACCGACTTTATCATCAACTATGTGACGCCGAAGGCTGGCGGTCGCGTGGTCAAAACTTATACGTTGCGAAACCGCCGCTGGCCGCTCAGCGTCTGGAAACACCGCAAAACAGCCATACGCTGACTCTGGCAGGACAGAACTGGCGTATCGTGCAGGATATTGGTCACCCACTTGACGAAAATGACCGAGCCATCGTTGCCCGAACGTCCAGTCAGGACGTCGGGGTCGATCCTAGAGCGGAAGTGGTAATTGCAACCGCGTCGCTGGAGGTGGGCTTTAACGACCCCTCCGTTGGCATGGTTATTCAGCATAAAGCGCCACGTAACGTTGCCTCCTATTTGCAGCGTAAAGGGCGTGCCGGTCGTTCAAGAACTATGCGTCCGTGGATGGTCGCAGTCCTGTCCGAATTTGGCCGCGACCGCGTCGTTTATCAACGCTATGAAGAGCTCATTAATCCAGAGATAAAAGGACAGTCGTTGCCGATGGGCAACATTCATATCCAGAAAATGCAGGCGGCAATGGCGACACTTGACTGGCTGAGCATAAAGATCCCCGGAAGTAATATCTGGTCATTGCTGAATAAACCGCAGACAAAGCGAGAGTCTCTTGACCATCTTGATCGTATGTTCCACCTGATTACCGCCGTGATCGAACAACATGCGTGGCAGCAGGAGTTAGAGAAGTATCTGTTCTACGCGCTGCGCATCACTGACGAGCAACTTCAGCGTGTCCTGTGGTCGCCGCCCCGTTCGATCATGATGGAGTTGCTGCCGACATTAAAACGACAACTCACCACCCAATGGTCGCGGATGGGCCAACCGGAGGCAGACCGTTCGACGGGACGTTCCCCGCTGCCGGCCTTTATTCCTTCAGCGCTATTCAGTGAACTCAATCTGCCGGAACTGGAGATCCATCTCGAGCGGAAGTTCAAGAAGCGTGAACATTTGCCCTTTATTCAGGGTCTGAAAGAGTTTGCGCCGGGGCGCATTTCCAAGCGCTATGCCGTTTACTCCGACAATGAAGCAGACTGGCTTATCCCGAACAACTTTGTTCCGGCGATGAATTGCGTTTCGGATGTTGATTTTGAAATTGAGCAGGCTTTCGGCGATACCTGGCAGCCCGAGTGTGTCATCGAGTGTGAAGGTCAGCCCCCTATTAGGGTCATTCGCCCGATGCAGGTGCTTACGCGCGCGCTGCGATTCGAGCAAAATCTCACCGAGAAAAGCAACTCGCAACTGTACTGGCATACCCGGTTTAACCCAGACGATCAGGCCGATCCGCTCCCCATTCCTGCCGGCCCGTGGACGGACACCCTCCGCTCCATTACGTTCTTTACCCACCAGAACATGACACCTCTCGACGTCACGCGTTACGCCACCCACGCAACAGCCTCATTACGCAATAAAACCAAGCAACAGGCGCATGTGAACTTCAGGTGGGTCGACAATGGCGAGCCTGTCGGGGTTGGCGTGCGGCAGTGGGTGGATGGCGCCCGGCTCAGATTTACGCTGCCGCCCACTCTGCTGCAACGCCTCCGGCATGACCCGGCCATTCAGCGCGCACTGCGAACGCTCTATTTCCAGCATCGGATCAAACATGAACCACGCTTCGAATATGACACGTTCACCGCTGACTGGATCTACGAGTGCTACCTAGCGGCGGTTACGCGGGAATTGGTCACGCAGTCGTCTCTGGCAGACTCTATCGCGGAATTAAAAACCCCGGACGGCCGACGTCGACTGACTGATATTGCGGACACACTCTTCCAGGCAGAGAATATCTTTGAAAATAGCGAGGATGGTGAAGACGACGCCGAAAGCCAGGAACTGCAGCAACATTTGCGCAGCCTGTTTAAAGAGACCGACATTCTGGACATGGTGGACAGGCACAGCGCGATCCTGACTCAGGATCTCAGTGATGATGTCGATTTTCAGGACTGGCTACAGCATCTGCTGACAACGACCCTTGCCGGAGCGGTCAAACAAACCAGCCACCTGTTGCTGCCGGATGTCGATGAACGCGGTCTGGTGGTGGATACCGAACTCAACGACGAAGTACTGGACGTCTGGCTGACCGAATCAGAACCCGGTGGCTGTGGCATCATTACCCGTCTGGAAGACGTTTTTCATCAGGATCCGGTCTCCGTACTGAATCTGTTTATGCGTAGTTTTGCCGCCAGCGATTACGAGCAGATCGACTACGACCTGTTCGAGATGCTTTCGCGGCTCCCCTCTTCCAGCGAACTCCAGGAGGCCTTGAATGCGATACGTAAGGCCAGTAGCCATCCGCAGCGCCGTGAGGCTAACGCCCACCTCAGAGCGCTGCTGAAGGCGCAGGGATTTGCACTCAGTCACAGTTTTATGTCGGTGCTGCACACGCGGGTACTACGTCCGGGCAGCCAGGCGTCACATGATGCGCAGATGCTTACATATCTCAACGCATGGCGGGAACTGGAAGACAAAGCCGGATACGAAATCGCTCTGAATATTTTTGCCCACACCCAAGCGACGCAAGAACTGCCTGACGCCAGTGTGATTAAAGTTTTTGAGCGCTTTTGCAAAATTCAGGGAATGCTCTGGCAGCGCGGCAATGCCATCCGTCAGTCGGTTCTCAGCTATTACAATCCGTTTAAGTCCGGTAACAACCTGACTGAACGACTGCTGTTAAGCTCACTGTTTCAACAGACGGCGTGCAGCATCAGCATCAGCGAGAGCGACTGGTTAGCGCAGTTACATCACGCCATTACCCAACACGGCTTTGCAGAACTGCATATCCCGCGCGAGGCCCGCCATCGTATTGTGGAAGTGATCTCTCTGGTGCAGGTGACCCCGATTGAGTACTTTGGTTTGCATCTTTATCCCCGCGAATCCGCCGTGGATTATCAGGATGGCAATCTGGTGTTACGTATTGAACTGGCCGAAGCGCTGCTGTAAGGAACGCAGAAATGGAAGAACAACGACAAATTTTCCTGCATGGCCCACTGGGCCAGCGACATTTGCGGGAAATTCTAAGCGCGCAGTTTAGTGGCTTGATCCTCTATCCAGAACCGATCTGGCTGATCTCACCGTGGATGAGCGACTTTGACGTGATTGATAACCGGGGCGGTCAGTGGAGTTTTCTTGATCCTTCATGGGGGGCCCGGATGGTCAGCTTCAAGGAATTGCTCGCCACCGCCGTCAACAATGGTTGTCCGCTCCGCATCGTGACACGTGAAGACACGCGCAGCGTGGTCTTTATCGAGCGGCTGTTGACGCGCTTATCGCCCGATCACGACATGCAATACCTATATCACGAGAACCTGCACGCCAAGGGGTTGCTGACCAAACATTTCTTTCTGAAAGGATCCATGAATTACACCTGGAGCGGCGCAAACCTGAACGATGAGCATCTGTTGTTTTCAACCAATAATACGGTGATTTCAGATGCGTTGATTGAATTTAGCGGCCAGTACACCTTTGGAGACACCCATGACTGATACTCCTCAATGGCTGCGTGACTTCTTTGGCAACGGAAATTTACTGAAGCTGGACAGGTTGCTGGAAAACGTTGAAAACGCCTACCCTGCGGACTTAAAAGCCGTCTTACTGCCGCTCTACGAGAGCGCGACTGACGCTCAGTGGCCGATCATTCTGCCCTGGTGCGATGCTCATCGCTGGGTATTTTTTGCCGCGGCAGAAACGGATCGCACCACGCTGGAGCTCAGCAATGTGTTGAATGCCAGGCTGGGGTCTGCCGATGTTATTGCCGACAGAAAGGTGACTTTCGCCCCGGTGCAGGGAGCGACATTGCTGTCTGAAACGGCTCTGCTGACGCACTGTCCGGCCGGATTTATCCGGATCGAATTACTGCCCACAAAGCAGAAAGATAAACCAGCAAAAGAGCGGGTCTTCGCCGCGCTCAAAGACGTTATCGCCCTGTTTCGTGACAGGCCATCAATCGTACGCACGGTCAAACGCCCCTTTGGGCGGATCTTGAGTGATTTCATTCTGGCGAATAGCCAAAAAGACGAAGCCACAAGCGACGCTTTACTACAGGAACTGAAGAACAACGGCGCGCTTTCGCGACGCAACCTTATGCTGCTCGAACTCCAGCAGGCGGGTAAGTTAGAGAAGTGGGACACGCTGCTGAATCACGATTCGCTTGCTGATTTGGTTCGGGGACGCATTCCCACAACTCTGATGCGGATGCTGCTGAAAGCATACCAGCAGCGCTATTTTACACCCGACAGCCACGGGTATCCGCAGGCCTCCCCGGCGGATCTTCGCCCGCAATGTCTGGCGCTACATCCTCTGTTTACGCAGATGCCTTTTTTATCCCAGGATGAAGCTGACTTTGCGGCGTGGAAAACCTGGGCCACCGGCGTGATGCTTATTGGCGAAGTCGACCTGCTCAACGCGTTGCCAGAACGCCTAAAAACCGACTGGTTGAATGGATTGCACACCTGGGCCAGTCGGCCGTTCAACGTTGTGAGTCCGTCAGCGACGACAGCGACGGCGTCGGTCCCGGATACGCTGCAACAGCTTGCCGCATATCTGCAAACCTCCCTGACCGCAACGCAAGAGGAGATTACCGGCTACGCACAAACGCTCCACACGCTTGATCAGCAGTTGATAGAGCAGGCGATGGCGGTACCGCTGCTGAAAACACTCATCGAGGAGATCCGCCATCTGACCAATCCGCAAATCGTGGGCTGGGATATCTGTTTCTCCCGACTATGTCAGTCAGGAGTCGACAGCAACAGCCTGGTGCAACTGGTCGCGCTGGAAAGTGAAAACTGGCCCGCCGACTCGTTCCATGAAGCGACGATGCTCCAGTTACTATCAAGTCAGGTTCCACCAGACGCGTTCCCGATCCTGCGTAACGTGATGCCTGCCTTTATTGAATGGCTTGAACGTCATCAGTTCAGTCTGAGTAGCACGACGTGGCTAAAGTGGCTGGATGTTCTTGCGATGGAACAAAGCGTCAGTCAGGCGGATATTAAGCTGGCCACGATGGCGACGGACCGCTTCCTACAAGGCTCTGTTAGCCAGGAAGCGTATCAACAGTCCGGTGCCATGCTGGAACTGATCGTCGAACGCGCCAGTTCATTCCGCAACCTGCCAGCGCTGGGCGAGTTGATCGAACTCTTCCTTGATGCTCCGGTGCAGGATCGGGCGACGCTCACCTCGCTGTGGCTCAGTGTTCAGTCTTTTGTGAGCGGAATATGGGCGCGACTGGATCCGACTACTCGTACCGTGATGCGCAACTTGGCGACTGACGTGCTAGGGGAAGGTGCAGAGCGCGTATTTCCGGCTGAGCAGGATAGCTGTACGGCAGATGCAGAAGATGAATTGCCGGACTTATCCGGAGCCAGAGTGGCGATTTATAGCCTGACAGAAGGTGCGGCAAGACGCGCGAAACGGATGCTGGAAACGCTGTTCCCCGGGATCAGAGTGGAGATCAGCCATGCGCACACTGCAACCGACAAGTTGATTAATCAAGCAAAACAGGCTGATTACTTCATCTTTTCGGCAGGCAGCGCCACTCATCAGGCCTTTTACGCGGTCTCAGCGCAGCGCAGAGATTTAATCTACCCGACAGGTAAAGGTGCCGGGTCAATGCTGAACGCGTTTATTGCGCACGTTCAGCAGGTCTCAGCAGTAGTGGCATAAAAAAAGGGGCAAATGCCCCTTTTTTTATATATTGGCGTTCGCTGCTTTGATATAACTTGTGACCAGATAATCCGTCACTAATGAGATATCTTTCGACAGGTTCTGCAGTTCATTCCATTTACGGACGATAGGCTGACCATCAATATCCGTACCGAAGTTCCACGCGCCACTACTCCATGCACAAAGCGACTTGATGCGGTTTAACTCTTCGACAAAACGAGTATAGGAAGGGATCTCAGTCCAGCCAGGTTCACCTTTATAGCCCTGATGTACCTGATCGATTTCATCCATCAGGCTACCCAGTGCAAGAATACCGACGCCGTGTAATAGGCGGGAATAGCGCGGCTTTTTGTCCCAGTCATCGGTAAACACGGTTTCCACCGCCGACCAGAAGTTATTCAGCAGTTTCACCATCTTCCCTTCATCCCCCAACCCTGTCGCAGGGTCACGGAAGCGATACAATGCTCCCTCACGAAGACTAGCATCGATCATTTTGATCATCGAGTTGTCAGCAATAACCCCATCAGGATTGGTTGCCGTTTTGATGCGCCCCGCAAGTGGACCTTCCCCGAAGTTCAGTCGTTGAGTCAGCAGCGAAGGAAACTTACGCATTTGCAGATCGGATGGCAAACGACCGTGGGTATGCGGTGCCAGTTCGTATAACAACGTTTTGGGCAGCGGTTTTGTGGAGTTAACCAGCATAAACTGCTCGCGTTGTTCTTCTGCATCATTAGCGATAAATGCAGAGACCGGCATCATAAACGAGTCAATTTCCGCATCCCGCAAAGCAGCGGTACGTTGTTGGCCATCCACAATAAACCCTGGCTTCTCAAAATCCTTATCTTCGGAGAAAGGTATCACCAGATGCCCCATGTCGCCATTATCTGTAAGTGGTTCAAAACGCACACGCTTATCAAAAGCGATAATCACCGGGTTTGGTATCATCGGATTTGCGCTCTCAATGTAGCGCTGAATTTCGCGAATATGGTTACGTACTTCTGGACGCTGATAACCAACCAAACTCTCTACGCCGCGACGAATACGCGAAATCGCTGCAATTTTGCTGATCTGTTTACCTTCTATCGCAAGGCTATAGAGTTGCCTCTCCTCACCCTGTCGGATTCGCAGGGCGGGAACACGATATTCACTCATGACAGTTCCTCTGAGCGTAATGACAATGTGTGTTGTAAACGGTTGTACAACACCTGAATATTATGGAAACCGCGGCGACGGTTACGTTCTGCTCCGCGGAAAATGATGACGTTGATACCGATGGCTTGGCAAATATTGCACTGGCATTGTTTCCAGGGACGTTCTCCCAACGTACGTTCATAATCCGCACGGATTTTGTCGGCCTCTTTTTCACCCGAATGCAGGCGTTCATAAGCCAGGACTGCATCAAGAGTCTTCTCAAGGGACAAAGCCCCTTTATCGTATTCGAACAGGGCATTCATGGCATCCTTTTCCAGATGCCGTGCAATATCCTGATCAATCACGCCAGATTTAATTTTGCGACTCAAACTTGGATTCGCATCAAACTGAGGGACACGCACAGCGGTATAGGCCGGGCCATCAGGCATATGGTAGTTATTTTTCCGATCTTTGAAAGCCTGCTGCAGCGGTGTAGTTGAGTCAATGCTGGTCACACCAAACTTGATAAAGTCGGCGAAACTCTCTGGACGGGCAATGCCAAGCAAGTGGACACGCGTATCACTTTTCAGCAACGGTTTAATCTCTTCGAGAGTCTCAAGGATCTGCGCCGTTTTCAACGGCACCATCCCCCCCATGGTGATATTTTTATATCCCATGGCCAGCAGAGCCTCTACAGACTGACGATAGGAGATTTTGCTCCATCCATGTGCAACGCCAAAGGCGGTGAAACAAGACCTTTGGGACTTGTTCAAAAACTCTTGAGCCAAGGTCAGCGTGATATCCTGGCGTCGGCGGCATTCAGCCAACACGTCACCACTGAATACTTCACCTGGCTTCTCATAGCCAAAGACGATGTGATCGAGAGAAACGCCATAGTTAAAGCGGGAAGTTTCGTAGAACTCAATTACCTCTTCCACACGGTATGGGGGGACGTCCTGGTTAACATAGGTGAAGGCTCCGCAATCACCCATAGTTTCCATATTTTCCGGCAGGCGGAAAAAGTGCTTCATTCCATTACGGAAGTAACGCAAACGCTGGGCACGAGTATATTTGCTCTCGCCACCGCCAAGACCATCTACTACAGCTTTAGAAACCAGCATACCATCGTAAGGATGAGGAAAAACCTCATGCGGATAATGATCGTCACGTTGACGCACGCGATGTTCGTTACGCGTCTCGCGGAAGAAGTCGAAACTGGGATCGATAAAATCCTGACTATCAGGGAAAAAATACTTTAGCTTCGACAACTTACTCTCCTGTGACGCCACTGCAAAGCCTCAAAAAACGGGGGATTCTACCATGAAACCCAGGCAAGTAGAATTAAGGTTTAGCCTCCATCAGGGCCTTAAACTCAGCCCGGAAACGTTTTTCCTCAAATGAATTTCCCGCGTCGCGAAACTCTCGCAACGCATGTGTTGCACTGATACCAGGTTTTTGTTGCATAAGCTTTAAAATGAAAGACTTAACTTCCTCTGGGCTGCGGCGAATTCCTTTTTTAACCTCACGCTCAGGTAATTCCTTGAGTTCTTCTAATAGATTCAGAGATAACTCATTTAAATCATTGAGTTGTTTTGACGTAAACTCCTTCACAATATATTTTGCCACACTGATATTAAGCATGAGCATATTGCATTTCAACCACTGAGCCATGTTCTGGTTGGTTTTGAAAAAATATGCAGCCAACCTGTCATTTATTTTTTTGGAAGTTATAATAAGCAATTGTTTTTTTGCATCAACCAGATATTCAAGGCCATTAATGATGTCCAACTCAA
Source organism: Citrobacter enshiensis (assembly GCF_029338175.1). NCBI lineage: Bacteria > Pseudomonadati > Pseudomonadota > Gammaproteobacteria > Enterobacterales > Enterobacteriaceae > Citrobacter > Citrobacter enshiensis. The sequence goes on from NZ_CP119862.1 coordinate 4,248,921, forward strand.
TTGCATTAATATAATCTGGAGAACCGCAGATAATATAATAGTCTTTTTTGTTTTTTTTCATTAACTCTACAATAGATGTAGGATGCTTAGATTTAAAAATAGATCTATTGGTTATTTCTTTCCACCATGTTCTATGAAAACTTTTCCCTACATATTCTTGAGAATACAATGGTATTGATTCGTCATATCCAACAGCAAAGGTCGCTTTATACGGTACTACATTGTCTTTATGGTGAAGGAGGCCCAAGCCAGCAGAAAGCACCCATAAATCAATGGGATAATCATTTAAGATGGCTTTGGCCGTCGCCCAGTGCCCACCTTTATAAAGATCCTCTGAACATACAGTTGCAGATGTAGATATAGCTTCATTCAGAGCATTGCACCAAGAATTCACGAGCACATTTGAAGGGGTTCGGCCTGATGAAAATTGACTCAGACTCAATATATTCCCACTACCGTAGTGTTTACCGTTTGTACATGTTGTTATTAAGTTGATGTTGCTCACAATCGCCCCCCAGAATCGTGTTACACAAGCTACAGGAGAAAAAAGGGGATGACAAGAACGGAGTTATCAGTCCCTGAAAATTTTTTCAGGGACTGATGTTAGTGAGGAATATACTCGAAATACTCATCTTGAGAATGAGAACATTTTTGGCATCGCCTCAGAATACCTTTTTCCTCAAGAGAGAGACAAAAATTTCGACATGACTCAAGAAGGACGTCAGAATTTTCATTTTTATTTTTAGAAATCAAAGCCCTAGCGAGTGTGTCGTAACTAAAACCTCCCGTTGAGTGCGATACAATGCTCATCGCAAGTTGGGTATCGAAAGTTTTCATAGTGCACCTCTGAGTCGCCAGAATAATACAGTTATAAAAAAGAATAGGTTATAGTTCAAGCTGGCTTTTCAAATTTACGCATAGCAAGCGCCAGGAATTATACTATTTACCAAAGTCATAAGGACTAACTTCCTTTTCCCGATTAGCATCCAAAAAATCAGCCCACCACTGCAGCATCAGTCGCCGCTCATCAAGATGCTCAGCCTTATGAATGTAAGCAGCACGTACTGAGTTACGTTCCATATGGCTCATTTGCCGTTCCACTGCATCCCTCGACCACAATCCAGACTCAATCAATGAACTACAGGCCATTGTCCTGAAACCATGCCCACAAACCTCTACCTTCGTGTCATAACCCATAACGCGCAGGGCCTTGTTCACCGTGTTTTCACTCATAGGTTTGCGATGGTCGTGATCGCCAATGAAAACAAAGTCGCGATCGCCACTAAGTTTATGAACGTATTTAAGGATTGCTAACGCTTGTTGAGATAGCGGCACCAGATGAGGCGTACGCATTTTTGAGCCACGCTGGGAGTGTTTTACCCCTTCAATAGCTTCTCGCTCAGCTGGAATCGTCCACATTGATGTTTCAAAATCGATCTCAGACCACCGAGCAAAGCGCAATTCGCTGGAACGAATGAAAACAAGCAGGGTTAGCTCAACGGCAAGACGAGTTAAAGGCCTACCGGTATAGCTATCAATGCGTTGCAGAAGCTCGGGAATACGTTTCAGTTCAAGAGCTGCTCGATGCTGTCTGTTACTTGAAGCAACGGCACCGACCATCTCCTGCGCGGGATTATAGTCAAGCAAACCGCTCTGTACTGCATAACGCATTATTGCCGTAGTACGCTGTAGTAACCGAGAAGCCACTTCAAGTCGCCCAGATAGCTCAACAGCTTTGATGGGTGCTAAAAGATCCCGCGTTTTTAGTTCGGCAATATTACGCTTACCTATGGCTGGAAAGAGGTTGTCCTCCAGGCTTTTGAGCACTCGTCGACTATGTTCTTCCGACCACTTTTTATTTGTGGCATGCCACTCAACTGCCAGTTGCTCGAAAGTTCGGGCTTCTTGCTGCTCAATCTTATCGTTTTTCTTTTTATCTCCCGGATCGATACCGTTTGCCAACAACTTACGAGCCTCATCACGACGAGCTCTGGCATCTGCAAGAGACACATCAGGATAAACGCCTATAGCCAGCATCTTTTGTTTCCCACCAAAGCGGTATTGCAGACGCCAGTATCTTGAACCATTCGGGTGGACGAGCAGGTGCATACCGTTGCCATCAGTGAGCTTGTATTGCTTATCCGTTGGCTTGGCTGTTCTGACTTTGATATCTGTTAGAGCCATGCTTATCCCCTCCCTGTTGGTACAAGCATTATCGAACCGGAAATACCATCATCTGTACCAACATGTGTTGGTAGATGTACGTTGAAGTCGGTTGACCTTGAGAGAGTTAATATAGCGAGAAAGGTAGGTAAATGCTGGATTTTAGACATAAAAAAAGACCTCAGTTGAGGTCCATTTACATACTGTTGGTGCCGAAGGCCGGACTCGAACCGGCACGTATTTCTACGGTTGATTTTGAATCAACTGCGTCTACCGATTTCGCCACTTCGGCACTGAAGAGGTATGCGGAAAACGTTGTGGATTATACCTGTCGCACGCCACCATGCAAGCGGCAGCGTGTGCCTCAGTCGCTAAGTGTTGAAATTTTCAGCATTACGCACTTTAAAAGCAGTATTCATCACATTTCTCCCCCTCCTCTCGCGCCTTAACCCCCCCTTCTTTGAAGCGTCCCATTCCCCCATGCTCTACACTTCCAGTTCAACACCCACCGAGGGAAACACGATGTCCATTATAAAAAGCTATGCCGCAAAAGAAGCGGGCAGCGAACTCGAACTTTATGAATACGATGCTGGTGAACTCAGGCCGGAAGATGTCGAGGTGCAGGTCGACTACTGCGGTATCTGCCATTCCGATCTTTCCATGATCGACAACGAATGGGGATTCTCTCAGTATCCGCTGGTTGCCGGGCATGAAGTGATTGGTCGCGTGGCGGCGCTCGGCAGCGCAGCGCAGGAAAAAGGGTTGAAGGTCGGGCAGCGAGTTGGCGTTGGCTGGACGGCGCGCAGCTGTGGGCATTGCGATGCCTGTATCAGCGGTAATCAGATTAACTGCCTGGAAGGAGCCGTGCCCACCATTCTTAACCGTGGCGGTTTTGCCGAGAAACTGCGGGCAGACTGGCAGTGGGTGATCCCGCTTCCGGAGAGCATCGATATTGAATCCGCAGGTCCTCTGTTATGCGGCGGTATTACTGTTTTTAAACCTCTGCTGATGCACCACATCACCGCGACCAGTCGCGTGGGGGTGATCGGAATCGGCGGTCTTGGGCACATCGCCATTAAGCTACTGCACGCGATGGGCTGTGAAGTGACCGCATTCAGCTCGAATCCGTCGAAAGAGCAGGAAGTTCTGGCAATGGGGGCGGATAAGGTGGTGAACAGTCGCGATCCAGAAGCGTTAAATGCGCTGGCAGGCCAGTTTGATCTCATTATCAACACCGTTAATGTCGACCTCGACTGGCAGCCCTACTTTGAAGCGCTGGCCTATGGCGGCCATTTCCACACCGTCGGCGCAGTGATGAAGCCGCTGCCGGTTCCGGCGTTTACATTGATTGCTGGCGATCGCAGCATCTCCGGTTCGGCGACCGGTACGCCCTATGAGCTGCGCAAGCTGATGAAATTTGCCGGACGCAGCAAGGTCTCGCCGACGACAGAGTTGTTCCCAATGTCGCAAATCAATGAAGCCATCCAGCACGTTCGCGACGGCAAAGCGCGCTACCGCGTGGTGCTGAAAGCCGACTTCTGATGATGTGGCTCAGTCCGGACAGGGGCTGAGCCTATTGTCCATTACGAAACGCAAGCACCGCCTGGCGGCACTGTTCTGTCACATGCTCAATATCATGGTTCACATCGATGCGGGCAATATCGTGTTCATCTTCCTGCGGGCACTCCAGTGCGTCGAACTGGCTTTTCAGCAACCCCATCGGCATAAAATGCCCAGCCCGACGCTGCATGCGCGCCAGAATAGTCTCGTAATCACCGTCCAGCCACAGGAAATGCACATTAGGACTGCCCTGACGCAATATATCGCGATACTGTTTTTTTAATGAAGAACAGACGATAAATCCGGTCTCATTCTTTTTATACAGGCTGTAGCTGGCGTCATTTAATCGTGCTAACCAGGGGAGTCGGTCCTCATCGGTTAACGGAATACCTTCAGACATTTTATCAATGTTTTTGGCCGGATGGAGATCGTCACCATCAATGAATTTAGCCGATAATACCGCGGAAACTTTACTGCCAATTAATGATTTACCGCTACCCGAAACACCCATCAAAATATAACTTTCCCCGGCCATCGAAAAAACTCCAGATTCATATTCCATGGCGCGATACTACGCCCTCTACTTTGGAGAGTTCACGCTTTTTTAGCACCGCTGATGAGAATTACAAGGCGCATCACGTTATGCGTAACATTGTAGCGTAACAATTTTCCAGCGTGACTTTCGTCACAAATGATAACAAACAAAACCGTTTAAATGCTGCCGAGGTTACTACCTGACCAGTGAGGCATTTATGCAAGTCAAAACACAATCCTGCGTTGTCGCGGGCAAGAAAACCGTTGCCATTACAGACCAAAATATTGAATGGGATAATAATAAAGGAACGTTGGTTAAAATTACCCGAGGGGGAATTTGCGGTTCCGATTTACATTATTATCAGGAAGGAAAAGTCGGTAATTTCACCGTCAAAGCACCAATGATTTTAGGCCATGAAGTTATTGGCAAAGTAGTTCATAGCGATTCAAAAGAATTACACGAGGGTCAGTCGGTTGCTATTAATCCGTCTAAGCCTTGCGGTCACTGTAAATACTGTTTACAGCATGAAGAAAACCAGTGTACGGAAATGCGTTTTTTTGGCAGCGCCATGTATTTTCCCCACGTCGACGGCGGCTTTACTCAGTTTAAAATCGTCGATACCGCGCAGTGCATTCCCTACCCGCAGCAGGCCGATGAGAAAGTAATGGCCTTTGCCGAACCGCTGGCCGTGGCGATCCATGCCGCACATGAAGCGGGCGATCTGCAGGGCAAGCGCGTGTTTATCTCCGGCGTAGGCCCAATCGGTTGCCTGATTGTCAGCGCGGTGAAAACGCTCGGCGCGGCAGAAATCGTCTGCGCAGACATCAGCCCACGCTCGCTCACACTGGCTCAGCAGATGGGCGCCGATACACTCATTAACCCGCAACAGGACTCGCTCGACGAGTGGAAAAAAGAGAAAGGCTATTTCGACGTCAGCTTCGAAGTCTCGGGGCACCCTTCTTCGATTGCCTCCTGTCTGGAAGTGACCCGCGCGAAAGGCGTGATGGTGCAGGTCGGCATGGGCGGCGCAGTGCCGGACTTCCCGATGATGATGCTGATCGGCAAAGAAATCTCGCTCAAAGGCTCATTCCGCTTTACCACCGAGTTCAACACTGCGGTGTCGTGGCTGGCAAATAACGTTATCGACCCGCTGCCGTTACTGAGCGCCGAATATCCGTTTACCGACCTCGAACAGGCACTGATCTTCGCCGGAGATAAAACCCAGGCGGCGAAAGTCCAGCTCGTTTTTGAAGAAACAAAATAAGGAATAACACGATGAACGATCTTTTTTCACTGGACGGAAAAAACATTCTTATCACCGGTTCTGCTCAGGGTATTGGTTATTTACTGGCGACCGGGCTGGGTAAATATGGCGCGCAGATTATCGTCAATGATATTACGCCAGAACGCGCGGAAGCCGCTGTCGCCAGGCTGCAGCAGGAAGGTGTTCGCGCCGTTGCCGCGCCTTTCAATGTTACGCATAAACAAGATATTGATGCCGCCATCGAACATATCGAAAAGGATATTGGTCCGATTGATGTGCTGGTAAATAACGCGGGTATTCAACGCCGCCATCCTTTTACCGAGTTCCCGGAACAGGACTGGAACGACGTGATCGCGGTAAACCAAACCGCAGTGTTCCTGGTATCGCAGGCAGTGACCCGCCGGATGGTAGAGCGTCAGACCGGAAAAGTCATCAACATCTGCTCCATGCAGAGCGAGCTGGGACGAGACACCATTACGCCGTATGCCGCTTCGAAAGGCGCGGTGAAAATGCTCACCCGCGGAATGTGCGTTGAGCTGGCACGTCACAATATCCAGGTGAACGGTATCGCACCAGGCTACTTCAAAACCGAAATGACCAAAGCGCTGGTTGAAGATGAAGCCTTCACCTCCTGGCTGTGCAAACGTACGCCAGCCGCACGCTGGGGCGATCCGCAGGAGCTGATTGGCGCCGCGGTATTCCTCTCTTCTAAAGCTTCTGATTTTGTTAACGGGCACCTGTTGTTTGTCGATGGCGGCATGCTGGTCGCCGTCTGACGCAACGCAACACCACGCAGCGCCCTGGCGCTGCTTTTTTGGCAACGATAAGAGATACGATTATGCCATTAATCATAATTGCGGCAGGCGTCGCGCTGCTTCTGGTCCTGATGATTGGCTTTAAAGTTAACGGCTTTATTGCCCTGGTACTGGTTGCAGCCGTCGTCGGTTTTGCCGAAGGGATGGATGCACAGGCCGTTCTGCACTCTATACAAAATGGGATCGGCGGTACGCTCGGCGGGCTGGCGATGATCCTCGGGTTCGGCGCAATGCTCGGTAAGCTGATTTCTGATACCGGCGCCGCCCAGCGCATCGCTACCACGCTGATTGGTACATTCGGTAAGAAACGTGTGCAGTGGGCGCTGGTCATCACCGGTCTGGTTGTCGGTCTGGCAATGTTCTTCGAGGTCGGTTTTGTTCTGCTGTTGCCACTGGTGTTTACGGTAGTGGCCTCCTCCGGTCTGCCGCTGCTGTATGTCGGCGTGCCGATGGTTGCGGCACTATCCGTTACCCACTGTTTTTTGCCGCCGCATCCGGGGCCAACCGCGATTGCCACCATCTTCGAGGCTAATCTCGGCACCACCCTGCTGTACGGCTTTATCATTACTATCCCGACGGTGATTGTCGCCGGGCCGCTGTTTTCCAAGCTATTGACCCGCTTTGAAAAAGCGCCGCCTGAAGGTTTATTCAACCCGCATTTATTCACCGAAGAAGAGATGCCGTCGTTCTGGAACAGTATCTTTGCGGCCGTTATCCCGGTAATACTGATGGCGGTAGCGGCGGTGTGCGAAATTACGCTGCCAAAGACCAACAGCGTGCGGGTGTTCTTTGAGTTTATTGGTAACCCTGCGGTCGCGTTGTTTATCGCCATCGTGCTCGCCATTTTTACTCTCGGTCGACGTAACGGACGTACGATAGAGCAAATTATGGATATCATTGGCAACTCTATCGGCGCGATTGCGATGATTGTGTTTATCATCGCCGGCGGCGGTGCGTTTAAGCAGGTTCTGGTGGACAGCGGCGTGGGTCAATATATCTCGCACTTGATGACCGGCACTTCGCTCTCTCCACTGCTGATGTGCTGGACAGTAGCGGCGTTGCTGCGCATCGCGCTCGGTTCAGCGACCGTCGCAGCCATTACCACCGCAGGCGTGGTATTGCCGATAATTAACGTCACTCATGCCGACCCGGCACTAATGGTGCTAGCTACCGGCGCGGGCAGCGTGATTGCTTCACACGTTAACGATCCTGGCTTCTGGCTGTTTAAAGGTTACTTTAATCTCAGCGTTGGAGAAACGTTGCGTACCTGGACGGTAATGGAAACGCTGATTTCCATTATGGGACTCCTCGGGGTTCTGACGCTGAACGCCGTTCTGCATTAATTCGGCATCACCGGGGAACGAAAGTCTGCGTTCCCCGGCTCAGGAGAAAAGATGAGGAACCACAGAATTTCTTTGCAAGATATCGCCACCCTGGCGGGCGTGACCAAAATGACGGTGAGCCGCTACATCCGCTCGCCGAAAAAGGTCGCAAAGGAAACCGGTGAACGTATCGCGCAGATTATGGAGGAGATCAATTACATCCCCAACCGGGCGCCCGCGATGCTGCTGAATGCGCAAAGCTATACGCTCGGCGTGCTGATCCCCTCTTTTCAAAACCAGTTGTTCGCCGATATTCTCGCCGGTATAGAGTCGGTGACCTCGGACCATAACTATCAGACGCTGATCGCCAACTACAATTACGATCGGGAATCCGAGGAAGAGTCGGTGATCAACCTGCTCTCGTACAATATCGACGGCATTATTCTTTCCGAGAAATACCACACCCTGCGCACTGTTAAATTTATGCGTTCTGCCAACATTCCGGTGGTGGAGCTGATGGATATTCAGGGCGATCGTCTGGACATGGAGGTGGGATTCGATAACCGCCAGGCGGCGTTTGATATGGTCAGCACCATGTTAGATAAACGCCAGCGGCACAAAATTCTCTACCTGGGTTCGAAAGATGATGTCCGTGATGAGCAGCGCTATCGCGGCTACTGCGACGCCATGACGCGCCGTGGTCTGGAGCCACTGCGTGTTAACCCTCGCGCTATCTCATCCATTCATCTGGGCACACAAATGATGCGTGACGCGCTCGCTGCACACCCGGATTTAGACGGCGTGTTCTGCACCAACGACGATATTGCGATGGGCGCACTGCTGCTGTGCCGCGAACGTGAACTTGCCGTCCCGGAACAGATCTCCATTGCCGGGTTCCACGGGCTGGAAATGGGCAGGCAGATGATCCCAAGCCTCGCCAGCGTGATCACCCCACGATTTGACATTGGCCGTATGGCGGCGCAAATGTTGCTGAGTAAAATCAAGAACAACGACCATAACCACAATACCGTGGATTTGGGGTATCAGATTTACCAGGGCAATACGTTATAAGTTTTTTCTCCGCACCGCGCATACTTTCTCTCATCGACATTGCCTATACTCCAGGCAGGATAAATGGAGGAAATCTCATGAGCGCACCCTTGTTAATTGCCCGCACGCCAGAAACCGAGCTGTTCTTACTGCCAGGCATGGCAAACCGTCACGGGCTGATTACTGGCGCGACGGGGACGGGTAAAACTGTCACGTTGCAAAAGCTGGCCGAATCGCTGTCGGAAATCGGCGTTCCGGTGTTTATGGCGGATGTGAAAGGCGATCTGACGGGCGTGGCTGAAGAGGGCGTAGCCTCGGAAAAACTGCTTACCCGGCTAAAAAACATCGGTATCGCCGACTGGCAGCCCCACGCCAATCCAGTGGTGGTGTGGGATATTTTCGGCGAAAAAGGCCATCCGGTGCGGGCGACCATCTCCGATCTCGGACCACTGCTGCTCGCGCGTCTGCTGAACCTGAACGAGGTCCAGTCCGGCGTACTTGATATTATCTTTCGTATTGCCGATGACCAGGGGCTATTGCTGCTGGATTTCAAAGACCTGCGGGCCATTACGCAATACATTGGCGATAACGCCAAATCCTTCCAGAATCAGTACGGCAATATCAGCAGCGCCTCGGTTGGGGCGATACAGCGTGGCCTGCTGACCCTCGAGCAACAGGGCGCGACACACTTCTTTGGCGAGCCCATGCTGGAAATCAAAGACTGGATGCGCGTCGACGCAAACGGCAAAGGGATTATCAATATCCTCAGCGCAGAAAAACTTTACCAGATGCCAAAACTGTATGCCGCCAGCCTGCTGTGGATGCTCTCCGAACTCTACGAGCAACTGCCGGAAGCGGGCGATCTGGAGAAGCCGAAGCTGGTGTTCTTCTTCGACGAGGCGCATCTGTTGTTCAACGACGCGCCACAGGTGCTGTTGGATAAAATCGAACAGGTTATCCGCCTGATCCGCTCAAAAGGCGTCGGCGTCTGGTTCGTCTCGCAGAATCCGTCCGACATACCCGACAACGTGCTCGGACAGTTGGGTAATCGCGTGCAGCATGCCCTGCGCGCCTTCACGCCGAAAGATCAGAAAGCGGTGAAAACCGCAGCGCAGACGATGCGGGCGAATCCAGCATTTGATACCGAAAAAGCCATTCAGGAGCTGGGTACCGGTGAAGCGCTAATCTCGTTTCTTGATGCTAAAGGCAGTCCGTCAGTGGTGGAACGCGCAATGGTCATTGCACCCTGCTCGCGTATGGGGCCACTCACCGACGACGAACGTAACGGGTTACTTAATCACTCTGCACTGTACGGCAAGTATGAGGAAGAGGTGGATAGCGAATCCGCTTACGAGAGGCTGCAAAAGGGTGTGCAGGCCAATACTGAACAGCAGAACAACCCGACAGTGAAAGGCAAAGAGGTCGCGGTTGACGATGGTATTCTCGGCGGGTTGAAAGACATTCTGTTTGGCAGCACCGGACCGCGCGGCGGTAAACGTGATGGCGTCGTACAGAGTGTTGCCAAAAGCGCAGCGCGTCAGGTCACCAATCAAATTATACGCGGGATGTTAGGCAGCTTACTGGGCGGGAGAAAACGCTAAGGTGAGACATGCACCCTCCCGTGTCACGGGAGGGTAACAGGATTACGATCTCCGCAGCATTAACCAGAGGCTGATCAGGAAGAACGATGCGCTTGGCAACAGCGCGCCAATAATCGGCGGAATGCCGTACACCAGCGTCAGTGGACCAAAGATCTGGTCAAGCACGTAGAAGACAAAACCAAAGCTGATACCGGTTACAACACGCGCCCCCATCGGAACGCTACGCAGCGGACCGAAAATGAACGACAGCGCCATCAGCATCATGACGGCCACAGAGAGCGGCTGGAACACTTTACTCCACATATTGAGCTGGTAGCGTCCGGCGTCCTGACCACTCGACTTCAGATACTTCACGTAGCTGTGCAGACCGCTAATGGAAAGCGCATCTGGATCTAACGCCACCACACCGAGTTTGTCCGGCGTCAGGTTGGTTTTCCAGGTACCGCTCACCGTCTGTGAACCGGTGATTTGCTTGGGATTGGTCAGGTTGGACTCATCGACCTGCGACAGACGCCATACTTTGTGCTCAGCATCGAATTTCGCAGAAGCGGCATAACGTACCGACTGCAAACGGCGCTGGTCGTTGAAGCCGTAGATACTGATCCCGCCCAGCTCCGTGTCGCCTTTAACCCGTTCGATATACACAAAGTTGTGGCCGTCTTTCGCCCACAGCCCTTGCTGAGTAGAAAGCAGCGAGCCGCCATACATCTGCTGAGCACGATAGTTACGCGCCATCTGCTCGCCCTGCGGAGCAACCCACTCGCCAATTGCCATCGTCAACAGCACCAGTGGAATGGCCGTTTTCATGACCGACAGCGCCACCTGCATGCGGGTGAAGCCAGAAGCCTGCATCACCACCAGTTCGCTGCGCTGCGCCAGCATCCCCAGCCCCAGTAACGCGCCCAACAGCGCCGCCATCGGAAAGAAGATCTGCACATCTTTTGGCGCGCTGAGCAGGGTATACATCCCTGCGCCCAGCGCATCGTAGCTCCCCTGCCCGGCTTTTTTCAGCTGGTCGACGAACTTGATAATGCCGGAGAGCGACACCAGCATGAACAGCGTCATCATGATGGTGGTGAAAATGGTTTTACCGATATAGCGGTCAAGTACACCAAATGGCTGCATTACACCGCTCCTCTACGCAGAAAACGGGCACGCAGACGGCGTACCGGCACTGTATCCCACAAGTTCAGGCCAATCGCCAACGCCAGATACGCAAGGTTCACCACCCACATCCAGAGAGCCGGGTCCAGTTTGCCTTTACCGCCATTGGATTTCAGGGAGGTCTGCACAAGGAAGAACAACAGATACAGCAACATCGCTGGAAGCATCGACAGGACGCGTCCCTGACGCGGGTTCACCACGCTCAGCGGCACGACCATCAGCGCCATCATAAAGACGGTAAATACCAGCGTCAGGCGCCAGTGCAGTTCCGCCCGGGCACGATCGGTATTGGCCGACAACAGAGCGCTCATATCCATCTGCTCGGAATCATTGGGATCCAGCGCAACCGCCTGATGCCCGATGATCGCCTGATAGTTCTGGAAATCGGTAATGCGGAAATCACGTAACAGTGCGGTCCCTTCGAAGCGTGTCCCCTGATTCAGGGTGACCACCTGAGAGCCGTCGCCAAGCTGCGTCAAATGTCCGGAATCCGCCACTACCACGGAAGGACGGGCGTTGCCTTTCGGGCGGATTTGCGCGAGAAATACATCTTTGAAGTCGCTGCCATCGACACTTTCGATAAACAGGACCGAGCTGCCATTGGTTGCCTGCTGGAATTGCCCCTGCGCAAGCGCAGCCATACCGGGGTTGGCTTTCGCCTCCGCCAGCACTTCATCCTGATGTTTAGATGATAAAGGTCCCGCCCACATGACGTTGACCGCAGCGACAATACCAGTAAACAACGCCAGTACCATGGCGGCTTTTACCAGGACGGCTTTGCTCAACCCGCAGGCGTGCATGACCGTAATTTCACTTTCAGTATAGAGTTTGCCCAGCGTCATCAGCAGCCCGAGGAACAGGCTGAGAGGCAGAATGAGCTGCGCCATTTCAGGCACGCCCAGCCCCAGTAGCGAGAGCACCAGATTTGCCGGAATATCACCGTCAACCGCCGCACCGAGGATCCTCACTAACTTTTGACAAAAGAAAATCAAAAGCAAGATGAAAAGGATCGCAAGTTGGCTTTTGAGCGTCTCCCGTACCAGATATCTTATGATTATCACTTTAAATACGCCCGTAAAAACTCGTCTTTTGCAGGATTTTAGCTTGTTTCATGGCTTAAACGTCATTTATTCTCTTGAGTCGTCGAAATCGTCGCTAAGACTATTATACTCAACGGATTCACCTCTCAGAAAATTGTTCTGACGTGCCAATACCGTAATAACGTTAAGATTAACACGAAGTCACCGCAACAGCGGACATGAGTTACGAAAGCTTGCAATTCTATCCGTAGCCACCGCCGTTGTCTTTAAGAATCAGGAGTGTAGTGCATGGAGTTCAGTGTAAAAAGCGGTAGCCCGGAGAAACAGCGGAGTGCCTGCATCGTCGTGGGCGTCTTTGAACCGCGTCGCCTCTCTCCGATTGCAGAACAGCTCGATAAGATCAGCGACGGGTACATTAGCGCACTGCTGCGCCGTGGCGAACTGGAAGGAAAACCGGGGCAGACGCTATTGTTGCACCATGTGCCGAACGTTTTGTCCGAGCGAATTCTCCTTATTGGTTGTGGCAAAGAGCGCGAACTTGATGAGCGCCAGTACAAGCAGGTCATTCAGAAAACCATCAATACTTTGAATGATACTGGCTCAATGGAAGCCGTCTGCTTCCTGACCGAGCTGCACGTCAAAGGTCGTAATAACTACTGGAAAGTGCGTCAGGCGGTCGAGACAGCCAAAGAGACGCTGTACAGTTTTGATCAACTGAAAACCAACAAAAGCGAACCGCGCCGTCCGCTGCGTAAAATGGTTTTCAACGTGCCGACCCGCCGTGAACTGACCAGCGGCGAACGCGCGATCCAGCACGGTCTGGCGATTGCCGCCGGTATCAAGGCAGCAAAAGATCTTGGCAATATGCCGCCGAACATCTGCAACGCCGGTTATCTGGCTTCGCAGGCGCGTCAGCTGGCCGATTCCTACAGCAAAAACGTCATTACCCGCGTCATCGGCGAACAGCAGATGAAAGAGCTGGGCATGCACTCCTACCTCGCGGTGGGCAACGGTTCGCAAAACGAATCGCTGATGTCGGTGATCGAATACAAAGGTAATCCGTCCGAAGACGTGCGTCCGATCGTGCTGGTCGGTAAAGGGCTGACCTTTGACTCCGGCGGTATCTCCATCAAGCCTGCCGAAGGCATGGACGAGATGAAGTACGACATGTGCGGCGCGGCTGCAGTGTACGGCGTGATGCGCATGGTGGCGGAACTGCAGTTGCCGATTAACGTCATCGGTGTGCTGGCGGGCTGTGAAAACATGCCGGGCGGGCGAGCTTATCGTCCGGGCGACGTGTTGACCACCATGTCCGGTCAGACCGTTGAGGTGCTGAACACCGATGCTGAAGGCCGTCTGGTGCTGTGCGACGTATTAACCTACGTTGAGCGTTTTGAGCCAGAAGCGGTGATTGACGTGGCGACCCTGACCGGCGCCTGCGTGATTGCGCTGGGCCATCACATCACCGGTTTGATGTCGAACCATAATCCGCTGGCGCACGAGCTCATTAGCGCGTCCGAGCAGGCGGGTGACCGCGCATGGCGTCTGCCGCTGGGCGATGAGTTCCAGGAGCAACTGGAGTCCAACTTTGCGGATATGGCTAACATCGGCGGGCGTCCTGGCGGGGCAATCACCGCAGGCTGCTTCCTGTCGCGCTTTACCCGTAAGTATAACTGGGCGCACCTGGACATCGCCGGTACCGCATGGCGTTCCGGCAAAGCGAAAGGCGCAACCGGTCGTCCGGTCGCGTTGCTGTCGCAGTTCCTGCTCAACCGCGCCGGGTTTAACGGCGAAGAGTGATGTTAAATGCCGGGTGGCGGCTTCGCCTTACCCGGCCTACAACGTCACGATACCGTAGACCCGGTAAGCGCAGCGCCACCGGACAATACGTTTAAATCCACAACAAGAAGCCCCATATATGAAGAATGCAACGTTCTACCTTCTGGACAACGACACCCATGTCGATGGCTTAAGCGCTGTCGAACAACTGGTGTGCGACGTTGCCGCAGAACGTTGGCGCAGTGGCAAGCGCGTGCTGATTGCCTGTGAAGATGAGCAGCAGGCCATTCGTCTGGATGAAGCACTGTGGGCAAGACCGGCTGACAGTTTTGTCCCACATAATCTGGCGGGTGAAGGCCCGAGAGGTGGCGCGCCGGTTGAAATTGCCTGGCCGCAAAAACGCAACAGCAGCCCGCGGGATATTTTGATCAGCCTGCGAACAAACTTTGCAGATTTTGCCACCGCTTTCACAGAAGTGATAGACTTCGTTCCTTACGAAGATTCTCTGAAACAACTGGCGCGTGAACGCTACAAAGCCTACCGCGTGGCTGGTTTTAACCTGAATACGGCAACCTGGAAATAATGGAAAAGACATACAACCCACAAGATATCGAACAGCCGCTTTACGAGCACTGGGAACAGCAGGGCTACTTCAAGCCAAACGGTGATGAAAGTAAAGAATCCTTCTGCATCATGATCCCGCCGCCGAACGTCACCGGCAGTTTGCATAT
The DNA here is from genome assembly GCF_029338175.1 of Citrobacter enshiensis. Classification (NCBI taxonomy): domain Bacteria; kingdom Pseudomonadati; phylum Pseudomonadota; class Gammaproteobacteria; order Enterobacterales; family Enterobacteriaceae; genus Citrobacter; species Citrobacter enshiensis. The sequence continues at coordinate 4,263,945 of NZ_CP119862.1, forward strand.
GGGTCACGCCTTCCAGCAAACCATCATGGATACCATGATCCGCTACCAGCGCATGCAGGGTAAAAACACCCTCTGGCAGGCGGGGACCGACCATGCCGGTATCGCCACCCAGATGGTCGTTGAGCGCAAGATTGCCGCTGAAGAAGGTAAAACCCGTCACGATTACGGACGCGATGCGTTCATCGACAAAATCTGGCAGTGGAAAGCGGAATCTGGCGGCACCATTACCCGTCAGATGCGCCGTCTCGGTAACTCCGTGGACTGGGAGCGTGAGCGCTTCACCATGGACGAAGGTCTTTCCAATGCCGTGAAAGAAGTCTTCGTACGCCTCTACAAAGAAGACCTGATTTACCGTGGCAAACGCCTGGTCAACTGGGACCCGAAACTGCGCACCGCCATCTCTGACCTGGAAGTGGAAAACCGCGAGTCCAAAGGCTCGATGTGGCACATCCGCTATCCGCTGGCCGACGGCGCGAAAACCGCAGACGGTAAAGATTATCTGGTCGTCGCTACCACGCGTCCGGAAACCCTGCTGGGCGATACCGGCGTGGCCGTAAACCCGGAGGATCCGCGTTATAAAGATCTGATTGGCAAATTCGTGGTACTGCCGCTGGTGAACCGCCGCATTCCGATTGTGGGCGATGAACACGCCGACATGGAAAAGGGCACCGGCTGCGTGAAAATCACCCCGGCGCACGACTTTAACGACTATGAAGTCGGTAAACGTCACGCTCTGCCAATGATCAACATTCTGACCTTTGACGGCGATATCCGTGAAAGCGCTCAGGTATTTGATACGAAAGGCGAAGAATCTGACGTCTACGCCAGCGATATCCCGGCGGAGTTCCAGAAGCTGGAACGCTTTGCCGCCCGTAAAGCGGTGGTTGCTGCCGTTGACGCTCTCGGCCTGCTGGAAGAGATTAAACCCCACGATCTGACCGTGCCGTACGGCGACCGTGGCGGTGTAGTTATCGAACCGATGCTGACCGACCAGTGGTACGTGCGTGCCGATGTGCTGGCAAAACCAGCGGTTGAAGCGGTTGAGAACGGCGACATTCAGTTCGTGCCGAAGCAGTACGAAAACATGTATTTCTCCTGGATGCGTGATATTCAAGACTGGTGTATCTCCCGTCAGCTGTGGTGGGGTCACCGTATCCCGGCATGGTACGACAACGAAGGCAACGTCTACGTGGGTCGCACCGAAGACGAAGTGCGGAAGGAAAACAACCTGAGCGCCGACATTGCGCTTCGTCAGGACGAAGACGTTCTCGATACCTGGTTCTCCTCCGCGCTGTGGACCTTCTCCACTCTCGGCTGGCCGGAAAACACCGACGCCTTGCGTCAGTTCCACCCATCCAGCGTAATGGTCTCCGGCTTCGACATCATCTTCTTCTGGATTGCCCGCATGATCATGATGACCATGCACTTCATCAAAGATGAAAACGGCAAGCCGCAGGTTCCGTTCCATACCGTCTACATGACCGGTCTTATTCGTGACGACGAAGGCCAGAAGATGTCCAAATCCAAGGGCAACGTTATTGATCCGCTGGATATGGTCGACGGTATCTCACTGGCAGACCTGCTGGAGAAACGTACCGGTAACATGATGCAGCCACAGCTGGCGGAGAAAATCCGTAAGCGTACCGAAAAGCAATTCCCGGATGGCATCGAGCCGCACGGCACCGACGCCCTGCGCTTCACCCTGGCGGCACTCGCCTCTACCGGTCGCGATATCAACTGGGATATGAAGCGTCTGGAAGGTTACCGTAACTTCTGTAACAAACTGTGGAACGCCAGCCGCTTTGTGCTGATGAACACCGAAGAGCAGGATTGCGGCTTCAACGGCGGCGAAATGACCCTGTCGCTGGCGGACCGCTGGATTCTGGCGGAGTTTAACCAGACCATCAAAGCGTACCGCGAAGCGCTGGATAACTACCGCTTCGATATCGCTGCAGGCATCCTGTACGAGTTCACCTGGAACCAGTTCTGCGACTGGTATCTGGAGTTGACCAAGCCGGTGATGAACGGGGGTTCTGAGTCTGAACTGCGCGGCACTCGCCATACTCTGGTGACCGTGCTGGAAGGTCTGCTGCGCCTCGCGCACCCGATCATTCCGTTCATCACTGAAACCATCTGGCAGCGCGTGAAAGTGATTTGCGGCATCACCGCCGACACCATCATGCTGCAGCCGTTCCCGCAGTACGATGCGTCTCAGGTTGATGAAGCAGCAGCTTCTGACACCGAGTGGCTGAAACAGGCCATCATTGCGGTACGTAACGTCCGTGCGGAAATGAACATCGCTCCGGGCAAACCGCTGGAGCTGCTGCTGCGCGGTTGCAGCAAGGACGCGGAGCGTCGTGTGAACGACAACCGTGGCTTCCTGCTGAATCTGGCGCGTCTGGAGAGCATCACCGTGCTGCCAGCCGATGACAAAGGTCCGGTGTCGGTAACCAAAATCATCGACGGTGCTGAGCTGCTGATCCCGATGGCTGGCCTCATCAACAAAGAAGATGAGCTGGCGCGTCTGGCGAAAGAAGTGGCGAAAATCGAAGGTGAAATCAGCCGCATCGAAAACAAACTGTCTAACGAAGGCTTTGTGGCGCGCGCACCGGAAGCGGTGATCGCCAAAGAGCGTGAGAAGCTGGACGGTTACGCGGAAGCGAAAGCGAAACTGGTTGAGCAGCAGGCGGTTATCGCCGCGCTGTAATCAAATGCCAGGTGGCGCTACGCTTACCCGGCCTACAGTCCGTTGCAATATCAATGTATTGTGCGCTTTATCAGGCGCACAATACCTTCGTTCCTGAATTATCCTCTCTTGCACTCCCCTGCCCTGCGGTGTTATTAACTGCGTATATCCGTCACTAATTATTTCGAGTTTCGCTATGAGTGTTATATCTCCGGTCGCGGCGACCCTGCGTCTTATCACCGCTGACGATAATCCCGCGGTGGCCAGCGTCATCCGCCAGGTCTCCGCCGAATACGGCCTGACCGCCGACAAAGGCTATACCGTTGCCGATCCGAATCTGGATGAGCTGTACCAGCTCTACAGCCAGCCAGGCCACGCTTATTGGGTGGTGGAGCAAAATGGTCGCGTGGTGGGCGGCGGCGGCATTGCGCCACTCTCCTGTAGCGAGCCGGATATTTGTGAATTGCAGAAGATGTATTTTCTGTCGACGGTGCGTGGCCAGGGTCTGGCGAAGAAACTGGCGCTGATGGCGCTCGATCACGCCCGCGAGCATGGCTTCAAACGCTGCTATCTGGAAACCACCGCGTTTCTGCGTGAAGCGATTGGCCTGTATGAACATTTAGGCTTTGAGCACATCAGCGAACCGCTGGGCTGCACCGGGCATGTGGATTGCGAAGTGCGGATGCTGAAAGGTCTGTAAGTGTGCCCGACGCAGTACGCGTATCGGGCAGACAATCACACCGGCACACCGCTGTGAAAACGAAACTCGTTGTCCGGCGAGGTAATTAACGCCGCCTCCACTTCGCCAAAGAAGCGCACGCGCGGCGTGATATCCACTTTCGACACCTGCTGCGCCAGTGCCAGGTAATCCTGGTAGTGACGCGCTTCTGAACGCAGCAGCGAGAGATAAAACTTCTGCAACGGCTCATCAAGATACGGCGCCAGCGCGGCAAAACGCTCGCAGGAACGCGCTTCGATATAGGCCCCGCAAATCAGCTTATCAATCAGCGTCAACGGCTCGTGAGTTCGCACCTCTTTCAGCATCCCTTTGGCATAGCGGCTGGCAGTGATCTTCACGTACGGGATCTGGCGTGCGGTCATGGCTTCGCGCACCTGCCAGAAGTGATGCAACTCCTCTTTGATCAGCAGCCCCATGCTGTCGATCAACGCCTGCCCCCACGGATCGTCCGTCTGCGGCATCGCGCTTTTGCCGATCTGCTTATGCAGGGCGACGAAATCAGGCTCCGGCCCTTCACGGAAGGCAAACGCTTCGTAGGGCTGTAGCCAGGCAAGCAACGCATCAGCCCCCTGTTTATCCGCAACATATTTACGCACCAGCAGCATCGCCGTTTGCGCGGCTTTCAATTCACACACCAGGTGGTCGGTTAACAGTAGCGGGAGATTCGTCGGATCGCGGGCTTTATCGAGCCACGCCTTTGGCGTTGGGCATTGCAGAAAAGAAAGAACCGGGGAGAGTATTTGCGGGTAATCCATTGGCAACCTGTCATTAAGGTACGGCAGCAGGCGCTGCCGTACCGTATAGCATCTGGAACTTAGTGGCGCACACCGTCGTCGTCTTCGTCGACGAAATCTTCATCGTCGCCGTCTTCGCCGTTAGGGTCTTCAAAGTAAGTTCCCCAGCCGTCGTATTCCACTTCAAACTTCTCCGCCAGATTCATCAGCTGCTCTACCTGAGCGTCGATGAGCTCCGCGTTCAGCGCGCATTCGCTGAGGATGTCGCAGCAGATGACTGTGTCACCCTCTTCCACTTCCAGCTCTTCCGGCTCGGTCACTTCATAGCCGAGTTTGAACGCTTCTACCGCGGCTTTCTCCAGCGTTTCGAAGTCATCTGCGGAAAGGTGATGCTCAATGGTGTACAGCGCGTCGGGATCGCTGCCATCGTCGAGTAATTCTTCAATAATCAAGCGCGTCTCTTCACGCTGCTCTTCCAGTAGTTCCGGGTTTGCCATGGCTGATTCCTCATAATGTCCTGCCGATACTCTTATTGTCACATACCGCTGACATTGCCTCCACCTTTCCAGCAAAGATTTGTTAAACAGGGTTGCAAATGAATAATCATCCATATAAATTGAATTTTAATTCAATAAATGGTCTTGACCATGTGAGGGAACCATGTCTGCGTTTTATCAGAAGCATTTCTTGAAGTTGCTTGATTTCACCTCCGCTGAACTTACCACTCTACTGCAACTCGCCGCGCAGCTGAAAGCCGATAAGAAAAACGGTAAAGAAGCGCCAAAACTGACCGGTAAAAATATCGCGCTCATCTTCGAAAAAGACTCGACCCGTACCCGATGCTCTTTCGAAGTTGCCGCATACGATCAAGGCGCCCGCGTCACGTACCTCGGACCCAGCGGCAGCCAGATTGGCCATAAAGAATCTATCAAAGATACCGCGCGCGTGCTGGGCCGCATATACGACGGCATACAGTATCGCGGCTACGGCCAGGAAATTGTCGAAACGCTGGCGGCGTATGCCGGCGTGCCGGTATGGAACGGCCTGACCAATGAATTTCACCCGACGCAATTGCTGGCAGACCTGCTGACCATGCAGGAGCATCTGCCAGGTAAAGCGTTCAATGAAATGACGTTGGTGTATGCAGGCGATGCGCGTAACAACATGGGTAATTCGATGCTGGAAGCGGCGGCATTAACGGGGCTGAATTTACGCCTGGTTGCACCAACCTCCTGCTGGCCGGACACGTCCCTTGTGGCGGAATGCAAGGCGATGGCGCAGAAAAACGGCGGTAATATCACACTGACCGAAGAGATTGCGACAGGCGTGAAGGGCGCTGACTTTATCTATACCGATGTGTGGGTGTCGATGGGGGAAGCCAAAGAGAAATGGGCGGAACGCATCGTGCTGCTGCGTGATTATCAGGTGAATAGCGCGATGATGGCGCTGACCGGCAATCCACAGGTGAAATTCCTCCACTGCCTGCCCGCCTTCCATGACGATCAGACCACGCTCGGTAAGAAAATGGCAGAAGAGTATGGCTTGCATGGCGGTATGGAAGTCACCGATGAGGTGTTTGAGTCTCCGGCAAGCATTGTCTTTGATCAGGCAGAAAACCGTATGCACACCATCAAAGCGGTGATGGTGGCGACATTGAGCCAGTAAGTTGAGTACCGGATGGCGCTGTACTTATCTGGCCTACGGGCAGTGCGCTCTGTAGGCTGGATAAGGCGTTTACGTCGCCATCCGGTATTACAGTATCCCTTCTGAAAACGGGGCGATGTCGTATTAAGACATCGCCGGATAACTCGTTATTCGTTTTCGTACTTAATGTACAAGGCCGAAAGTATACTTAATAAAGAGTGACAAGATAGTAAAGTCTGGGTCGGCGAAGGTCACCCCATTAACGCCCAGATGGCTAAATAACGGAAGAACCATTGCAGGCAGGAAACATAAAAGCAAGCCGTTGAAGAAACTTGCAATAACCGCGCCTCTGAATCCCCCCGTAGCATTACCAAAAATTGCCGCAGTACCACCACAGGTAAAACTCGCCAGAATACCCGGAATGATAATGGGGAGTCCTATTAGCGGGAAAAGTGCGATACAACACAATTCAGCAAAGAAACTGACAAGGAAACCAATCAATACTGCATTCGGGGATTTTTCAAACAACACCATTGGATCAACCGCAGGAATAGCCCCCGGAGCCACAACTTGCGAAAAGCCTTTGAATGCCGGAACAATTTCTTCCGCAAATAATACCACACCCTTTTTCGCGATAAATAAGCCGCCCGCAAATGTCGCCGAACGTTCCAACAACCAGATTAAATAAGGTTGTTGTTTCAGGATACCATCCATATATTCATTACTGGCGAACAATGATGAGATTCCGAGCAGGAAGAACATGGTCAAAAATGTCGCTACATCAGGGTTTTTCAGAAAGCTGAATTTATCACTCACCGTAACATGCTCGACATCAACGGAGGTGTTGCCGAACCATTTACCAAGATAGGATGCCGCGAGATAAGACGTCGATGCCGCATGCGCGATGCAATAGTCGTTATGCCCAATCACCTTCCTGCTGAAACGGGATAGAAGAGTGGGGAAAACAGCCATGTAAGTACCGATAACGAGTGAACCAAATACAATGCAAAATAACTCGCTGTAACCCAACCCCGTCAGCGCAGCGGTGACGGAAAAAGCCATAAACACCACTAAGTGTAATGAAAGGTAGATTGATTTAAAGCGTGTATATCTTGCCAGAAAAATATTAACAATCATGGCGAAGAACAAAATAATCGCTGCAGGTCGACCTAATTTATCGATCGTAAGGGCCATAATGGCCTCATTACTTGGAACAACACCGCGTAAACCAAATGCATGGGTAAACAAATCACTAAACATGGTCAGCACGCCACCCAAAATGCCGCCACCCGTTTTAATAAGGACGAATCCCACAAAAGCCAAAACCGTCCCTCTGATAATTGCACTCACCTTGCTTCTTTGTAGGCAAAGTCCAAGAAATGCAATAAAGGCGATAATAATAGCAGGAGTGCCAAACAACCTTAGTAAGTATTCCACCGTAATCCCTTCTCTCTGTTAATAACCGTCGAGGCAAACCCTTTACGCAGACGTGATGACGAAACGGAGAAAATACTAACAAACAGGTGGATGTTTTTTGTGACGCACAATACAGAAACGCCATTTCATAAAAATAAAAATAAAGTGTCAAATTGATTTAAGATCAAAATATATAGATATAATAAATACAATAAGGTCATATCATTCAATGCAGGCACATATCCGTAGGCCAGATAAGGCATTTACGTCGCCATCCGGCATTGCTTCCCCCGAAAGCAGTTCGGTCACGTAAAAATAACGGCGGGCTGTCGCCCAGCGATATGGAGCGGCAAGACCTCCGGGATGTGTCCAAAATAACTCGACCACTATAACCCTATCCCTCTCACCTTTGGTGAGTGGGATAGGGTGAGTGGGAAAGCCTATTCAGACGCCTCTACTACACCAGCATCTTCACAACAGCCTTACGCACTGTCGCCGGTGTACCCACCGCGCACAGTGGCTTATGCACTTCACCCGGATAAAACACCACGAAATCACCTTCGTTCAGCACAACGGTTTTTTCCTCAATGCCTTCGGGTAAAAACGCGATGTCTTTGTCCGCCAGCCAGTCCGTCTCCGGCGCACCCGCAGGTTGCGTACTGAACGTCATCCCTTCCTGTCCCTTTAACACGATCTGAATATCGAGGTAGCGGGCGTGGAATTCGGCACGGCGCTTCTCAAACGGTTCCGTCATGTCTTCTGAGATCAGATAGAACAGGCGGTTACCATCGATATCATGCTTACCCTTTTCGGTCACATCCGTCACGTTTGCTTTGATATATTCAATAGCCTGGCGCAGCTCTTCCGGCAGCCAGGATTGCAGATTGTGGATATTGCCTGTGATCATCCTATACCCCTTAATTAAAACGTCGTTTCATTTTAAAGGTTATACGAAAAAAACGGCGGCCATACCATCGCTATTTCATCATGTTTTGCGACAGCGCATGTTTTTCGTGACGTTTGGCAGTCGCTCTAACAGCGAATAAAAATGCAGTAAAAACGCCACTCCACTCACCTCAATCGTTTTCCTTATGGAATTTGTGCATTAATCACTTGATCCCATAACGGAGCTGAGTATAATCGCGGACAATTTGCCGGGAGGAAGTATGGTCCAGTGTGTTCGACATTCTGTCTTACCGCGTCTGAAAACAGACGCCGGACTGCCATTTTTCTTTCCGTTGATCACCAATTCCCAGCCCCTCAATTGAGGGGCTTTTTTTTTGCCCAGGCGTCAGGAGATAAACATGGCTAACCCGCTATATCAAAAACACATCATTTCCATAAACGACCTTAGTCGCGATGACCTCAATCTGGTCCTGGCGACCGCGGCGAAATTAAAAACCAACCCGCAGCCGGAGCTGCTGAAGCACAAAGTGATCGCCAGCTGTTTCTTTGAGGCTTCAACCCGTACCCGCTTATCATTCGAAACCTCAATGCACCGTCTGGGTGCCAGCGTGGTCGGATTCTCCGACAGCAGCAACACCTCTCTGGGTAAAAAGGGCGAGACGCTGGCGGACACCATTTCCGTCATCAGCACCTATGTTGACGCTATCGTCATGCGCCACCCACAGGAAGGCGCGGCGCGTTTGGCCACCGAGTTTTCCGGCACCGTACCGGTCTTGAATGCGGGTGACGGCTCTAACCAGCATCCGACCCAAACGCTGCTGGATTTGTTCACCATTCAGGAGACACAAGGCCGTCTGGATAATCTGAACATCGCGATGGTCGGCGACCTGAAATATGGCCGTACCGTGCACTCTCTGACGCAGGCGCTGGCAAAGTTCGAAGGCAATCGCTTCTACTTCATCGCCCCGGATGCGCTGGCCATGCCGCAGTACATCCTTGATATGCTCGATGAGAAAGGCATTGCCTGGAGTCTGCATGGCAACTTCGAAGAGGTGATGGCTGAGGTGGACATTCTGTATATGACCCGCGTACAGAAAGAGCGCCTGGATCCCTCAGAATACGCCAACGTCAAAGCGCAGTTCGTCCTGCGCGCCAGCGACCTGAACGGCGCGCGTGAAAACATGAAGGTTCTGCACCCGCTGCCGCGTATTGATGAGATCACCACCGACGTCGACAAAACGCCGCACGCCTGGTACTTCCAGCAGGCTGGAAACGGTATTTTCGCTCGCCAGGCGTTACTGGCACTGGTTCTGAATCGCGATCTGGCACTGTAAGGGGAAAAGAGATGACACACGACAACAAACTTCAGGTTGAAGCAATCAAACGCGGCACCGTGATTGACCACATTCCCGCCCAGGTCGGTTTTAAGCTACTGACTCTGTTCAAGCTGACCGAAACTGACCAGCGAATCACCATCGGCCTTAATCTGCCGTCGGGCGAAATGGGCCGCAAAGACCTTATCAAAATCGAAAACACGTTTCTGACCGATGAGCAGGTAAACCAACTCTCTCTGTACGCACCGCAAGCTACCGTGAATCGCATTGATGATTACGACGTTGTGGGTAAATCCCGGCCCAGCCTGCCGGAGCGTATCGAAAGCGTACTGGTCTGCCCGAACAGTAACTGCATCAGCCATGCAGAACCGGTTTCTTCCAGTTTTTCAGTGAAAAAACGCGTAGACGATATTGCACTCAAATGCAAATACTGTGAAAAAGAGTTTTCTCATTATGTGGTGCTCGCCAACTAATTGGGGTTGGTTATGGATTCCCGGCTCCCTATAATGACCGGGAACATGAGGCTGCATCCCTCAAGTGGATTGATGCAGCCTCAATTACCGCTGTAATTCAGGAGATATCATGAGCAAAACTATCGCGACGGAAAATGCACCAGCAGCAATCGGCCCCTATGTTCAGGGCGTAGACCTGGGCAGCATGATCATCACTTCCGGTCAGATCCCGGTTGATCCAAAAACCGGCAGCGTACCGGAAGACGTGTCCGCTCAGGCGCGTCAGTCGCTGGATAACGTAAAAGCTATCGTCGAAGCGGCAGGCCTGAAAGTAGGCGACATCGTTAAAACCACCGTGTTCGTCAAAGATCTGAACGACTTTGCCACTGTGAACGCCACTTACGAAGCGTTCTTCAACGAGCACAATGCCACCTTCCCGGCGCGTTCCTGCGTCGAAGTGGCACGCCTGCCGAAAGACGTGAAGATTGAAATCGAAGCGATCGCCGTTCGTCGCTAAGCGATAAAAATCCGGGCGCTAATGCCCGGATTACGATTGCCGGATGGCGCTAACAATCCGGCAAAACAGATCACTGCCAACCGTAACGCCGACTATAAAACCCCTTCACCCACTGCGTCAGCGTCATATACCCCACCAGAATCGCCACCAGCCATGGGAAATAGCTCAGCGGCAACGCCTGCAATTGCAGATAACTTGCCAGCGGTGAGAACGGCAACGCAATCCCCACGACCATCACCAGCAATGTCATCAGCATTAATGGCCACGCGGCTCGGCTCTGAATAAACGGCACGCGGCGGGTACGGATCATATGCACAATCAATGTTTGCGACAGCAGCCCTACCACAAACCAGCCTGACTGGAACAGGGTTTGCGCTTCCGGCACATTGGCGTGGAATACCCACCACATCAAGCAAAACGTCAGAATGTCAAAGATCGAACTGATCGGCCCAAAGAACAGCATAAAGCGCCCAAGATCGGCGGGATTCCAGCGCTGCGGCTTTTGGATCTGCTCCTCATCAACGTTATCAAACGGGATCGCCACCTGGGATACATCGTACAGCAGGTTTTGAATTAGTAAGTGTAGCGGCAACATCGGCAGGAACGGCAGGAAGGCGCTCGCCACCAGCACGCTGAAGACATTACCGAAGTTAGAGCTGGCGGTCATCTTGATGTACTTCAGCATATTAGAGAAGGTACGCCGCCCCTCTATTACCCCTTCTTCCAGTACCATCAGGCTTTTTTCCAGCAGAATGATATCAGCGGCTTCACGGGCAATGTCCACCGCGCCGTCAACGGAAATACCAATGTCGGCAGCACGCAATGCGGGCGCGTCATTGATACCGTCGCCCATAAACCCGACCACATGCCCTTCGCGTTTCAGTAACGTGACGATGCGCTCTTTGTGCATCGGCGTCAGGCGCGCAAACAGCGTGGTGCGCAGCGCCAAATTCGCCAGTTCATCATCGCTGAGTCGTTCGATGTCGCTACCAACAACCACCTCTCCCACATCCAGCCCGACGTCATGGCAGACTTTTGCCGCCACCAGCTCACTGTCTCCGGTGAGGATTTTTACGCCTATCCCGCTGGCTTTCAGCGCGTTCAGCGCCGGTGCAGTGCTCTCTTTCGGGGGATCGAGAAACGCGATATAACCCTCAAGGATCAGATCAGACTCATCAATACGCTGATAATCCCCTTCACGCGCGGGCAGGTATTTTGTCGCCACCGCCACCACACGCAGTCCCTGTCGGTTCAGGGTGTCAGTCACACGCTTAACCCGCCGCAACATATTGTCATCCAGCGGCACAATGTCGCCGTTGTGCCGCACCTGGGTGCAGACACTGAGGATCTCCTGCAACGCCCCTTTGCACACCAGTTGATGTACACTGGCCTCTTCTGCCACCACCACCGACATCCGGCGGCGTTCAAAATCAAACGGGATTTCGTCAATTTTCTGCCAGCGACCGGAAAGCTGGCGCGCAGCCGCTTCATCCACCCCTTCCAGCACGGCGGTATCGAGTAAATTCTTAAGCCCGGTCTGGTAATGACTGTTCAGCCAGGCGGAATGCAACACGCGTTCGCTGGGTTTTCCCGAGATATCGGTGTGATTCTCCAGCGCAATTTTATCCTGCGTCAGCGTGCCGGTTTTATCGGTACAGAGAATGTCCATCGCACCAAAGTTCTGGATGGCGTCGAGATGTTTGACAATCACCTTCTGTTTTGAAAGCTTCACCGCCCCACGCGCCAGCGTGGAGGTGACAATCATCGGTAGCATCTCCGGCGTTAAGCCAACGGCCACCGACAGCGCAAAGAGCGCCGCCTCCCACCAGTCGCCTTTGGTGTAACCGTTAATGATCAGCACCACTGGCGCCATCACCAACATGAAGCGAATTAGCAGCATACTGACGCGGCTAATGCCTTTTTGAAAAGCGTTCTGCTCGCTTTCCTGTTCGGTGACGCTTCCCGCCAGTTGACCAAACCAGGTATTGGCGCCCGTCGCCATGACCATCGCCTGCGCCGTGCCGCTCACCACATTGGTGCCCATAAAACACAGCGTGTCGCACTCAAGCGGATTGCTTTGCTGCGGGTCACGCGTCGTCGCCACTTTCTCGACAGGCAGCGACTCGCCTGTCAGAGAGGCCTGTGCGACAAACAGATCACGCGCCAGGAAGACGCGCAGGTCGGCCGGGATCATATCGCCCGCCGCCAGTTTGATGATATCGCCAGGCACCAGTTGGTCGATGGGCAGTTCAACCCAGCCGTTCTCTCCGGTGTCGTTTATCACGCGCAGCACCGTCGCCGTATTACTGACCATCGCCTTCAGGGCATCCGCCGCTTTCGTCGAACGCGCTTCCTGCACAAAATTCAACAACGTAGAAATGACGACCATCAGGGCAATTACGCCAGCAGCGAACAGATCTTCGGTGGCATAGGAGATCCCGCCCAGAATGGTGAGCAAAATATTGAACGGGTTGCGATAGCACACCCATAAATGCCGCCACCACGGCGCGGGCTGCTGAGCCGGGAGTTGGTTCTCGCCATATTTTTCACGAGCGCGCTCAACCTCGGCATGATTCAGCCCTTCCGGGTGCGCGTCGAATGTCTGCCAGAGCGCCTCTTCTTCCATCACGGCGACCTTCAGACAGCGCTCGCTTAATGAAGGGGGAACTGGCGTACTGGCCACGGTCTGCGCGTTGGGCAACGGATCGCGATGCACCAGACGATAAGGTAAATGGCGGCTCAGCCGGACAAAAAGTAAACGGGTGATATTTTTAAACATGGGCAGTCCCTCCGCGCCCAATAAAGCAGGCGCAGAAAATCCGTCAGGCGTGGCAATGCCTTACCTGAGGGTAATGTAATGTGCTAACAGGGACGTCAGAGCGTCACTGTCTTACGTCGCCGGTAAGACAGTGAAAAGCAGGCTTACCGGAAAAGACTTTTTCTCCCTTGCGAGAGAGGGGTGGGATCAGGATCCATACAGCCTCCGGTAAGTGAATGATGCGCAATGCGCAGAAAACCATAAGGTTTGTGTCAATTATGGCGGTATGATAACTGAAGGTGACTAAACCAGACGTAAACCAGACTTTGCCCATTGCCTTTCACTTGAGTAAAGTGATTCCTTTTCAAAGACCAGACGTACCACGGGAAAACAGGATGCAAAACCGGCTGACCATTAAAGACATCGCCCGCTTAAGCGGCGTCGGGAAATCGACCGTTTCCCGTGTGCTCAATAACGAAAGCGGCGTCAGCGAACGGACCCGCGAACGTGTCGAAGCAGTGATGAATCAGCACGGATTTTCGCCTTCTCGTTCTGCGCGCGCCATGCGTGGACAGAGCGACAAAGTGGTCGCCATTATCGTCACGCGTCTGGACTCGTTGTCAGAAAACCTCGCGGTACAAACCATGCTCCCCGCCTTTTATGAACAAGGCTATGACCCCATTATGATGGAAAGCCAGTTTTCACCGGCGTTGGTAGAAGAACATCTGGGCATGCTCAGACGGCGGAACATTGATGGCGTCGTGCTCTTTGGTTTTACTGGTATTAATGAAGAAACACTCAATCCCTGGCAGCCTTCGCTGGTCCTGTTGGCCCGTGATGCCAAAGGGTTTGCCTCCGTCTGTTATGACGATGACGGTGCCATCAAAACCCTGATGCAGCGCCTGTACGATCAGGGCCACCGGCATATCAGTTTTCTGGGGGTTCCTCATAGCGACATCACCACCGGTAAACGTCGCCATGACGCCTACCTGGCCTTCTGTAAAAAACATCAACTTCATCCCGTAGCGGCGCTACCGGGTCTTGCCATGAAGCAAGGCTACGATCACGCGGTGGATGTCATTACCCCGGACACCACCGCGCTGGTGTGCGCGACGGATACGCTGGCGTTGGGTGCCAGTAAATATTTGCAGGAACAACGCATTGAGGCGCTGCAACTGGCCAGCGTCGGCAATACGCCGCTGATGAAATTTCTCCACCCGGAGATCGTCACCGTCGATCCAGGCTATGCCGAAGCGGGACGCCAGGCGGCCTTGCAACTGATCGAGCAGATCAACGGACGCAGCGATCCCCGCCAGATCGTGATCCCTTCCGCTCTCTCCTGAAGACAACACGAGCACTTTTTGCACGGTAATTTGTGATCTTCGCTGCGTTTCGGGAACGTTCCCATTTTAGAAAATGTAACGAAGATATACTCTTGCGGCAGGTTACGACACAACACCACTTCATCTGCCACGGGGCTAAATGATGAGCAAAGTTAAACAAGCTGATATCGACCAGCTGATAGCGCTGGTGGGCGGGCGCGATAACATCGCCACGGTGAGCCACTGCATTACTCGCCTGCGCTTCGTTCTCAACCAGCCAGCAAACGCTAAACCGAAAGAAATTGAACAATTACCGATGGTTAAAGGCTGTTTCACCAATGCGGGTCAGTTCCAGGTGGTGATTGGCACCGACGTCGGCGACTACTACAAAGCCCTGCTGGCGACCACCGGACAGGCCAGCGCCGACAAAGAGCAGGCGAAAAAAGCCGCTCGCCAGAACATGAAATGGCACGAGCAGTTGATCTCCCACTTCGCCGAGATCTTCTTCCCGCTGTTGCCTGCATTAATCAGCGGTGGTTTGATCCTCGGTTTCCGTAACGTGATTGGCGATCTGCCGATGAGCAACGGTCAGACGCTGGCGCAGATGCATCCGTCGCTGAAAACACTTTACGACTTCCTGTGGCTTATCGGCGAAGCGATCTTCTTCTATCTGCCGGTGGGGATCTGCTGGTCTGCGGTGAAGAAAATGGGCGGAACGCCAATCCTCGGGATCGTCCTCGGCGTGACGCTGGTTTCTCCCCAACTGATGAATGCCTATCTGCTGGGACAACAGGTTCCGGAGGTGTGGGACTTTGGCATGTTCAGCATTGCGAAAGTGGGCTATCAGGCGCAGGTGATCCCGGCGTTACTGGCAGGTCTGGCGCTCGGATTAATTGAAACACGCCTGAAACGCATCGTGCCGGACTACCTCTATCTGGTGGTGGTGCCTGTGTGTTCACTGATTCTGGCGGTCTTCCTCGCGCACGCGTTGATCGGTCCGTTTGGCCGCATGATTGGCGACGGCGTTGCGTTCGCGGTGCGTCACCTGATGACCGGCAGTTTTGCACCGATTGGTGCGGCGCTATTCGGCTTCCTTTATGCCCCGCTGGTGATAACGGGCGTCCATCAGACCACGCTGGCTATCGATATGCAGATGATTCAGAGCATGGGCGGTACGCCCGTCTGGCCGCTGATTGCGCTGTCGAATATCGCTCAGGCGTCCGCCGTTGTCGGCATCATTATTTCCAGCCGCAAACACAACGAACGTGAGATCTCCGTTCCTGCTGCGATCTCCGCCTATCTTGGGGTGACTGAACCGGCAATGTACGGCATCAACCTGAAATACCGTTTCCCGATGCTGTGCGCGATGATTGGTTCCGGTCTCGCCGGATTGCTGTGTGGCCTGAACGGCGTCATGGCGAACGGTATCGGCGTCGGCGGCCTGCCGGGAATTCTCTCGATTCAACCGAGCTACTGGCAGGTGTTTGGCATGGCGATGGTGGTCGCGATCGTCATTCCGATGGTGCTGACCTCTGTCGTCTATCAGCGCAAGTACCGTCAGGGCACGTTGCAGGTCGTCTAATTTTTTGTGGGGCGCCGTTGCGCCCCATTGCATTTGTTCCAGGAAAAAATAATGAACACCCTTCCCCACTGGTGGCAAAACGGCGTTATTTACCAGATCTATCCCAGGAGTTTTCAGGACACCACCGGCAGCGGCACGGGCGATTTACGCGGCGTCACGCAGCGCCTCGACTATCTGCAAAAATTGGGCGTAGACGCTATCTGGCTGACGCCGTTCTACGTATCTCCGCAGATTGATAACGGCTACGACGTGGCCGACTATATGGCGATTGATCCCGCCTACGGTACGCTGGATGACTTCGATGAGCTGGTCGCGCAGGCAAAAACACGCGGCATCCGTATTATTCTGGATATGGTGTTTAACCATACGTCGACGCAGCACGCCTGGTTTCGCGAAGCGCTCAATAAAGAGAGTCCGTATCGCCAGTTCTATATCTGGCGCGACGGAACGCCGGATGAGCGGCCCAACAACTGGCGCTCAAAGTTTGGCGGTTACGCCTGGGACTGGCACGCCGACAGTGAGCAATATTATCTGCACCTCTTTGCACCAGAGCAGGCCGACCTGAACTGGGAGAATCCTGCGGTCCGCGCCGAATTGAAAAAAGTCTGCGAATTCTGGGCCGATCGCGGCGTCGATGGCCTGCGTCTGGACGTGGTGAACCTGATTTCAAAAAATCAGGATTTCCCGCACGATCCCAACGGCGATGGCCGCCGTTTTTATACCGACGGCCCGCGTGTGCATGAATTCTTACACGAGATGAATCGCGATGTGTTTACCCCGCGTGGATTAATGACCGTTGGCGAAATGTCTTCCACCACCCTGGAACACTGCCAACGCTATGCCGCGCTGGAGGGCAGCGAACTGTCGATGACCTTTAATTTTCACCATTTGAAAGTCGATTACCCCGGCGGCGAAAAATGGACGCTGGCGAAACCCGATTATGTGGCATTAAAAGCGCTGTTCCGCCACTGGCAGCAGGGGATGCACAACATCGCCTGGAATGCGCTGTTCTGGTGTAATCACGACCAGCCGCGCATCGTCTCGCGATTTGGCGATGAAAACGAATACCGGGTTCCGGCAGCGAAAATGCTGGCCATGGTGCTGCACGGCATGCAAGGCACGCCCTACATTTACCAGGGCGAAGAGATCGGGATGACCAATCCGCATTTCACCCGCATCACCGACTACCGTGACGTAGAAAGCCACAACATGTTTGCCGAGCGACTCGCCCAGCATCAGGATGCTGATGAACTGCTGGCCATTCTCGCCAGCAAATCGCGCGACAACAGCCGCACGCCAATGCAGTGGGATAACAGTAAAAATGCCGGTTTCACGCACGGCACGCCGTGGATAAACCTGTGCGACAACTATGCGGAGATTAACGTCACGTCAGCGCTGGCGGATAAAGACTCCGTCTTTTATACCTACCAACAGCTGATTACACTGCGCAAAAAAGAGCCGATTCTGACCTGGGGCGACTACCAGGATCTGTTACCGAACAGCCCACATTTGTGGTGTTATCGTCGTGAATGGCAGGGGCAGCAGCTATTGGTTATCGCCAATCTGAGCCATGAATGTCAGGACTGGCAACCTGCGCAATGCTGCGGAAACTGGCAGGTTTTACTGCATAACTACGATGAGGTCGCCCGCCTTCCCGGCCCCATGACGCTGCGACCTTTTGAAGCGGTCTGGTGGTTGCTGAAATAAAAAGCGGGATGCAGATACGATGATGCTGGTCAGTTCAGAAATCAGGGAGAACCTGTCACTCTGGTGAAGGGTGACGTTCACCTTATGTCCACTGCTTCTCTGCAATCACCCTACCTGTGAACGTGCAAGGGAGGCTCGCCGCCGCCTCCCTTGCAACCCTGGCTCCCGGCGGGAAAATCGTCGCTTCGCGATATATTCGCCTTATTCCGTCTGCCTTTCGGGTCGGGGTCGAGCCTGCATCCTTGCAGGCCGTCCCCTCCGCCCGCGTCCCTGCGGGCGGCCCCGGTCAGCCGTCAACGTCTCATCGATTTTCAGCCGGACCGTGGTGTCGCTTCCGAATTCTGACTTTCAGTGATTTCCGTTTGGCTGTTTAAACAACAACGCAGGTGGTCAGGTGTGGGGAGAGTCCGGCCGAAAATTGCCGACGTGTTTCCGTAAGGCCGGGGGAACCCGCAGGGATGCGGGTTCAGGGCGCGTTTTACAGGGATGTTACCTCGCGCCCGACCCGGTAGCCTAGAGGAATAAACGGAGGGGACCGCGAAGCGGCAATTTTCCTGCCGGGAGCCGGGATTGTTAAGGGTGCGGCGATAGCACCCTTAACCCGTTCACGGGGCATGAAATACCAGAGAAGCGAAGAACATGAAGTGAACGGAACCCTTCGCAAAATCAGCATGTTGTCAGTTCTGGGTAAATGCCACATGGCTTTTCGGTTTGCCAGCGCTTAACTGACCAGCATTAATGCAGATAAGATAATTTTATCTGCATCTCTCAGAGAAAAGTAAACGCACGCTACCGGTGTCTATTCCGCGATGAGGTTTGCCACCCGCGTTATTGAGTTTGCCCGAGCAGCTTACGAATATGATGTTGTAAGACCGCCAGCATGCTGGCACCAGACAGACCAATCATCATCGCCCCATTCACTGCCTCGAGTACGCCAAACAACTTCCACTTTGCACTCATCACGATATCGCCATAACCGAGCGTGGCAAAGTTAACGCCTGAATGGTAAACAGCCTCTTTGAGCGTTGAAAACTCCCCCAGCCACAGGAATAAAATCCCCCATAGCAGGATTTGCAGCAGATTGCCCATCAGCACGATGGTAATGATGCCAAACAACGCCAGCACCCCGGCTATCATCCCTTCTCGATGGTGAAAACGTTTGATGTAAAAACGAATACAGCCAATAGAAACCCACGACTGTAACAACATATTCAGCAGGATGACGGGCATCCCAGTGACTAAAACCAGCAACATATTAATCTCCCGGAGTGGCTTCTGGCGCAGGCCGACCACTCGGGCGCCAGCGTTCAAAAATCACAACACATGCCCAACCATAGAGGGCAACGGCAACATACAAAGAGCAACGCATCGCAGACGCCAACCAGACATCTTTGCCGGCAGCACTATCCTGAATGGCGGGACCAAACAAGATGAGGCAGGTGACCCAGGCGTTGCTCCAAAAGGAGGGGGTGAACCGGTTTGCGACCAGTCGCACCATGCGTCGTGCCACCCAAAGACTGACCAGCGCAAGCCACAGCACCAGCATCAAAAGCGAGGGCCAAAGACTTAAGCCAAACCACAACACCACGGCTAACAGCGCGCCCATCAGGGTCGACAACACCAGCTCACGCCCCACCTGTTTTGCCGCCAGCGTGTTGGTTTGTTGTGCAAGCATCACTGTTTTCATCACCGCCGGAATATAGAAAGCGGGATTACTCAACGCCAACAGCCAGACTGGCAGCACAATAAGCACCGCGCGCAGGGCCAGGTGATGGGGTGACTGCGGCGCAACATAGGCTTTTCCCGCCGAGGCGGGTGTTGCCTGCGGTGGAAAGACGACCAGAGCAATCCGGTTAACCACCGTGCCAATGATGATGCCAAGTCCCATCATCTGGGCGATGCCGACGGCAAGGGATTGCTCAATCAGCCCGGCGATCGGAATGATGGTGACCGCCGTGGTAAGCAACATCGCCTGAGTGCCCTTCCCTGCAAGCCACATCTGCATCAGCAGGTAAAGCAACAGCGCGGTCAGCAGGAGTGCGGGCAACGGATAGTGCGTTAACAAAGGCACTATCAATACCCCACCCATCATGGTTGCCATCAGCCCAAGGCCCGCCACTATCCCTTTCTTGAGGGGTAACGGCTTGCCCTGACAGAGTACAATCCAGGCCATGATGCACCCCAGATGAGGCATAGGCAGTGCGAGGCTATAACAGGCCAGCGCGGCAATCGCGGTTCCGCAGCTGATCCTCAGTACCGCACGATCTCCGTTATGCATAGCGCAGCACCTTAGTAGATATACGAGAACACGCTCATCAACCGTATGTAGACGCTACCTAAAACGCTCATCAAGCCGCTGCCATTCGCGTAGACCAGCACATCTGCTTGTCCGCCCGCCCGTAAACTGTCGACCGGGGGAAAATCATCTTTAGAAAACGCCACCTTGACGGGGAAACGCTGGGCCTGACGTAACCAGTCACGGTTATTGTCGATAGTCGGCAATACCCCCGCTGGCTGGCTTTGCGTTGCACTGACGCCATAGCCAATGCTGCGCACCTGCCCTTTGTAAACGTGCCCCGGTTGGCTATCGAGCAGAATGGCGACTTCATCGCCAGGATTCACATTGCCGAGGTTGTTCTCTGTCATGTCCGCACTGATCCAGACATCGTTGATGGCAACCAGGGTCATTACCGGTGCTCCCGCGCCAAGAAACTGCCCCACATCAGTGCGCAAATCAGTCACCAGGCCACGGTTGGTCGCCACAATCACGGTATTTTTCCGGTCAAGTTCGGCTTTACGAACCGCCGAACGCGCGCTGAGCAGTTGTGAATTATTGTCGCCCTCTTCCCCCGCCATTTCGGTTACACGCCGTACATCAGCCGCCGCAGCCGCCATCTGGCTACGCGCGGTTTCACGCGTGGCTTGCGCCACTTCAAGACGGCGGACTGAAATGGTGCCGGGATCTTCTCGGTACAAACGCTCCTGGCGTTCCGCGTCTTTCGCGGCATTCTGGTAAGCGGCGGTCGCGGCCTGCAGGCCCGCTTTGGCAGCGGCAATGGCTTCATTGTTTGCCTTGACCGAACTTAATACCGTTTCATAGTCTGAACGCGCGCGTGACAAGGCGATGTCGTAAGGCTCGGGATCAAGTTCAAACAACCGATCCCCTGGCGCCACTTGCTGATTGTCGCGCACATAGACTTTTTGAATTTGCCCGGCGACCTCAGAAGAGACAGGAATAACAAACGCCTGAATTCTGGCCTGCGAGGTATAGGGCGTGAGCCGGTCGGCCGCTAAATACCAGCACAGCAGCACCACGATCACGGCGAGGAGACTTATCACGCCACGACGACTCGCTTGTCCCGCCGGGGATGAGGGTTCGGTCATTGCTTTTTACCTTCTTTAAGATCAGTTGCTGCTGGCAGAGGCGCGTCTAACAGAGGGATCCAGTCCTCCCGCTGACGTAAATGCGCATCGGTTTGTGGATCAACCAACGGACGTTGCCGCCCGCTTTCCCAACCGCCGCCCAGCGCTTTGTACAGCGTTATCAGGTCACGCATCAGCGCACCACGGCTGTTCACCAGGCGCTCCTGTTGATTGAACAAGGCGCGTTGCGAATCCAGTACTCGCTGGAAATCGGCCATCCCTTCCCGATATTGCGTATTCGCAATCTCCAGTGAACGGGTCGCCGCCTCTCCCGTTTGGCTCAGGAGCTCAATCTCGTCTTTGCCATTGGCGTAGGCGATCGCGGCATCATCGACTTCACGTGCTGCCTGAAACACGACGTCACGATAGCGTTCATGCAGTTGCAAGAAGCGGGAATCCTGCACCAGAACCTGGTTGCCAAGCCGCCCTTGATCGAGCAAATTCCAGCTAAACGTAGGGCCAGCCACCCAGGACAGCGTGCTGCTCGTCCCACTGCGCGCACTGATTCCCACACTGCCAATCAGTGAAATAGAAGGATAGAGCTCACTTTCTGCCACCCCGATAAGGGCCGACTGGGCAGCCAGTTGCCGTTCGGCAACCCGCACATCGGGTCGACGGCGCAACAGATCGGCAGGCAACTCAGACACCAATGCCAGATTGCCCTGTGGAAGTACCCCGGTATTGCTCGCCATTTCAGGCAATGGGCCGGGTTTACGCGCAAGCAGCACACTGAGCGCGTTTTGACTCTGACGCAGGCTGGTTTCCAGTTGCGGGATACTGGAGAGTGTTGAGAGGTATTGGGTTTTCGCTTGCTGCACGTCAAGCTCAGCACTGTTGCCGCTGAGGAACAGACGCTCGGTGATTTGCAGACTGCGTTGCTGAATTTCGGCGTTGCTGCGGGTAATTTGCAGTCGCGCTTCTAAGGTGCGGATATTCACATACAGTTGCGCCACTTGCGCAGCCATCAGCACCTGAATATCGTCATACTGCGCGAGGGTGGCGAAGTAACTCGCATCGGCAGATTCCACGCCGCGCTGGAACTTACCCCAAAAATCGATCTCCCAGCCCAGATTAAAATCGGCGCTATAGCTGGTGGTGTCATTGTAACGACCATCACGACGCGTGCCGCCCGTGATCACCTCACCCGTACCCACCGTCGCCTGCGGCCCCAGCAGACTTTCGGCAATGCCTAATTGTGCGCGTGACTCAAGCAAGCGCAGACCGGCAATCTTAACATCCGGGTTTTTGCGCAGCGCTTCATTGATAAGTGCGGTTAGCGTGGGGTCATTGAGTTGCGTCCACCACTGGTCATAATTTTGTGTGGAGCCGTTGGCGGCCGTACTTTTGGTCTTCGCCTGCCACTGGTCCAGCTCCGGGACTTGCGGCGATTTATAGTCTGGCCCCAGGGTGGTACACGCGCTCAACAGCAGGCAGGCGCCTCCTGTCAACAGGAGACGCCCAACGCGACGGTCATTGAACATCTTTTCCACTCGCCGCTACACCATCTGGCCCCTGGTTAACCCAGGCCATGAAGATGCGATAGCCGATGGAAAGCAACGTCGCCCCAACGAACATGCCGAGAATACCATTGGCCGCCATACCCCCCAGCGCCCCCAACAACACCACAGGCATAGGCGCATCAACACCACGTCCCAGCAACAAGGGTTTAAGCACGTTATCCGCCATACCCGCAACCAGCAGCAGCACGGTGTAGACAATATTGAGCGCCGTACCGTGATCGCCTGACATCCACATGATGGCAATCGCGGGGGCTGTCACCAGAATAACAGGGACCTGAGCAATCCCCAGAATCAACGCCAGGACGAAGAAAATGCCAACCGCAGGAATGCCTGCAATCGCCATGACAATACCGGCCAACAGCGCCTGAATGAAGGCAACCCCGATAACGCCCATCGCTACGGCACGAATGGTGCTGGTACACAGTTTGGTCAGCGCAAGGCCGCGTTGTGTGTCGGTGATACGGATGGCGATACTCTCGGCGCTGCGCGCACCGGGTGCACCCCAGGCCATCATGATGCCCGCAACGATGAAGGAGAAGACGAAGCCAATTAATCCGCCGCCCATGCTCGCCAGAACTCCCACAACCTGCTTAGCAATATCTCCCAACTGCGGGCGATAACTGCTGATAAGGCTGGGTAAATCCGTCGACGCCTTGAGCCACAAGGCGTGCACTTTTTCACCGACAAGAGGAATAGACGCGATCTTCTCCGACGGTGGTGAAATGACCAGGCTATCGCTGCCCACATTATCCACAAGGCTGCTTACGCTATCACCCAGAGAACTGAGCATGGCAACGGTCGGCGCGACGATCAACAGCACCCCCAGTAACACCATGACAGTTGACGCCCTGCCCTGTTTATTTCCCATTCGGGCAGCAAAACGCTGATGCAATGGATACAGTGTGACCGCCAAAATAAGCGCCCACAGCAGCATATTCATGAAAGGGGACATGACGGTAAAGCAGAAGGAGCCCAGTGCCAGGATCAGCCCAAGCTTGATGAACATATCCAGAAATCTGGCAACAAGTCTTTTTTCAATGACTGTGGATAGTTCGTTATTTTCCATGATGGCGTTATTCCAATTGATTGTAACCACGCAGTTATCCCGACCTTGCAAAATTAATAGCAGGCCAATAAATAGCGGGCATTACATTAAAAGAGATGAAAGATAATTTAATGATATGAATAAATTTATTTTGCGTTTAATTTACCAAACTATTTTCATGATAGAACAAACAGTCATTCTTGCAAATAATGCAATGTTGAGTATTAATAAATAGTTTAACGAACAAAACAAATGGAAAACCAAGATAAAGGTAATTTAATATAATTGTGTTTTGATTTTTCAATAGAATATTAAACAAGTCATGCACTAAAACTTAGAATTAAATTCTGCAACTGCCCGTTTTGTTTTTAGTCGGTATTATGTAAGCAGTTGTAATGATTCAAACCCACTGAAAATATCGCGCAACGTTATCGAAATGGCACTGACTGTCTGACAATAAACGATGTCATCTGCCACACAAAACTTAATTACTTTGGGTTATATCCCTTAGATCCAGGACCATTGTCCCCTTCTCTTAAAATGAATCCGCGGGTGATGGAGTGACAGATGAAACGTATTTCACCGGAACGTAAAACCACCCCACTGACAACATCACGGTCTCCTTACAACATGACCGTAGCGGCAGTGGCGAAAGGGAAGGAATATCCGACGCGACCCTCTATAACTGGCATCATCAGGCTAAAGCAGAGGGAAACCGATCCGGGCAGCGCTGCGTTTTCCCGGATTTACTCTGCTGTTTTTGTTGAATAATTAATCAGAATTTTCTGGAAATAATTTACAAAGGCTGTAGTGCCCGTCATCTGTACGCTCTGATTTTTACTTTGTCCTACGTCAATAAAACCGTAAACATCCTTGATGCAAATCACTACATATAGAACTTAAAATGCACGCCGACCCAATATGTTGTATTTATCGTCTACAATTGCATCAACCACAACTGACCGTATAGCGCAGCTGTTGTGGATAAAATGGGTCAGGATTGCGGGAAGTCGTTGGATAGAGAGATGAATAAACCAAGGAATGCTTCCCCAGCCTCTGTGGATAACCTGTTCTTATTAATATGGAGTGATCATGACACCGCATGTGATGAAACGTGATGGCTGTAAAGTGCCGTTTAAATCAGAGCGCATCAAAGAAGCCATTCTGCGTGCAGCTAAAGCAGCGGGAGTCGATGACGCAGATTACTGCGCCACCGTCGCAGAAGTCGTTAGCAACCAGATGAATGAGCGCAGTCAGGTCGATATCAACGACATCCAGACCGCAGTTGAAAACCAACTGATGTCGGGTCCGTACAAACAACTCGCCCGCGCCTATATCGAGTATCGCCACGATCGCGATATTCAGCGCGAGAAGCGTGGCCGCCTGAACCAGGAAATCCGCGGTCTGGTCGAGCAAACCAACTCCGCCCTGCTCAACGAAAACGCCAACAAAGACAGTAAAGTGATCCCGACCCAGCGCGATCTGCTGGCCGGTATCGTGGCTAAACACTATGCGCGTCAGCATCTGCTGCCACGTGATGTGGTGCAGGCGCATGAGCGTGGTGATATTCACTATCACGATCTCGACTACTCCCCGTTCTTCCCGATGTTCAACTGTATGCTGATCGATCTGAAAGGCATGCTGACCCAGGGCTTTAAGATGGGTAACGCGGAGATCGAACCGCCAAAATCCATCTCCACCGCCACGGCGGTCACCGCGCAGATCATCGCCCAGGTTGCCAGCCATATTTACGGCGGCACCACCATTAACCGTATTGATGAAGTGCTGGCCCCGTTTGTCACCGCCAGCTTCAATAAGCACCGCAAAACCGCTGAAGAGTGGCAAATCCCGGATGCTGACGGCTACGCGCATTCCCGTACCGAGAAAGAGTGCTATGACGCATTCCAGTCTCTGGAATACGAGGTGAACACGCTGCATACCGCCAACGGACAGACCCCATTTGTGACCTTCGGCTTTGGCCTCGGCACCAGCTGGGAATCTCGTCTGATTCAGCAGTCTATTCTGCGTAATCGTATCGCGGGTCTGGGTAAAAACCGTAAAACCGCCGTATTCCCGAAACTGGTGTTCGCGATTCGCGATGGCCTGAACCACAAATTTGGCGATCCTAACTACGACATCAAACAGCTGGCGCTGGAGTGTGCAAGCAAGCGCATGTATCCGGACATCCTGAACTACGATCAGGTGGTAAAAGTCACCGGCTCGTTCAAAACCCCGATGGGTTGCCGCAGTTTCCTCGGCGTCTGGGAAAACGAAAACGGCGAGCAGATCCACGATGGTCGCAACAATCTGGGCGTCATTAGCCTGAACCTGCCGCGCATCGCGCTGGAAGCCCACGGTGATGAAGCGACCTTCTGGAAACTGCTGGAGAGCCGTCTGGCGCTGGCGCGTAAAGCGCTGATGACCCGAATCGCCCGTCTTGAAGGGGTTAAAGCACGTGTTGCGCCAATCCTCTATATGGAAGGTGCCTGCGGCGTGCGCCTGAAAGCGGACGATGACGTTTCTGAAATCTTTAAAAATGGCCGGGCGTCCATCTCACTGGGCTATATCGGTATCCATGAAACCATCAACGCCCTGTTTGGCAACGAGCATCTGTACGACAGCGAAGCGCTTCGTGCCAAAGGTATCGCCATCGTGGAACGCCTGCGTCAGGCTGTCGATCAGTGGAAAGAAGAAACAGGTTACGGCTTCAGTCTGTACAGCACACCGAGTGAAAACCTGTGTGACCGCTTCTGCCGTCTGGATACCGCCGAGTTCGGCGTGATTGCTGGCGTAACGGACAAAGGCTACTACACCAACAGCTTCCACCTCGACGTCGAGAAGAAGGTCAACCCGTACGACAAGATCGATTTTGAAGCGCCGTACCCGCCGCTGGCGAACGGTGGTTTCATTTGCTACGGCGAGTACCCGAACATTCAGCACAACCTGAAAGCACTGGAAGATGTATGGGATTACAGCTATCAGCACGTGCCGTATTACGGAACCAACACGCCGATCGACGAATGCTACGAGTGCGGTTTTACCGGTGAGTTTGAGTGCACCAGCAAGGGCTTTACCTGCCCGAAATGCGGCAACCACGATGCCGCGCGCGTCTCGGTTACCCGTCGCGTATGCGGATATTTAGGGAGCCCGGATGCACGTCCATTTAACGCCGGTAAGCAGGAAGAGGTTAAACGCCGCGTTAAACATTTGGGCAACGGGCAGATCGGTTAATCTTCCGTTTGCAATACGTAGATGCCGGATGGCGGTGCAAGTACCTTATCCGGCCTACGGGTCGCTTTCTTATTGTTATTGTAGGCCGGGTAAGCGTAGCGCCACCCGGCATGGTTATACATTATGCAATACCATCAATATTATCCTGTAGATATCGTTAACGGTCCTGGAACCCGCTGCACCCTGTTTGTTTCAGGGTGCGTCCATGAATGCCCTGGCTGCTACAACAAAAGCACCTGGCGCGTGAACTCAGGGATGCCGTTCACCCAAGAAATGGCCGACCGCATTATCGCCGACCTCAACGATACCCGCGTCAAACGCCAGGGTATTTCGCTCTCCGGCGGTGACCCCCTGCATCCACAAAACGTGCCGGAAATTCTCAAACTGGTGAAACGTATCCACGCGGAGTGCCCGGGCAAAGATATCTGGGTATGGACCGGTTATAAGCTCGATGAGCTGGACGCCGCGCAAAGGGAGGTTGTCGATCTTATCAACGTGCTGGTCGACGGTAAGTTTGTGCAGGATTTAAAAGACCCGGCGCTGATCTGGCGCGGCAGCAGTAATCAGGTTGTGCATCACCTGCGTTGAATCACGCGCGTCCCTGCTGTCGCCATTTCCGACAACGATAAGCAATAACAGCAGTCCCAGACCTTCCTGATAACAGGCAAGGTCTGCATTTTCGGTATGAGCACTAAAAGTTGAGAACATCATGTTCTTCGGATAAAAGGATGTCCTGCTTTCAGACCGTCAGCCAGTGCGTTGCGTCCGCCTTCATTTTTTGTTCGAGTTCACTTCCGCGCGTGGCAAAAACGCGCTGCACCGGGAAACCGGTTTTTTCAAGCAGATACGCCAGCGCTGCGTATTCACGCGGATATTTAACCACCGCTTCCCGATCGACGTCTACCGGGCCGAGCGGGAAGGTAAAGCTCGCCATATCGTAAATACTCTGGCGTCTGAACAGCTTCCATACACCATCGCGTTTTTCCGCCATGTCGTAAAAACGGTTGTGACCGACGCACCCCAGGTTGAGCTTCACGTTTTCACCGATAATCATCGCGTTAGTCTCAACAATGGCCTTTGTCGCATTGCTATTAAACGTAACTACCGGCGTGCCGATCAGGTGTTTAGTCCGGACATCCGACGCGCCCATGCGCATGGAGCCGTCAACAAAATCACTCGCTGCGCCTTCAAACCAGGTGATTTCAATGGTGCCATCGGGATGAAACAGGTTGCGTAATTGCTCCCATTCACCCAGATCGCGATGCATCCAGCCGGTAATCAGATCGGTGATTTGTTGACGATCGTCGAGGTAATTTTGCATGACATACAGGCTCCATCAGTAAAGGGATTTCAGTTTTACTGTTCTTAAAGATAAAATCTATTAGATGAAAATGACCAATCGTTCATTTTGAGTGAACCATGAGGAACACCATATGGAGTTACGTCACCTGCGTTATTTTCTGGCGGTTGCCCAGGAGGGGCATTTTACACGTGCCGCTGAACGGCTGAATATTGTGCCACCAGCTCTGAGTATGCAGATTAAAGCGCTGGAGGAGGAACTTGGCGGCCCGCTGTTTGTACGCACCAGCCGGAAAGTGGAATTGACCGAAGCCGGACGACTGTTCCAGATTGAGGCGCAGCGCACGCTGGATCAGGCCGAAAACGCATGTCAGACCGTAAGGCGCTCTTTGCGGGGTGAGACCGGTCAGGTGCGGATTGGTTTCGCCGGAAATGCGGTATTTAGCGGCAAGTTGACACACGATTTGCGCACTTTTCGTCACCATTATCCTGATGCGGAGATGGTGGTGAGTGAGGTAGCCCCGCTTGCCCAGGCTGACGCCATTCTGACGGGGCAGCTTGATATCGGTTATACCCCCGACCACGACAAGCTCCACTCCCCGGCGCTGCTCGCAGAAAAAGTGGGTCTCTGGAAGCGCATCGTGGCGATGGCGGATGACCACCCGCTGTCCCGTCACCCCCGGCTGACGGTGGAGATGCTGGCTGCCGAGCCACTCATTCTCTACGATGCTCACGGCGCAGATGAGTCGCTATATGCCACCCTGCGTCACCTCCTCGGCCATGATCCGCACGTTTCCCACTGTTCCGCCAGTTCGCTTAGCGTCCTCACGCTGGCGGCTGCGGCTCAGGGGCTGGCATTAGTCCCGGAACCACTGATGAACATTTCCGTTCCGGGGGTGGTGTACCGCCCTCTGGACGAGCCAGAACTCGCCGCCAACCTGATGCTGGTCAGTAGAAAACAAGATAATAATGGCGCGACAACGGCTTTTCTCACCATTGCGCGTGGCATGGAGATACGGGAATAACCGTCAGGTCGTATATCATCAAAACCGGCTCACGTACTCCATCGCCAACACCTTAAACTCATCAAAGTCCTGACAAGTACAAAACCTTGTCATGGCGCGTTCACGCAGAAAAAATTGATAAATTAAAAGTCAATGCAACAGTATTACGGGAACCCGACTGCAAACCTCCTGGCGCGGGTTTATTTGAACTTCGCACAATGGGAGCCGAGATAGCCCGGGGCCTGTATGTCTATCAGAAAGGCAAAACCATCTATCTGTTACGCGTGTTCATTAAGAAAACGCCTAAACAGGAGATGATGTTGGCCTTCGAAAGGTTGGAGGAGATGCTCAATGAAGAAAACTAAAAGTGTCGCCTGGGACGAGGTCAGAGCAGACCTGATGTCCGATCCTGAAGTGCAAGCCGCAATGGAAGCCGAAGAGCGTAAAGCGCGTTTGCAAGCCATGCTCGCGGAATGGCGCAATCACGCCGGATTAACCCGTGCTCAGGTCGCCGAGAGAATGGGAGTAACGCCACCAACCGTATCCAGAATGGAAGCTAACATTATCAAAGCCAGCCTTGATACGATCGCACGTTATGCCAGAGCCTGTGGGATTAAACATCCGCAAATCATCCTATGATATTTCACCTGATGTCCCAGTGAGACATCAGGTGAGTAAGACGATTAACGATACTTCTGGTGGTAAGCGTTACGGGTGATTTTGAGCTCTTCTGCCGCCGCTTTCGCCTCGGTAACTTTGCCTTCATTCGCCAGCTTAAGTGCACCGTCGATCTGGCCGACCAGCGTCTCTAAGCCGTGATGGAAATCTTTCATTTCCGGGCTGTCAGGGGATTTGTTTTCCAGTTTCGGCGGCGTGGCTTTTTGGGCGTCCAGCGCGGCGGCACGCATTTTCGTTAACGCATCTTTCAATTCTGTGGCGTTATCCGCTTTCTCGACCACTTTCAAATTGTCGCTGAGGATCCCCATGTCATCGTCAAGCTCGGCCGCAAACACATTGGCCGAGCTCAGCACGAGAGATGACACAGCCAGCATCGCTAACAGGTTTTTACGCATTGCTCACTTCCTTTTTATTATTGAAGTTTATGGCGCGGCAGGTCGCGCCATTTGAGACTACTGCCCGGCGATTTTCATTTCCGGTAACAGCACTGAACCACACTGTATATTGCTACGCATTTCAATATCATCACCCACGGTCACAATATTGCGCCACATCTCTTTTAAATTACCGGCAATGGTTATCTCGCTCACCGGATACTGGATTTCACCGTTTTCGACCCAGAAGCCCGCCGCACCGCGGGAATAGTCGCCGGTAATGCCGCTCACGCCTT
Source organism: Citrobacter enshiensis (assembly GCF_029338175.1). Taxonomy (NCBI): domain Bacteria; kingdom Pseudomonadati; phylum Pseudomonadota; class Gammaproteobacteria; order Enterobacterales; family Enterobacteriaceae; genus Citrobacter; species Citrobacter enshiensis. The sequence continues at coordinate 4,294,612 of NZ_CP119862.1, forward strand.
GTCCCATCAGCTCAGTGACCACCAGACCCGTTCCCATCTGTTTCAGCATCTGCTCAAAACTCAGGCCCTGTCCGGCAATACGCCAGTTGTGAATGCCGCCCGCGTGGCCGGTGCTTTTCAGCCCTAATTTACGCGCCGAATAGTTGGTCAGCAGCCACTGGGTCAGTACGCCATCTTTAACGATATCGCGACGTTCCGTACGTACGCCTTCACCGTCGAACGGTGAAGAGGCCAGCCCTTTCAGCAGATGCGGATGCTCTTCAATGGTCAACCACTCTGGCAGGATCTGTTTGCCCAGCGAGTCGAGCAGGAAGGTGGACTTGCGATACACCGACCCACCCGCAATGGCGCCAACCAGATGGCCAAACAGCCCCGTCGCCACTTCATTGGCGAAGATAACCGGCGCTTTCATGGTGGACAGTTTACGCGGCGACAGGCGAGACAGAGTGCGGCGCGCACAGTCTGCACCGACCCATTCCGGCGTTTGCAGATCGCTCATCGCGCGGCCAATGGTGTAGGCATAATCGCGCTCCATGTCGCCGTTCTCTTCCGCGATAACACAGCTTGAAAGCGAATGACGGGTGGAGCAGTACCCCTGCAACATACCGTGGCTGTTGCCGAACACTTTAATGCCGTAGTGGCTGTTAAAGCTGCCGCCTTCGGTATTGGTGATGCGTTTATCCGCCTGCAGGGAAGCTTGTTCCGCACGCGCCGCCAGTTCAATGGCTTCATCCGGGGAGACGTCAGCGGGGTGGAACAGATCGAGATCCGGCGCGTCAAAGGCCAGCAGTTCTTTGTCTGCCACGCCTGCACACGGATCCGGCGACGTATAGCGGGCAATATCCAGCGCCGCCTGCACGGTACGCGCAATTGCCTGCGGGCTTAAATCGGTGGATGACGCGCTGCCTTTACGGTTCTGGTGATACACGGTAATGCCCAGAGCGCCATCACTATTGAATTCTACGTTCTCCACTTCACCATAACGGGTGCTCACGCTGATACCGGTAGTCTTACTGACGGCGACTTCCGCACCATCCGATTTGCCTGACGCTAACTCCAGCGCTGTCGATACCGCTTCTTCCAGAATCTTACGCTGCGCTTCAACTTGTGAGATTACTTTCATCGCAAATGCCATAATGTAGAGAGAGTTTCTCTGAAGTCTAACAGAGAACCGTTTTTCAGTGCGCATCTTAACTGGTAACATTAGCCTCTTTTTTTAAGGAGCCTGACATGACTAAGCAGCCCGAAGACTGGCTCGACGACGTTCCCGGTGATGACATCGAAGACGAAGACGATGAAATTATCTGGGTCAGTAAAAGTGAAATTAAACGTGACGCCGAGGAGTTAAAACGCCTGGGTGTGGAACTGGTGGAATTAGGGAAAAACGCGCTGGATAAAATCCCGCTCGATGCGGACCTGCGTGCAGCCATTGAACTGGCCCAGCGTATTAAAATGGAAGGCCGCCGCCGTCAGTTGCAGTTGATTGGTAAAATGTTGCGTCAGCGCGATGTGGATCCGATCCGCCAGGCACTGGATAAGCTGAAGAATCGCCACAACCAACAGGTCGTGCTGTTTCACAAGCTTGAGCAACTGCGCGATCGTCTGATCGTTGAAGGCGACGATGCGGTAGCGGAAATACTGAACCTGTGGCCAAACGCCGATCGTCAGCAACTTCGCTCTCTGGTTCGCAATGCCCAAAAAGAGAAAGAAGGCAACAAGCCGCCGAAGTCGGCCCGTTTGATCTTCCAGTATCTGCGTGAACTGGCGGAAAACGAAGCGTAATTCCGTCCCGGATGCCTCAGCAAAACTGGGGCATTATTGCTTATAGCGCCATGACGCGGTGGCATAAATCCGCATTGAAGCGTTCATAGTGCAATGCATCTATCGGCTTCGGATAACTCAGCACAATTAACGCATGCCCGGCCACTCCCGGATGATAAGCCGGATGCGTGTGCGGCCATGGATTCGCAAAAAAACCCATCGATTCGTAAAACCGCAGCCGTTTTTCGGCGATGTCCGTCGTCAGCGGATCAATCTCCAGAATCGTCATTGGCGAACGCGCAAGAATGTGCCCAAGTATGATTTTGCCATACCCCTGCGAGCGCAATGCTCCGTCAATCGCCAGATGTTCAACGTAAACGTAGTCGTCAAAGGTCCAGCATCCGCTCAGGCCAACAAACAAATCCTCTTCAAACCACCCTTCCAGGGCGTAATGCGGACTGGCAATCGCCTGTTGCTTCGCGTGCATCTCCCGCTGTTCGTGCCAGGGGAAAGCCGTAGAGTACAGCGCGTCCAGACGCTGAAAGAGCGTCGATTCTGTTGATGTTATTTTTTTACAGGTCAGCATATCAGGTGATAAAAAAGTGAATGACAACCCGCGCACTGACGTGCGCGGGAGAGAGAATTACTCAATCAGATGAGCGATTTCATCATAATCGACTGACGGCGGCGACTGGCGCAAACCCCGCGTCATATACAGCAGCCAGGCAAACCCAACCGCCAGCCACACAAGGCCCACTTTTAACGCATCCGGCGCCAGGTTCGTCCACAGCCACACCGACATCCCTACGCCCAGTAACGGCAGCAGACCATAGTGAAACAGCGCAGGTACGCCACGGCGTTGTTCATTGATCAGGAAGTGCTTGATGACGCTGAGATTCACAAATGTAAACGCGACGAGCGCCCCGAAACTGATCATCGAGACGACAAGATCCAGGCTCAACTCCAGCGCCGTCAGGGAAACCAGCGCCACGAAAATAATCGCCCGATACGGCGTATGGAAACGCGAATGCAGATGGAAAAAGATTTTTCTCGGCAATACGCCTTCACGTCCCATGGCATAGAAGATACGCGATACGCCGGTCTGCGCCGTCATTGCAGAGGCATAAACGCCGGTCAGGTAAGCCGCCATAAAGAAGTTGTACATCCATTTGCCACCCACTTTTTCCGACACCACCAGGCTTGCGGTATCCTGAACCGGAATCAGCGATTGCCAGTCCGGGTAGATCAAATGCGCAGCGTACGACACGGCGATAAAGATAACGCCGGCCAGGAGGACGGTAATGATAATGGCGCGAGGTAACGTCCGTTTCGCATCATCGGCTTCTTCCGCCATTGTCGCAATAGCGTCAAACCCCAAAAATGCCAAACAAAGCACCGCCGCACCGGCCAGTAATCCGCCCAGATGCCCGCTATCCACTAACAGAGGGCGCAGCAGCGCATCCGGACTCAAATCGGCCTGGCTAAAAGAAAGCGCGATAAACAGCACGATAAAAATTAACTGTGCCGCGATTAATGTGAAATTAACGGATGTCATCAGTCGTACGCCAAGAATATTCAGCAGACTGACCGATATAATAGATGCCAGAACAAAGACAGGAGCCGGGATCGCCGGGAATGCTTCGTGCAGGAAGATGCCTAAAACAAGATAATTCAGAATTGGCAGGAATAAATAATCCAGGATCTGCGCCCATCCCACTAAGAATCCCATTCTGCCGCCAAAACTGCGCTGAACATAGGAATAAGCAGAACCTGCCAGCGGCAGCGCGCTGGTCATACGACAGTAACTCAACGCAGTAAACAGAATCGTCGCAATGGTCACGAGATAGGCAACGGGCAAATGCCCTTCACTGAGGACAGTCACCTGTCCGTAGGTGGTAAATACTCCCAGCGGAACCATATACGCCAGACCAAATGCGACCAGGGCCGGTGTTTTAAGCACTCTTCGTAGCTGATGTTTTTGTGGCATTCCCGTATCATCTCCTGGCGCTGTAAAAGGCACCGTTGAAAGGTTTATTTATAATAAAAAAAAGACCGCGAATTTTTACATATGGGTTGAATTTTGAAAAGCATAATAAGCGTTCTATTCATATAAAATTGTTTACATTAATTTTATTAATTTATTTCATATGAAAATCGCCAGAAAGCCGAAAACAATATGGATTCGACGGTATTTATTCTGTTTAAATACAATTTTATAAATAGATAAGCCTGTTTGTGTAACAGAAACAGGCTGTTTATTTCACACTATCAGGCGTCCTGCCAAACCACTTTGCCGCCGACAACCGTACGCAACACGCGCGTTTTGAATAAGGTTTCGGGAGGATTGCTGAAGATATCGTCTTTCAGGACAATCAGATCGGCCAGCTTGCCCGGTTCGAGAGAGCCGACCTCACCGTCACGGGCAATCATGTAGGCCGCATCGATCGTGGCGGAGCGCAACACCTCTGTCAGTGTTAAATTGCGGTCATTATCAAGACGTGGCCCCGCAGGGTTGCCTTCGGCATCCCACGCCCGGCGCGTCATGGCAATTTGCAGGTTATACCACTCATCAAGGCGGTCGATTGGCCAGTCGCTGCCATACGCCAGACGTGCGCCAGCATCAAGGAATCGCCCCTGTGGTTCAAGATGCGGGAAACGCGCTTCACCCAGCATGGCGCGCTCTTCATCAATCAACACCGCCGGTAATCCCGCCCACTGATAGGAGAGTACCGCCGTGACATCCAGTTCAGCAAAACGGGCATACTGATGCGCCGCCGCAAGTTCATTGTGCGCAAGACCCGGACGGACGTCTTTCTGCGGCCAGGCCTGACGCATCTCCTGCAACGCATCAAGCGCCATCTCTATCGCCCCTTCCGCCACCGTATGCATGTGCGGGTGAACGCCGGTGCGTCCGCACTCCTTAACCAGCGCATTAAATACCTCGGGGGTGAAGTAGAGATCGCCGTAGTCTTCTGTCGGCTGCCAGTCAGGTTGTGCGTGCGTCCCTCTGTTTTTACGGTAGGGCTGAAGCAGCGATGCGGTCATGGTAGGCGGTTGCAACACACCATCGACAAAGAACTTCACATGACTGACGCCAAAGCCAGGCGCAGGCTGCCACACAGGATCATTCCAGCGTTGGTTAAAGGCGACCAGTTCATCTAGCGCGCGGGCGGCATCCTGTGGACCGGCAACGCTGTCCGGCGTAATTTCACGCGCGCCGCACATCCGAAGGGTTAACTCGCCGCTATCGCGCAGAACGGCGAACGCCTTCAGCTGCTCTTCGTACACCCGGGTATCCATGACCGTGGTCACGCCCTGCTGATTCAGCACCCGCTGAACGTGACGGGCAATCAGAACGCACTGTTCCGGCGTACCGGTTGGAATGCTGTCGAAAGCGCGCATGGCTGGCGCATCCTCCAGAATTCCGTTTAAACGCCCCTCTTCATCCCGGCCGATTTTGCCATCCGCCGGAACCGGGGTTTCTTCGGTGATGCCCAGCATCTCCAGCGCACGGCTGTTGGCTGCCAGCGTATGGCAGTCATTGGAAAAAAGCACCACCGGGCGGCGCGTGTTCAGCGTATCCAGCGATTGACGACACATGTCGGCACCCGCCGGGATCATCGCCTGACGCTGCCACGCACGCACCGATAGCCAGTCGTCTTCTTCCTTCAGCGGATCCTCATCAAGGTGCTGCTGGAGAAGCGCCAGCGTCTCTTCCACGGTCAGCGCCGCATAGTTCAGGTTACAGCCGCGAAGCTGCTTGCCTCCCCAGAATGGATGCATATGACTGTCGATAAGTCCCGGCAGAACGACCCTTTTTTCAAGGTCAATCACTTCCGTTTGCGTCCCCGCCAGCGCCAGCAGTTCATGACTGCTGCCGACAGCGGTGATATAGCCTTGTTTGATGGCGATAGCTTCACAAAATTGATCGGACTTATCTGCCGTATAAATTTTACCGTTATGGTAAATCACATCGGGATTCAGGGAGTCAGGCATCATGAAGGGTGTTCCGGGATCCGTTATTCGTCGTAAAAAGCGTAAAAAAAGCCTTCGCAGCCAGGGCGAAGGAATAAAAAAGGCCAGCAGGGTTACGCTGGCCATCATGACATTACATTCAGTCGATCACTGCTGCGCTTTCGCCGCGAGTTTGTCTAACAGTTTTTGATGGATCCCACCGAATCCACCGTTACTCATCACCAGAATATGGTCGCCTGGCTGGGCGGTTTTCACCACCATATCCGCTAATGTATCCACATCGGCATGCCAGTGCGCAGGCTGTACACACGCTTCCGCGACTTCTGCGACCTGCCACGGAATGTGTTGCGGTTGCAGCAGGAACACTTCATCCGCACGTCCTAACGACGGCGCCAGATCGTCTTTGCAGACCCCCATCTTCATGGTGTTCGAGCGAGGTTCCAGTACCGCGATGATCCGCGCAGTGCCGCCCACTTTACCGCGCAGGGCGGTAAGGGTCGCAAGAATGGCCGTTGGATGATGCGCAAAATCATCATATACCGTCACGCCATTGGCCTGCCCGCGCAGTTCCAGACGGCGACGCGCATTGACAAACGATCCTAGCGCGTTAGCGGCATCAGCAGGCATCACGCCCACGTGACGTGCGGCGGCAATCGCCATCAGCCCATTATG